>DATMQA010000085.1:0-44015 GCA_035566895.1 Binatia bacterium
GCAAGTTCACGTTGAGTTCGTTCATTGCGCCCAAGAGCAGCACAGGCTGCCCCATACGCAATGCTCCCCTCAAAGTGGCTGGTTTTCATTCGACCCGTTGTGGCTGGTTTTGACTGACCGCTGACACGTCCAACTGTGAAGAAACTTTGTTCTGACCCCCGATTGACCCCCGATCGGAATCCGACCACCATCCATCATCCGTCTCCCTCGTCCAGCGACAGCGACAGACCTGCGTTTAAGGCCGGCGCCCCCAGAACTTCATTTCCTCATCTAGCTCCTTGGCGAAAAACTGCGGAAGGCCCGCCTCTGTAGGGCAATCGTACCGACCTGTGTACGGAGTTGCGTCCCTCTCGCCAGTTTTCACCTCATAAAAGATCAGCTGACCCACAAGTAACCCCGGATATAAAGTGATCGGGCTGTCGCTCAAGTTTGCAAGTTCCAGAGTCAAGCATCCCTTAAACCCGGGCTGCACTACAGATGCTGTCGCCACCACCAACCCCAGCCTCCCCCATGAAGATCGGCTCGCCACTTGGCAAAAAACCTTGAGCGGCAGCGAAACGTATTCGAGCGTGACGGCCAGAATGAGTTGATTCGGATGCAGCACAAATTTCGGAGTGGTACTTTAGCCTGCATCGATCATAAACTCTTTTCTCTACCTGTTGGGCCTGTATCGGGCTCGTAACATCATGGCTACTAACGAAGGTTCGGCGAGGAATTACGATTGAGGAACCCAACCGGATGTCGATAGAGGCTGGGCCTATCTGAGACAGCGACAGCAGCGGGGTAATAATCAACTTTTTGCTGTAATCGGTCTGCGCGATTAGCTCCTCAAGGGCTTCTTTGCTGAGAACGCTCATGGCTAGTGATCAGCCTCCCACCTTTTGAACTCACCCTGAATATACGATACCTCCAAGGCCTTGGCGGTGAGCCGCTCCACTTTCTGGATGTCCCGGTAAATTTCATCGGGACCAGAAGTGTTGTCGCTCGTTGAGAGAACATGAACTCGGTAGATGGCGGAGGCGTTCAGTATCGCCGAAAAGGAAGCTGGAACGCCCAGCAAAGTATTATTCGGAATGATGTTTGGGAGAATATCTTTTTCCAACCGGCGAAGAAGCTGAAACACGTCCTCAGTCGAAACTGGTGGGAATTCCTTGTCCTTCATGTTGCTCGTCAGGAATTCGTTCCAACAACGCGCGACAAACCCCTCCAAGGCCACTTTCAGTTGGCCCAAATGCTTCGTAATGGCTGACTCCACTGCCAATCGGTCGTTATCCGGATCAGAAAACGCCGAAACCTCGACCCGATCCGCCGAGTGGTCAGCGGTGATTGTTGACAAATACGAGGACATTTCACAAAGGTCGCCTTTTTCCAGCGCCTTGAACACCCTATTCGCCTCTGCCTCAAACGACGCTGTCCTCTCGCGCTTCCTCAAACAATGAAATCGAAAATGATAGCTGGGGTAAGCATGGATGCTCGCCGCAGTCGGGGTAAGGCCTGCCCGCCAAGTGCCTTGGTCAACTCCCCACGCCATTTCGTGCAAGGACAGCAGGAACGCCGGGCCCGAAATCAGGAATCCAATCAGATCGCAAAACAATTCGGTCGCGATGCCTCTGATAATCAATGCGGTCTTGGTCTTCCGCTTCTGCACCAGGGCGGGGTCCAATCGGGTCAACTCGGAAACAATCAGCTTGTACACGCCATCACATTCACTTGCCAGCAATTTGAGGATCGCCTCCTTACGAGACCGGTACAACGCGTGCCCAAATTCGTGGCCGATATTGGCATAAAGTGGCAAGTTCTCATCCTCCAGCGAGGCGAGCTGCAGGCAATACAGATTTTGGCCCTTCAAAATCTTTTCGACCTCAGATGGGGGCAAAACCTTTTCGATCAACCGTTTCAACCGAAAGGAGAATGAGCCGATTCCGTAATTGTGCTCAGTCATCACTGAGTAGAAAATCTGAGCCTCGCCTGAGGGAAAGAACTGTTTCCAGATGTGATCGCAACAACTGACCAACGGCCAAGCAATATGCGCATTGTTTGATGCCTCGATCTCTTCGACTAAGGTCTGAATTTGAATCAGAGAACTATACAGGGCCTCTGGATTCATTGGCGGCCAAAAGGCCGGATTCCCGAGCGCAGTTAACGCCGCCAACAAGAGAGTTCGCGCCTGCTCGGAGGAAGGCGTAGGGAATTCGCCACCGTCAACTTGCACTACGCGTTTCTTGGTCTTTTGAACTAGAGCAAGCGACTTTGAGAATACCAACGATTCAGGGTCAGAACCCATCGCCAGACCTTAGCAGCGGCTCCTAACTTAGCAAAGCAGTTTCGGTGCGGACCAGCAGTTCTGAGAGAACCGCGTGAAGGATTTTGAACTCATCCTCGGGGGGGTTGCTGGGAAATAGATTCCCCAAGAGCTTCCCGAGGTACTCCTCCAGGGCAGTGATGAGCTTGAGCGTCTTTTCCTTGAACCCAAGCTTTCCAGCCCGGTGCCACTGTTCAAAAACCGGGAGGCCCTTCAGCAGTTGACGTAAATCAACATCCAAAGAATATCGGGGCTCGGCCGAAGCGAGCGACAAAAACTCGCCCTGCTCTGTCGGCTTTGGGTCCAGTTCAGCACGGAGGAAATCGATCAGGGAGCGGAGTCTGGCCTGGTCCAGTTCGGCGAGATCGCCCCTCGCAGTTGCTTTCATTGCCCGTTCCAGCGCGTGTCGCATCGACTTTAGCTCGCTCCAAAGCGCCGCGTAAGGACCGGTATTTGCTATGGCTTGCGGTATCATAATGCTCCTCCAGTTAGGGTTGAGTTCACGCATCTGCCAATGGAAAGTTGTTGGAAACTTATCCACCTTGTTCCAGCACTCCAGCTCGGAGGCACTTTTAACACTCCTCTCACAATTCGGTCACCCCGCCTTTCTTCACAATTGTGCCCTCACGGATCAAATGTCGCACCGCCTCGGTGATTAAACGTTCCGCGGCCTCGGCACGATTATTTCCGTAGTACCCGGTCAGCACAACCTTGTCCAGATCGGCACAAAGCATGGCGTTTGTGGAGATCGTGATCTGCTCGGTTGCTATTTTGTTTTTCGACCGGGGCATTCTTTTTCAAATAACTATAGCATAGTTATGCCATAGTTATTTTCGAGGGCAACAGGAATCTTTTACGTTAAACCACAGCAGACACGTCCCATGAGCGACCCCCTGCAAACGACAGCAATTAGGCCCCAAATCCTGAGCGGCGTCACTTCATCCCTTCACCAACCGCACAAATCCACTCCCGCCTTCGATACGACGCACCGAACTGTACAAGTATCGCTTGTGCAACGTGTGAGATGATTGATTGGGCCAAGGCAAAGGGCTTCGTGCTGTTCACCGAAAACCGCTGAATGGAGTTCGGGTGCCTGGTCATCGTTCGGAAGGGAGGTGAATGATTCCAGTTCGCGGGCATGAGCGACCCCTCCACACGCCTGAAGGCACGAACGATGAGCTAGCCAGAACGACTTGGAGAGCTTTTTCGCCAAGGCAGACTTCCCTTCGCCCGTTTTCCGGCCACGGTAAAAGATTATTGGATTTCAATGTACCCGGACCTCGCGAACCGATTCTGGTAAACCTCCTCTAAAAGCACGACCCCATGCGGGTCGTTACCCCGTAGATGTGCCTTGATCAGTTCGCATCGCACCCCAGCGTGGAGCCCTCGGAGAAGTTCCCCGACGACCAGCGCCCCTGCATAAGCCCCGACGAAAGAGGAGGAGATAGCTTTGCCCTCCAGGGTCGCTAGGAGGATTCCACAATCCTCCAAATCTCCGAACGCCTTTGCCAGGGCACCCCCGCGAGCCGGGCCGGTACCACCAGCACCCTCACCCCAAATCTCACTGGCTTTTTGAGAAGACCCAGGGAACGTGTGCAGCACAACATCATCAAAGTTTTCCGTGGTCCCGCCTAGCCCGCACTCCACAACCAAATCGAAACCGGCCCCTTCAAGCAGGCTTCTCGATTTCACGTTGTCGAAGCCGCAAAGCGCGATGAACGGTTCTTCCCCGCTCCTTTTCGTCAGTTCGTCAAACGGCCTCTCAACAATCCGGGTTCCGAATCCCCTGGCCTCCAGCCAACTACCGCACAACCGCGTCTTGTATTGGCCGGGAGACCCCTCGCCACAAAGCAGACCTGCATTCCAGTTCGCCGCGACCACCCGGTCGAAATCCTGTAAGAACACCGTCGCTGGTCTGGAGCGCGGATATGGCAGCAAACCCAGGTTCCAAAGGTAGGCCTGACCCAAGTGGCCCAGCCCGAGAAGCCACAACTTCAAGGGCAGCAGTTCCAACCGTGGCCCAGCGGCTTCCGCACTCAGCCAGTCCAAATCTGGCCGCCACAGGGAAACGCCTTGCGGCCCCTCAACAAATCGGCTGCTCAACCCCGTCACACGCAAGAACCCTTTCGCCACGCCCAGCGCACCGGCCAGCACCCCGCCTAGGGCGAAGTCTTGTGGACTGTCCACCGAAACCGCCTGCTCCGCTGGCGCAACCCCGCCCCGCCATCCGCTGCATAGAACCGTGAGGCCATCCTCCACCGGGCTGCTTGCCCCTCCAAAATAAAGAGTGTGCGCCGCAGGTGAGAACGGCGGCTTCGCCATCGTCGCACCGACTTCCACCGCCAAGCCATTCAAAGACCCCGCAGCCGGCCACGGCAGAAGGCAGGGCACTTCAGACGGCATCGAAACCGAGACACCGCCCAAAAAACTCCGCTTGCCCACGTTGACCGCTGTTAGCAGGGCCGCCTGCAAAGCAACCGAGGTGCGGATTTTTTCATCACACACCAAGTTCAAACGGAGCCCTTCCAGAATCCCGAGGGCCTCCGCATACGTGCATCGGTGCCTCTCAATGATTGCCCGCGATAACCGGCAAAAGCTGTCCTCACTCGGCGCTTGCTCTTTCATAAAACGGGTAGTTTCACCCTGCCAGACTTCGCGCTATAGGTACGCCATTCGTGATCGCCAAGATACTCGTACACGCCGACGCCCTTTAGCGACGCCCGGTTTCCCTTGGCAAAGTTCGGCACGATCAGCGCGACATGTCCCGGCGTCTCAATCATAGGGTTGGTCTGGTCCGTCACGCTCTGGCCCGTCCACTTCCCGCCATGCGTGTGGACATCCGCCAAAACCTGCATCTTATGCCGCTGGCAGTAATTCCAGAGCGGCACGAAGCACTCACCTTGAAACGAAATGATGCCCGTGTCCAGAGCAGTGGGGTCCAGATCATCGTAAGGGATGAAATGCTTGATCTTGCAGCCGCCCACATTTCCGAGCAGGAACGCCCCGCTCTCCCTGACACCGGCTCCGCGCCGCTTGAGCTCCGCCATCAGCTTCCGCCAGAGGAGCAATGATATCCTCAGATTAGTTTTCATGTTCAGCCGGATTCACGCACGCATAAACGAACTCCAAATACCTCACGATTGTGAAGGTCGGTTGCCACCACCACTGCGGGCACATGCCTCTCCAGGTGTCATGCCCCTGCATGGCCATCCTGTCGCAGGGAGAGTATAGCGCGTCCTGCTTCCAGGCTGGATTGAACACAACCGAAATGCCATCCCCCCGCGGCCATCGCGGCACCGGGAGCCTACAATTACCGGCCGCATCCCACGGGCCAGCCGTTGGCGCCTCCTGCGAGTAGCCGGTGGTATCGAATCGCAGATACACGCGCTCGTCAGGAACGAATCGCTTGTCCCCGCGGACCCAAAACACCGGATGGCTCAGGTCCACCGTTTCAAGCGTGCCATGCAGGCCCCATTTGCCCGCATCAGCGCCGGCAAGAAACGGAGCGCCTTCCATGTGTGCCTTGAGCAGGCTTTCGTTCGGTTTCATCCTTGGAAGCGCACTCGCGGGACAAGACACAGCTTGAGCTCGCATTTTGGTGACTGAACGAACGACCCGATATGCTGGTCGCCCAGCAACTCGGTCTGCGGGGGGTCAGCCAGTCGCAATACTTTGCTCTCAGCGTCCGCGCCCTTCAACCCGAACGCGTCCACCGCCCATTTCAGCACCCGCTTAACCTTTGTCGATGGCGGAAACGCTTCGTCTTTCTCGACCCCGTTATAGTTCACCTCGACACGAACGCGGTGGCACTTGTGGCAGTGGACGTGGTGACGGTGTTTCAGCCCACAATGCTCAATGGTGTCTTCCCGCTTGCAAGGTTCCCCTTCTTCCTCAGCAAAGATATGGAGTTCCTCCGAAGGCCCATCACACAACCCGGCCTCATAGATTTTCTTTAGGAGTTCCTCGACGGAAGCATCAGTGCCGACCTTTACCATGGTCGGCTCAGCATCCTTCGTCGAATGCACGAACAGTTCAATCTCGTTCATAATTTTGTCGTTCTGCGGCTGGCGTTATTACCAGCTTTCAACTAAGCGTATCATGCATCGCTAAATATGTCAAGCATATGATTAAATTGCGTATAAAACGCTTGCTTTCCTTTGCAAAACGTGGGAAATTCTGACTATGAGAACTTTGGGCCAGGAATTACAGGCAGCGCGGAAACTGAAAAAGCTCTCCCTGCGCGAGGTTGAAGCCGCCACAGGGATTTCCAATCCCTATTTAAGCCAATTGGAGAACGATAAAATACAGAAGCCGTCCCCCCAATTCCTTGGCAAACTCTCCTCCCTGTACGACCTTGACTTCCAGATCGTCATGGAAACCGCGGGCTACATCGCGCCGGGAAAAAGAGATGTCGGGCCAAAGACCTTTGCAGGAGACACACTGTTCAGCCAGGATTTAAGCGGGTCCGAGGAGGCACAACTCCTCGATTACCTCAGTTTCCTCCGTTCTAAGAAGAGCTAGACCCGCCACAGCAGTTCGAAGGCGGCAGCACCTCGCCGGAGATCGCCGGTGCGTCGTTCTCCACCGCGTGGCAAGTAACCTTTGGTTCCGGGAAAATGCACGTCTCTCCGCCCACCACTTGGTTGGCCAATAGACTCCACTCCTCGTCTCTTCGCGCACGGGCGTCCTTCAGCTTCGCCTCCTGCTCTTCCCCCACCGTTTCTTCCTCCACAAGATCTAACGTCTGAGCCTCAGAGAGCAACTCCTTAACCGTCAAAATAATCTTGTCGGGATTGTTTTTCATAGTTCGCTGACCCCGCCGGGGGAAGTTTAGCATAGTTCGCGCGTTTCTAGCACTAAAAGTGCGGTTCGTCAACACCTTCCTTGACAAATTTGAAGCCCTGTGCTACTAGCCAGCCCCCCCCGTCTCACGCAGCATTTTTCTCGCCAAGATTGTGCGTGTACTGAGAATACTGCTTTGGCGCATCATCAATATTCACCCAATGCGTTGCTTTGTGGGGTTCGAAATGCACCTGGTTCCCGATCCGGACGTAAATAACACCCTCTTCCAATGCACCCGCTGTTGCGTCCAGCACGATTTCGCAAGTGCATAAACCCTTCTTGAACAGATCAACCGGAGAGACCTCCATCACCCACACGAAGTGAGGCAGATGAAGCCCCACAGGCACACTGGCAGCTCCATCCGGTCCGCGGCGGGCCTGCGCAAGCTTCCGCTTCTTGAACGAGGCGCCACTTGTCACAAACAATCTGGTAACAAACGGGGCCGAGCCGGTCTGCTTGAGATTGCTCGAGAATTTCCTGCAATACCCTTCGGCCTTAACGCGAGCATCCTCAGCCGGCACGAACACCTTTTCCGGCAGAGGACACGTCATCGTTCTGACGCTGCTCAATGAGACCCTGAACCCATGTCTATTGTAGGCAACCGCGTAATTCTCAAGGTCCCCTTCATAGCCCAGCGTCTGGTATGGAAAGTAATTGTCATCCACGACCACGAACTGTTTCAGGAAATGCGAACTATCTACAAACTCAACAGTCCCACCCACGGGCTTGTCGAGATCCATCGTGTGACCAACCAAGCTGATCACGTGGCCATTCCCAGGAAGGCGCAAACTGGCGAGCACCGGAAAACCTGACTCCACGTATGAATATAAATCTTGAAATGCACCGGCGTCCAAGCTCGGCGCAGCCAGCGTCGCATTCGCCTTCTGCACGACCCTCACAACCGGAAATGTCCCGAACTCTCCCAGAATCCTGCAATAGTCGGTGTACGTCATGCCCCGGTAAGGCACTGCTCTTCCCTCGCTGCTCTCAGTCATTCGGATGAAATCGAACGGGTAGAGCTCCCGATACTGCGGATACCTCTGCGACAGATAGCGGCACACACCCCACAGCGCCGAATGAGCACACAGCGTTGCATCCCCATCCTGCGACGTCCACGGATAGCCCTCGGCATCCAAAATCGCGCCGTTGACCTGCGCCCTGAATCGCGTGCGCAGCAAATAGTATTCGTTATCAATTCCCCTCCCGATCTTCCACGGATCAATGACGGTCCGACCGAGACACGCCTCCTTAACCGGCCGCACGACAGAAAACCCCAGATAATTCTTCCGAAACTTCTCCTCATCCGCCAGCAAGTCTTTTGGTTGCAGCTTCTCCTGGTTGAAGAAATGCAGCCTGCTGCAGACCGAAGTAGTCTCAACAAACTTCTTAGAATAAAAGTTACTGTGAAGGTTCCGGTGATCCTTGCAGATGTAAAGCGGTTCAAGAATGATGCTCTGCACAAACCCGTCGAGGCCCTGCGCAGGCCCATCGAGCCCGCCCTTGCGCAGCGTTGTCACTCCCCATTCAGACAGAGCAGGACACTTCACCCGCAGGTCCTGCCACGCCTTTTCCGGCGCTGCCGGATCAACGTGAAAGCCCACTAAGTCGTTGCTCTTGTATATTCGCATGTCACCCATATCCGTCGGAGTGCCAACGTCCCGAGAGGTGCCGACATCAAACCACACATTAGCCCTCCGGACAACGTTTTTCGGTCCTCCCAAAATGAGGCCTCGTCAGAGAAGCGGCGGGGAGAGGAATGGCATATAGGGTAAAATTTGTGAGGCGATACGCCAAACGGCACACTCAGCAACTCCGGCCCTCAGTTGCCGTCCGCACGCGCCGGCTCGCGTTTAACGCTAAGCGCGGGGCAGCGCGTTCGGAAGCGCCGCTTCCTCTTCCCCCTCGGCCGGTTCAGCGGAGGCGTCGAGCTTCGCCTCAAGCTTTGGCAACCAATTCCTTCCAGCGCAGTTGCACCTCAGCCTCGATGAACACAGCCCCATCCTTTCTCGCCTCCTCAGAAAACCAAGAGGAAGCCCACCCGCTGATTTCAGATTTGTACTCAAAAGCAGAGGTCATTAAAAAGCAGGGGGCCAGTTTTGGGTCAGTTCTTAGCATCAATAGGTCTGCACCATAATACTGGGATTAAGTGTCATTTAGTTCCACCTGAACTACAGCCCCGTGCCTGTTCCAATTCGTCCACCGTGCCCCTAGACCCGCACCATGCCAATCCCATTTGACAAGCCGTGCATAATTATGTAATTTCTGACATGACAGAAATAATGGAAATTGAGTAGCTCTCCCCCCATGAGACTGAAATTCAACGACCTTTGCCGCTCGACCGGCACGATTTCACGCGCACCCTTCGTGATTTGGGCGGCGTTATTGTTCGCTTTGAAATACAACCTGGACCGCGTGGTGCTCGGCTGGCTTTTTGACCGCCCATGGTCCGTTTTCTCGTATTTCGATCAGCCCTTTCCCAGGATTCAGAACCTCTCACCGGCCCAAAGCCCGAGAGAATTCCTCGTGCTGTGTCTGGTTTCACTGCCGTTCCTCTGGGCTGGCGTCATGCTGTGCATCAAGCGGCTGCGTTCAGCCCGGCTTCCGTCGTGGCTGGCCGTCCTTTTTGTCGTGCCCATTCTGAAGTGGTTCCTCTTTGTTGCGCTGGCAATCGTCCCTGAGCGCGAGGCTGATTCGGATGAACCAAGCCAACGTGCGTCGTGGGTCCCGAAATCCATTTTTGGCAGCGCGGCGCTGGCGGTCGGGACCAGTGTGCTGCTCGCCTTCGCTGCCGCCCTGTTCAGCACCATGGTACTGCACGAATACGGCTGGGGCCTGTTTGTCGGGGTGCCCTTCTCCATGGGCTTCTTTTCAGCCGTCATCCACGGCCTGGGACAACCGCGGCGCCTGGGCGAAAGCCTGATGGTCGCCGTCGTTTCCGTGGCCATTGCCGGAGCAACCTTCCTGGTGCTGGCCTTTGAAGGCGCCATTTGCCTCCTGATGGCCGCTCCGCTCGCTCTTGCGCTCGCGTTGGTCGGGGCGCTCGCCGGCCATGCGGTCCAGGTCAGTCGCCGGCCGCTCATTCCAAAGCAAGTCTTTTGCATACCGCTCCTGGCGTTGCCGCTCATGTTCGCTTCCGAAGCGCTGCGTCCTGGTCCCGCGCCTTTGTTGAAAGTCGTGACCGCCATCGACGTGAACGCTCCGGTCGAGACGGTCTGGCAGCACGTCGTCGAGTTCACCGAACTCGCCCCGCCAACGGAGTTTCTTTTCAAACTCGGCATCGCCTATCCCATCCGCGCGGAAATCCAGGGGCACGGCCCTGGGGCGGTGCGGAATTGCATCTTTTCAACCGGCCCCTTCATCGAGCCCATCGAAGTCTGGGACGAGCCGCGACTGCTAAAATTCTCCGTCACGAGCAACCCCGCGCCCCTCGATGAGTGGACGCCCTATCGCGAAATCCATCCGCCGCATCTGCATGGATTCCTGGTTTCCGAACAGGGGCAATTCCAGCTCACCCCGCTGCCTGGCGGCCGGACCCGGCTCGAAGGGACGACCTGGTATCACCACACCATGTGGCCGGTCAGTTATTGGCAGATTTGGTCCGACCAGATCATCCATGCCATCCATCGCCGTGTCCTGCGCCACGTCAAACACCTCGCCGAAGCGGACCGAAAAAAACAGCCGCTTAACAGTAGCCGTCGGTTACTCCCGAGTGGCCTCCGGCCTTGAAATAACCGTTGACCGACCCGCTTGAAACGTCATTTAATACCAATCGAAATCTACCATGACGAAAAGGGCCAAACCCAGTCTCCTGACTCTCACCACCGCCCAAAGCCGGTCACTGGGAACGTGGGTCTTTGGCTTCCTGCTGTTCGTTTTCTTCGTGTGTGTGTTTGCTTTCGCTCCGAAGGAATTGCCTGAATTCAAACAACGGATGCTGGCCGTGGCCTCGGCTTTGCTTGCAGGATTGTTCGCCTTCTTCCTCACCGGCGACATCGGAATAGTGATCAAACCGTTCAAGTCGCAGCTTGGCACCTTCAGCGTCAAAGCTGGCGGGGGCGTCGCCGTGTTTGTTCTGGTCCTTTGGTGGTGGCTCAGTCCCTGGGCACCCGTCAGCGTGGAAAAAAGGCTCACGGCTCTGGAAGACGCCCTTCGAGAACAGACCCGGACGCTCAGTTATTTGAGCACCGAGGTGCACCGCGCCTTGCAGACACCAACCCCGTCCGCCCACGCTCGCGAGCTCGCAGCACAAATTCCACCGGACGCCGATGCTTACGCACTGGCTCTAAAGGCGATGGCCGAGAATCGTCCGGATGACGCGCGGGTACTCCTCGAACAGGCCGAGAAAGCCAGCCGGCCAGAGGACCGAACGCGCATTTATAGCGCGCGAGGCCGGACCGAACTTTTTGCCGGTCAGTACAGCAACGCCGTCGGTTGGTTCCAACGCGCGCTGTCACTCGACCCCGAGAATCCGGACACCCTGAACGAAGCCAGTGTCGCGCTGATTCATGATGGGAAATCTAGAGAAGCATTACCACTTCTGGAAAAAGCAGTGGCGCTCTGGTCCAAACGATTAGGCGCGGACAACGCCGACGTGGGCCGGGGCCTGAATAATCTAGCGGCTGTTTACCAGCAACTGGGCGACCTCTCCAAGGCGGAAGAGCTTTATCTGCAGGCCAAGTCCGTCCTGGAGCGGCGGCGCGGCGAAGATGACCCGGACCTGGCAACCTGCCTGAGCAATCTGGCAAGTCTCTATCAGGATCAGCAAAAGTATTCCGAGGCCGGGCAGCTCTACAAAAAGGTCCTCGCGATCCAGGAGAAGGTCTTGCCGCCGGACGACCCGCGTCTGGCCGCCACTTACAACAATCTGGCCGAGCTCCAGCAGCGACAGAACCAAATCGAAGGAACCGAGTTCCTCTACCAACGCGCGCTGGACATCCAGGAAAAGGCCCTCGGCAAAGACCATCTGGATTTGGCCACTACCCTCAACAATCTTGCCAGCCTTTACCTGAAACAGAACCAGTATCCCAAAAGCGAACAGCTCTGCCAGCGCGCGCTGGCTATCCGGGAAAAAAACCTGGGACCCGCGGCCCCAGTCGTGGGCGAAAGCCTTAACAATCTGGCCGCGCTCTATTTGAAACAGGACAAATTCGGCCAGGCCGAACCGCTGATGCTCCAGGCGCTCGCCGTTTTTGAAAAGGGCCTCGGCATGGAAGACCCCCAGGTGGCACTTTGCTCAAAAAACCTCGCTACTTTGTATCGCAACCAGGACCTCTACGGGAAAGCCGAGCCCTACTACCAAAGGGCGCTCGCGATTCGTGAGAAAGCCTTTGGCTCGGCACATCCTGATGTGGCGACCAGTCTCCACGACCTGGCCGTTCTCTACTATCGCCAAAAACGCATCGATGAGGCGCGCCAATTCTTCCAGCGCGCGTTAGCCGTTTGGGATAAGATCCCGGAACCGGACGAACCCAAGCTCGTTCTCAACCTCGAAAACCTTGCCGGCCTCGAATACGGACAAGGGCGTTTCGCCGACGCTCAGCCGCTCTACCGGCGAGCGATCGACTTGCGGGAGAAGGTCTATGGCGCTGCCGACCCAAATGTGATGCGCGAGTACGTCGAGGTGCTGCACAAACTGAATAACGAAACCGAAGCGAACAAAGTCCAAGCGCGCCTCGCCGCGATTCAGGACAGTGCGCCGCATTAGCCCTGGACTGGCGGAGCAAAAAGTTCAGGACGCGCTCCAACATTCGCTAGAAGGACAGCCGAAGCCCGCCATACACGTTGCGCCCGGGCGCGGTGATTTGGCTTGGGTCAGGAAACGGAGGGAGACTTGGTTGCCCTTGTTCCCCGGCAAAATAGTGCTTATCGAACACGTTGTTGAGGTTCACAAAGAACGTTAGCCGATCCTTCCAGCACGAATACTCAAGTGATAAGTCAACCACCGAATACCCAGGAATGAACGCGCCCGTTCTCCCGCTCATCACCAGGCCATTGTCATTGTTCGCGTTGCCAAAGTAATCGGATATGGAAAGAAAGCTTACCGCAGCCTTGATCCGTTCAAAATAGTTATATTCCAGCCCCACCTTGAACGTCCTTTCAGGCGCGTATGGTACCCGGAGCCCTTCAAAATTCGAAGCCGGACTCGTCTCAATTTCGGTGTTCAGATACGTAATGGCGCTAAAAACGCTGAGGCGACCATAGCGAGCCAATCCCGTTTCCGTCGCTGATGACCGCGGTCCGGTGCGCGGCTGGGCGGAAGGGGACACCTGCGTCAGAGCGTCAATTAATCCAAACAGGTTGACCTCCTGAAACCACTCGACACCATAATGTAATGTGCGCCCTGAATTTTCCACGTCGTTGAACCCGGCGAACTGTTTCTCATACCGCATCCCAAACACCGAAACGTCATACAAATACCACGGGATCGGCGTGCCCCGCAGCCCCGCTTCAACTTGATATAACTCCGAGTTTTCGAGGCCGGCCGTCTGGACGCCAGGAAACTGCATAACAAATTCGCTGTAGGTCGGAGGCCGATAAGCGTTGGCGACGTTCGCGTACAAAACCAACGGGCGCCGGTTGATTCCCGAAGGTTCGATCACATCTACCTCCGTGCCGAGCGAAAAAAGAGGCGCGTAATCCTCGAACCGCCGATCGATGCTCCCGCCCGCGAGGGTCCCGCGGCCTGCGATTTCGGCATACTCAAATCGAATCCCGGGGGTCACACTCCAACGATCAAGGATTTGGAACTTGTTCTCGGCATAAACCGCCCAATTTAAGTCGTGGCGGTCCAGGTCGATCGCCTGCTGGAAAGTGCCGGGCGCCGCGTCGCTTTTCATCGGACTAAGCGTGCCTTGAACCGTGAAGCCAGCCGTTAGGAGGTTTCCGCTCGTATTGCCCAGCTCATACTCATGCGCCACGCGCGTATCCGTTCCCCAATTGTAGTAATGCTCGGTCACTGGACCAAGCGTGAACGGATTAACGCCGCTGAAATCCGTGAAACCCCTCGTGTAATGAAACCAGGCGCGCGATTCAGCCCGCGTCGCCGACGTGAACTCGTGTTGGTACAAAAGATCGAGCCGATGCTGTGTCGCTTCTTGAAAATAGTAGTTGAACAAATTGTTAAACTGCACATTGTTGGCGGCCCCTCTAAGCGTGCTGCTCAATTGGTCCGACTTGAAACTGTAAGCCTGGTAGCCGAGCGAGATCGCGTCGGAATCGCCTAACCGCTTCACCAGACGCAAGCCGCCGCTGGTGCTGTTGAAGCCCGGTTGCACGGGAGGATTATCTGGAAATCCATCGCCGCGAGAGGCCCGCAAAAACCCGCCGTAGCTGAAATCATCAACGGTGCCGGACGCTTCGAATAAGTCGGAAAAAAAGCCGTAAGAGCCGCCCGTCGCCGTGTTCCGCGCCCGAAGCGCGCGGTCGCCCGCAATCGGATAGGAAATGAAGTTGACCGATCCGCCCGGCTGCGGTCCGAACAAAATGCCCGACCCGCTGCCCACAAACTGCATTTGTGCGGTCTGACTTGGATCGGGAACGGCGACCACGATCCGCCTCCCGAACGTGTCAATGTTCAGCGGAAATCCGTCCTGGTAAACCTGTGTAAACACAGCGTTATTTGGTGGCATGCCGCGAAAACCCACATTGAAATGAGTGCCCTGAATCTCCTCCTCCAACAACATCGCACCCGTGATCCGGCGAAGTTCTAATCGGAAATTGTTGTTTGCGATCACCGGATCCGCTGCTGGATCGATCGCCATCGCCTTCTTGCCGGAATACAACCTTGTGCCGTCTGTATCCGGCATGAATGTTTCCGGCTTCAATTCGATCAGGTTTCGCAGTTCAATGTCGGTGAGCCTTTTGGAGTCCTCGGAAGGTGTCGGATCGCCCTCGGCCAGCAGCCGCCCCGCAATACCACAACTCAGCCACACGAAAGTGCTCCATTTGAATCCATTACGTCCTGAAATAGATTCCCTCATGCGAATACAACTACCATCCCGGCCTCGGCCATGTCCACACAAAATTCTCGCCCCGGCCAACCTGGGAAGCTATTGCCAGCTCCCGCATTTTGCTTGCTTGCACGCCCCCGGCTGCGCTATAGGAAACCCGCATGAACCAGGAGTTTTCAATCGGGATGTCGCTTGCCCTGCTCTGCTGCGCTGCTCAGGCTGCCGAATCACCACCGCACGACGTCAGGGTTCTCACACTCACCGGGCAGGCGTTCGTCAGCGGCCCGGACGCAAAGGCCGAACGGCCGGCAACAACCGGCGAACAACTCAACGAGGGCGAAGTCCTGCGTACGGGCAAAGGCGCCCTGGCCGAGCTGGAGTTTCCCGACTCCACGTCTGTCCGGCTCGCCCCCCTGAGCAAGTTTCATTATACGGCAAAGACTTCGAACTTCACCCTGGATCAGGGCGAAGGCATCTTCTCCTTTCCAAAGGGCAAAGGCGGCTTCACTGTTTCCACCCCTGCGTTTGCCGCGAGCATCCAGGGCACCACGGTATATGTGAAGGTCACTCGCAACGTCGTCGAATACGCCTGTCTGGAGGGACGCTGTCGAATCGGCCCTCACACATTGACCTCGGGCGAGAAACTTGCTTTAGGCGCAAGCGGGCCCGCGTACGCTGCGCCTAAACAGAAACTGACCACAGACAAATTCCTCAAGGAAAACCAACTCGTCGCCGCTTTTACCAAACCTCTTCCGCACCTTGACCTGATTCAACAGGAATCACGCAAAAAATGAGCCTTGAAGTCGTGAGTTGCGCACTCCCGCATATTCTCACGGCTTTGATTCTGGGTCACCTCATCGTCAGCTCTGCCGCTTTGCGCTCTTTTGTGGCTAAATCCTCCTCGAGCATCACGCCCGCCAACGAGCTTCTTAGCGTTGTGCAACGTGAGTCTTGAGCTTCCGTTTCAAATTGTGCCGGCCGCGGTGAATTAGCGTTTTAGTGGCGGCCAACGAATGCCCCAATTGGAGGGCGATTTCCTCGTAAGAAACATCCCCGTCCCGAAGGAGCAGCATCGCGGCGCGCTGCTTTTCCGGCAGGCAAGCCAGGGCCTGCTCGATCCGTTCTTGCAGTTCCTGTTGCAAGAGGGTCTCTGGCGGACTGGGCTGGCGGGCGTAATTGAAGTGCCATCGCGCGGGCTCTGTGAGCCCGCCCTCAATACAGCTCAGGACACCTACCCTGTGCCTCGAGCGGCGGCGGAGTTCATTGCGGCAGAGATTCCGCGCGATGGCGTACAGCCAGGTCGAGAACTGAGCCTCAAAGCGAAAGCGGCCAGACTTTCTGAACGCCTGCACGAAGGCGTTTTGTGCCATATCCTCGGCCTCGCTGAAATCCCCTAACATTCGAGACGCAAAGTGGATGATTGGCTTTCGGTACTTTTCCACCAATGCATCAAACGCTGCGAGATCCCCAGCTTGCGCTCGAAGGGCCAAAAGCTGGTCGGGGTCAGGTTCTCCGCACATAACTCTGCAGTTTTCGCAATCCGTATCAAGTCACTTGCGACGCCACTCTATCCCCCTGCCATAAACGGCGCTGCTCGCGGGCAGGCCGCCAGATTGGCTTGCGTAGATGGTTACGTTTACCCTCTTCCGAAATTCTTCACCGGTCAGTTTCCCGCCGGCAAAGGCCTCCACATCCGATTTCTTCACCCGGATATTCAATATCGCCCCCTGCACCCGGGCGCCATCCTCACCAAGGTTCGAATCCATTCGAACGGATCCCGCGTAAAACCCTTTAAGGTTCTGTACCAGTTGGGCGGTTTCCCCAGGGCTGAAGTTTCCCAAATCCTCTAATCCCTCGATTCTTTCCTGCCCGACGCTGCTCGCCAACCCCGATACGCACACAGTTATCGAGTCTTCCGGTCTCAGACCCCGGATGTTCGCCCCGCTTTTGAGCCCCTCCAGCAGCGCGGATTTCAATGCGCTCACCTTTTCTTCGTCATACGCTTCGGCGGGACTGGCCGTGCCCCTGGCGTCCGCTGAGGGTTG
Source organism: Binatia bacterium (assembly GCA_035566895.1). Taxonomy (GTDB): domain Bacteria; phylum Verrucomicrobiota; class Verrucomicrobiia; order Limisphaerales; family UBA8199; genus DATMQA01. The sequence continues at coordinate 17,139 of DATMQA010000085.1, forward strand.
CCCGTAAACCTCGTGTTTGGCTTCTTCCCAGGCCGAATCCGGCCGGGGATTCTCCTTTTGAACTTCGGCTGGTTTTGGCGGCGGGAGCAAAGGGAAATCGACATTTAACAGGAACAGCACCCCGTACCCATCCAAATACAGACTCCGGATCGGGCTGGAACCCGGCGCAAAAACGACATCAATTCCCATCGCCGTGCGCCCGTTCGGCACGGCGCCAAACTTTTTGCCAACAGCGTTGTTTAGAAGATGCCACATGACCGGCAAATCCTCCTCCAGGGTCGCCTGGGTTTTGGGATCGCTTCCGGCCGAATTAATGACCAGAACCTGCTTTGGCCCACCGGGCATCCGCCGGGCTGAATACCCGACGCCCGGAAGCTTGCTTGGTTTGTCTAAATATTGCTGTTGCGCCACAACTACCGGTTCCGGTGCAACTGGCGAATGACCACGCGAAGTAGGTAAAGCCTGTGCGCGCAATCCGACTCGTCCAGACTGTGCCAGGACGGTGGTCGCCGCTATCATGGTTAGTATTCTCGTATTCATATGTTCGTTGTTGTTAAAGGCTGACTCTAGGGTGTCCTTGGGGAACTGGCGGGCTGGTTGTAGTCAACTAACTGAATGATCTGTTGCTTGGTGATGCGAAAGTCGGCGTCCGTGTTGACCGCGACAGTGTCCAGGTCTTTCTTGAGCAGGAGATAATCGGCGAGCCGCTGCGCATCCACCTTGCGTAGTGCGCTGTAAAGGGCCTGGCCATCCTGTTCGTGCTTTGTTTGAATCTCCCTGACATAGTTCGCGAGCACTGTTTTGGTCTGTTCATTGGCCGCCATGAGGGTTTCGTCTGCCGCTTTCTTCACCTGATTGCGCAGCAGTTCTGTCATTTCCTGCCGGAGTTCCTGGCGAACCTGCGATTCAATCCTGGCGCGCACTTTGTCTGCTTCGACTGACGCGGAAGCGAATTGTCCCAGGCCGAAGCCTGCGCTCAGCAACAGCACTGCCACCGCCGCCCATTTGAGCACCGGGCGAACCAGCAAGACTGGCGGGCGCTTCGCCGCCAGTCCTAATCCCGGCGCGCGGACAGGCCAACTGTTCAGGGCCTTTTGGACCGCCTGCCATTCATTCACCTTCGCTTGGCAGTCGGGGCAGCCGCGGAGATGCGCCGCCAGATTGTTTCGCTCGGCGGCGTTTGATTCGCCGTAAATAAACGACATCCATTCTTCACGAGTCGGATGATTCATATTACCAAACTTTCTTTCGGTTCATTTTGCTTCTCGAAATTCTTGCTGGTTTCCAGCATCGGCCGGAGCAGGCGATTCATTTGCGTCAATGCTTCGGCCATTCGCGACTTCACCGTTCCCTCCGGGATGTCCAGCACGCCGGCAATTTCCCTGAACTTCAGGTTCTCGTAATGCCGAAGGACCAGCACCGCCCGATATGCCTCCGGCAATTGCCTGAGCGCCCCGCGGACCAATTGTTGGCGTTCCTGGTCCACCAGCGATTCGTCCGGGGTGGGTCCCGCCGCCAGGAATTCCTCTAGCCTGGCGGCGGTTTTGCTACCCACCTCATCGAAGGAGGATGCTTCCTGGCGCCGGCGGCGCCGAAGTTCATCGTAACAGAGGTTCAGCGCGATGCGCCAAAGCCAGGTCGAGAATTTGCCGCTCGGCGCGTATTCCTTTCGCCGGGCGAACACCCGAACAAACGTCTCCTGCGCCAAATCCTGCCCGCCATGAGCGTCTCCGATCATCCGCACGCAAAGCCGTTGAATTGGGCCTTCCCAACGGCTCACCAGTTGGGCAAATGCACATTCGTCGTCATCAGTTTGAACGCGCTGCATCGCCTGCTCATCACTAATGACAAAGAGCGAACGAAGCGCGGCGAAAGGATTGGTCCGCATAACGCCATCTTCAGCCTAATCAAACCCCTGGTTCCGACGGGGTTTGGTGGTCATGCTGTTCACGTTTGACCCGTTTCTTCGCATGTCGCTTCTATTGGTTAAACGCTTGCCGAGTGATTTTAGATCGAAAAAAAGAACGATTCATGGCGGGGGTCGGGACAACTTATTTTAAGTGCGTGACGACTCCGGCCCGGGGGGAGTTGACAACGACCGGCCCCGACCCAACACCTCGACCTCGGCACTCCCGTCGAACAGAACCTTACGCCTTGTTCTGCACCAACGGAAGTGTTACTCGTGCGCTCATGCTCCTTATTACTGATGCTTGCGAACGGAAGGCGCTTGTCCATCACGCTGGGGAGACAAAGCAACGGCGAATTCCGCCAACCAGGCGCCCGCTCCTGGTCCTTGCCCTAACGGCAGCAGCCCTCGTGGTCTTGCGCCAGACCAGCTTGGAAGGTGCCGAAGTGCCCGCAGAGCTCACGTGGTACAAGGGGGTTGTCCATGCCCATGCTAATTGGGGGGCGCCGCAACTGCCTACCACTTCGCCGGATGTCGTGGTGCGCTGGTATCGCGAACACAACTATAACTTTGTCTCCGTCACCGATCTCAATTACTACACCCCGCCGGAAGGGCTCAAAGCCCTCTTCGACGCACCCGGACGCTTCCTGGTGGTGCCCGGAACCGAACCCAGCAAGGAGCCAATTCAACCCGGCAATAAGATTGTGGACACCATCGGGATTGGCATCAAAGGCCCGGTGGATGCGCCGACGGGAGATACGGTGGCCAAAGTCCTGGATAGCGAGGCTAAAGCCATCCGCCGCAAGGGAGGTCTTCCGATTGCTGCCCATCCCAACCTCACCTATGCGGTGACCGCCACAGACCTCCTCGCCTCGGACCAAACGCCGGGGCCGCGTTTCTTCGAAGTCTGGAACACCGAACCGGGAATGAACAACCTGGGCGGCGGTGGCAAGCCATCCACCGAGCAGATTTGGGACGAAGTGCTTTCTGCCGGCAGAACGATGTACGCCGTTGCCGTGGATGACTCCCATCATTTCTACGAATTCGTCTCCAGCCGGCAGGCGGGTTCGCCCCTTTCGAATCCCGGCAAGGCCTGGATCGAAGTCCGCGCCAGCGAGTTATCCGTTCCCGCCCTCCTTGAGGCCATGAAGCGCGGGGACTTTTATGCCACCACGGGCGTGATTCTTGCATCGTATGAGGCCACGCCGGCCGCTATTCGAATCGGTCTAAGCGACCACACGCGCGATCTCGGCTGGTCGCTTCCCGGGGCGAACCCGCAACTTTACCGCACTGAGTTCATTGGCAAAGGCGGCAAACTCCTCAAACTCGATGAGTCGCTCAACCCCGCTTACGAGTTTACCGGCAGCGAACTATACGTCCGCGCCCGCATTACCAATTCAGACGGCCAGGTTGCCTGGACTCAACCGGTTTTCCGGAAATGATGCCCGCTCCTGCCACGACCACAGACGGTTAGGGGTTAATCCAGGCGAGGGGGTCCCGCTGGAGGTTGTCTGACAGGGGTAGCTGCCGACGTGAGGAGGCAGACATTTTCCTCCCACTCCCTGATTAGCGTCGATGAGCGAAGATTAGCGGTTTCCAAACGTGAGCAACTCGCAACGCCGCAATCGAAGATCACAAATTCCTGGGACGGTTGGGATGGTCCGGGACGCTCGTGGGACGGCTGCAAGAGTGAGAATCGCCCGTGTTTACCGGCCTTGGGACGGTGGGACGGCTGTACACCCCCAAGGTACCCCCTATCCCCCCTCTTCCGCTCCGTCTTTCCTGGACCCGCTTTTAGCGGCTAACCGCGGCTAACATTGGGCAACTGAGCTTGATGCTTTTTGGCAGTTTGGAGTTTGATGTTTTTCTGGAGCTTGGTGTTTGGTGTTTGGTGTTTTGGAAAGGTGTTTGGTGTTTGGTGTTTTGGAAAGGTGTTTGGAGCTTGGTGTTTTGGAAAGGTGTTTGGAGCTTGGTGTTTATTTTGTGTCTTTTGGTGCCTTTCCGTGGCCATCTTCCTTTCCCTCTGTTGGCTCTGTTCCCTCCTGTTAGATCTTTTGTCCAACCACGTCCAGCTTCCTCCCTCCTGCAGCCGGTTGACTCCTTTCACCTGCGCCTCCGATTAATCCAAAAGATTTTTTGTCCGGTTTTCGCTCCAGGCGGGTCTGTATGATCAAAGCGAAATGACAGCTACCCGGAAATTGCTCGCCGATTACACCGAGAAAGGCTCCGAAACTGCCTTCCGAGACCTGGTGGCCCGCTACGTCGATTTGGTTTACTCCACTGCCCTCCGCTCCGTTGATGGCGATACCCACCTGGCTCAGGACGTCGCACAAACCGTCTTCATCGACCTCGCGCGCCTGGCCGGGACCCTCTCCCCTGATTCCATGCTCGGCGGATGGCTGCACCGCCACACCTGTTACACCGCCGCCAAAATCCTCCGCGGCGAACGGCGCCGCCGATTACGTGAAAGGCAAGCGGCTGAAATGAACACACCCAGTGACTCCGCCGACGCCACCCTGGCACACGTGGCGCCCATCCTCGACGACGCCATCAACCAATTGGGCCGCCTCGACCGAACTGCCATTCTGCTCCGCTTTTTTGAGCGGCAGGACCTCCGCTCGGTCGGCGCGGCCCTCGGCAGCAACGAAGACGCCGCCCGTAAACGCGTCGCCCGCGCCCTGGACAAATTGCACGTCCTCCTCAAACGCCGCGGCGTGGCCTTGTCCGCTGCGACTCTGGGAACCGCCCTGGCCTCCGAGGCCGTGGCGGCCGCGCCCGCCGGACTCTCCCTCACGCTTTCCAGCACCGCCCTGGCCGCCGGCGCTTCGTTCGCCGGCGCCAATACTCTCACCCTCCTGAAATTCATCACTATGACCAAACTCAAAACCGGACTCCTCAGCACCATGGTCGTCGCCAGCGCGGTGACCTCTCTGGTGATTCAACATCGCGCCCAGGCCAGCTTGAGCGGCCTCCAACAATCACGCCGGCACCAATCGGACCAGGCGGCTCAACTCCGGGCCGAGACCGATTCCCTTTCAGCCCGACTCACCCACGCCAGCAGCGGCGACCCCAATGGCCAGATGGCGGACTTGCTTAAACTCCGGACTGAAGCGGCGGGACTCCGAAGCCTGACCAACCAAATCGCCAAACTGGCCCAAAAGAACCCCCGTCCCCCACAACCTGCATCCGACCCCAATTCTCCTTTGCCGCTCACGCAGGAAGCCTTCGACAAAATGAATTTCAGCAAACAAATGATGCTGGCCTTCCACCAGTACGCGGAAGGCCATGGCGGCCAGTTCCCAACCAACTTCGAGCAGGCTGCTTCGTTCCTCGGCGACCCGGCCCAGGACGGAAGAAAACTGACCTCCACTCAGTTCGAAATCATGTACCAGGGCTCTCCCTCGGCCCTGACCAACACTTCCCAAATAATCGTGCTTCGCGAAAAGCAAGCGGTGCAAACACCCGACGGCGGTTGGATCAGGGCCTACGCCTTCGCGGATGGCCACTCCGAGATCCATAAAGAACCCGAGGGCCGTTTCGAGGCCTGGGAACAGCAACATCTCATCACCCCCTCCACGCCATGAACCGGGACACCTCCAGGCTCGTCATCGTGAGCGCGCTGGTGGCAGCCAGCATCGCGGCCCCGCTGCTGTCCGCCCATCATGCCCAGGTTCGGCTGCGTCAGGAGAACGACTCCCTCCGCCAGCAAGCTGCGCAGTCGGCGGAGCTGCTCGCCGAGAGCGAGCGTCTCTCCAACCAATTGGCCCGGGCCCAGTCGCCGCAAACTCTTACCGACCCTCAACTACGTGAGCTGCTGCGGTTGCGAAACGAAGTGACGCAGCTTCGCCAGGCCGTCCAGGACTTCCAGCGCTCCGGCCAAGCCAATCAAAACCAAACTGCCAGATGACCTGACTCTAGCCGTACGGCACGTCGCCACAGCGGCATCTGCGTCAATCTGCGTGATCTGCGGGCCTCTCCTGCCCCCTTGAAAATTCATCGCTTGTCGAACCACTTCGCCCGCGCGACCTTCCAGCAATGAAAACTGTAGCCGTCATCGGCGCTTCCGCCGACCGCACAAAATATGGCAATAAGGCCGTCCGCGCCTTCATGCAACAAGGTTACCAGGTGTTTCCGGTCAACCCCAAAGCCACCGAACTCGAAGGCCTGCCTGCCTTTCCCACCATTTCAGCCATACCCGTCCGTCCCGCCCTGGTCAGCGTTTATTTGCCTCCGCCCGTCCTGCTGAAACTCCTTCCCGAAATAGCCGCCAAAGGTTGCGACGAACTATGGCTCAACCCCGGCACTGAGTCGCCCGAAGTGCTCGCCGAAGCCGAGCGTCTCGGCCTGAACGTCGTGCAAGCCTGCAGCATCGTCGGTGTCGGTCTGTCCCCCGAGCAGTTGTGAGCCATCCTCCAGGGATTGCCCGGATCACCGCCCGGATCACCACCTGTGGCCACCCCTGAAAACTCATCTTTTGTGGCTAAATCCCTCCTGCCGTAACGCCCTGGTAACGATTAGGATTGACCAGCCCTGATAAATCGTATAAGGCTTTATTGTATGTCCCCACTGTCTCAACCCGGTGGTGAATTGCCCAGAAGCGATATGGCTTTCCACACCACGCACTGGAGCGTGGTGCTGGCCGCCGGCCGGCAACAAGGACCGGCCGCCAGCGAGGCCCTCGCTAAACTGTGTTCCGCCTATTGGTATCCCCTCTACGCCTTCGTGCGCTGCCGTGGCTTTGGTCCCCATGATGCCGAGGACCTGACCCAGGAGTTCTTTTATCGCTTCCTCGAGCGAAACTCCCTCACGAATGTAACTCCCGCGGGCGGCAAGTTCCGTTCCTTCCTCCTGGCTTGCCTGAAGCATTTCCTGGCCAACGAACGGGAGCGCGCCCACGCCCAACGCCGCGGCGGCGGCCACTCGCTCCTTCCCCTCGATGCCGGCGAAGCTGAAACCCGCTTTTCGCTGGAACCCGCCGACCCTGTTACACCGGAGGCGCTGTTTGAGAAGCGCTGGGCGTTCACAGTTTTGGAACGTACCATGAACGCCCTCCGGCAGGAGTATGCCGCCAATGGAAAAAGCGCTGTGTTCGAGGAGTTGAAGGGCTTTCTCCCGGGCGGCCAGGGCAGTGAATCCCGGCCCGACCTGGCCGCCAAACGCGGCGTCAGCGTCGGCGCCATCGATGTCGCGGTTCACCGGCTCCGCCAGCGTTTTGGCGCGCTGTTGCGGGAGCAGGTCGCCCACACGGTATCCGCGGAGGACGAGGTGGACGATGAAATCCGTCACCTGATGGCGGCCCTCGGAACGTAGCCACCGGTGTAACGAGGTTTGGCTCTCTTGCGCAGCCCGGAGGCAGATTTGAGCCTCGTTATTCGGCTGTGAAGCCTGGGCAGAAAGTCCCGGAAAACGAGTAAGGTTTTAGTAAGTTTCCGTCTGTAAGAAATAGCATGCATTCTGGCGATCAGTGTAGAGAGTGCGGAACCGCCATCCCGTCCGGCAGCCCGGGCGGGCTTTGCGGAAAGTGTCTCTTCGGGCTGGGGTTGGAGCGTGTCCAAGTGGAGCCCGAGAGCCTCGCCGCCGATGCCGCCCCGGAAGGCGCCGCCCAGCTCCCGGCGCAATCGGCTGGCTCGCCCGAAACGCCGCCCCAAGCCCCCCGCCCCAACCCGGGCACTATCGTGGTCCCGCACCTCACGGAAAAGCCCGGTGACACCATTGGCCGTTACAAGCTCCTCCAGCTCATCGGTGAAGGCGGTTTCGGCGTCGTCTATATGGCCCAGCAACAGGAGCCGGTCAAACGGCGCGTGGCACTCAAGATCGTCAAGCTGGGGATGGATACCAGGCAGGTAGTCGGACGCTTCGAGGCCGAGCGCCAGGCGCTGGCGCTCATGGACCACCCCAACATCGCCAAGGTGCTCGACGCGGGCGCCACCGACCAGGGCCGTCCTTATTTTGTCATGGAATTGGTCAAGGGCATCCGCATCACCGATTACTGCGACCAGAACCATCTCTCTCCCCGGGAACGCCTGGACCTCTTCGTTCCCATCTGCCGTGCCATCCAGCACGCCCACCAAAAAGGAATCATTCACCGCGACATCAAACCCTCCAACGTCCTGGTCACGTTGCACGATGGTTTGCCCGTCCCCAAGATCATCGACTTCGGCATCGCCAAGGCGACGCAACAAGAGCTGACCGAGCACACGGTTTTTACCCAATTCGGCCAGTTCATCGGCACCCCGGCCTACATGAGTCCGGAGCAGGCCGAGATGAGTGGGCTGGACATCGATACTCGCAGCGACATCTACAGCCTTGGCGTGCTGCTCTACGAGTTGCTCACCGGCAAAACGCCTTTTGACGCCAAGGAGTTGCTGGCAGCCGGGCTTGAAGGAATGCGGCGCATGATTCGGGAGCAGGAACCGGCACGGCCCTCCACTCGCCTCAGCACCCTGTTGGCGGCCGAACTGACCACCACTGCCAAACACCGGCACGTCGAGGCTCCGAAGCTGGTCCGGCTGCTCCGCGGCGATTTGGACTGGATCGTCATGAAGTGCCTCGAAAAGGACCGCACCCGCCGTTACGAAACCGCCAGCAGTTTTGCCGAAGATATCGAGAGTTTTCTGCGAAACGAGCCGGTCAAGGCGCGCCCTCCCAGCACGGCTTACAGGCTGCAAAAATTCATCCGGCGCAACAAAGCGAGCTTCGCCGCTTCGGCCGCGGTAACTTTGGCGTTGCTGGCCGGCCTGGTGTTCTCAACCTCGATGTTTCTCCGCGAGCAACAGGCGCGCCGCCAGAGCCAGGAAGTAACACGCATTTTTCAGGAAATGCTCAAGGGGGTCGGGCCGTCCGTCGCCCTGGGGCGCGATACGGTCTTGTTGCGGGAGGTTCTCGACAAAACCATCGATCATCTGGCGACAGACCTGAGGGACCAGCCGGCCGTGCAGGCCGAGATCTGGAATACCATCGGGGAGGTTTATCGCGCGCTTGGCCACGCCAACCAGGCCGAGCAGATGCACCGGTTCGCGCGCGGCCTCCAAGGCAAGCCGACCGGCGGCCAGCGCGCCGAAGTGGCCACCTCGCTCAACGACCTCGCCGGAGTCCTCCGCGACCAGGGCAAACTCGCGGAGGCCGAGGCGCTGGGACGCGAGGTGCTGGAACTGCGTCTGAAGCCTCATGGCAAGGAACATCCGGAGGTGGCCATGGCGCTCAACAACCTGGCGCTCACGCTCCGCCAGGAGTGCAGGCTGGCTGAGGCCGAGTCCCTTCATCGCCGGGCGTTGGCAATGCAGCGACACCTTTTGACGAATCAGAACCAGGACGTTGCCGTCTCGCTGAACAACCTGGCGCTCACCCTCCGGGAAGAAGGCAAATTCAGTGAGGCGAAGGCAGACTTGGAGGAAGCCTTGAAGATGGAGCAAATCTTCTGGGGCAGCAATTCCCCCCTGACCGCCACCACTCTGGATAACCTGGCCTTCGTACAACTCGACCTGGGCAGGCTTGACGAGGCCAGCGCCCTGGAAGGCCAATCCCTCGAACTACTGTGCAAACTCTTTCCCCGGGGGCATCCAGCCGTAGCCACAGGGCTTAATAACCTGGGGTTAATCCTGACTGCGCAAGACAACCTGCCCGAGGCCCAAGCCAAGCACGAGAGGGCGCTGGCCATGCGCCGCGAACTGCGAGGCCCGGAGCATCCTGAGGTCGCCGCCTCGCTGGATAATCTGGCGCTGGTGCTCCGAAAACGAAAACAACTGGATGAAGCCCAGGTGGACGCGCAAGCCGCGCTGGCGATGCGCAAAGAACTCCTGGGGGACCGGCACCCAGCGGTGGCAGCTTCGCTTAACACGTGGGCGCTGGTGCTTGAGAGCAAAGGCCATTGGCCCGATGCCGAAAAGGCCTTTCACGACGCATTGGCGATTCAGCGCGAACGCCTGGGTCCCGACCATCCGGCCATTGCCACGACGTTGAACAACCTGGCGTTGTTATTGAGCGAGGAAAGTAAGGCGCATGAGGCGGCCACTACAATTCGTGAGGCCCTGGAGATGCGGGAGAAGTTGCTGGGGGAGCAGCATCCATCCGTCGCCGAATCGCGCAAAGATTTGACCCGGCTCCTGGCCTTGGAACGGCAGACCGCCAAGGGCCCGACCCCAGCCGCGGAGGTAAGATAACTCCATGAATTCCGCCGCGAAAATCGGGCTTCTGACGCTGGTCGCTGGCTTGGCTGCGCTCAACGCGCTGGGTGCCCAGGGAACGGTTGACTTCGACAACGGTGGCACCGTCAATGCCCCGAACTATGGGCCCGAGCCTGGCAGCCCGACCCTCTCCAAAAGCGGCAGCACCAGCTACGGCGGTTCGGCACTGGCAGGCGCCGGCTATCGTGCTCAACTCTTCTATGCCGCGGGCTCCGGTCAGCCGGAATCTGCCCTGGTTGGCTCTTCGATAACCACTTTCACCACTGGCGGTTTTGTGTCCGCGCTGACCGACACGTTATCTACGGTGGCCCCAGGGGGAGCGGCCACTATCCAGATCCGGGTCTGGGACAACAGCAGCGGCTCGTATTCCAGTTGGAGTTTGGCGCAAACGGACTGGCAATCGGGTAAGCTCGCGGCGGGCAAGTCGCCTTTGTTTTCGGTCGCGATGACGGGAGGTGGAGGGATTCCCCCGGCTCCGCCAGCCGTTCTAAACGGCCTGGTCAGCTTTAACATCTACTGGACGAGTTACAACTCGGCAGGGATTACCAACCAACCCGTCAGCCAAGCGGTGCCCGCGGGCCAAACCGCGACATTCAGCGTAGGGGCAAGCGGGACGCCGCCTCTCACCTACCAATGGCGCTTCAATGGGTCCGCCATCCCCGGAGCCGCCGCCAGCAGCTACACCGTTTTGAGTGTCCAACCCTCCAACACCGGTCCCTACACGGTAGTCGTCGGCAACCTTGGGGGCTCTGTGACCAGCACCGTTGCCACTCTATCCCTGCTCACCACGAACCCCTGGATTGCAAACGCTTCCGCCAAATGGGAAACAGCTTCCAATTGGGGACTGGCCGTGCCGCCGGGCTACACCCAATGGGCCCTCATCACCAATGCCGGCACCAAGCAGGTCACCATCGACGCCACCACGTCCGGCAGTTTCTCCAATTCGATGACGGTGACGAATCTCACTATCGGCGCGCCCAGTGGTGCGACCAATACCCTGTCCGTCACGAATGCCGGCACAAATCTGCCGTTGCACGTTTTGTTTCAGCTCGACCTTTCCAGCAACGCCGCTCTGAGCCTGTATAACTCCAGCCTCGAGGTGGACGGGACGCTCACGGTGGGCAGCAGCGGTCCAAGCTTCGCTGTTGCCACCATCTCGAACGCTACACTTAGCGCCGGTACCCTCAACGTCGGTAGCAGTGCCGGTGGCTTGGGCAGCCTCGTCATTCAAAGCAATGCCGTCGTCAATGTCAGTTCGAACATCACCATCGTCAGCAGTTCCCTCTCTTCGACCAGTTCCATCAGCATCAGTGGCGGCTCGCTCATCGCGTCCAATGGTTTGGTTCAAATTGGGCCGACGGGCAGCGGCCAGCTCCTCATTTCGGGAGGCAGCCACACCCTTCGCCAGCTTCGGCTCGGCAGCACCAATGCCAGCGGCTCCGGCTTCTTCCACATGTCTGGTGGTTCACTCAAAATCCTTGGTCACGGCACCGGCCCGGGCGCTGGGCTGGACTCAAATTTCATTATCGTGGACGGCGGCGACCTGGATGGCAGCGGGACCAGCATTACCATCGGCGACGGCCACGACTCCAACGCCTACTTGGCCGGCAACGGCCTGGGCCAGTACGCCGCGATGTATGTCGGCTATTCCCCGGGCGTCACCGGCACCTACATCCAATCCGATACCAGCACTATGTTCATCTCCACCAACCTGATTGTCGGCGACTGCCTCGGCAGTGCCGTCGGGCTGGTGACCCTGAACGGCGGCACCCTTTACGTCACCAATGCCGCGCACACCGCCCTTCTCGATGTGCGCAATGGCGTCTTCCAGCTCAATTCAAATGCCACTCTCGTGGTGGACAACCTCGTCTTGACTAATGGCTGCGGTGTGTTCGCGCTGAACGGCGGCACGTTGATTCCCTTTCACCCGCCCCTTCTCCCCCCGCGCACCGTTCCCCTGTCGTCCGGCGGCAATTTCGGCTTGAGTTTTCAGACGATGGGCAACCAAACCTACCTCATCCAGCAAAAAACCAACCTGGCGGCCGACTGGGTGCTCTACACCAACTTTGTCGGCGACGGCTCTCAACTTCGACTGGTCATCCCGATCACCAACGCCCCGAACCGGTTCTTCCGCGTTCTGCCCCAGTAACCGCCTTCTGGCTTGGCGCGATAGAAGGCGGGCGTCCTCAGCTCTTCAAGGCCTGTAAGGTTCGCCGACTTTTCCTGCGGGAAAGGATGGAAGCAATGCAAACGAACGTCTCACAAACCAACTTGAAAACCGCAGGAGATTCTTATGCAAGCTAAACTCGCTCAATCCGGTTTCGGTCGCATCCTCCTTCACCTGGCCTGCGCCTGGCACGACCATAAATACCAGTGGCATTGGCGCGGCATCCGCCGTGAAATCCGAGGTTCTCTCCCCTGAGAGCATAGCGGGTTTTGACGCGTAACCCCACAGTGGGTCTGTCCGAACCCGTTTGTTCTTTCCGGTCTGTAAGGTTTCCGAATTTTTCCTTCTGTAAAAGATGAACAGCTAAAACCAAACAAACACAAACAACAACGCTCTTATGAAAACGACTATTATCCGTCTGCTGGTAATCCTGCCCCTTCTCTGCAGCTCTATGCCGGGCCACGCTGCTGAACGTTTTGCCGGACGCTTCAAAGGCGAAGGGTTGATGCTCGAGGCCCAAGGGGACCAGGGCAACTACACCGGAACAATAACGCTCGCAGAAAACGCTTTCAAATTCACGGCGGCCGAAAAAGGAGATGAATTAGCCGGCTCCTTCGCGACGCCGGATGGCCAGTTCGATTTCAAGGCCGCGATCAAAGGCGAGGACCTCACCCTCACCACCGGAGAAACGCACTATAAACTCACGCGCCTGAACGGCAATCCCCTGGCCAAGGCTAAAGCCGGCGACGCGACCGGTGGGAAAATTAAGAATTTCGTGCGCCAGCAAGGCGGCGGATTCCTGAGCCATTTCGTCAGTGCGGTCGCCGGCAACAAAGGACAGGTCAGTCAATCGGCGAGCGCGGCGGCCTTTGACACTCTGGCCACCATGGGGCAAGCACAGGTAGCCCAGCCCGACCCCGGTGCGCTTGCGCCTCCGGTCGGCGGCCAGTCGGTCGCCGGCGTCCCTGGCTTCAACGGCGGCAACGGCGTGGCCGTCTCGGGCGCTGACCCCCGCGTTTCCGGCTTGCTCGGAACCTGGGTCAAAACTGAGCAGACTCTGGTGAATGGTGCAAGCTCCACCAAAGTGCTCTACGCGGTCCTCCGCGACGATGGCGCCATGCTCATCACGGTCGCTCCACAGTCTGCGCGCAATTTCTCCAACAAGCTGGGCAATGGCCTGCCGCCAACAACCGGCGCGGGTCAAAACGCCGATGCGGATGTGCGCGGCCGTTGGAGCAGTAACGGAGCCACCCTCACCATTGCCTACGAAGGAGGCGTCACTGCCCAATACGCCTGCGAGGTCCGCCCTAATGTGAGCGGGTGGCTCATTCTCCGCATCCAGGGCGCTGATGGCTCGCCGGTCCAGGAATGGAGCAAAGCCAACTCTGACTGACTTTGGGCTGTGTCCCCGCAGGAATACATCATCTTTTCGATTTTCAGCGCAAATCAATAAACACAAAAACAGAAACTCCAAATAATAACCAAAGAAAGGACTCAAACTATGAAAACAAACCGCAGAAACCTCCTCAAAAATATCAGTCGAGCCGCAGCCTCGATGCTGTCCGCGTTAGTGGTCGCCGCCAATGTCAATGGAGCGACAACTCTTGTCCCGGGCAACAGCGGAACGGTTTTGGGCTTCGGCCCGGGTGCCACACCTCCCCCAAACCTGGCTCCGCCCCCGAACCTTGCTCAAGGGGTTCCCCCTGTTGGGACCGGGCCGGGCCACGGCCACCTGGCTCTTGAGTTAGGCAGCGCCTTCGTGGGCTGGTTGGATTCAGTCGAGGGTGGGGACCCGGTTGGACAACTGTCTTCAGTGAGTGGTGCCTCCGATACGAGCGGAAACAAACTCGGGACCACCAAGCATGAAGAAATCACGCTGACGTGCGGCACAGGGATGGACAACGGGTTTTATAACTGGCTGAGTGAGACTCTGACGCCCAATCCCACTCGCACGGTGTCGCGGAGAACCGGCACTATCCTTGTCCTTGATAGCAATTCCAAGGAAATCTCACAGCTTTCGTTCACCGATGCGTTCATTAGCGAGATCGATTTTCCGGCGCTGGATCGGGCCTCGAGAGCCCCAGCGTTAATGAAAGTCAAATTGCTTCCGCTAACCAGCCGCTGGACGTACGGCAAAGGAGCAGGCGTGCTCCACGCCACTCCACCGCCGGCGGGAGGGCTGTCCGATAACTTCCACGTCTTAATTGAAGGCTTGGACGCGACGAGAGTGAGTAAAGTCTCCGCGTTGGTGATCAAACAGACCGTGGGCTCGGCCGCGTTCGGAGCGCCGAGCAGTGGGCTGGTGATTTCGAACCTGGCTCTCACCATTCCGCAAGCTGACGCGTCGTCGTTCCAAAACTGGTTTGAGGATTTTGTAGTCAAGGGGGATTGCGGCACAGCTAAGGAGAAGAAGGGTTCGCTGGTGTTCCTTTCGTCAAACCTCAGGGAACCTGTGTTCACTCTCAACCTTACTCATCTGGGCATCTCGCGCCTCGGCTTCGAGAAGGCCGTGACCGCGACCGGCCTTCTTCCTGAGTTGCGAGCCGAAATGTATTGCGGCGGCGTAGGCCTCAATGTTGGCAGCTCAAAGCCCTGAGCCGCCGGCGGCCAAACGCCTGTAAGGTTCTCCAAGTTTTCCTGTTGTAAGAGGTGAAAGCCAACAACAAATGGCCAAAAACAAAAACAGAAACCCGGACGCTAGTCGTCCAAAACAAAAAGAAAGGAATAAAAGTATGAAAAACACGATCGCAAACAGCCGGCTCGCCCTCCGCCCCAACTTCGCGCTGCTCCCTCTCTGCCTGGCGCTGGTGGCCGGCAATGGCGCCCTCGCTCTCGCCAACGCCCATTATGGAACCGGCGGCCACCCAGGCATCAGCCGAACCTCGGGCCACTCCCTGAGCAAAGCCAGCGGCCTCCAGGTGGACTGGGTCTCGTGGATTCGCCGTTTCTTTTAAATTCCAACGCGCTCGCCCTTCATCATTAGGGACGAAAGCTTCCCTCACCCCGCGCCCCTGCCGGCCACCCCGCCGGCAGGGGTGCTCCTTTTAGTCACATGACGGCTTTGGACCTTGGACTTTGGGCTTCGGACTGGCGCCTATGCCGGACTGGCGGCTTTCCGACTCTCTCCGGAAAGCAGGCGTCGGCTGATGCCCAGCGTGGAGTTCCAAGGCAGTACGACCACAATCCAAAATCCAAAATTCCTGGGACGGTTGGGACGGCCCGGGACGGTCGTGGGACGGCTGCAAAAGTGAGAATCGCCCGTGTTTACCGGCCTTGGGACGGTGGGACGGCTGTACACCCCCAAGGCACCCACTATCCCCCCTCTTCGTCTCCGCCCTTCCTGGACCCGCTTTTAACGGCCATCCGCCTGGCCGCGATCTACACCTATCTACACCTATCTACACCAAAACGCAGACCGGCCGCACGGTGAGCAAAGCCTCGGACATTCAAAATCTCCCGTGTTTACCGAGCTTGTAACGACCTGCAGATTCAAGATCCCTCGTGTTTACCGAGGTTGTAACGACCGTAACGGATCGTTACGGATAGTGTAACGGATAAAAAGCGAAAAAATCGCCCGTGTTTACCAAGGTTGTAACGACGTAACGGATCAAAGGGGGGGTACTATATACATATATGCCTATACCTCATATCGCCTCGTTCTCTTCCTCATCCTCTCGTCCCCTTCGCTCGTCCTTATCTATCCACGACTGCGACCAACTGCCACCAACTGCCACTAACTGCGACCCCCCACCCCTCGTCCTCACTCAGCCCGCAACAGCGGCTAACCGCGCCAAACCGCGCCAAACCGTGCCAAACCGCGGTTGAACCCATTTAACTCTTTTGATCGGGGCTCTGCCGCGCTGTTCGTGGCCATCTTCCGGATTCTGCGCTATCTTGCCCCAATCTGAAACCTCTCAATCAACTGAACTATGATCTCACCCAAACGCCTTCTGCTTGACGCCGCCGCGTGCTGCCTCCTCGCTAACCTCCCTTCCGCTCTCGCCCAGGGCAGCCTGACTCCGCCCGGACCGCCCGCGCCCACCATGAAGAGCCTCGACCAACTCCAACCGCGAACGCCGATTTCCGCGCTGCCCTTCACCATCACCAACCGCGGTTCCTATTTTCTGGCCGCCAACCTCACCGGCGTTTCCGGCCAGAACGGAATCACCATCAACACCAATGATGTCTTCCTTGACTTGAATGGGTTTGCCCTCGTGGGCGGCGGCGGCGGCAGCATCGCCATTTATGCGCCGAACCTCGTGACCAATCTATCCGTTGCCGGCGGGACCATTCGCAATTGGGACGGCGGCGGCGTGATCGCCTTCGGCAGCTTCAGCGCGCGGGTCGAAACCGTCCTGCTCACACAAAATGGCGGGGCTGGCGGAGTGCGCCTCGGCAACGGCTCGTTCGTTTCGCATTGCTCGGCCACCGGCAATTCGGCTCCGCCCATCTGGCTGCTCGGCAGCGGCATTGTCAGCGATTGCGTCGTTCACGAAAATCCCGCCACCGGCATCGTCATCGGCTCCGGCTGCACGGTGAAAGATTGCGTCGCCTTTTTCAACAACGGCCTCGGCGTCAGCTCCGGGGACGGCTGCTCGCTCCTCCACTGCACCGTTTACCAAAACTCCACCAATGGCATCGCCGTCGGCTACGCCTCCACCGTGTTGGAGTGCGTTTCTTACGGAAACACGGGCCTGGGCATCGTCGCGGCGGACGGCGGCATCGTCAAAAATTGCGTGGTCCGCGGCAATCAGGCCGGGGGTATTTCCATCGGCAGCGAAGCCACGGTCTCCGGCTGCGACATTTCGCGCAACAGCAACAACGGACTGTCCATCGGCAGTACTTGCCGGATTGTGGACAACGCCATCATTCTGAATGGCAGCTCCGGCATCCTCAACGCGACCAATGCGATCAGAAGCCGCATTGACGGCAACATGGTCAACGCAAACACCACTGGCATGACCGTCTATAACAGCTTGATCATCCGCAATTCAGTGGGCGGCAATTCAACGAGCTTTGCCGGCACCGGCAATGACATCGGCCCGACCAGTTCCGGCGCCGCAACCTCTACCAGCCCCTGGGCCAATTTCTAGCAGAGCAGAACCTCAACAGCCTCCCTCGCCCTGCCGCACACAGTCAGGATTTTTGACACCACTGCCCCAACCTTTGCCGTCGGAGATTGGCTGGCCCTCCCGCCAGGTGTGTCCGTGCGCTCGCAAGGTTTAGGGGCCCCGCGCCGGAGCGCGGACATTCCTGTCCGCAGCAAGCTTCCGAACGCCGGCACGGCTTCGGGTCGGCACTGGCACGCCGGATGCTAGGTTCGACTCGTGATTAGTGGAAGCGCCAGATTGAAATGTCGATTGGTAACACCGAGGTCCAGACCCGCCTTTTGAAAGAGCTCGTCGTTACGTTTTAGAGCATCGCCGTCGGTATTTGCCGGATTTTACGAGGTTCATTTATGAAATACTTCAGTTCAAAGAATTCACCAGGTTCTCCCCTTTCCCCCGCCCCGAAGGACATGGGGTTTTCCCCCTGGCAGCGCTTGAAAACCAAGCGCATTTCGTACTTAACCCTGCCGTTGCTCCTCATGGCGACCGTGACGGAATTCGTGATCCTGGCGACCGGGTGGAAATACCAGCAGACGGTCTGCTTGCCCCAGGGCATGGGGGTCACTTTCTTTGGGATCGGTCCCATCGGCGCGACCATCCTCGCCGTCGAGTTGCTCAAGCTGCCCCTCGCCATTTGGACCGCCTCGCGTGTGGGCTGGCGAAAAGGCTTCATGCTCATCGTCGGCTTGCCTCTGATTTGTGTGCTGACGTTCCAATTGGTCAAGGATATGGCCGTCTATGAAATGGGCGTGGCCATGACTCCCGCCAGCCAGATGCTTGAGAAAGCGTCCGCCGAGGAAATCAAAATGGCCCAACTCAAGGCCGAGTTGGCGGCCATCGAGGGCAAGCGGGCGGAGCGCGAACATAAGCTCGCCGAGTTGGCCGCGAAGCAGACCAAAGCCAAGGCCGATCTCGAAGAGTCGGTTAAACGCAATGAAGCTGCGCGCCAGGATGCCATCAGCCTGACTGACTATCAGAAGAAAGAGCTGTCCGAGGTGGACGCCCGCCAGGCCACCATCATCCAGCAGTTTAACGCTGATACCGCACAGCTCACCAAAGAAATTGCCGATCTGCGCGCCCGCCGCGAAACCGAGGTCGCCCGAAACACCAAATGGAACGCTGAGGAGGCCCGCATTGAGAATGCCTATAAACCGAAAATGGCCGACTACGCCAATAAGAAAGCCGCCTATGAGAAAGCCAAAGCGGAATACGACAGCGCCAACTTTCTGAAGCGTCAGTTGCTGAAAGAGCCCGTTTCCCCCGGGGTTCCGCCCGAGCGCGAGTCCAACACGGTTCTTAAACCCACTGCCGTCGCGGACATCGACGCTCAAATCAAAACCAAGGAAGCCGAATTGTTAGCCGTCAATAACAAGCGCCGCGACCGGGTTGCCCAGGTGGATGCCGATGCCCGCCGGCTGCGCGAGGAATTTGACCATCGCTCCACGACCAAGCGCGAGGAATCAGACAAAAAGCGCGAAGAGCTGACCGCCACCCTCGCTGCCCTGGCGAAAGAGGAGAAGGCGGAAAGAGAGCAGATTGATCAGGAGTTTGCGGGCGTTGTCCAGAAGGTGGATGGGATTCGCTCGGAAGTGGATGCCTCCCGCAAAAAGGCTGAGGGATTTTACGAGGCCCGTGAGGCCGCCATCAGAAAAACTCAGGTGCACCGCATCGCTACCACCGTGGAAATCGTGCGCGGCCTGATCAAAGGTGAGCGCCCCATGTCGATTAAGGCCACGGCCAAGGAACGCGGCGACATCCTTACCGACCAAATCAGCATGGTGCGGATTTGGGTCTATCCGGTGCTGGCTTTTATCGTCGCTTTCCTTCCGACGTTGATGGTCGAGATCGGTTTCTCCACCGTGTTCCAACCCGAGCAGCAGCGCCCCCCTCATCGTCTCGGCTTCTTTGGTCGCCGCCTGCACTGGCTCTACATGCGCGCCGGCCGCCTAAAGATTTTGCGCGCCGAACGCCTTGCCGCCCAGGCTTCAGCCGAAATCGCCGCCCGCGACAAGGCCCTCGCCGACGCCCGGGCCGCCGCCGATAAGGCGCTGTTTGAGAGAGACGCGGAGCTGCAAACCACTCGCGATGCCCTGAACGCTGCCGAAGCCGGGTACGAAGACCGGTTGAAGAGGAGCGAGCTGGAGCACACCGAGCAAATAAAGAACAAGGAAGCCCAATGGGTGGCCAAGCTTGCCGGCATGGCTGATTCGCTCAACCGTACGGTAGTTGAGAAAGACGCCCTGCGCGATTTGCAGAAGTCAGAGATCGAACGCCAGATTCAGATGCGCCAGAATGCCTGGTCGGATCGCCTGACTAAATTGCGCCAGGAACTGGACGATCAGCGCGCGGCTGGCGAGGCGGAGCGCACCGCCCTGATGCAGGAGCATCATCAGAAACTGATGGAAGTGACCGAGGATTGCAAAACCCAGGTGATTCAGGCCCGTCGCCAAATGGCCGATGCCGAATTGGCGGCGGTGGAAAAATCGGCGAAGTTGGCGCATGACTTGAAGGAAGCCTTGCACGCCCGCGATACGGCGGAGTCTCAGTTGAAACAGCAGGTTGATTCCTTTGCTCTCAAGTTGTCGCAAGCCAAGGAGGACGCCGCCCATGAGGCGGAAAAAGCTGTCCGTCAGGAGAAGCACCGTTTGGAGCGGCAGCAATTGGAGTTTGCCAAGACCCTGCGCCAGAGTGAAGAGGATGTTGAACGCCAATTGAAGCAATGTGAGCAGGAATTGTCCCTCGGATTTGACGCCCGCCTGGTGGAGGCACAAACCAAGATCGAGCAGGATGCCCGCCGCCGAGAGGCGGAGCTTGAGCGTCAGTTCGAGGCCCGGGCCCTGGAGGTGGACGCCCGCTGGAAGCAAGAGGTGCAGCAGCGGGAAGAAGTCGCTCAATTCAAGCTCAAACAGCGGGAGCAGCAATTGCAGGCGCAGGCGGAGGCTCAAGTCAGCGAAATCCAAACGCAGACTGAGCAGGAATCCCGGCGCCGGGAGTTGGAATTGGAACGCCGGCTCGAAGCCCAATTGCGCGAGGCCGACAAGCGCCTGAAGCAGGAATCGCAGCAGAAGGAACTGGCTTTCCAGGCAAAGCTTAAGCAGCGCGAACAGGAATTGGCCATCAAAGCCGACGCCCGGGAAACCGAATTGCAAACTCAGTGGGCCGCGGATTTACGCGTCCGAGAAGAAGAATGGGAACGCCAGGCCGAGTCGCGCGCCCGTGCCGTCGAGACCCGTTTGGGTCTCGAGGCGCAGCAGAAGGAAGATCTGCTCCAATCCAAATCGCGCCAGCGTGATCAACAATGGCACGTGAAGTTGGACGCCGTCCGCGCCGAGTTGCAGGCCCAGGCCGAGGAGGTTCTTCGCCGCCGCGCAGTGGAAGCCGATGCCGGCCTGCATGAGCAGGAAGCCCGCCTGCGCAAGGAAATGCAGCAGAAAGAGGAGGCTGACCAGGCCAAGGCCAGACAGCGCGAGCAGAACCTGGTCGCCCAGTTGACCGCGCAAGCGGAGGCCCGCCAGATGGCCGCGCAGGCGCAGTGGGAAGCGGAGTCAGAGAAAAAAACACGCTCCGCCATCGAAATTTTCAAGGGATTGTTGGCTCGCGCCGAGAAGGAGCGCGACGAAGCCATCCAATCCGCTTCCGAGGGCGCCCGCCAGGTGCAGAACTTGGAGAAAAAATTGACCGAAGCGTCCTCGTTCCTCAATACCTGGAGGAATGGGAAAAGTTTGGTCGGGCAGCTCGATGAGAAGCCGGGAAACCACGGGCGTTGATCCCGTGGTTCCCGCGCCGGCCGTGAGATGAATTTCATTCCCGGTTGGGAACGACCGTCGATTTTTAGTTCTGGTTCGAACTGACTGCCGGACCTAACCACCGACAACGGTTCGGTCTGAGTCAACCCGATCGACCGCTCCGCCGCTTGGCGTTCTTTTGTGGCTAAATCCCTCCCGCTGTAACGCCTATAACGCTCGTGCCTTCAGAAGTTTCGTGAAAGCCCGTTTTACGATGGCACTGCGGGGCCTAACACATAGCTTCTACTGGAAAAATCTTTATACAAATTCACCCGCTCGAGTGTCTATCGGTTGAACGATTAAACTGTGGACGAGCACGAACCATCCGGCTGGTGCGAGGGACTTTACGAGGCCAAGGCCTCGGAGCTCATCCTTTATGGCCGGGCTTTGGGCCTGAGCCATGCCGAGGCGGAAGATGTTCTGCAAGAGACGTTTGTGGCTTTGATGCAGCGGGCTGAACCGCCCGCCAAGCCCGAGCATTATTGCGTTCGGGCCTATCGCAACCGGGCCTTAAACTATCGCCGGAGCCTGTGGCGGCGGGTTGCCCGGGAGTTCGAATCCCAAAGCTGGTTCGAGCGTTCGCCGGGGGAAACGCCGGCGGAAATCGAGGCGATGCGCGCCCTGGCCAGGCTGCCCCGGGACCAGCGGGAAGTGATCGTCCTCAAAATCTGGCATGAGTACACTTTCGACGAAATCGCCGGCCTGCTGGAGCTCTCACCGAACACGGCGGCGGGCCGCTACCGCTACGGCCTGCAAAAATTGAGAGCGCATTTGAAAGGTGCATTGTATGAACGAAGTGAACGAATTGGAGAGGCAATTGCGTGCGTTAGTGCCGCGCCGCCCTTCAGCCGGGCTTAAGGAACAGATCTTCACCGCTCGCCGCGCGCCGGTCACCGGTGACGCGTTAGACCTCACGGAGCCCGCGTCACCCGCGACCCGTCACCCTTATCTGGCCTGGCTGGCACCGGCGACGGCGGCACTGCTGCTGGTGGCGATGCTGGTCAATAACCAGCGCAACCCGTCGCTGTCGATCGCCCACAGCGCCAGCCCGCTAGTGGCAATGGCCCTGAGCAATCAAAACGCCGCCGCGTGGCTGCCCGGAAGTTTTTCGCGCGAACGCAACGGCCTGCCGGAGGAAACTTTGGAATGGACAAACGGGAGTGGTTCGACTTCTAGTATCAGTTCTCTTTCGGGTCCGAGAGGGACGAACTGATAATGGGAAATAACGACAAAAAAACCCCGACCTCAAAAGCCCAGCAGGGTTCCCCATCCTCGCCCCAAGCGAAACCGGCCGCGGGCAGTGCCACCACGCCACCCGCCAAGCCTGGTTCCCCGGTCATCCCGCCCCCGCCCCCGCTGTTCGGCCGCACCGACTGGCTGACGTTCCTCATCACCTTCGCCTTCGTCTTTATCGGTTATTATCTCACCCTGGCCCCGGAGATGACGCTCGAAGATTCGGGCGAACTGGCGACTGGCTCCTTTTACGCCGGCATTCCCCATCCACCCGGCTACCCGGTATGGACCGTCTATACCTGGCTTTGGACCGTGCTGCTTCCGTTCAAGAATGTTGCCTGGCGTGTCGCGATGGGCGAAGCGGTGGGCGGGGCGCTGGCCGCGGGGTTGCTGGGCCTGCTGGTCTCGCGCGGCAGCAGCCTCCTCATCGAAGGCATCGAAGACCTCAAGGCGATCGCTGGCCGCTGGGAAAGCGCGATCTGCATGACCTCGGGCTTCGTGGCGGGGGCGCTCATCGGTTACAACGGTTTCATGTGGAGCCAGTCGGTCATTGTCGAGGTTTATTCCTTTAGCGTCGCTTCGCTCATGGTCGTGCTGCTGTGCCTCCTGCGCTGGATTTATGCCCCGCACCAGCGGCGCTGGCTTTACCTGGCGCTCTTCGTCCACGGCATTTCCTTTACCAATCACCAGACCCTCGTCGTCGCGGCCATTGGCATCGAAGTCGCCATCGCCGCCGCCAACTTCCGCATCGGCCGCAACCTGTTCCTGGGCAACAGCATCGTTTTTGTCATGGGGTTGTTCCTCAAGCAGCAGC
The DNA here is from genome assembly GCA_035566895.1 of Binatia bacterium. Classification (GTDB taxonomy): domain Bacteria; phylum Verrucomicrobiota; class Verrucomicrobiia; order Limisphaerales; family UBA8199; genus DATMQA01. The sequence continues at coordinate 40,335 of DATMQA010000085.1, forward strand.
ATATCCTCACCGCGCTGGAGGCCAACCAGGCGGTGTACAACATCTTCCGCATCGTGGGCGGGTTCTCCATCCTGACGTATCTGTGGTTTACTTTCCTCTCGAAAGAAACCTTGGCTGAGTTTTGCCTCGATGCCTGCCTGGCGGTTCTGTTCATATCGCTCGCCTTGGCGCTTTGCTACGGCGCCGGTTTCCTCTCGCTGGCGTTGGCGGCGTTGATTGGGGTGATTAAGTTCGCCCGGGATACCTGGAAGCTCGGGTGGGAATGGCTGGTGGTCATCATCTGCGGGTTCTGCTGGATCGCCGGAGCCGGTTTCTACTTTTATATGCCTCTGGCCGGCATGACCAATCCCCCGATGGAATGGGGTTACCCGCGCACCGTCGAAGGCTTTCTCCACGCCTTCTCCCGCGGGCAATATGAAAAAACCAATCCTACGGACATCATCCATCATCCGGGAATCTTTGCGATTCAGTTGCTCAACATGGGCCGGGGCATCGTCGATGAATTCAACTGGGTCTATATGTGCCTGGCCCTGGTGCCGTTCGTCTTCTTCTTTAAGCTCCACCGCCGCGAACGAGCCTGGCTGGTCGGCATTACCGCCATTTACCTCTGCCTGGCGGTGCTTCTGCTGATCCTGCTCAACCCGCCTCCGGACCGCGCGGCGCAGGAGCTCAACCGCGTCTTCTTCACGGCGTCGCACACGCTGATCGCGTTGCTGGTCGGCTACGGCTTGACGCTCATCGCGGCGTATATGGCAACCCATTACCAGCATTTCCGGATGTGGGGAGTGGTTGGCGGGGCCGTTGCAGGGGCGTTGGCCGTGCTTTCCTTTACCCAGGTCACGCAAGAAACCTTCTTCGGCCAGGAATCCACCGTCGGACTCGGCACCCTGTGCTCGTTCGCCGTCAAGACTTTCACCGACAAAGACCAGTACGGGCTGCCGGTGTTTGCCGGCCTGATTCTAATCGCCTTGGCCGTGCTCTTCATTGCCGCCCTGGTGCTCTATCGCCACCGCGCGCCGCTGGCCATCACCCTGGCGCTTTTTGCCCTGATGCCCCTCCACCCCATCCTCACCCACTGGTCGGACAACGAACAGCGCAATCATTGGTTCGGATACTGGTTCGGACACGACATGTTCACTCCGCCCTTTAGGGGGTCGGATGGCAAACCGCTTTATCCCGAAATGACCAAGGACGCCGTACTGTTTGGCGGCACCGACCCGGGCCGGTTCGCGCCGACCTACATGATTTTCTGCGACAGTTTCATCCCCCACAATTGCCTGCCGGCGGAGGACCAGAAATTCGATCGGCGCGACGTTTATATCATCACCCAGAATGCTTTAGCCGATGCGACCTACCTCTGTTACATCCGCGCGCAGTACGATCGCAGCACCCAAATCGACCCTCCCTTCTTCCAGGAACTGGTGCGCTCGGACAAGGAAAAGACGGACGGTTACACCACCAATATCCTGGCGCGCGCCGTCCAGCCGCTCGATCGCCTCTTCATAGGCTTGGGCGATCAAATCGAAAAGAAACGCCGCACTTATACCTCCTGGTTCACCGATAACGACTTTCTTGATCTTCCAGGCTTCGTCAAAAGACTGCGGCCTGGCCCCCAGCAGGACACCGTTTCGAAGTATCTTTTCGAGAATCTATCACCCGCAACGCAAAAGCTGCTCGCCTCGAATGCCGATGAAAAAGCGCTGCGCCGCGCTTTATGCGAGGACCTCAACCCTCTCCTGGAACGGGAACTGAAAATAAAAAAGGCGCTGGCTGATAAGAAGGCGGAGAAAGCTTCCCTGGAGCTGGACCTCGAGACGGGCGGCGCTTCCGACAGCAAGCGCCAGCGCGTCCAGGCCCTGGCCAAAGAGATGGCCGACCTTGCCAAAATCGGGCCGCTTTACGACCCGGCGCGTTTCAAGCAGGTGCCGATTTCGGAATACCTGCAGGACTTTATCAAAGAGAATCCGCAGAGCCACACTCGCATTCGACTCAATCGCCTGTTGCTGGAAGCGGCTTATCCGAAAGAAATCACCCGGAGCCTGGGCGGGGTCTATCCCGATCGGGAAATTTACACGCCCACCCCCGAAGATTCCGGCCGTTGCTTCAATGAATATATGGCCGACGCGCAGCAGCGTCTTCAGGCGAACCAACTCGACCCGGGCGAGGACGTTCGCTATGACCGCGACAGCGGGAAGGTCCAAATCTCGGGCCAGGTCGCCGTCATGGCCATTAACGGCCTGCTGACGAAAGTCATCTTCGACCACAACCCCAAGAACGAGTTCTTCGTCGAGGAAAGCTTTCCGCTCAAGTGGATGTACCCCTATCAGGAACCGTACGGCATCATCATGAAAATCAACCGCCAGCCGCTGGCGGAATTGAATGATGACATCGTCAAACGCGATCACGAGTTCTGGACCCAATACTCAGAGCGCCTCATTGGCAACTGGATCAATTACGATACCTCGGTCAAACAGATCACCGATTTCGTCGAAAAGACCTATCTCCGCCACGACTTCAGCGGGTTCAAAGGCGACCGGAAGTTCATCCGCGATGACCAGGCGCAAAAGGCCTTTTCCAAGCTGCGCAGCTCGATTGGCGGGCTTTACAATTATCGCCTCCTCCATTCCAAACCGGGCACGCCCGAGCACGAGCGCATGCTCAAGGAAGCGGACTTTACCTTCCGGCAGGCTTTCGCGTTCTGTCCCTACAGCCCCGAAGCCGTCTTCCGCTATGTCAACCAGTTGCTAAGCCCGGAAGTGCAACGGTTTGACGATGCGCTGCTCATCGCCCTGACTTGCGAGAAACTGGACCCTTACAACGGGCAGGTCATCGACCTGGTCAACCGCCTCCAAGGCTGGAAAAAGCAACGCGCCGAATTCAATCCCGCCGTCCAACAACTGGAAAAAGCCATTCACGACAACCCGGATGATTTCCAGGCGGAGTTCAACCTGGCGGGGATGTACCTGCAAGGAGGCCAGACCGAACGCGCGCTCCAAATCCTGGACGCGATCCTCATCAATCCGCACGCCGAGCCGAATGCCTTGCACGCTTTGCTCCAGGCCTATACCAGCATCAACAATACCGGCAAAGTCCAGGCCGTGGTGGACAAGCTGGCCGAAAAATTCCGCGCCAACCCGGCCCATTTTGACGCCGGGCTGGTGCTGGCGGAAGGCTATCGCGATTTGCAGAAGAATGACCTGGCGCAGCAGACGCTGGACCAGGTGCTCAATCATCCGAATGTCGATGCCAATTCTGTCCTACAGCTCGCCCAGCAATACGCCTCCCTGGGCAATTTTCAGAAACTGGAGGTCACCCTCGACAAATTGGTCAAGCTCTCCCCGGAACAGCCGGAGGCCTGGTACGATCTGGCCGCGCTGAAAGCGAGCGTCAATAAATTTCCGGAAGCGATCCAGGCCATCAGCAAAGCCTTTGACCTGAGTGCCAAACGCCTCAAACAAGACCCCAAGGCAAAGGATTTAGCGGCGGCTGCCGAGCAGGACCAGCGCTTCGCCGTGCTCCGCCAGACTCCCGAGTACAAACAGTTGGTCGGGCGCGGGAAGTGACGGGCTTGGGGCGGTGGATTTTGGAGTGCTTTATGCTAAGTATTATTGGGCAAAATACCTTTTGCCGAAGTCGATTTATGAGCAACCTGAATGATGCCTTGTCGCCGGCAGCGCCCGC
>DATMQA010000086.1:0-19192 GCA_035566895.1 Binatia bacterium
GACAGGATGCCGAGCATTTAGGCCGTCATGCAGCTAACTAACCGCGCCGGTTGGTAGCGTGCTTAAACCGACAGACAAATAACCCCGCCAGGGGAGTAAGTAAGAGGGCCATCGGCTCAGGCACCGAGATAACGCTCACCGAAAAAACGCCACTGGGCGGCACCGAGGGCGGCGCGACAACATTCCAACTCCACTGGGACCGCTCAAAAGCGAATCCCGGCGCATAACTTTGCCCCTCGAACCACCCATTAACGGTTGTCGCGTCTGCGGGTTCATCGCATAGCCAGTATTTCACACCCGCCGTAAGCAACGGCTGGACGGCTGAATTGAGTGTCAAAAGTCCGCTCGGGTTGTTCACCGTGCTCAGAAAGCTCTCCAGGATTGTGCCGGGAGCGGAACCGTTGTCCTGGGCGACAAAAAAGTTCGAGCGTCCCGACCCCGACTGCCGGAAGGTGGGTAGAGTGATGCTGCTCAAGACGCCCGAAGCAGTGGGAACAAAAAACTCGGCCTGGCCTCGGTAGCCGCCAGAAGTAGAGGCCCCCGTCACGCCCCAGACAATGGCGTTATTGTAAGTATTTCCCGGCCCGAAGGAGTTGAAAACGACGATAGGATTTACGGCCAAGGCCGGGGCCACCAAAATAACGCTGGTTAACCCGGCTAGGACAAGCCAGCCGAAAACACGGCATGGGGATTTCATACGAGACCATCGTTTACCACGTCTCCGTCATTAAGACAAGTTTTCTCAAGTTTTCTCACGCTGGCCACATGCCTCCATCACCAGACCGAATCGAAAAATAAATCCCCCTTGCTCCACACGCCCTTGCCAACCGGTTTACCGCCATCGTCCACCCCATCCACTCCCACGCTGTACAGAAGCCAGTTCGTGCCGCTGGGGCGATAAATGAGCGGCTTGTCGCTAAACGGGTCTTGTGGCACGCGTTGAAGGTATCGTGGGACAAGCTCCGCTAGCTTTGCGGGAACTCGCCTTTGGTCTGACCGGTAAGAACGCAAGGCCAGCGACACGCATGGCGAAGGTGACTTCTCACCTTAATTCATCCTCCCGAATAATACACATACCCCCGAAAGGACTCAACTGAATTGGCGTCGCCGAGGACGCGGGGCGGTGGTGTCTCGCTGCTTTGGCGCGCCCGGCAGAATCCAATCCCTCGGGAGACATCTATCACGAGATGAATCGCAGCGCCCCTAAAAGGGTCCCCGTCCAATCTCAGCGTCCCCCTTGTCCATTCCTTGGGCAATCATTCTGCCCAAATCGTTGTGCCGTCTTCCGCACTCTTCCCAAAACCTATTGAAAATCAAAGCACTAAAACATTTTAGGACGTCACATTAAATCTGGAACGGCTTATGCTCTTGTAGTCAATAGCTAACGCAATAAGACATACTAAAACAAGATTCCAGCCGGCCAATCGCGCCACCAGCGGGCAAGTTGGTAGCGCAGTTCAAACTGGTCGCCCAGGAAACAATAGACAAATTATGCTAACGGTGGGACTACGCCTCGCTTGCGGTGCGCTGCCATCCCCTTCAACGAACTCAATCGCATCCTCGACCTCGGCTTCAAACCCCTTCCCTGGGGCGACACCGGCTATCTCCCCTCAAAGCATCAGCCCCTCAAATCTTCCTCTTCCTCGTCCTCCCCCTCGCCTTCAGCCGCTGGCCTCCCCACTGCAGAGAGTCGGGGCGAGGGGAACGGGCACGGCGCACGCAACCTCTAAACCAATCAAAAATCAAAAATCGAAATTCTTCTGGAGTAAGTAGCCAAAGTGAAAAATACAAAGCGAACAGGTTTTTTTCAGTCGCCGATGCTGATGGTCAAGTCGTCGGCGGCTTTCAGGCGGCTAAGGAGCCGCGCGATTTCACGCGGGGGTATCGTCAGGCCACGCTTGGCCATTTCCTCAAGAATTTCGGCCGGCAGCCTTCGGTTGACCTGGTCGAGGTCGTGCATCTGGCTTTCGTTGGGCCGTGCGCTGTTCGAGGCCGACACCAGTTCAGCGTAATGCTGTTTGCCTTTCGTTGTAGTGAGAAGAAGTTTGGACATAAGTTTGTTCCCGCCCCCATTGTGCGTCCGCCGGCGCCATCCCGCAAGGGATGGTTGAAAACATCCCAACTCACGGGTAACAGCTACTTTTGGCGCAACGGGACCATCTCTAATATGGCTCGGGTCCTTCCTTGTGACAGTCGAGGACGCGGAGAGTTTTCAGTAAGCCGAAATATGAAAACCGAATGTAAAAACATGTGGAACGTGGTTGCGGCGGACCTCACGGGATGGGTTTGATGCTTCTTGGCTAAGATGCTGGCTCACAGGGAGTTAAGCTTGACATGCGGATTGTCTGCAAAGCCGCACTGCCCGGCACTTCCCACAACGTCGAGGACTTCTCGTGGAGCCTTAGGATGGCCCCAAACCTGCTGATTTCGACATGTCGCACGATTTTGATTTCGTGAAACCGCATGAACACCAAATTAGGTAAACGAGACCGCCCAACCGAGGCGCGGCCATTAATACCCGGGCCCGCAAAGGCGTCCTGCGCTTTCAAAAGGCCAAACGGGGTTGCCGGCCGCCCGAGGATTCTGATCGTCGATGACAACATCATTTTTCTGAAGGCGATGTCGATGAAATTGGGAACGGAAGGATATGATGTCGGTACCGCTGTGGACGGCGCCACGGCCGTCAGCATGGTTCGTCAGACCAAGCCGGACTTGATCCTGCTCGATATCAATTTCCCTCCCGATGTCGGCCACGGCGGTGGCGTTCCCTGGAACGGCCTGAACATCCTTGAGTGGCTGCGGCGCATCGACGAAGCGAAAGGCGTTCCGGTGATCCTGGTTAGCGGCGAAGATTTGGAGAAGCATAGAGACCAGTACCTGGCCACGGGCGTAGCAGACCATTTCCTGAAGCCGGTGGACAACGATGAGCTGCTGGCGGCGATAAAGCGAAACCTGGACGCGACCATGCCGGCGGAACCATCCGAACCCGAGGAACCCGAGGAACCGGCGGACCAGCCGGCGAGCAAGAAGATCCTTTTCGTGGATGACGAAGGCGACTGGCGCTACATGGTAGCGCTCTACCTGACGGAATGCGGGTATGATGTTGTGACCGCTGAAGATGATGCCGAAGCCCTGAGGAAGGCGGGCGAAACCGAGCCCGACCTGGTCATTCTGGACCTGAACCTGGGCGGCCGGAGCGCTTTGACCTTGATGAAGCTTTTGAGCCTCGGCTACCCGCAGGCCCCGATCCTGGTCTATACCGGCATGGAGTTGGACGAACCTGGCGTCCAGAATCTTCTGAACCAGGGAGCTTATCAGTACCTGCGCAAAGGCACGATGGAAGAAATGCTAAACGCCGTCAGCGAGGCCATCAATGTGCAACTTGAGCCGGCGCCAGAGCCGGACGGCGAGATGCCCATGGCAACGGTCGAGCCGCCACCGGCTCCGGTCGAATCCATCCTCGTAGTCGAGGATGACCTTGATTTTGGGGATGCGCTGCGGTTGTACCTCGAGGCTCATTCCTTCTCAGTCACCCGAGTTATCGATGGGGCCGAGGGCTTGCGCCAGATCCTGGCGGCTGATTTTGATTTCGTTCTTTGCGACATGGTGATGCCCACCATGGCGGGAGCTCAGTTCTACCAGGCCGTGCAAGACGCCAAGCCCGAGTTGTGCAAGCGGTTTATTTTCATGACCGGCCACCAGGCTGACCCCAAAACCGATCAGTTCGTCCGGCGAGTGCGCGGTCTCATGCTCTGGAAGCCTTTCTCGCTGCCAGACATTCTTACGGCGGCTGATATCATCCGTAGAAAAAATCCTTCATTAGCTTCGCGCCTGGCGTAAGAGACAGCCCCTTCCTCCGCTGCCTTTCGCTCTGCCGCGTTTTTAACCGGGCTTGAGCCAGGCTACCCATCAAGAATAAAAACAACGGAAGGCTCAAAATCCTTCCAACATCACATCGGTCAGGTAATCGACCCAATCGACGGAGATAGGAGCCGTGAGTTCGTAGGAGCGGGCGAAGTCCTGTTTGAAGAGGTCGCGTTTCAAGGTGGCGGCGAAGGCGGGGTCGGAGGTGGCGATGTTCTGTTCCTGGTTCACGCGCAGGCTGAGGTGGTTGAGGTTGCCGGAGCCGACGCAGGCCCAATCGTCCACCAGCAGGGCTTTGACATGGGTCATGGTGGGGTAGAAATAGACGCGCACGCCGTGTTGCATCAGGTAGTTGGCAATGACGATGTTGCCGCGCCCGCCGGCTTTGAAATCGTTGACACGCGGCAGGATGACCCGGACGTCCACACCGCGTTGGCGCGCTTTGACGAGGGTCAGGATCACGCGTTTGTCGAAGAGGTACGGGTTCTCGACGTAAATATAGCTTTGTGCATGGCGGAGCGAACCGAGGACAGCGGAGGCAAAAGGCTTCCAGGCGGTTTTGGTGGGGAGGCGGCGAAGCTGCATCCAGGGGCCGGGCTGCGGCTGGGGTTGGAGGGGTCCGTGAAAGAGCGCCGCGAGATAGGCGGCGTCACCGAGCAAGCTGGCGTGGGCCCAGTTGCGCCTGAACTCGTCTTCGAAGGAGACGACGACCGGGCCGGTGAGTTCGAGCATCATATCGTGCCATTCGTAGCGGTATTCGCGCCCGAGATTCATGCCGCCCAGCCAGGCATAGGCGCCGTCCACGAGGAAGACCTTGGAGTGGTCGGCGGAAAACCACGGGTTGAGAAAGGAGCGCACCTGGACATGGGAATCCTGGCGCAGGTAAGAGGCGATCGAGGAAGGCGGCATGAAGTCGTTGGGCAGGGGTGTGCTGGGGGGCACGACGCCGGCGCCGACGCTGCCCATGCGGTCGAGCACGACCTTCACTTCGACCTGTTTGGAACGTTCTTTGAGTTGGTCGGCAATGTGGGCGGCAACGTCGTCGCGGTCGAAGATGTAAACGTTGAAGCGGATATGGTTGGTGGCCTGGGAGACCACCTGTTCCAGTCGCGGGAAGAATTGGTCGCCGTCGATGAGGGGGCGCATCGAGCCGTCCTCGCGGCGGGTGCCGGTGTAGCGGTCGAGCCAGCCTTCCCACGCGGCAAGGTCCATGCCGGGGCGATGGGCGACGGGGGGAACGTCGCTGCCGGTTTTAGGGAGGGGCAGGCGCAGGAAGCGGACGAGGGTTGCGACGACGAGGTCGCCGAGGCGGGCAGCGCTGGAGACGGGGTTTTTGATAAGAGCCAGGCCGTGGCCTTCCAGCAACACGGCGCTCAAGCCCTGGGCGGTGATGGTCAGGCCGACGCCGCGTTCGGTGGTGTCATGGAGAGCAGCCGGGGAGAGCAAAACGCAATGGCGCAGTTTGTTGTCCAGCAGGAGCGGCTGGGTGTAACGGCCCGGATTCGGAGCCATTAACAGGAAGAGGGATTCGGCCGGGTGACTTCCGGCGACATGTTTTTCGACCAGGCGCGGCAGAATTTCGAGCGTTTCATCGACGGAAAAGCGGTGGTCGATGGTAACGTCTTTGGGCGGGTCGCCGGGACCGCCGACACGGGGGAGGCCTTGGGCGTCGCGATAGAGGAGGCGGTCGGCGAGGAAAGCTTCGTAATACACACCATGGCCGGCGGAGGCCGGGGTGAGTTCGCTGATAAAGTTGGTGGCCAATCGGTGCCACTCGTCTCCAGCAATGACCTCCGCCTCGCGCCAGCCGCGGTCGCCGGCGGGCATGCGGGGCAGTTTTTGCTCCCAGTGCAGCAGGGCAGAGCTGACGCGGTAACCGTCGGTGGGAACGCGCCCGCGGCTCCAATGGGCATGAAAGGCCTCGACACTGTCGTCGTGAGGGAAGAAGAAACGGATATTGTCGCCTTTGACGAAGGCGCGCGGAGGAGGAGCGCTGGAGGAGGTGAGGCTGCGCCATTCGTCGAGGGATTGTTGTTTGGAGGTGGCGGCGGCGGCGCTCAGGCGGGAGGGGCAGGCGAGAAGGAAGGTGAGCGCGAGAAGTGACCAGGAATGGACACGGAACCACGAATGGACACGAATGGACACGAATGGTAAGAGGTTCAGACTTCTTTGACGATGCCCCAAAAGACATCGAGGCGTTTGTCGAGGTAGAGTTTGACGGCCTTGAGAAGGGTTTTGGCTTCCAGCTTTTGACCGGCGGCGAGAATTTGTTTCAGATTCATGTGAGGACGGACGGCGAAGCAATCCTGGGCGATGATGGGACCCTCGTCCAGGTGCATGGTGACAAAGTGAGCGGAGACACCAATGATTTTGACGCCTTGTTCGTAGGCCTGGCGGTAAGCCTGCGGACCAGGGAAGCTGGGCAGCAGTGACGGATGGATGTTGATGATCTTGTTTTTATAACGCCAGACGAAGTTCGGCGAGAGGATTTTCATGAAGCGCGCCAGCACGACAAAATCGATCTCGTGTTGTTCCAACAAGCGCAGGGCCTTTTGTTCCGCGAGCAGCCGCTCCTTCCACGGTACCAGGACGAAGGGCCAGCCGGCCTTGCGGGCCAGGGGCTCGAGATCGCGGCGATTGGAGAGCACAAGTGCCGGTTCGGCATTTTTTAGTTCCCCCGATTTGGCGGCCTCGATCAGTTTCTCGAAGCAGTGAGGTTCTTTGGTCACCATGACGGCCATGCGCTGCCGTCGGCCCGGTTCGGTGAACCGGATTTTGATCTCCATGGCGAGTTGCCGAGCCAGGTCTGCCAGGCCGGCACTCACCGCGGTGCGGTTCAATTGACTGTCTTTCCACGAGGTTTGCACGGTCATGCTGAATTGGCCGCGGGTGACTTGCTCTTCGAGGCCTTCGATATTGGCTTTTTGCTCGAAAAGAAAACTGGTGATGCGGGCGACGACGCCGGTTTTGTCGCGTCCGATAACGGTGATGGTGGCGAATTTGGTCATGGTTCGGCAGTTAGTTCACAGTCCACAGTCCAAGGTCCAAAGTCCGGGTTGCGTCTCGGGTTGGGACAGTTTGTAAGTTCGAGTGAACATTTAGTCTGCACAGGTTCAAGGCGGGGCAAGGTTAGTGTGGGTGGTGAAGGTTGTGGAGGTTTTTTTTGCGTGTTGAGGAATTTGGCCCTGAGGCTGCTTTAAAAAGTGTCCAGAAGATGGACTCAGGTTGTAACGCGATAATTTTGAATGTACGTTGGTGGAGTGAAGGCACTTCGCTTGACCGGGCGGGGTTAATTCTTTTGACCCAATTCGCAACTTTTCATAATTTGGCGTGTATCAAGAGACTAAGTTTTAGTCGATAAGCGATGGCTTTTATCTCGCTCAGACAATTTCTGTCCCAGATGGGCCTGGGAACTCCCGAACAGTTCGAGGAGTGGACCAAGGCCTGGAAGGTGGCAGCGCAAAACGGCTCGCAAGAGCCGTTGCTGGGCTTTGTGTGCCGCGAGTGCGGCCTGGCTGAAGATGTTTTTCTGCAGAAACTGGCCCAGGCGCTGAACTGGCCTTACCTGGATTTGCCCAAGCTCAAAGTCCCAAACGAAGCGCGCACCCGCGTCTCGACCAAGGTCGCTTTCCAATATTCCGTCATTCCTACGCAGGTGGAGGAGGGGACCGTTCAGGTCGTGGTGAGCAATCCGTTCGACACGGCGATGCTCAACGCGGTGCGGTTCGACGCGCGCGGCCCGGTGAAATTTGCGCTGGCCCCGAAAGGCGAGATTGAAAAGGCGTTGAAAAATTTTTACGGGGTGGGGGCAGAAACGTTGGGCGAGCTGGACCAGGAGGAGGGGCCGATGGACCTGGAGCTGCCGCTCGACAAGGAAATCACCGAGAGCGACCAGGAAGCCAGCGTCATCAAATTTGTCAACCAGGTTATCTGGGAAGCCTACAAGGACCGCTCGACGGACATCCATTTCGAGCCGGCCGAGGACGAGCTGCGCATTCGCTACCGCATCGACGGCATCCTGCACCAGACGCCGATGCCGCCGCAGCTCAAGCGTTTCCAGGCGGCGTTGATCTCGCGCATCAAGGTGATGTCGGGGATGAACATTTCCGAGAAACGCCTGCCACAGGACGGGCGCATCAATGTGCGGATCAAAGGCGAGGAAATCGATATCCGCGTCTCGACGGTCCCGACGGTGTATGGCGAGAGTGTCTCGTTGCGGTTGCTGACGCGCGGCAAAATCTTTTTGAGCCTCGACAAGCTTGGCTTCTCGCCGCTGGAAGAGACGGCGATCCGCGAGATCATCATCAAGCCGCACGGGATCTTCCTGGTGACCGGGCCGACCGGCTCGGGCAAATCGACTTCGCTCTACGCGTTCCTGAGCACGATCAATTCGGTGCACAAGCGGATCATTACGATTGAGGAACCGGTTGAATATGAACTGAAGGGGATCAATCAAATCGCGGTGCGCCCGGAGATCGGGCTGACGTTCGCGATGGGCTTGCGGCATATCCTGCGGCAGGACCCGAACGTGATCATGGTCGGGGAAATTCGCGATTTGGAGACGGCGGAAATCGCGATTCGCGCGGCGTTGACGGGTCACCTGGTGTTCAGCACGCTGCACACCAACGACGCGCCCAGCGCTTTCACGCGCCTGATCGACATGGGCATCGAGCCGTTCCTGGTCGCGTCATCCGTCGAGGCGATCATGGCCCAACGGCTGGTCCGCACCATCTGCGCTCATTGCAAAACGGAGCAGAAGGTCCAGCCCGATTACCTCAAGCGCATTGGTTTTCCGGAGGCGGAAATTGAAACGGCGAAATTCTGGCACGGGGTCGGCTGCGAACAGTGCCGGCAACTGGGCTACCAGGGGCGCATGGGCATTTACGAACTGCTGATTCTTAATGAAACGTTGCGTCCACTCATTTTGGGCCGCGCGGCAGCCTCCACTATTGCTCAAAAAGCCATCGAGAATGGCATGCGCACGCTGCGCATTGACGGCTGGAACAAAGTCAGAAACGGCCAGACGACAATCGAAGAAGTCCTGCGCGTGACCCAGATCGAGGAGCATCTGGACTCATTAGGGGGGGCGGGGTGATGGAGAATTGGAGTCATGGAGAGATGGAGCGGTGGAGCTTGGCCTCATCTTTCTCTTTCGCTTCCTCTTCCCTCTCTGCAGCGTTGTGGGGGCGGGCGAGGAAGAGGACGAGAAAGAGGAAGAGGAAGATGCCTTTCCCGATCCGAACGGCGTTCGCAATCATGGGCGCCGTGCTGCTGCTCCTGAGCATGCTTCCCATCCGCGCTGCCGACACGATCCCCGCCCCGCCGGCACCGGGTCCCAGGACGCTGCCGCCTGCCCTGGCGCAGAGGCTGGCCGCGCGGACCAACACTCAACCACCGGGGTTCCAGCGGCCGCCGGTCGGCGCCAGAACCAATTCGATGCCCGCGATGGCGCGGTCTGCCGGCGCTGTTACCAATGCCGGCGTCAAGCGCCTGCCGCCCGGGAAGACTAATGTGTTAGCGGCACCTCAGCATCTCGGGGTGAAAACCAATGCGCTCCCGGTCGCGCACGCTGGCGGCACTAATGCGACTGGCGGCATCTTCGAGCGGGTCCGCCATCTGCCGCAGAACCGGGGGTTTTATCCAGCGATAGCGGGCGTGGCTTTGTGCGTCGGCGTGGTGCTCTTGTGGCGCGTGCTCAAATCAGAAGGGGAGCAGAAACCCGCTCCGGGTGTTGTGCCTTCTAAGGCGCTGGTCCTACCCGCGATGCGCAAGGCGGGCAAAGTGACGTTCCACTCCTGCAACGTCCTCGAGGCAGGGACCGAGGCGCGTCGGGTATGGCAATTCGATGCGCGGGGGGCGGGTTTCGTACTGGGACGCCAGCAAACCAGTTTGGCGGGCGAAGCTTTGCCGGGAGTGGTGGCCAAGGATTGGCGCTCGCTGTTCCAGCACAAGCTCAACATCGCGTGGCTGCCGTCGGAGCACCTGTTTTTGCGCGTGACGCAGGTCCCGCGCAGCGATTTTGCCGAAACGCTTTCGATGGTGGAGTTGCAATTGGAAAAGCTCTCGCCGATGCCGGTGGCGCAAATCGCCTGGAGCTTCCAAGTGCTGCCGCATGCCACAGGCAACCTGCAGACGGTGATCGTTCTGATGGTGGCCCGGAGCATTGTCGAGGAGTTTCTCGGCCAGCTTGAGGGGCAAGGTTACCTGGCCGATCGGCTCGAGCTGCCGGTGCTCGACCAGTTGCAGGCCACGCCAATTACTGAAGACGGCGCCTGGGTTTATCCCGGAGCGGCCGGGGGGAAGAACTCGGCGCTGGTGGCCTGGTGGTACGGCGGGATGCTGCAGAACCTCGACTTTTTGACCATGCCGCCGGCCGACCGCCCGGCTGTGGTTCGGGAGCAATTGCTGCAAATGGCCTGGGCGGGCGAGCTGGAAGGTTGGTTAACCGCGCCACCGGAATGGCACCTGGTGGCCGACGTGGCCGCGGCGGAATGGGAGCCGGCACTGCGCGAGGCCCTCGAGCAACCGGTGGAAGTGTTGACACCGCTGGCGCCCGCCGAGTTGGCCGCCTCGACCGCTCGCCGGGCGGCTTACGCGGATCCGCGGGCGAACCTGTTGCCGGCCGAGTTTACGACTCGCTATCACCAGCAATTTATTGATCGGCTCTGGATGCGGGCGTTGCTGGCGGTGGGAGGCCTCTACCTGGCAGGGGTTGCGATTTACATAGTTGCGCTGACATTCGCGAACTATCGCACGAATGGTGTGGAGCAGGAAGTGGCCGGCCTGGGGCCCACCTATACCAATGCCATTCGGCTTAAGGACACGTACAAATTGCTGAAGGAGCGACAAGATTTGAAATACGCCAGCCTGGACTGTTGGAACGCCACCGCGAGTCTGTTGCCGGGAGGCGCGACGCTGGACCGGCTGAATTTCATGGATGGCCGGCGGTTGAGCTTGAGCGGCAGCGCCGGCCAGGACCAGGCCCGGCAACTCATCGATTTCGAGGCGGCGTTGCGCAAGTTCACCAAAGATGGCGAACTGCTGTTCGATCCGAGTGGCGGCGAGAGCATGATACAGAATTTGCGGGGAAATACTTTAACCTGGAGCCTTGGCTTGGTCCTCAAACGCTCGGAGGCCGAATGAAGAGCTACCTCGATAACTTGCGCCCGTTTGAGAAACGCGTCGTGGTGGCGGGCGCGGCCCTGTTTTTTGTGGTGTTCAACGTGGTGTTTGTTCGTCCTTACTTCTCGGAATGGGGCACGGTCCAGGACCGGATGTGGCAGGCGCAGCGAAAGCTTAAACTTTACAACGCCGAGATCGCTGATATGCCGAAGTATCAAAGGCTGGTCGCGGAGCTTCAGGCGGGTGGCGGTTCGGCCGTTCCAGCCGAGGATCAAGCCCACAATTTCTCGGTCACGGTTCAGTCCCAGGCGGCCGCCAGCAACGTACATATTACGCAAACTTCACGCATCACCACCCATACCAATAACCAGACGTTCCTGGAACAAAGCCAAACCATCAGCATCCAATCCGGGGAACAGCAATTGGTCGATTTCCTTTATAATCTCGGGGCCAGCAATTCGCTCATTCGCGTGCGCGCGCTCAACCTGGGGCCCGAGCCGGCGCATCACGAACTGGCCGGCAGCATCACGCTGATGGCCAGTTACCAGAAGAACGCGCCCGCCAAAACAGCCGCACCCGCTGCCTCGGCCAAACCCACCGGTCCGGTGGTGACCTCGAAGCCGGGGCCAACGACCACCACTCAATCGCCTCCGCAAAAGAAGCCAGGGGTAATTCAACCGCTTCCGTACATTCCTGGAAAAGAACCTTCAACCGCAAAAACACCGTGAAAAAAATTCTGTTCAGTTTGTTTCTGACCAGCCTCGGACTGTGGGCCCAGACCTCCGCCCCGCCCGTCGCCCCGAGCGAACCGGCCGACGCTGCCAACCAAAGATGGGACACCGTGCCGGATGCCAACCCCGCTCCCGCGCCGGCCCCGACCATGGCGCCGGCAGATGCCGCCCGGCAGAGAAAGCTTCGCCAATCCTTGCTCCAGGCCCTCGCCGCCACGACCAATGCCGCACCGGGTCAAAATGCCGGCCCTGCCGCTACTATTGTGCCGCCCCCCACCGTTTCCCAGTCGCTCACGCTCGCCGCGGTGACGACTAATCCGGCGCCCGCCGCAGTCAGGACCGACAACACGATTATTCCCGGCGTGACGCCGCCGACCATCCCGGGAGTAACTAATGCCGGCAGCAACCTGGTGATCAGGCCTGAGACGGTCATTATTCCCGGGGTCACCCCCCCGACGCTCCCTGCCCCTGCGGCTGCCACCGTCGCTGCGCCCGGCGTTCTGCCTTCAAGCACAACACCCGCGGTAGTTCCGCCCGTACCAACTACTCCTCCGGCCAATCCGGTCGCCGCCAACCCTCCGGCACCGGCTACCAACGCGCCCCCCGAAGAAATGCTCCCCGCCGGCACGATTAACTTTCGCGCGACGGACCTCGACCAGGTGCTGCGGATCTATTCCGAGCTTGTGGGGAGAACGATACTCCGCCCGACCTCGTTGCCGGCCCCAACCATCACCCTCGTGACGCAAACGCCTCTGACCAAAAAGGAAGCAATACAGGCGTTTGACGCGGTGCTCGGGATGAACGGAATCGCCCTGGTGAACGTTGGTGAGAAATTTGTAAAGGCGGTTGCGCAAGCGCAGGTTGGCCAGGAAGGCGCGCTGTGGGACGGCCGTACCTCGGCAGAGCTTCCGGAACTGGGCCAATTCGTGACGCACGTGGTCCAGGTAACGTATGCCAAACCGAGCGAAATGGTCCAGATTCTCCAGCCGTTTGCCAAAATGCCCAATGCGATCATGGCAATTGACAGCAGCGGGATTTTGGTCCTGCGCGACTTCACGGAGAACGTCAAGCGCATGCTCGAAATGATCAAGCAAATCGATGTCGCTATTCCTTCGGAATTCATTTCGGAGGTCATTCCGATCAAGTATGCTCTGGTCGGCGATATTTCCAGCGCCTTGAACACCCTGAGCGGTAGTGGTGGCGGCGGCGGGACCGTGGGGAGCGGCAGCCGTTCGGGCGGCGGCCTCGGGGGAACTCGCAGCGGCATCGGCGGCGGTGGCATCGGGGGTGGTGGCATCGGCGGTGGCGGCCTCGGCGGCTTCGGCGGCGGCATCGGAGGCACCAGCCCTTATGGGGGCGGCAGCAGCTTTAATCGGCCGGGCTATCCGGGAAGCACCGGCACGACGCCCTTTGGCACGACCCAGCCGGGCGGCACCGCGCAACCCGGCGGGGTCGGCTCGAGCTTTACCGACCGGCTCCAAAACCTGATGCGGCGGGTGGGCTCGGCCGCGGGTGGTGGTGACTTTCAGATTCTGGGTCCGACCAAGATCATTGCCGACGAACGGACCAATTCCCTGCTGGTCTTCGCGAGCCGGCAGGACATGGCGATGATCAAAGACATCATTGCCAAACTGGATGTGGTCCTGGCCCAGGTGCTGATTGAAGCGATCATTATGGAAGTGTCGCTGGACGACTCCAAAAACTACGGAATCAGCTACCTGCAAAAGCAATTCCAGCCGTCGAGTCCCACGTCTTATTTTCAGGGGATTGGCGGCATCAATAATGGGGGTGGCCTCAGCCGGAGCACCTTTGGCGCCCTGACGAACGGCGCAGGAAGTTTGCCCAGCGGGTTCAGTTATCTGGCGAGCTTTGGGAGTGATCTGGACGTAACCTTGACTGCTGTCGCCAACGACAGCCGCGTGAATGTGCTTTCCCGTCCGCGCATTCAAACGTCCCACGCCGTGCCCGCCAACATCTTCATCGGCCAGACCGTGCCTTACATCACGGGCACGACCTTCGGCAATTTCGGCTCGGTGGGTTCGAGCTCGGTTTATCAGGAAAAATCCGTCGGCATCTCGCTCTCGGTGCTGCCGCTGATCAACCCGGATGGGTTGGTGGTGATGGATATCGAGCAGGACATCGAGCAGCTTGGCACGCCGGTTCAGATCGATGGCAACCCGGTACCGACCACCACCAAGCGCACTGCCAACGCCAAAGTGGCCGTCAAAGACCGCGATACCGTCATGCTCGGCGGCTTCATCAGCAGCACCAAAAGCAATAGCAAGCAGGGTGTGCCGTTCCTTAAGGACGTCCCGCTCTTGGGTTATCTCTTTCGGAGCCAGTCGGATTCCAACCAGCGAGTCGAGCTTATCGTGCTGATGCGCCCCACCGTGTTGCCGACGCCTGAGGCGGCTGCGGCTGTCGCCACGGCCGAACGCAATAATCTTGGGGGCGTTCGCCGCGCGGAACAGGAAATTCGCGCCGACGAAGCACGGCGAAACAAACAGGCGGAAAACGCAATGAAGCGGCAATAGGCGGGCTGGAACGATGGGCGATGGTCGGTGGATGACGGATGATGAGACGCGCTGCTACATACTTTTTTGCTTTGCTACTGCTCGAGACGCAGGCCTCCCACGCGGGCGGGACCGTCTCGAACTGCACCGAACAGGACTTGCGGAACGCTTTGAATGGCGGTGGAACCGTCACCTTCTCCAACGATTGCAGCATCACGCTCAGCGGCACAATTGCCATTGGGGCCGGCACAACCACGATTGATGCCGCCGGTCACAATGTCAGCATCAGCGGCGGCAACGCCGTCCGCTTGTTTAATGTGAGTGGCAACCTGGCGCTGCTGGGTTTGACGCTGACCGGCGGTCAAACCAATACCGGTGGGGCGCTTTATGTCAATGTCGGCGCGAACGTGGTCGCCAGCAATTGCACGTTCGCCGGCAACAGTGCGCCCGGAACAAACGGCATTGCTGGTGTCAATGGTTCGAACAACCCGGGTGGCAGTGGTGGAAACGGCACTAGCGGCACACCAGGCACCGCCGGTTTCGGCGGCGCAATCTATAATCTGGGCAACCTCACACTGCTTGCCTGCGCGGTGTCCACCAACAGCGCCAGCGGCGGCAATGGTGGCGCGGGCGGCAATGGCGGCAATGGTGCCAATAACGGTGGGAGAGGAGGGAATGGCGGCGCGGGGGCGGCGGGCTACGGCGGTGCTGTTTATAACCAGGGCGCGTTGATTGCCAGCCAATGCACTTTCGCCGGCAACAGCGCTACCGGGGGCGGCGGGGCCGCGGCCGGCACCGGCGGCACAGGTCTTTTTTCCGGGGTCGCCGGGAGTGGCGGGGCGGGGGCTGTGGGGACCGGCGGCGCTATCTACAGCGCCCAGCCCATCACGATAACCAACTGCACGTTTTTCGGCAATTCCGCCCAGGGAGGAAACAGCAGTGCGGCTGGCACCGGCTCCAGTGGCAGTGGCAACAATGGTCCCAGTGGCGCCGATGGCGCTGGGGGCGCTGTCAGCACTGCGGGGGGCGCTCTGACGAACTGTACGTTCAATAACAACACTGCCACAGGTGGAGGGGGCGGAAATGGCGGCAATGGCAGCAACAATGGCGGAAACGGGGGAAATGGCGGCAACGGTTTCGGAGGTAGTTTGCTCAACAGCGGCACCATTAGTGTGGTCAACTGCACTTTTTCCTCCGGCGGGGCAACCGGTGGCACAAACGGTGCCGCCGGAAGCGGAACCTTCTCCGGTTCACCCGGCAATCCCGGAATCTCCGGCGGCGGCGATGTCGCGGGTGTTTCAGGCACCTTCAGGCTGATGAACTCCATCCTGGCCACTAACCTTTCGGGTGGGAATGGTTATGGCTCTATCACGGACGCGGGCTACAATCTAAGTTCCGACGGCAGCTTGGCCTTCGGCGTCAAGAGCATGGTGAACACGGACCCGAAACTCGGAGCGCTGGCTCTGAATGGTGGCCTGACCGCCACAATGGCGCTGCAACCCGGCAGTCCGGCCATTAACCAGGTTCCGCTGGCTTCCAGTCCTGCCACCGACCAACGTGGCGTGCCCCGTGGCCAAAACGGCCTCGCCTGCATTGGCGCGTACGAGGTGGCGCCCTCAGTTCTTGTGGCTCCGACGATAACGACCACCCCAGTCGTCTCAAATCGGTTCGGTTTCTCTTTCCTCACCGTTTCCGGCTTGACCTACACAGTCCAATACAAAAGCGCGCTTACGGCCACCAATTGGACGCCGCTCCCCCCATCCGTGGGAACCGGCAGAATCCTGACCAATTTGGATCCCTTGACCAACGGCCCGAGCCGATTCTACCGCATTAAAGTCCAGTAATCATTGACCAGATTTGAACATTCCGCCAAAAGAAAAGGCCCGCAGTTTTTGTCTTGCGGGCCGGAATAGAGTAAGGGCTGCTCAGGCGCCGTTGTCACCGATGGCCTCGACGGGACAGCCTTCTTTGGCCTCTTTGCATCGGGCTTCTTCTTCAGGAGACTCCGGCTGTTTGTAAACGAAAGAGTAACCGCCGTCCTCATTGCGCTTGAAATTGTCGGGGGCCGTTTCGCGGCACAGGTCGCAATCGATGCACTGGTTATCTACGTAGTACTTTCCGGCAATATTTTCAGGGTATTTGTTTGCAACGTCAGCCATAAAATTCAAGTTTGCCGCGCAATATGGCTACGGCTCCGGGCCTTGGCAAGCGCATTTAGAAAAATATCGACTTGAGATCCGAGAGCCGGCGGCTATTTTTCCACCTATGCCGATTTACGAGTTTCAATGTGAGAAGTGCGAGAAAGACAGCGAAGTACTGGTGCGTTCCAGCACTTGGAAGGGCGCCAGGTGCCCCCATTGCGGATCGGCGCGGCTGGCCAAGAAATTTTCAGTGTTCGCCTCGTCGGGCGGCGGGGCCAGCGAAGCGCCGGCGTGCGAAAGTGGGTCACGCTCGTGCGGTTGCCATTGCACCGGGGGAAAACACAAACATTAATTTGGCCACAAAAGAACGCAAAGAGCACAAAGAGGGGAAATAACTTTCTTTGCGTGCTTTTGTGGCTGCTCAGGCGTTACCGATTACTTCAGCGAGGTTCATGGCAGTTAGCTGAGGGACAAGCCAATCGGGCCGGTGCTGTTCCAGTTCGGCCAGGCTGGCGCCCCCGGTAGCGACTGCGAGAACCTTGGCCCCAATCGCCCTCCCGCAGCGGATGTCCAACGGTGTATCGCCGATGACCAGCACTTCCTGATCGCGCAGCGCGTGATTCAGCACCCGGGCGCCGCGTTGCCGCGCAATGACGGCGATCTGATCCCGCTCTTCGTGGTCATCAGCGAACGCGCCGGTATGGAAATGGTCCCAAAGCTTGAAATGGCGCAACTTGATTTCGGCCCCCAGCCGGATATTGCCGGTCAGCAAACCGAGTAAAGGCGGTTGGGGCAGTTCACTCAACCGGTCGATAAACTCGCGGACGCCGGGGCACATTTCGGTCTTGCTCTGGCCCAGGATGTGGTCGAGCCAGAAGACATAGCGTTCGAAAAACCTACGAAAATTTTCCGGTGTCGCGGCGATTTGATGAAACCCAAAGAACTCACGCACCAGGCTGACATCCGTTCGCCCGGCAAAGCGCAAACGCTCGAATCCATGCGTGGCGCCGAACTCGGTGGCAAAAACTTTGGCAAACGCTTTGACGCCCGCGCCGCCGGTATGGACCAGCGTGCCGTCAATGTCGAATAAGACCAGGCGGACCATGCGCAAGTTTTTACAGGCCCGCAAGCCTGATAGCCGTGTCCAGTTTTCCGAGCAGCAAGGCTGGCGCGCAGCCCAATACCACGACCCCCAGGGCCAACAGCGCCAGCATCACCTGGCTCAGGAGCGGCGCTTCAACGACAGGGAGATTTGCCGGGGGTTGAGCGACATAGATTTGTTTGAGCACCTGGAGGTAGTAGTAGAGCGAGACTGCGCTCATCGCCAGGGCCAATATCACGAGCCAGAGCAGGCCAAGACCTCCCGAGCTGATAGCGGAAGCAAAGACGTAAAATTTGCCAAAGAATCCCGCCAGGGGCGGGATGCCGGCCAGTGACAGCATGAAAATCATCATGCAAAACGAAAGGACCGGCGCTTGCCGGCTAAGCCCGGCGAAATCCGACAGGCGGTCGCCTCCCGTGCGCTGCTGGACAATGCTGACGACGCCAAAAGCGCCAAGCGTGGTCAGGCCATAGGTGACGGAATAATAAACCAGGGAGGACAGCCCTTGACCGTTGTGTGACATTACGGCCAGGAGCATGTAGCCGGCATGCGCGATGGCTGAATACGCCAATAGGCGCCGGACGCTGGTTTGGACAATCGCCGCCAAATTGCCGAGGACCATCGAAGCCGCTGCGACGAGCGCCACCACCGGGACCCAACCAGGGACGCAGGCATGCCAGGCCCCGCTGCCTTCGGCCCCTTTGAAACCGAGCATCACCACTTTGGCAAAGATGAAGAAACTGGCAACCTTCGAACCTGAGGCGATGAAAGCGGCGCTGGGCGCAGGCGCTCCTTGATAGGCGTCCGGCGCCCAAAGATGGAAGGGGGCGGCGGCGACTTTGAAGCCAAAGCCGATGACCGTCAGGACAATTGCCAAGAGGAGCATGGGGTCGAGCTTCGGGCCTTGAACCGCGGCAGCGATTTGGGTCAGGTTGGTCGAGCCGGATAAGCCGTATAGCAGGCTTAGTCCAAAGAGGGTGAAGGCCGCTGACATGCCGCCGAAGAGGAAGTACTTGAGGGCGGCTTCCGCCGACTGAGCGTTTCGTTTGTTGAAGGCCGTCAGGATGTAAAGGGAAAGGCTGGTCAATTCGAGTGAAATGAAGAGCATCAGGATGTCCTCCGAGCTGACCAGGAACAGCATGCCGATGGCCGCCAAAAGAATCAGCGCCAGGTACTCGCCGGCGTGCGGTGTGAAATCTGTTTCGATGGAAATCAGGAGCGTGAAGATGGTCAGGACCAACAGGGCGACTTTGATGAGCTGTGTGAGTGGGTTGATGACCAGCATGCCTTCGGCGAAGTCGGCGTGCTGCGGCAGGGCCAGCATCCAGGCGATGGCGGCGGCGCAGCCGACGCAAGAAATCATCGCTCCGATCAGGAATCGCATCCGAAGCTCCAAATCGCGCAGCGTCAGAAGGTCGGCGGCTAGAACTACCAAGGCCGTGACGACCAGAATGGTCTCCGGGGCGGCGAGCTTTAGCAGTTCGAGGTAGCTCATAAACCCGACACTTTCCTGAGTCCTTCGAATAGAGAGGATTTGAAACTGGGCACAATTAAGTCCAGCAATAATCCTGGGAAAAGCCCGATGAGCAGCGCGGTCCCTAACAAAAGGACCGTGCCGAGACGTTCGGGAAGCGAGATCGGTTCCAGTTTCGGGGTGTGTTCCGGCGGTGGAGGCGCGGGCGTTTCAGGAAAAAAGGCCATCTGCAACGCGCGTAAGGT
>DATMQA010000087.1:0-3692 GCA_035566895.1 Binatia bacterium
CCGAGCTTTCACACCACGCGCTGGACGATCGTCATGAGGGCGGCGCAAAGTCAGGCGCTAGGGGGACACTCGGCTTTGGCTCAGCTTTCGGTTTTAGTTCATTTCTTCGAAAATGGGCGCTGAGGTTCACCAGCGAAAACGGATGTCGAGGAACAGTGTCTCACCGAGGAAGATCAGCTTTTCATCCTAATGCAAGCAGGGCTATATCTAATACATGCACGAGGAATGTCAGCGCCGGAGGCCCGAATTTGTTGGGAGCGGGCGGAGTCATTGTGCCATTCACTTAATCGTCCAGTGCGTCGACAAAAGGGGAAGCGCTAGGTTTAGTGGCTTGAGAACATAAACGGTCTGGCTTGATAAATATTCCTTTTTGGCATTCGCCCTATGCCATTCCGGAGTCCTGCGCCTGGAAATCTCTAATTTTAATACGCGCCGGGATCTGATAGCCTTTGCTAAATACCGAGGCTCGCGATTGAAGCCGGACCATCATGCGCCAGCGGATGCCGCTGGACGATTTCGCACCACTGGATGGAGGTGGTGTTGCTTTCGGCTCAGATTGCGGCTGAAGGACGGTTAGGTCCATGAGCACGGAGCCCCAACGCATCTGCTCGATCTGCGGCAACGAGCTTTCTGGAACGGTGGAATTCTGCCCGGTATGCATGCTTCGCCAGGGTCTTGCTGGCGGGGTTGAATCCGGCGAGTCTTCTTTCGCGGAAGCGGTCAAGCCGACACCGGAACAGGCAACGCAACGATTTGAGCACTATGAGCCGGTCAAGGGCGAAGATGGGAAACCGGTTGAGTTGGGTCGCGGTGCAATGGGCGTCACTTACAAAGCGTTCGACGTCGATCTGAGATGTCCGGTGGCATTAAAAGTCATCAGCGAGCGTTATCTCGGTGATGAGTCGGTGCGACTTCGTTTTTTGCGCGAAGCCCGCGCGGCGGCGAGTCTCCGTCATCCAAACGTCGCCTCGGTCTTCCACCTGGGCAGAACCGGCGAGAACTATTTCTACGCGATGGAGTTTGTAGAGGGGGAAACACTGGAGAGCCTTATCAAACGCTCAGGCCGGCTCGAGGTGAAGCTGGCGCTGGAAATTGCAACGCAAGTAGCCGCCGGTTTGGCTGCGGTGCACAAGCAGAAACTCGTTCATCGGGACATCAAACCCAGCAACATCATGGTGAGCTTGGAGGACGGAGGCGCGGTGACGGCGAAAATAATCGACCTCGGCCTGGCCAAGGCCGTCAATGAACCAGGTTCTCAAATCGCGATTTCGACACCTGGGGGCTTTGCCGGGACACCAGAGTTTGCCAGTCCCGAGCAATTTGCAGGGGTCGGCGTAGACATCCGTTCAGATCTTTACGCGCTGGGTGTGATGCTCTGGCAGACGGTGACCGGCCATGCAGTGTTCAGGGGCTCCCCTTCTGAGGTAATGTATCAGCATCAGCACGCACCCTTACCGCTCGAACAACTTGAAGGCGTCCCACAGCCGGTTGTTGTTCTCCTTGAGGTGCTCCTTGAGAAGGATCCCGGTCGGCGTTTTCAGAACCCGGCCGAACTTCTTAAGGCGATGCCGACGATAACAGGCGCTATCGACGCACGGCGTAGAGTCACTCGTCAGAGCCTCCAGAAGGACCCCCCTGCCGATTCGCGCGCCGGAACTCGCACGCCGCCAGCAAGACTGGGATCGGAGAAAATTTCCGTAGCCAGATTGCCCATTACAGGAGGCGATGTTTTTGGGCGAGAGAATGATATCGTGGCAAGTGTTACCAGGCGGCCAGAACCGGAGCGACTAACTCCACCGCGCCACGAAGCTTCTACCGGCACCAGTGCAGGGGCCGTCCCGGCGCAGAGCGTACCGCCTTCCAATCCTATTCCTACGTCGACGAACCACTTTTGGCCCATCGCGGGAGCGCTGATGGCTATTCTGCTCGCCATCGGAGCCGTTGGGATTTTTCTATCTGTGATCCTGAATCCAACACCGAGCCAAAAGCCGCAGGTTGTTACTGAAACACATTCGCAGAAGACGAACGCGGCCTTTGGTTCTCGTCCCCCACCCCAGCCAGGAAAGCCATGGACAAACAGCCTCGACATGCGTTTCGTGCCGTTGGGAGATATCTACATTTCGGAATGGCAGACCCGCAAACGTGATTTCGAGGCGTTTGTGCAGGCGACAGGCTACGACGCGGTTGGCGGCATGTCGTCGGCAGTCACGCAAAACGGATTCAAGCTCAATAAAATGAGCTGGAAAGCGCCCGGATTTCAGCAAACACCCGACCACCCGGTTGTCGGCGTCAGCTGGGAAGACGCAAACCAATTCTGCGCATGGCTCACGAAAAAGGAACGGAGTGAAGGGACACTGAAAACGTTTCAAAGCTACCGGTTGCCGACCGATCGGGAGTGGAGCCGAGCTGTGGGACTTGAACATGAACAGGGGAACACCCCTGAGGATCGTAGCGGAAAGATCAAAGCCGTCTATCCGTGGGGCGACGCATTTCCGCCGCCAAACGATAGCGGCAACTATGCAGGGAGCGAATCACGCTTAGACACACCGGAAACTTGGAGCGTAATTCCAGGCTTTCACGATGCGTTCCCTCGGACGGCACCGGTCTCAGCTTTCAAGGCGAACGCGCGTGGCCTTTGCATCGGTGGCAACGTCTGGGAATGGTGTTTGGACAAACTCCAGAATACACTGAATTGGCGCACGCTCAGGGGAGGCTCCTGGGCCACATCGCGCGCCGAAGAAATGCTCTCGTCTTATCGGCGTGGCTACGGGCCGAGTTTCCGTTGCGATGATGTCGGTTTCCGTTGTGTCATAGCCACAGACGGAGCTCACGAATGACTGGAGGACTTGGCCAGGTTCGAATGTGTTTTCGGAAATTTGAAAACCGACTTAAGCTAATCCGTGTATGTCTATGGAAGATCGTGCTGCAGGCGCGGTGATGGACGCCATGATCGGTGACGCCTTGGGCGTTGGCCCCCTCTGGTATTATGACCTCGAGGAAATGAGGCGCGATTTCGGCAACTGGATCACAGGTTACACCAACCCGAAGGCGCATCGTTATCACGCCGGGCTAAAAGCTGGTCAACATGGCTGAAGCCGCTATTGATCCGGAAATCAGGATCGAGCCGGCATGGAAAACTGACGCCACGGAAACGACGCTGATATACCCAGCCTATTCGCGCCAAGCCGAATTAAGGATGATATTGCAAAAGTTGGCCCGTTTGAATTTCGGGTCGAGCAGCGCGAGCACGTCGTCGTTCACGGTTCCGAAGGTGGTCTCCGGCTTGTGGCAGAATCCATCGTGAAAGGCGTGGATGATCTGCTCCTTGAAGTGATCTCCCCGCGGATGCGCCTTGACTACCGCCTCCCGGTGAGCGTCGGGTACGTCAAGGAAGCCAAGTCCGAGGACGTCCATTTCTACGCCCGCTGTCACGAGGGCCACTTCCGGCTTCTTGTGCTGGGGGATGCCCGGCGTGGTGTGCAGCGCGATGGCGTCCCAGACCACGTCAATGCTTGCCTGGTCGATGCCATGTTGCCGCAGGAAGTCGCGCGCGACGTTGGCGCCGTCAACTTCGAAGCGCTCGGTGGCGCTGCTGTATTCCTTGGTAAGGCCCATGTCGTGAAACATGGCCCCGATGTAGAGCAGTTCGGAATCGACCTTCAGGTTCTGCCGCAGCCCGCCCAGTGCGCCGA
>DATMQA010000088.1:0-68102 GCA_035566895.1 Binatia bacterium
ATGGACCTATCCAACGCACAAGCCGCCCGTGCGGCCAGCACCGCCACTGGTTCCAATTGGTTTTGGGGAACGACACATTCTCGACAGGTCGCGTTCATGCACGGATTCTACACCCCCCTGCAAGAAACTGGGTTGCGCCCGAATGATCTTGGACAGCGAGGATTCAATTGTGTCGTTACACTATCTTGCCGCACGGTGGCCGACTGGTGCATAGCCCCGGCGGCCGGCGGGGCGCGATGTTTATAGTAGCGCTCGCTGGAACCACGCACTAAGCCGCAGCGGGGCGTGATGTTCCGAACGACGGCGTTCCAAGCTCTTTGCGCACCTCCATTTACTCCTTTGGAGGCGGCGGAAACCCCAGCCCATATTTCTTCCCAAGCTCAATCACCCGCGGGATGCCCCAACGGCCGAAGCTCGCTTCTGGCTGGCGGGTAAAACTATAGTTTGATCCGTTCAACGTGTGGGAAAGTTGTCCCAATTGCCTCATTGCTACGAATTGCATGATCAAGTTTTTGCCGAAACCCTGTAACATTTTTCGGGTTTTGCTTCTGAGGAAGGTGTATGAATGGACCCGGACCTGATCCCAAAATGGAAAGCAAATGTCCCCAATGCGGTGCGTCGCTGCCGGCCGGGGCGCTGGAGGGGCTTTGTCCCGCCTGCCTCCTCAAGCAAGGCGCCGCCGCGGAAACGGCCACCCAGCCGGAAGTCGCGCCATTTCAGCCACCCAGCGTCGAGGAAATGGCGCGGATGTTTCCCCAACTCGAAATTCAGGCCTTCATCGGCAAAGGCGGCATGGGGGCCGTTTACAAGGCCAGGCAGCCGGCACTGGATCGCCTGGTGGCGCTAAAAATTCTCCCGCCACAAGTGGCCAGCGGACCCGGCTTTGCCGAACGTTTCAACCGCGAAGCCCGGGCGCTCGCCAAGCTGAGTCATCCCAACATAGTCGCCGTCCATGAATTCGGCCAGGTAAACGGGCTGCCGTTCTTTATCATGGAATTCGTCGACGGGCTGAACCTTCGGCAGTTGGAGCGCGCGGGAAAATTGTCACCTCGCGAGGCCTTGCAGATCGTCCCGCAGATTTGCGAGGCGCTGGAATTCGCCCACGACGAAGGCATCGTGCACCGGGATATCAAGCCGGAGAACATCCTGTTGGACAAAAAGGGCCGGGTAAAGATCGCCGACTTCGGCATCGCAAAGATCATGGGTGCCGAACCCGAAATCGGCCTCACCGAAACCCGGGGAGTCATCGGCACCCCGCAATATATGGCGCCCGAGCAAGTCGAGAAGCCGGAGACAGTGGACCATCGCGCGGACATTTTTTCTTTGGGGGTGGTTTTTTATGAGATGCTCACCGGTGAACTGCCGCTGGGGAAGTTCGCTCCGCCCTCAAGCAAAGTGAACGTGGACGTCCGATTGGATGACGTGGTGCTTCGCGCCCTGGAAAAGGAACCTGAACGCCGCTACCAATACGCGAGCCAGGTGAAGACCGCGGTGGACACCATCGCCAGCACCACCCCGCCGCCGCCACCACCGGATGCCCAGGCCCTGGCCCGGGAAATCCTGGCCCGGGATTACGTGTTGGACATCGGGAGTTGCCTGCGCCGAAGCTGGGCGCTGGTGCGAAGCGAGTTTTGGCCGATAGTCGGCGTCAGTGCGCTCATGTTGCTGCTGGTGCAGGCCGCCAGCTCCACTGCGGTGGGTATCGTCGCCGTCGGCCCGCTGATGGGTGGTTTGTGGCTTTACCTCGTGAACCGGGCGCGCGGCGAGCCTGCCGGGCTGGACACCGCCTTCTCCGGATTCCGCATCGCCTTTGTGAACTTATTCCTGGCCGGCTTCGTCAGGTTTGTGCTGACGTTGCTCGGCTTTATCTGCCTGATTTTGCCCGGGCTTTATCTCGCCGTGGCGTGGATGTTCGCGCTGTTGCTGGTCATCGACCTGCGGCTCGATTTCTGGCCGGCCATGGAGTTAAGCCGCAAGGTCGTGACCCGTCATTGGTGGAAGCTCTTCGGGTTCTGGCTCGTGCTGTTGGTGATAAACGCCGCCGGAGCCCTCGCTTGCGGAATTGGACTATTCTTTACCGCTCCCATCGCCCTCGCGGCCACGGTGTTCGCCTACGAAGACATCTTTGGCTCCGCCCGACGAAAGGCGCCTGAACTTTCTGCTCGCGTGGGTCCGTCCGGCACTGCGGTGCTGGCAACCGCGCCGGCGAAGGGCTCTTTACCCGGCGGCGTGGCCTGGAAGCCGCTCGTGGCCGGCCTAGCCGCCGTCGTATTCCTTCTTATCTTGGCTGTGGCGTTATTCGCTCACAGAGCGCAGAGAATTGCCGAGGCTGAGGCATGGAGCGCTCAGCAGGCGGCAGCCTGGGAAGCCGAAGCAAGACCAAACTTTGCCTTCGGCCCGGTGACCGAGCGCGTATTCGAGTTCAGCGATCCCAATCACCGGGCCTTGAATTTGGCTTCCGGCAACTTCGTGGCCTCGACGCCCGAGCATCCGCTGGATTTCAGCCTGGGTGGGAGCAACTCTTTGAGGGAAGCCGGCGTGGACCTGTATCTCAGCGACGCGGCGCTGAACGCTTTTGTTAACAAAACGGGACGTGATGAGACCGAGGTTCCCCGGCTCGACGTGCTGGATCGCCGGGCGTTTAGCCCTGCGCTTTCCGATGACGGCGGTGGACCGATGAACGATATCACCAGCGCCCAGAATGGCACCCTCGACCGGCTGATAGAACGTCGTGAGATGTTGGAGCAGACCGACGACAGCCTCGCCGGCAGCAACGTGTTCAGGCTGGTTACGCGCGACGGCACCGAGAGCCTGGTGCAGCTCAGCGGCCTCACCGACGAACCGCGCGGCGTAAGGGTTCGCTACAGACTGCTAAAAGAAACCTCAGCTTCCGGGGAAGGGCGCAACCTTTCGCTTCAAAGTCTGACCGAGCGGCGGGACGCTGCGGAGAGGATCGGTAATAACGCGGAACGGGACCGGGCGTTTGCCAGACTGGCCGGCGATTCCGCCCGGGCGGGAAAGGTGGAGCTGGTGCGCAAATCGCTTGAAGGGATCATCGATAATAACATGCGCGACCAGGCGGCGTTGGATGCAGTGCGCCTGCTGGCGGGGCGCCGGCTCCGGAAGCAGGCCATACCGATCGCCGAAAGCATCATCGGCAGTGAACTCCGCGATCGGGCATTCTCCGAATTGGCTCGGTAAAGAGTTGCAAAACTAAATGACTTGAGCACCGAAAACCCAACTGCAGCCACCGGCGCGCCGCGCGACGTCTTCGCCACCACTCATTGGACGGTGGTGCTGGCCGCCGGTCGCGGCAGGTCGCCCGAGGCTGAAGTTGCTCTGGAGGAATTGTGCCGGACGTATTGGTTCCCGCTCTACGTTTACGTTCGACGCCAAACGCCCACGCGCGAAGATGCGGAAGACCTGACCCAGGCGTTCTTTGCCCGCTTCCTGGAAAAGAATTACCTCGAAAAACTCACCAGCCAAAAAGGGAAATTCCGCGCTTTTCTCCTGGCCGCGCTGAAGCATTTTCTGGCCAATGAGTGGGACCGCGCCAGCAGGCAGAAGCGCGGAGGCGGTGTGGCGCCTCTCTCACTGGATTGGCAGGACGCTGACGCGCGCTATCAAATTGAGCCGGCCGATAATCTGAGTCCCGACAAACTCTATGATCGCGCCTGGGCGGTGACCCTGCTGGAAAGGGTGCTGGCTCGCCTGCGCGATGAGAATGCGGCGGAAGACAAGGCGAGGTGCTTCAAACAATTGAAAGCGTTCCTGATGGTTGGCACGAACGCTATCCCCTACGGCGAAGCCGCCGGCAGACTCAACTTAAGCGAAGGCGCGGTGCGGGTCGCCGTTCATCGCCTGCGGCGGCGCTACCGGGAGCTGCTCCGTGAGGAAATCGGCCAAACCCTCTCCGACGCCGCTGAAATCGCCGAGGAGATGCGGACCCTCTTTAGCGCCTTCGCCAATTGAGAAACCGCCGGCGGTCTCCTTCCACGCCTGGGGAATGGCGACCCTGCAGAAGTGTGCAGCAAACGCGCAGTTCATATCTGCTTCGAAATGAGCTATTAACCCCGGCAGACAATCCTTGGCTAATTCATCTGCGTGAGCCTTTATGAGCGCAGATTAGCTCTGTAGCCGTTATTAGCGCTTCAACTGTTCAACAGAAACCTTGAAATCCGAGCAAAGCAGGAGCGGGGTGGGTCAGCCAATCGCCGGTTGGCCGGTAATCAAGCGCGGCAAGGTCATTCTCATCCTGCAGGCGATGGATGTGGTCCAGTTGCTCGTGAGTCAATCCCTGGCGGTAATCGGACCACCAGTTAAACCAACGCCAGAAAAATCGTGAGAACCCGGATTCGGGGGTAAAGGGAAGGACAATGTCGAAGCGTTCGGTCGCTTGGGCCAGGGCCGAGAGTTGCGCGAAGAGGCGGTTGCGCCTCTCCCCATGCAGTGATGCGTTTTTTCCGCTGGATGCGCCCGCCCATTCCGCGTCTTTGACAAGCGCAACCACATGTCGGCAGGCTGAAAAAATGTATATTTCCGGGGCATGAACCAGGAATTCTGTGTCGAATTCCTGCATCACGTTCAGCTCGAGTTTAGCTTCGGACATAAACAAGCCTTGCCTCAAAAAAAGGCAGTTCTTGGTGGCCGCATAGTCCGTGCCATACTGAGGTACCAAGTGCCGGTGACGCCGGCTAACGGCCAGGCATTCTACCGCCTGTCCGTTCGCTAACTAGCCGTATGCGAACCGCAGCGCAAATGCTATCTTCCGTCACGAAAAAACGCTGATGAAGAACAGGTCGTTTCTTGGCCCAGCTCTGGCGGTGCTGTGCCTCCTCGCCGGTCCAGGACGGGAGGTTCAAGCCGCGCCGGCTCCCAGCGACCAGGCGGCGCAACCCGGGACCTTCTTCAAAAGCTCCAAGCCATACACGCGCTGGTGGTGGTTCGCCTCCGAGATCAGGAAAGAAGACCTCGACGCGCAGTTGGAATGGCTAAAGGATAACAATTTCGGCGGCGTCGAGATTGCCTGGCTCTACCCGCCTCGGCCCAAGGTCTGGGCCAAGCTGTTCAGCCAGTTGAGTCCCGAGGAAAAGCAGCGCCGGACCCAGGCCGCCAAGTGGCTCAGCCCCGAGTGGTCGGCGCTCGTCGCCTACGCCAAACAGAAGGCCGACAGCCTGGGACTCGGCTGCGACTTCACCTTCGGCAGCGGGTGGCCATTTGGCGATACCGGCGTCACGAAAGACGAATCGGTGCAAATATACGGCAAGCCGGACTTTGAACAACGCATCGAAAGGATCTCCTGGGAGCTGCCCGCCAAACCGCTCGTCTTGAACCATCTCGACCATCGGGCCTTCGCGCACTATGCCCAGCGGATTGGCCAAGCGCTGGCCCCTGCCCTGGCGGGCTCGCGCAGCGGCCTGTTCTGCGACTCGTGGGAGGTCGAGACGCACGGCTTGTGGACGCGCGGCTTCGGCGAGGCGTTCAAAAAGAAATTCGGCTACCATGTGGAGCCCTTCATGAGCCGCCTCTACGACCGCGATAGCGGCGACGTCCGCTACGACTACATGAAGCTGCTGTCGGATTACGTCATCGAGGAGTTCTACCAGCCCTTCGCGCGGACCAGCCACGAGCTAGGGGCGTTCTCTCGCGTGCAAGCCCACGGTTCGCCGACCGACCTCATCAGGGCCTATGCCTTGTTTGACGTGCCGGAAACCGAGGCGATGCTTTTCGAGCCGCCGTTCGGCAGGATCGCGGCCTCGGCCGCCGCCCTGGCCTCGCGCAGGGAAGTCAGCGCGGAGACGTTTACCTGCTTGTACGGATACGCCCGCGAGCACCACGAGGAAGAACAGACGGCCGACCTCAAGCTCGTCGCCGACGCCATGTTCGCCAACGGGGTGAATCAAATCGTCTGGCATGGCACGCCGCTTAGCTACAAGGACGCCGGGCACGACAGCGAATTCTACGCCACCGTGCATGTCGGGCGCGAAGGCGCGCTGGCCAAGGACCTGGCGGCCTTCAACGCCTACATGGAAAAGGTCTCCGAGTTCATGAAGCGGGGCAGGACCTTCTCGGATATCGCGGTGTACCTGCCGTTGGAGGATTCCTGGGTGACGGGGGAATATCCGAAAGGACTGCAAATACCCTGGGGCGCATCGGATGCCTTCGAACTGCGCGACGCCCGCTTTCCGGACGAGTTGAGGGGGTATCATCCGTTGTGGATCAACCATGAGTTTTTGAAACGCGGGGCGATGGAGGGCCGCCGCCTGCGCGTCGCAGACCTGACTTTTTCGATGCTCTATGTGGATGCTTCCTATCTGGACCTGGAAACGCTCGGCACCATCTTGCAGGTTGCCAAGGCGGGACTGCCGCTCTGTCTGAAGTGCGCACCGAAACAGGCCGGCCGCATCAAGTCAAATGCGTTCGCTGCACAGCTCAAGAAGCTTCGCTCACTTGCGAACGTCTCTTCCGACCTCGGAACGGTCGTCGCCAGCAAGCCGCTGGTTGCCGGCGAGGATCTCCCGGATTACTGGGCCCGGGTGGATAAGGGCGAGGTTATCATCTTTTTTGCCCACCCGATGACGCGAGACCTCCGGCTGCCCCTGCGCTTCGGACAGTCGTTCACAGACCAGGAGCTGACGCGCGATGTGACCCTGGCGGCCGCCGGACGCTCGCTGCCGCTCAAGCTGGTATTCAAGCCGTACCAATCGCTCTTACTTAAGCTGGATAAAGGGGGGCGTGCCGAGTTCCAGGACATCCCGTACCAACCTCCACCGGCAGTGCCTTATTGAGCCTGCCTTTCCTAAGCTGACATTAGCCGGGGAGCCGGGTGGGGTAAGGGTGCCTTGGCAAAGCCGGTAAGCCAAGCAGTGAGAGTTGACAAAGCTACCGCTGCCAGACGAGCGCCGACACGGCGGGGGACCTGAAAGAGAATTGGGTGGATGAGATCACAGATAGTCGAGGTGTTTATGCCGATCCGTTTGGCCAAGGCGGTGTGCTGCTAGGTTACTGGGTCGGCGTTCCGCCATTTCGCCATTATGGGAACAAATGCAGATTAGCAGATCCCCTTGTATTTTCAACTCCGATGCTGCCTGCCCCCCGATGGTGGCGACTTTACGTCCGGTGCTTTTCGCTTAGGGCACTCGCAGCGTATAAAACTGCCGCAGGCTCGTTCCGATGGCGTTCGTGAAGGAGAATTTGCCGTTGGTGTCAAAACTCCCGTTCGTCAACACCACCCAGTTGGTGCGCGGCAATAGCAGGTTCGTCGAGATCAACACGCGATACGTGCCGCCCGGACCGCTGTTGTTCGTCCCGCTCAAGATAAAAGTTCCGCCGCTCACCGCAACGCGCTGGATCGTCGGCGCCGACAAAATGGAGGTGAAGGTAAACCTGTCCGCCGCTGTCAGGGCCGAGGTTCCATAACCAAAAATGGGCGCGTTGACATTGGCGTTGGGATTGCTGCTGATGTTGTCCACTTCGTTAGTGCCCGATTGAACCTTCACATCCACCGTCCCGGAACCGCTGGGAATTGTCACCGAGATCTGGGTGTCGCCGAGCACGTTGACCGAGCCGGCGGCCGTGCTGCCAAAGAGCACCGACAGGCGCCCCGCCGCGCCCGAGAAGTTCTGGCCCTGAACGGTGAGAGCGCTGCCGAGCGGACCGTTGGCTGCGCTCAAGCCGGTCACGATGGGCATGAGGTTGACAACGTCGAAATTGGTGGCCTGCAACTGCCTGATACCATTGAGGACATCGGTCATGTCCCAGGTGAGGCTGATGCCGTTGGTGGCGTTCACCGAGGCGGACGCGCCCGTGACATACATGGCACTGCCGACATCCGCGAGGATGAGGCCGTATTGCTGCATGGCCCGGGCAAGGCTCTGAGACTGAGGACCCATCGTGCTGATCAAAGCGTTGACGGCCGGCGTGTTCTTCAGGCGCAATCGGCCGCCAAAAGGCAAATTGGTGGCGCCCTGCGAAGTCGAAACTATGTGCGAGCCGGGAAAAACGTATTGTGGGTTAATATCGCCGGCCGGCAAGGTCATGCGCAGGGCGTGGTTGATGGCGCCCTGGCCTCCCTGCGCCACAGTCAACCCCTCATCGGGCCGGGCCAGTCCGGCCAGGATCGACAGTCCCGCGGCGTCCGCGGACGTCTCGCCGAGAGTGCGGAAGCTGTTCGCGTTAAAGTTCCAGACGGTTTCCTGGGCTGCGTGCCACTTGCCGTCCGTATGAGGAAGTTCAACGCCGCTCGTATTGGGAAACAAGGTCGTGTCGGATGGACGGGTCACCCCATACAGCTCAAAGCCGATGTTGTTGTCCTCGTCCCAAACGATCAGATGCGAGTCGCCGCGTTGACCCGTGTTGTAACCGCCCCCGTTGGGATTTGGTCCGTTTTGGTAATCGCCTTCAATTACGGCATTCGCCGGAATCGGCACCCCGACGATGTCACTTTCACCGGGATAATTGTCGATGATGACATTGATCTTCGTAGTGCTGTTGCCGTGGACCACGTTGAAGGGAATCCCGTACAAGGGGCTGGCCCCATTGGAAGCACTATCCGCGCCCCAATCGGGGTGGATATGGATCGAGGAGCCGATGTGGGCGATGATAGCTGCCGAATTCGTCGCCACTGGCGCGTTGCTGATGTCCTGGTTCCAGGGATAGTTCGTTGGATAGAGCTGGTTCCCAAGCAACGAAGCCAGTCCCGAGTGGACGGGCGTCAGCGCTGCACCTGTCGCCAAGGCCATCAGGCGCTTCATACGGCGTCTTTCTCGTCGCATTTTTCTCGAAACGTTGTGCCGGCATTGAAGCCCCCCAAGCACACGAAAGGGGACCGGCGCTCACACTCCGGGGCCGGCAGACGATTTCCCAAATGATACTCCCAAGGTGCAGGCTCATCCAATGAAATTCTACGCAATACTGACTTCAGGGCGGTCAGGTCAATGGTCCAGGTTCCGTTGCCCCGCGGTTCTTTCCAATTTCTCAAGCCTTAACCTCAAGGCTTCAATCTCGGCGTCCTTGGTTTTCACTTGCGCTTCGAGTTTTTGATTCAGTCCCTGAATGGCGGTCAGAGCGACGCCGCCTTCATCGACAATGCCGATGGTCGTGTCGCTGGCACCGAGACCAAAGGTTGCTTTGAAATCCTGCGCGGTCGGGCCGAGATGGCGGATATTTGGGACCTCGTTGGTGAAACGCCAGCTTTGGATCGGCAACGCGACCAGCCTCGCCAGAATATCCTCCGGATTGACCCCGAGGAATCCGGTCTTGATGTTGCGGTCCGAACCGAGGGACGAGGAAATTATTAAAGTGTTGCCGTTGGTGCCGATGGTGACGCCGGTGCCGGCTGCTAGAATGACTCGGTCGCTTAATCCGTTGAGACTGGTCACAGCCTGGCCCGGTGAAAGGTCGGCCACGACACCGGCCGAGTAGGCGTAAAGCGCCTGGGGCGTCGGCGTGATGGGCAACGGCGGGGTGAGCGGAGTGAAACTGTTACCGTTGGGTGGCATGACCGACATACTCAGCCAAAGCGGGTTGCCCATAAAAATGGTGGGGTTGAACGGCAACGGTGTGGTGAAAAGACCATTGACCACTTTCACCGCCTGGGTGACCAACAAGCTTACGGGCAGGCCGTTGCTCCCGTCCAGCAGTTGGAAGGTAAAGTTGTACAGGCCGTTGCTCGGCGGCAACATGGGAATCGAATTGCAAGAGATGTTGCCCTGGAAACTCGGAAACGGCACTGGGACCGAATACGGAAGCTGGACGGGGTAGGCCCAATCCGGCGGCATGTCCGGCACGATGGCGGGAACATTGACGAGGGTCTCGTGGGCCTGGTTATTGCCATCCGTCCAGTCGTCGATGATGGTCAAGGTACCATTTTTTGGCTGTGTGTCCGAAAGCATTCCAAAGGTCGTGGCCGTCTTTCCGGGGGAAAGACAACCGGCACCAAACAGAAAAGTGACATCGCCCAGCGGCGTCAGTGTGCCCGAAGACACGTTGACAGTGCCGGTTCCATTGGTGAGCACGAGCACATCGTAGGTGCAGCTCAGCGGCCGGCTGAAATGGATCAAGAGTTTGACACAATGATTGGCCGCCACGGACATGCCGCTCAAGTCCAGGGAATAAACGTAAAAGACGTGGTCTTCCAAACGGACATTGTCAGCCTTATAGGACGCGACGCTGGTGACGACGCCGATTCCGGAAACCCCAGTCAACGTAAAGCTGTTGCTGGTGGTTAGGGGAGCTGGAACCAGCAGTGAATCGTCCCAGCATGGGCCGCCGGGAATGATGAGGGTCACATCGCCGACGGTCAACGAGCTGTTGGCACGCGTGGACGCAGCCACGCACGCGACGAGAAGAATTTGAACCAGGTATTTATTCATTGCTAAGTCCTTTCTCCAGGGAAGTTGTTCGTCACCGGCTAATGCCCGATGGTGGACGGGCCAAAAACCGATGTGATGGTCATCGGCTTTAAAATCGTCATGGTTTCGGTCGAATCGCTGGGTTGCACACTGGCATTGAGGGCGATGGTGCCGCCGCTGGCCACGGCGCTCACGCCATTGGCCAGGGTGTTGTAGGGCTGGGAGTAGGTGCCAAAATAGAAGCCGAAGGGGCTGGAGTAATTGAAATCTACCCACACGGGGCCATAGAAGGTAACCGGGTCCGAAGAGATGCCATTGGCGATAACCCGCAGCGCGAACGTGCCCGGTGCATTGAAGACATTTGAGGGGATGGTCACCTCAGTGGTGACCATCCGCCCGCCGGTTTGCACGCTGGTAATGCTCCAATTGTAGGTGGTCCCGCAGGAAACATTCCCCCCGCCGTCGGTGAAGGTGACAATGGGAAAGTTGCTGTCCATCTGAGCGTCGTCGCGGTAAGCGGCGCCAGAGCTGCAACCTTGTGCACAACTGCCGATTTTACCGGAGTTTTGCATGGGAGGTTTCATTGTTTGTTTGCCTTTCTCTTGGACGGTGCTCCGCTATTCCTCACGGGTTCATCAGCCGGAAAAACCATTTGCCCGCTGGTTGAGTGAGGGTCAGATAATTCGTTCCGTTGCTGTTGGTGACGCCGCTGCTGGCCGACCAGCCGGCGGCTGCGGTAACGCTGCTGTTCTGCTGCAAGCTCCAGCTCGCAACGGCTTGCCAGTAGACCGTCACCGAATTGGTGCCTCGGCTGATGTAAAGGAGCGGCGCGCCCGGCGTTTGCACCGGCGCAATCAACGCCCAAAATCCGCCCGTGACTGAATAAGAGCCACCGGTCATCGGCCCGCCGGCATCGTGTTGGCCGATGGTGCCGCTGACCGCGTACGTTCCGCCGGTGCTGTTCATGCCACCGCCACCGGAGACTTTGTACCAGTCAATGCTGTAGCTTTGGGCGGTCGCGCGAAGGCACAGGGTAAAAGGCAAAAGGCACAAAAGAATGAGTTTGTATTTCATGGTTATGCTCCTTCAATTTGACTTTTGGTTGCGAATGATGTTTTCCAGTGATACGAGTCGTTGTTGCAACGCCGCGTTTTCCGCGTCGCGGCGTTTCAATTCCTCCCTGAGCCTGGTGTTTTCGGAATCCACTTTCTGGTTCAACCCCTGAATCGCCGCCAGCGCTACACCTTCCTCGTCCACCGTGGCAATATGTTTATCGTCCAGGCCGACATTGAACGCCGCATAAAAGTCCTGCGCCATCGGGCCGAGATGGGGTGTGGCCAAATCGTTGGTATAATGCCAGCGCGTGATGGGCATCGCGGCCACCCGCTCCAAAACGGTCTTCGTATCCACCGGCTCGAACCCCGCCTTGACGTTCCGATCGCTGCTGCTGACAAAGGTGCCGCGCACCGTCAGGCCGGCACTGTCCAATAACAGCATGGTTGCGCCGATGGACCCGCTGTAGATGACAAAATTCGTCGTGGTCGCCCCCACATCCCATCGTTTGTTTGCATTCCCTCCAACCGTAAAGCGCAGTCGCGAAAAATCCGACGCGGTTTGCTGATCCAATTGCGCCTGTGGGAAGGAGTTGCCGCCGCTGCTGGTGACGTGCAGTTGCGCCTGCGGGTGATTCGTACCAATGCCGACACCGCCGCCGGCGTAAACCAGGAACTGGTTGGGTGCGCTCGAACTGAAAGGGTACACTTCGCCATCCGACCAGATAAAGCAATCGTCATTCAGAGCCTGAGCGCCATTACCTGCCGCAAAGGAAGCAGCACCTTTGGCAACATTACCCGCGCCGCCTGGCACCACCGCAGAAGCGCCGCTGGCAGTGTTGCCGTAGCCGCCGCCCACGGTCCCCTGTTGGCTGCTGGCGGTATTGTTATAGCCGCCGCTG
This sequence comes from Binatia bacterium, assembly GCA_035566895.1. Classification (GTDB taxonomy): domain Bacteria; phylum Verrucomicrobiota; class Verrucomicrobiia; order Limisphaerales; family UBA8199; genus DATMQA01. The sequence goes on from DATMQA010000088.1 coordinate 12,307, forward strand.
ACTGTCGAGTAATCCCCGCTGGCGGTGTTTTGGGTGCCCCCTCCCACCGTCGAGTAGCCGTAGCCCGTTCCGCTGGCCGTGTTGTAACTCCCCCCGCCCACGGTCGAGAAGCCAGAGGTTGGGATGCTGGAAGTGTTGTAGTAGCCTCCGGCCACGGTAGAGGCTTGGCCAATGGCGGCGTTGTGGTATCCACCGGCGACAGTTGCCATCACACCACTAGCGGTATTTTGAGCGCCACCGCCCACCGTGGTGTCATTGAGCGAGGCGGTGTTGCCAAACCCGCCCGCTACCGTCGCGTAGCTGAAACTGGCGGTGTTGCCGTAGCCTCCTCCCACCGTGGTGAAGCCGTAATGCCCCCCGCTGGCGGTGTTGCCAAGGCCGCCGCTAACCACAGATGCATCGCCGCTGGCTACGTTCCCGGCGAAAATCCCGGCGCCATAACCGCCACCCCCGACGAACGAGCCGGAGCCGGTCGCAGAGTTCGAAACCCCGCCGCCCACCGTCGAATAACCGAGCAATGGCGTCGTGTAATAGTTATCCGAGCCGCTGGCAAGGTTGCCGGAGCCGCCGCCCACCGTCCCAAAGTCCGCGACTACACTGTTGGTGCCGGGGCTGCCGAAATAATTGTTGGCACCGCCGCCGGCAATAGTCGCGCCATACACGCCCGCACCTACGGAATTGACCGCGGCACCACCCGCCACGTTGACGATGCCTGAGTGGTTTGCATCATTGGCCGTCGGCTCCAGCCGCAAGGCACGGGTGCCGTTGATGTGCAATTCCAACGGTTGATAGTCCGTCGTGCCGACAAAGTTGCCATTGGTTGCGCTGGTGCCGGCGTTGCCGGCAATTTGCCAGGCGTTGCCCAACGCCGCCGCCGGCACGGTTCCGGTCGTCAATTGCGACGCGTTCAAGCCGGTCAACCCGCCGCCGTTGCCATTGAAACTGTCGCCTGGATTGGTCAGGTTGACCGCGCCGCCGTAGGTGCCACTGAGGCTCGCCGCCGGAATGGTCCCGCTTAGTCCCGCCGCGCTGGCGCCTTCGGCGAAAATGGCATAAGGCGTCGGCGTCAACTGCTGGCGCGGACTCAAGACCTTGAACGCTCCGACGTTGTTGGTCCGGACGGCGATTTGCAGCCAATAGGTGGTGCCGTCAAACACGCCGCCATAATCCAGCGTGATGGTAAACAGGCCGTTGCTCACCGCCACGGCCGCATTGGTAATCGGCCCGGCAAAAACAGTGCTGCCGGTACTAGTGAGATAAAGGCCAACGCGAATGTCGTAAAGGCCGTTGGCGGGATTGCCGCCGTCGTTTAGCTCGCCTTGATAGGTGAACGCAGTGCCCTGGGCTCGGACGGTTGAGGGTTGGCCAAAGAGCGTTGAGATTAACGCCACCGCCAGGACCGCACAGCGGGGAACGCCGCCGAACCGCCCGCCAGAGCTGCAACATTGCGCACCACCGCCGATTTTACCTGAATTTTGCATGGGAGTAACAACCATGGGTTTCATAGCGTTCACTCTGTCCTCAGTGCGTTGTTTCGCGGGAAAAAATATCAGCCCTCGGAAGTATTTTTGGAGGTTGAAACCAGGCCCCCTGGTATTGCCGCCCCGAAGGCGAACTCTCATCAACACCGTGGCTTCTCCGCGCTGCGGAATTCCGTGCTACGGCTCTGCGGTGATGGCCACGAGGAAGGGCTGGCCTCGAGTCGGTTTGTCCGACACAAAGTCGAACTGGCGTATGGGCACGTTTGGGAAGGGGTTTTCCCAGATAGTTTTGAACAGGCGGATGGCGTGGCCACCGCGCCGGGCTGCTGGATTACTGCCGGCCCAGGCCAGGACGAAGCTCATGGGTTGCTCGTTGGGTTGAGTCCACCAATCGGCCATGTCTTTGCCGGTGACGATCGGCAGTTCGACCTGGCGGCCATCGGCATAATGGAAGATGTAACTGCCAAGTTCGTCACCCGGACGGGCGCCGGCAGCGAGGATAGCGGCGTGCAGGAAATGCAGGTGCCGGCACTGCCGGCGGATCGGAATGTCCAGCACGTGGCTGGGATATGCCAGGCCGTTGGGGGCGCTCACCCCGATCTGGATCAGGCCGCGAACATCAAACTCAACCCCGCCGAATTTCTGCACGCCTCGCCGTAGTTCAGACAAGTTATTTTCCGCCGCTTTTGCGCTATGCCAGCTCTCGGTCAGCGGCGCGTTGTAATAGTCGGTCAGGTCGATCAAATTTGCGGCGGTGTCTGGGTCGCGGGGCGGAATGGTTTGTGCCAGTTCTTCCTTGCTGAAGGGACCTGCATCCAGTTGCAGTACTGCCGGCCCGGTGGGCGGAGCATCGTCGGCGGCAGGAAACGGCGGGAGGCCCCAGTCCAGGTTCAACTTCATGAGTTCTTCCCCAATGAAGCGCAAATCCCAAACATCGACCTGGCCGCTCCACTCGAAGGCGGCGAGCTTGGCGCCATCGGGACTGAAGCTGAGGCAACCGACGTGCGCGACCGTGGGCACTCGCAAAGTGGCCACCGGCTCACAGGTTGGGACCTTGAGAAGTTGAATCTCATAGGTCGCATGAACTGCCGCGAGCAGGCGGCCATCGGGGCTGAACGCCAGCGGATTGATTTCGGAGACCCGGTCGCCAGCCACGGATTGCGGCGAGGCTTCCCACGAGCCGGTTCTCCAAAGCTTCAACACAGTCATGTCGGCGGCGGCCAGCCAATGGCCATCAGGACTGAAGGCAACAAAAGCTGTGCCCCTGGCGGGCAGGCTGCGGATGAGTTGGCCGGTCGATACGTCGTACACCTTGACGCCTGTGCCCTTCCAGGTGCCGGTGGCAGCCCAGCGGCCGCCGGGATCAAAGGCGACGAATTGAGCGCCCGGATGGCCGCGCAGCTTGAGTATATTGGTCGGATTGTCCAAGTCCAACAGCAGTGGCTCATCCGTAACTTCCCTCGAAGCGAGGATCTTTTTGCCGTCGCGATCCAGCGCTGAGTAGCGAAACAGTTGATGGGCCATCAGGATTTGCGGGGCTCCGACGCGGAGGAACGAGCCGCGGGCCGTGGACTGGACCTCAAGGGGCCACCGGTAAAGGCCATCCGAAGTGCTCCCCAGAATGCCCAGCCCGCCATAGGTTTGAAAATGCGCCGAGCGGCAGGTGGCGGTGGGGATCAGACCGATTTGCTTGCCGGCGATCAGATCCCAGAACCCTATCCCGCTGACCGTGCTGACGGCCACGAGGCGCCCATCTGGAGAGAAGTCCGCGCTCCACGGCCTGGGAGTTTCCGCAGGGCCAACGAGCCGCCGATAACCGGTGCTATGAGCCACTTCGAGCAGCTTCGTGGTTTCACCTTCAACTGCGCACGCCAGTGTCCGGTCATCCGGACTGAAATGGAGTTCCGCGTCTTGGCTCTCGTACTCCACCAATTGCCGGCCCCTCGCGACATCCCACAGGCGCAGCGTATTGTCCCAACTCCCGCTGGCCAGCAAGTCGCCCTGCTGCGAAAAGGCTAGGGCCGTCAACCGCGCCTCATGGCCTGCCAGGCGAGCCTGCAGGCGCCCGGTCTGCGCCTCCCAAACCTCAATCTGGCCATCGAGTCGGCCGGTTGCCAGCAGAGCCCCATCGTGGCTCCAGGCCAGGAAACTCAGCTTGCCTGGCGATAGCAGGCTGGTGATGAGCTGGCCAGAGGCCAACTCCCAGATCCGCACCGTCGAGCCGCCAAACTCCAGACCCGCCAGCCGCGTGCCGTCGGGGCTGACCCGCAGCAGACCGAGCTTGCCCTCGACGCGTAACCGCTTCAGGTCTTTCCCCGACTCAATCTCCTTAACCGAGACAGTGTCATCCGGATTGATGACCAATATCTCCTGGCCGTCGGGACTGAAATCCGGGTAGGCGCTACTGGCGAGGTCGAGCGCCAAGGCACCGCGACGGGTGAGGTCCCAAACCCGGCAACGCCACCCTCCGTTGGTGGTCAGGCAGGAAGCGGCCAGATAGCGACTGCGGGGGTCAAACCGGCGGACGATGAGCCCATTGGCAATATCACTGACGTCTTTCACGGGCAGGAAGTTTACCTCCTGGTCGTCCGCGACGCGCCGCACACTGAAGCCGGAGAGAGTTCGGTAAGCGTACAATTCGAAGGCGGTATCGAAGCACACGTTTTGAGCAGCCCAATGCGAAGGAAACCGCCAGCGCTTTTCTTCGCGCAAATCCGGCAAGCCGAAGGCCGCGACGGCCGCCTCACTCAGGTCGGTCGAACGGTGAATCACTGCTGCCTTGCTGAGCGCTTCGAGACTTTCGAAACGTTGGCCGGCACGGCCGCTGAACTGCTTGGCGCGCGCTTCGCCCAGCAGAGCGTTGTAAAGGTGCTCTTCGGCTGCCGCCCGCTGTTTGGCTTCGCCGGTTCGAGCTCGCTCGGCCTCCTCACGCAGGCGGCCTTGTGCTCGCTCGGCCCGCCGCGCCCGGATCGCCTCCCAAGTACTCCCCGTCGTTCCCAGGACCAGCGCCAGGACCACGGCGCCGGCGGCCGCAAAAGCAAGTTTGTTCCGGCGAACAAGTTTCTGGAATCGATACAGGTTGCTTGGGGGGCGGGCCACCACGGGTTCACTCTTCAAATGCCGCTGCAGGTCCATGGCCAGACCATTGGCGGTTTCATAACGCCGCGTCCGGTCCTTTTCCAGGCACTTCATCACGATCCAGTCCAGGTCCCCGCGGAGAACATTGATCAGCTCCTTCTTCTCGAGCAGCCGACGCGAGGACGCTCCACTCACCTCGGCTGTTTGGTTTTCGTTCTGTGGCCAGCCCCTCCCTAATCGGGCGGGCGTCTCGCCCGCGGAGGACTGCAGGCCAGAGGCCGGCGCCACTGATGCAGCGCTTAAGCCATTGGGCTCCGGCTTTGGACCGCGCTTTTCCCGCTTCGCGGGTTCCGCCCGTGCAAGTTCCAGGGTAAGCCGGGTGGAAGGGCGGAGCGGTTCTTTCTCTCGTATCGTTCGTCGCATCTCATCCAGCCCGGCCGACAAGAGTTCTTTCGCGTCAAACGGGGTCGTGCCGGTGAGTAATTCGTAGAGCAACACTCCGAGCGAGTAGATATCGGTACGGGTATCCACGTCCAGTCCCCTCAGTTCGGCCTGTTCCGGGCTCATATAGGCCGGAGTCCCGACGAACTGCTCGAACGACGTGAAGAGTGTTTGATCCGTCAATCGCCCCTCCGTGGCCTTGGCAATCCCAAAATCGATCACCTTGGGCATGGGCAGGCCGTCGTGAGCGGTCACCAGGACATTCGAGGGCTTGATATCGCGATGAATGATGCCTTTTTGGTGGGCATGCTGAATCGCCCGGCAGGCCTGCATGAACAGGTGAATCCGTTCCGCGGTCGAAAGATCATTCTCCTCGCAATAGTCGGTTATCTTGACCCCCCGCACCAGTTCCATGACAAAGTAAGGCCGTCCGGTGTGGGTCGTGCCGGCGTCGAGAACCTTGGCGATGTTCGGATGGTCCATCAGGGCCAGCGCTTGGCGTTCCGCTTCGAACCTGGCTACCACCTTCTTGGTGTCCATGCCCAGCTTGATGACCTTGAGCGCCACCCGGCGACGCACAGGCTGCTCCTGTTCGGCCATATAAACCACACCACAGCCGCCTTCGCCAATTTGCTGGAGCAGTTTGTAATGGCCGATGCGGTCACCTGGCTTTTCTGCAATCAGGCCCCCGACCGCTTCCTGGCGAGGTTGTTCGGGCAGAATACCTTCACCTGTCTCATGGGCCTGGAGCAAGGCGCGCACGCGCGCCAGCAGGGCGGAGTCCTGGCCGCAAGCTCCCACCAGAAAGGCCGCGCGTTCATCGGGGCGAAACTCGATGGCCCGACTGAACAGGGCTTCCAGCCGCTCGATATTCGTACTCATTGCTCGCTCGCCGCTCTCGTGGAGTAGTGCGCTTTTGAGAAGCAAAACGTCTCAGCCGAACCGCAAAAAACCTGTCCGCCCGCGAGAAATTCAGCCACCGGTCTGCAATTCTGCCATCAGCCAGGCCCGGGCGAAGGCCCAATGCCGATTTGCCGTCGCCGGGGCAATCCCCAGAGCCTCAGCGGCTTCGGCAATGCTCAGGCCGGTGAAAAAGCGCAGCTTGACCAGTTGGGCCCGCTGCGGAGCTTCGGCCTCCAGCTTCTCCAACGCCTCGTTGACCCGCAGCAGCAGGTCGTCATCGGTGGTGATGGCGACGTCTAACTGGCTTAGATCAATCCGGACCAGGCCATGGCCGTGGCGCTCCCGGTGGCGCTTGCGAGCGCGGTCGATGAGGATGCGTCGCATGGCCTCGGCGGCGGCGCCAAAGAAATGGCCTCGGCCATTCCAATGTTCGTTGCCCGAGCCAACCAGCCGGAGCCACGCCTCGTGGACCAATGCTGTCGGCTGCAGGGTCTGGCCGGGAGCCTCCTGGGCCAGCTTCGCCGCCGCCAAGTGGCGGAGCTCCTTGTAAACCAACGGCAGCAACCTCTCCGCCGCCCGCTCATCGCCGGCGCCGGCAGCCTCAAGGACTTGTGTAACTTTTTCCGGAGCGGAGTCCATGCATAGTTCACCAACGGTTGACGGCTACTCAACGCCAGGGAACACTAATACAAATATTAGGACACAACCCGTTAGAACACAACCCTTTCGGCGGCAGAAACCTCGGCGCGCATGTCTGATTTTTGAGCTTGCCGACGGCGTAACGCGGATTTGCATTGGCGTGCTCTGGAGGCTGCGCGAGTGAAGCGCCGGAGGTCAACGCGGTTAAGTCAAGCGGCGGTGGGCGGGACGGTCCAGAGGGGCGCGCCGACGTCCTTTTCGGCTGCGGGGCCGGAGATATAAGGGGACACAAGTCCCGGCAACACTTGAACGTCGAAGATTTCCTCGACCCCTGCGCGGAACTCCAGATGGGCGGCGATAGCTCCGGTCCGCAAATCGACCACCCAAAGCCCGCAGCGCAGCTTGTCGCGCTCGGCCACGATGGGGACTCCGTCGAGCGTCGGCCGGGCCTTTGAGAGACCGACAAAGGCATACCCGCCATGAAGGGCCAGGCCGCGTGCAACGCCCGGCACGGCGACCACAGTGGTGACCTGGCCGGTCCGGGGGTCGGCCACGGCCAAGTGACCCTGGCCGGTGTGGAGAAAAAAGATTTGGTTGCCTTCCACCCGTGGGGAGTGAGGGAGGGACAGCCCGCGGGCCACCACGCGGCCGCTGGGGACCTCGATGAGACAGCCGCCGTTGCCCTTGACAGCGCGCCAGCCGGAGGGCGCGTCGGTTTCCGCCAGGGCGGTGACGTAGCGGGGTTGCCCGTTGATCACGGCTAGACCGTTCAGATGGCAGCGGTCTTCGGGCCGCAGGGCGGATATGAACGGCGGCCGCCAGCGCGGCGCGAAACTGTAATGTGGATGCAGCGCGGACAGGCAGGAGAAGAGCGTATTGACGAGCCAGAACTCGCTGCTCCCGGCGCGCGCCCCGCCCCCAGCCCCCTCGACCCAGGCTGCTTCGTGCGCCTGGATGTCATCGGTGAAGTGGGAGGTGCGCGCCAGAAAACAGGCGTCGTGTTGTCCCGGGTGCTGCAACTTGGCGGCGACATCCGGCACGTTCCGCAGGAACCACACTTCCTTGCGCGTGCAGACGGCGATGGTTCCGTGCCTGACGGCGATGCCCATGGCGCGCTCGAATTGGTTAAACGTCAGCGTGAGCCGGCCTTTCCGGGCCGACACAACCACCAGGTGGCCGGTCTGGTAGGTGGAGATCAGGACCGACAGACGCCGTTGCGTGAGGAGCGCGGGGAGACTGTCCGAGTGGGAACAGCGGATGTCGCGATATTCCTGGACCGGTTCAGAAGCTTGAGCGGTCACGGGCGCTCCTGGTTGAATCGGCCAACTCGTTCCGGTGCTGAATTGAACTAAACACTCCCCGGGGTCGGGTGTTTCCATGGCGTGCGATACGTGCGTGCCAGCCGGCCATTGGCTTCGTCGTCGCCCGCAATTTTTCCCGCCTCAGCGTCCCAGCGCAAACTGCGGCCTAACTCCATGGAAACGTTGGCGAGGATGCAGCAAGCGGTTGAGATATAGCCTTCTTCAATATCCGCAACCGGGCGTTGGCCGGATTTGCGGGCCTGGACAAAGTTCAAGAGGTTCCGCCGGTTTGCCGGCGCGGCAAACAACTCGGTTTCTTTGTGCTCGACGTCTTCCGGATATTTCTCGCGTTCCTCCACCGCTTTGACCCTCTCGGGCGAGCCGCCATCGTTTGGAATGTAGTCGTACGACCAGACACTGAGCTTCAAAGTGCCTTTCTCCCCGTAGTAGGTCACCCCCCAGGGGTAGTCCGGTTCCGGGTTCCGGCCCCAATTGCGCTGGTTCCAAACGACCTGGACATCGCCATAATCGAAAAGCGCCGTCTGCGTGTCGTGCACGTTCAGGCTCGAGTGGCGGTCCCGCATCAAAATGCCGCCGGTCGAAGAAATGCTCCTGGGCCAGCGGAGCTCGAGGAACATTCGCGTCACATCGAACAGGTGAACGCCCAGGTCACCGGTTTGGCCGTTGCTGAATTCGCGCGCATCACGCCAACTGCGTGGATGGATGCCCGGGTTGTAATCACGCCACGTCGCCGGCCCGACATACATCTCCCAATCCAGCGTGGAGGGAGGCGCGGTCGGCGCGGGGAAACTTTTTCTGCCGCCGTAATAGCTGTGGATATCCACATAGGCGATCTTTCCGAGTTTGCCGCTCTTGATGTAGCGATCTCGCGCTTCAAGAATATGGGGAGTGCTGCGCCGTTCCAATCCCACCTGGACTGTGCGGTTATATTTTCGCGCCGCGGCAACCATCGCCTGGCCTTCGACGACGTCATAGCTGATCGGCTTTTGGACATAGACATCCGCTCCCGCCTTGACGGCATCGATCATCGGCAGGCAATGCCAGTGGTCGGGCGTGCCGATCAGCACGATTTCCGGCCGCTGGTCCGCCAGCAATTTGCGGTAGTCGCCAAACACCGGTGGCTTCTTTTTGGATGGTTGGCGCCTGGCGACCAACTCCGCCGCGGCTTCCACCATTTTACGGTCCACATCGCACAGGCCGACGACTTCGATTGGCGCAACCTGGATTAGATGAAACAGATCGGTCTTTCCATACCACCCACAGCCGATCAGTGCGACGCGCAAAGGCTTTTCCTCCTCGGCGGCGAAGAGGCTTGTTTTCGCCGCCGCCAAAGCCAGCGCCCCGGCTCCGCTTGTTTTCAAGAAACTCCGTCTGGTCATGTGTCAGCTCTTTCGTTTTGTTTTCGCAATGTTCGCTCCGAGACGGTCTCCCGGCAACGCCAAATGCGCATCGGGCGAGAAGGGATTCGGGTGTCACGTGGTCAGAGTGAAATGGCATGGAAACATCTCCCGAAAAAAAATTTAGTGTTAAGAAATGTTAAGGAGTGTTAAGAAGTGCTAAGGCCGCGATAGCGGGATGGGGTGGACGGGGCGGCGGCGAGGAGCGGGAAGGTGGCACGGGGAGCTGGGCTTCATGTTTGCTTGTACGGTTTTCTGTTTTCCGGGCCGCTCGCTGTTGGCGACAGTGGCCTCTACTATGTATTGTGCGACAAAGGTTGTCTGACGGCGGACATGTTTGCTGGTACGAATTTCTGTTTTCGGGGCCGGCCGCAGTTGGCGACACTGCCCTCTACTATATATGGCGCGACGAAAGTAGTCTGACGGCGGACATCGGAGCGCCAAGATTGTAGCAGCCGACGCCAGGAGGCTTTGATCTCTCGGCCAATGGACAAAGGATCAGAGCCTCCTGGCGTCTGGCTGCTACGGCAGGGGGTTAGTTGGCTTTTCCTTCCGGCAGGCGGAGCAGCGGACGAGTGGACTTGGTGAACGCGGAACCGCACCGGACCGAGGCGCGGCAAGGAGATGTGGGGCCGGTGTGGCGCAGGAGATCGAGGATCCGGAAGTGAAGATGAGTGTGTGGCGGCGCCGCCGAGCCTCCAAAATTGCCGGGGCCAGCAATGCGGCGGATCGACGCGAGCTGCGGGAACACACCGATCTTCCCTTAACTGCGTTGGGCTCCGGCAGCGATTACGCGAGTTTTTTGGATTTCCTGGGCATCCCCTGCGTGAGCCTCGATTTCGCTGACGAGAGCAACGATGCGGCAGCTCGTGGGCCACAGGTGATGAGTATGTCGGTGCCCTAGGCGACGGGAAGACCAACGGCTATACGAACGCCTGGGAGATGGTCGTAGCCAGCGGTGTCACGGCGGTTGCGGCCGGGAGCCGCCATAGTCTGTTCCTCGAATCCGACGGCAGCCTCTGGGGCATGGGCGACGGTACCACCACGGACCGGCTCACTCCGGAGCAGATTCTGTCGAGCGGCGTGGTCGCGGTCGCGGCCGGGCATGGGCACAGTCTTTTCCTCAAGTCTGACGGCAGCCTTTGGGGGATGGGCGAAAACGGGTTCGGTCAGTTGGGCGACGGCACGTACACGAGCCGTCCGACACCGGTAACGATTGTCCCGCCGCCGCCGCCCACGATCACTAGCATTAGCCTGGCGGGGACGAATATGGTCATCGTGTGGCCGGCGAACCAGTGCGGTTTCACGTTGCAATGCGCCTCGAATCTGGAGCCGCAGGTAACTTGGAGCAACGTTTCCGCTGGAGTGGTCGTCAGCAACCAATACGTAGTGACCAATTCCATCTCCGTCCCGCGGATGTTCTATCGGCTGGCCGAATAGCTGGGAAAAAATTAGTGTCAAAAAAGCTTAGAAACCGCTAAAAAGGTTAAAGCTGATGGCGGCTTAATGGATGGGGGCGGCGGCGGGCAGAGCGGCGAGGCTGCGGCGAGGGAGTGTGGGTGCCCGGGGTGGTATGGAGGGTTGGGCTTTCATCTTTGCTGATACGAATTTCTATCTTCGGGGCTGGCCGCGGTTGGCGACACTGCCCTCTACTTTATATGGCGCGACGATAGTAGTCTGACGGCGGACAGGGCCGCCGGGATGATATTATCTGCCCAGACTGGAGCACGTTTTTTATCAGGCCGACGCGGTGGTGCATTGGGAGATGAGCGTTGCTCACCGCGATACCGGCTGGCTCACGCGGACGTTTCATTGCCCTTTTCGTGAGATATGGTGCACACGGGCGCGCGCTGCACGAAGAGCAAGGACCCGGCCGCATCAATGGTGCGGCGTCCGATCAAAAGGACCATCGAAGCGCCAAGATCGTAGCAGCCGACGCCAGGAGGCTCTGATCATTTGTTCGATTGACCGAGAGATCAGAGCCTCCTGGCGTCGGCTGCGACGGGAGGGGGGTGGTTGGCTTTTCCTTCCGGCAGACGGAGCAGGAGGCGAGTGGACCTGGTGAACGCGGAACCGGACCGGGCCGAGGTGCGGCAAGGAGATGTGGGGCCGGGGTGGTTACCGGATTACCAGGCGAGCGCAGCACCGTTCGCGCGCGGATCGGCTGCGCTGAGAAAGCCGTGGCCGTCGGGCGCGAGGCCGACTGCTTGCGTCGCCCCAAACCATTTGATCGGGCGCACGATGTGACCGCGTGTCGCGAGGTCGAACTGGACCGCGGGATTCAGTGCCTCCTCGACCTTCAGTTCGTCCGGCCTCCATTGGTGATGAAATTTCGGCTGGTTGATCGCGGTCTGAGCATCCATACCCAAATCCAAAACATTGACGATGCTCAACAGCGTTTGACTGATGATGGTAGGGCCGCCCGCCGCACCGAGCGCCAGGATGGGTTGCCGACCCTTCAGGACGATGGTCGGACTCATGCTGGAGAGCGGACGTTTCCCAGGCGCGATCGCGTTAGCTTCACCGCCAACCAGGCCAAAGTAATTGGGGACCCCCGGTTGAGCGGAGAAGTCATCCATCTGGTTGTTCATGACGACGCCCGTGCCGGGAATGACGACCTTGGACCCAAAATGAGTGTTGATGGTGGTGGTCAGCGCTACCCAAGTTCCTCCCGCATCCACGGTTGACAGATGTGTAGTGTGTTTTGAAAACAGGTCGATTTCGGAATCGGAGGGTGTGCCGTGGCCGTGCACCGGCGTCGCGTGCTTCAAATCGATTCTCGCGGCGCGAGCGCGGGCGTAATCCTTGCTCATGAGACCACGCGGCACTTTGACAAAATCCGGATCGCCCAGCCAAAAGGCGCGGTCGGCAAACACCAGCTTCATCGATTCGGCGATGAAGTGGTCTCGGTCGGCCTCCGTGAAGTTCGAAATATTGTGACTTTCCAGCATGTTCAGCGCTTCAAGGATATGGACCCCGCCGGAACTGGGCGGCGGAAACGAAATCACCGTGTAGCCACGATACACGGTGGAGACCGGCGCACGCAGCACCGGACGATAACCCTTGAGGTCCGCAGTGGTAACCAGGCCATGATTCTCCTTCATCCACTTTTCCACCGCTTGAGCAAACGGCCCATCGTAAAACCATTCCAGGCCGTGTTCCGCGATAGCGCGATAGGTTCGCGCGAGGTCGGTTTGCCGCAGGATTTCGCCTTCTCCCCATGGAGTGCCATCGGGCTTGACAAAAACGGCTCGGGCAGCGGGATACTTCGCCAGGTCGGCGGCGTTTTCTCGAAGGTGCGTGGCGTATTGCTTGTCGATCCGAAAACCCGTCTCGGCCATTTCAGCGGCAGCCAGAAGATGTTCCTTGAGCGGGATTTTGCCCCAGGATTTCACGGCCAGAGCATACGCGGCCAAGGCGCCAGGCGTAGCGATGGCCAACGCACCAGTTTCGCTAAGGCCCGGAATAACTTTGCGTTTGTGCAGCAGGCTTCGTTTGCTCAGATACATGTCGTGCGTGGCGGCAGCGGGGGAGGTCTCGCGACCATCAACGCAGACGATCTCGCCGCTGGCAAGGCGGACGAGAATGAAACAGCCGCCGCCGATACCTGAATTGTATCCGTTAACGACACCGAGCGTCAGGGCGGCGGCAATTGCGGCATCGACCGCGTTGCCCCCCTTCTTCATGGCGTCAATGCCGGCCTGGCTGGCAATGCCGTCCACCGTAGCCACCGCGCCGTGAGGACCTACGGCTGGTTGAGCAGGGGCGCAGAAGGAAAACAAGACTACCAGGACCGCGAGCTCGCGCAGATGTCTGACCGTGCGGGTCATATGGATTCCATTTGTTTTCATTCCGGTCCTCTCATTCGAGGAGTTGGGTCTCCTAATCGCAGGCGAGATAAAGCGTTGCGGTTCTCGGACATCAACGACTCCTATCAGTTCAGCCGGCCCCAGAAAAGGAATTTACCGGTGTGCCGGTTTCGTAGGTATGGGAGTTCTTCCCGCCCGCGATTCTCCATCCCGTGAGCTCGTTTCATCGTGGCTTCAGTTCACCTTGGTCCCAATGGCGCGTCCGGCAGGACTTGAACCTGCAACCTTCTGATCCGAAGTCAGAAGCTCTATCCAATTGAGCTACGGACGCACGATTGTCGTTGAATGCTACGCTATCCTGACCAAGCACGAAGTCAACGCTGCATCGTTTCGGAGGCGTGACCAGTGACAAGTGGCGAGTGAGAGGCTTCTCGCTCGCGCGGTGCTTCTCCCTAAGTGCCTCGCGCCGGGAAGGTTGTACCTGGCTTTCTTGACAACCCGGCGAGTTATGGGATTGGTGGTACAGCAGTTGAAGCAGCCTAAGTTGGCTTTCCTTCCTGAAGGCCAATGCGGGGGACCCAAAGTCCTCGAACAGGTGTTTGGGGAAGGGGCGAAAGGCCGCGGGTAACCGCGGTTAAGGTCACTTCCTGGACCGAGCCCGTCAGCTAACCTCGCCGGCAATGGGAAGGGCGATCCTCTAGGGTCCCGCTCGGGCGGGTTCCCACGTTCACCCAGTCAAGAAAGCGCGCTGCGCCTTGCGCGGCGATACCGCAGCGGTGTGCAGCCACATCGGAGAATCGGTATGAATACAATGATTCTATTTGGAACACTCGGGCCCGTGGAACTCGGGCTGGCGGTAATCGTGATGCTGGGTTTGCTATCGATCGGACCGCTGGTGCTCGGCGCGGTATTAATCCGCGAGCGCCAGGTCGGGATCGTGGTGAAGAAGTTTGGCGGCCGGGGGTTACCGCCGGGGCGATTGGTTGCCCTGGCCGGCGAATCCGGCTACCAGGCCGACACCCTCGCGCCGGGCCTGCACTTCGGATATTTCCGGTGGCAATACCGGATTCTGAAGATGCCGGTGACGGTCGTGTCGCAAGGCGAGATCGCGCTGGTGGTGGCCGCTGATGGGGCTTCGATTCCATCGGAACGCATCCTGGGCAAAGTGGTCGATTGCGACAACTTCCAGGACGCGCGGAAGTTCCTGGTCAACGGCGGCGAGAAAGGGCGCCAATTGGGCGTCCTCACCGCGGGCACGTACCGGATCAACCGGGCGTTGTTCACGGTGATCACCTCGGACACGGCGCAGGACCACGGCATGCTGGGCTCGCAACTGCGGTTGCACCAGATCGAGCCGGACATGGTGGGGATTGTGACCGCCATGGACGGCCAGCCGATTGAGGCCGGCGAAATCGCAGGGCCGGTGATTGCCGGCCACCAAAACTTCCAGAACACGCAAGCGTTTCTGGACGGCGGCGGCCGGCGCGGATTGCAGGACCAAATCCTGTTGTCCGGCACCTGGAACCTCAATCCGTGGTTCGTGCAGGTCGAGCAGGTGCCGATGGTGCAGATCCCGATCGGCTACGTCGGCGTCGTCATCTCGTATGTGGGCAAAGCCCACGTCGATGTGAGCGGCATCGAGTTCAAGCACGGCGACCTGGTCGAGACCGGCCACAAAGGTGTGTGGGTGACCCCGCTTTACCCGGGGAAGCATCCGATCAACACCCGCGTGATGAAAGTCGAGCTGGTACCGACGACCAACATCGTGCTCAACTGGGCGGCCCGCACCGAGACGCATAAGTACGACGAGAAACTCTCGTCCATCACGGTGCGGTCGAAGGACGGGTTCGCCTTCAGCCTGGACGTGTCGCAGATCATCCACGTCGGCGCGTTGGACGCGCCGAAGGTGATCTCGCGCGTCGGCTCGATGCAAAACCTGGTCGATCACGTCTTGCAGCCGATTGTGGGAAATTACTTCCGCAATTCGGCGCAGGACTACACGGTGCTCGACTTCCTCGGGGCGCGCAGCCAGCGCCAGGTGGAAGCGGCCGAGCACATCCGGGCGGCGTTGTCCGCCTATGATGTGCAGGCCATCGACACGCTGATCGGCGACATCAATCCGCCGGCGCAACTGATGCAAACGCAGACGGACCGGAAAATCGCCGAAGAACAGCGCAAAACCTACGAGGTACAGGAAGCGGCGCAGGTGCAGCGCCAGCAACTCGTGCGACAGACCTCGCTGGCGGATATCCAGCATGAGGTGGTCGGCGCCGAGCAAGGCGTGAGCATCGCCGAACTGCACGCGAACGCGCAGGTGAAACAGGCGACCGGTGAAGCCGAGTCAGTGCGCTTACGGGCGCACGGCGAGGCGGAGGCCATTCGGGCCACCGGCCAGGCCAAGGCCGAGGCCTACCGGGCCGGCGTTGAAGCGCTGGGCCCGCAGGCCTACACGACGATGCAGCTCATGCAAATCGTCGGCGACCGACAGGTACGGATCGTGCCGGACGTTGCCGTCAACGGCGCCAACGCGAGTCCTGGTCTCGTGGACGGGCTGCTCGGACTGATGGTCCGCAGCCAGGCCAACGGGGAAGGGCGCAGCGCGAAGGCCGAAGTGCCAGGCGCCGAAGCGGTGCTGCCGCGCGCGAACTAAGCCAGGAGCCGGGGACATTGGGGAAGAACAAGTGGAGTGCGTCCGAAAGGGCGCACTCCATCGTTTTATTTCGACTGCTTCAACAGCTTCGCCAGATGCTTCTTCCAGACGGCGGCGAGCGTGTGGGTTCCGTGGCCGCGGGTTCGGTCGCTCATCGGCATGACGAGCGCCTGCCCCTTGGGCACGCGTTTGATCTCGCGTTGGAGGATGCCCAGCTCAGGCGGATTGATGAGGTCGTCCGCAAAATTGATCGCGAGCAATGGAGCTTTGATTTGTTGGAGGCCGGGGCCGGGATCATAATCGTGTGAAGCTTCAAGCGCGTAGAGCACGTCATTGGCATCGTGGGTTTTCAGTGTGCTGGCGACGCTGGCATCCAACAGCTTATCAGCCTGTTCCAGTGTCGGGGCCTCCTTCTGCCGCTGGACCGGGTTGTTTCCCATGAAATAGAGGACCTCCGCTGCAACGCCCAGGCCATGAGGCTGGGTTTGGTATTCGCCGTTCTGCCAACCGGGATCGGTGCGGATGGCATCGATGATCATGCGGCGCCAGACGCGGTTGCGGCCAGAGATCTGGGTCGGGAAGCTGGCCAGAGGCAGCAGAGCGTCCATGAAGTCCGGGTGCGTTTCGCCCCAAAGCCAGGTGTGCATGCCGCCCATCGAGGTGCCCATCACGAGCCGCAAGTGATTTACTTTCAACCCTTCGGTAACCAGCCGGTACTGCGCCTCGATCATATCGCGGTAACCGTAATGTGGAAACCGCGCGTGTAGTCCGTCGCTGGGTTTGGTGGATTGCCCGTGGCCGATGCCGTCCGGGAGAATGATGTAGTAACGGGTCGCGTCCAGGATTTGGCCTGGGCTGAAAAGTTCGCCGGCGAACTCGCGCCGGATGAAGTTGCCGCCGTTGCCGGTGGTGCCGTGCAGGACGAGGATCGCGTTCCGGACGAGACCCTGCGCGTCGCGCTGCGGCGTTCCCACCGTGCGATAGTGGATGCGCAGTTCGGGCAAATTTTCACCGGAACGAAAATGGAAATCGCGGATGAGATAATCGCCGGCCTGCGGCGCCGGATAATCGGCGGCGGAAAGGAGGCTGATTGGGGAAAGGAGCAGGAGGAGAAAGGAGCCAGCGAGCCGAGCTGTTATGCGGCACGAATTGTTCGGGTGCATGGGGGAAACCATAGATTGGCGCTTGTAGCTTGCCAATGCGGATCGGAGTAGTAATCAGTAATCAGTAATCAGCAATCAGTAGTCACTAATCAGTAGTCAGTAATGATTGACCAGTGCTCGCGGGTGAGCGGGGAGGCTTAACCTATTTAATGCTTCCGACGAGCGCGGCGCGGTCGCGCAACTCGGCCAACCCCGCTTCGAGTTCGGCGCGCGGCAAGTTGCCGGCCGCAAGGCTCGAGTCACTTTGCCCCTGAAGCCGCCGATAGAACGAGAGGCCGAAATCCACCAGGCCCGGATGCCCAGGCTCGGCTTCCAGCATCCCAAAGAGCGCGTCCTCCGCTTTGGCGAATTGCCCGGTGCGCTCATAATGCTGCATCAGCAGTCCATGTGTCGGGAGCGGTAGCGGCGCCTCGCCCAAAGACGCTACGAAGCTTTCGACTTTGGGGACGAAATCCGGAAAATCGGAAACCTCGCCCTGGGCAAGGATATTGAGCAAGAGATTCAGCCCTTTCAAGTAGCAAGCGCGGCTTTCGTGCTCTCGGTTTTGTGCGGCGGCGATATCGCCGGCCTCTTTGAGCAAGGTGGTGAGCAGGAGCGTTTTTTGCCGTACCGCCTGTGTGGGTTCGCCCTGGATAAGCCTGGCCAGAAGTTCCGTCTCGCTGAGTTGGACCACTGCCTTGGCTCCCTGGCCCATCAGCCGCTGAAATTCCTCATCCACCGTCCCGGCCGCCTCTTGCCAGTGCTGGCCTTGCTTGAGCGATTTGATGCGGGATAGCGCCTGGAAAAACTCTTCGATCATCCGCAGGATGTAATCGCGCCGAATCATGGTAAATCCACCGCTCCAGCCAAAGAGTTAAATGGGTCAAAAGAGTTAACTGAGTTAAATGAGGGACACGGCTTTTGAGAACCCACAAGAAATTTGCGCATGCTGCGCAAACTTTGAAGGAAGCAGTACGAAGAACGGCTGACGAGAAAGCGAAATTCCTTCATCGGTGCCCGCCGCCGTGTCCACCACCGAATCCGCCGCCCCTGGCACCACCGCTGAATCCGCCTCTGAATCCGCCACCGAAACTCCGAGTGCCGCCGAAGGCGCTGCTGCGGGTGGCCATCATGCCTGGGCGGCTGCCGAAACTGCGGGCCGGAGCGAACGGGGCGGAAGACCTGGCGGCGAAGGAGGTTCGAGGAAACCCTCCGAAAGGACGCGAGGCGAACCGCTGGTTTGGACCACCAAAGCGGTGGTGGAAATCAAAATCGCGATCAAAACGGCGGCGGCCGAAATCGAAATCACGGAAATGCCGATGTCCGAAGAAGTCGAAGCTGGCAAAGAAAGGCGAGTAGAATCCCCACGGGTAGCCGTAATTGTACCACCAGTAGCTGGAGTAGTAAGGATAAGCGTATGGATAGGCCGGGTATCCGTAATCTACATACCCAGGCTCGATGCCATAATCATAGGGGTAAGCGGGGGCTTGAGGGTAAGCGTAATTGGGAGTTTGGGGATAAGGATAAACCGGGGCGGTCGGAACGCCGTTACCCTGACCGGCTCGCACCTCACCGCCGCGCTGCAACATGGCGGCCAGGACATCATCAGGAACACCCCGCTCTTTCAGCGCGATAATTTCCGAGGCGGTCGGATTATAGGCGACGGTCGAGTTTTTGATGTAGGCCTTGATGACGTCGGTGCCTACCCTGGCGTCCACCATCTTCAGAATCTCGGCGGCTCCTGGGGAATACCTGACCGTAGAGACAGTTGGTGTGGTGGTTTGGGCGGCCGGCGCGTCTACCGTTGTCAATGCGCCAGCCGGCAGCACGAACGTCGCGCCTGTAAACACCCCAAAGGTCATCAACCCTCCGGCCAAGCGCCCCTTCATTCGCTTCAAGATTCTCATAGCGGCTCCTGGTTAAACTGTACGGAGTACCATTGTCCTTTTGCGCCAGTTGTCAAGTGCTGGGTGGCTCCGGAGCTGACGCTGCAACCAATGAGTTAAATGGGCTAACTGAGTTAAATGAGGAACACGGCACCGGCCCGTTTGCGGATGTTGCTGCGCCCGCAGGGCGCTCTTCGGCGTTGCGCGAGGGGTGAAAACCGGATTATTAGGGCACGAGTGAATTACACGATACGCGGCGCTGACGGGACCCCGAAGCTCGAGACCGACTGGCACGACCCATTCTGGAGCCAGGCCGAAACCCTGGAGATAAGCCACTTTCTCCCCGAAAGCAGCTCGCATCATCCGCGGACTCAGGTGCGCCTGCTGTATGACGAACGCGGCATACGCGGCATTTTCCAGGTTCACGATCAGTATGTGCGGTGCGTGCGAACCAATTACTTCGACGAAGTGTGGAAGGACAGTTGCGTGGAGTTTTTTGCCGAGCCGCAGCCTGACCGCGGCTATTTCAATTTCGAGTTCAACTGCGGCGGGGCGTTTCTCTGCTGTCACATCCTCGACCCGGAGCGGGTGCCCGGCGGATTCAGAGAATTCACCAAAGTGCCGGCCAGCCTTGGCGGACAGATCAAGGTCTGCTCCTCACTTCCCAGCCGCATCGAGGCGGAAATCGCAGATCCCGTGGTGTGGACGCTGCGTTTTTCCATACCTTTCGCGTTCTTCGAACACTACCTCGGTCCACTGGGGGACACAAAGGGTCAGGTCTGGCGCGGGAATTTCTTCAAATGTGCCGAGGAGATTTCACATCCTCATTGGGCGGCCTGGGCGCCAGTGGACAAATTCGATTTCCATCGGCCCGAGTGCTTCGGGACGCTGCGGTTTGTTTAACCACGGATGAACACAGCGCGGCAAAGCCGCAACCAAAGAGTTAAAAAGGTTAAAAAGGTTAGAAAAGTTAAATGGGTTAAAAGAGTTAGATCCGGGACGCACGTTTGCGCACGCACAAGAAGTTTGATAAAGCTGCGCAAACTAAAAGTGACGCAGAAGCGCTTTTCTGCCTTTTTGATTCTCCTATCTCCCGTCTCTCGAGATTCGGCCTGCTACTTGCTCGCATCCGGGGCGGGCGCCTGCTTTTGCTGGACCGGCCACTCGAAGCTGAGTTTGACCGGGTCGCCGGTACTGAGTAAACCGATTAACACTGGCGCTTCCACTTTGAAGTCGCTCATCTTGAGAGTAATGGAACCCGAAATCTTGAGCTTTTTATCCCCCAGGGGCAATACGTTGACCGGCATGGAAATGGAATTGGTGACGCCAGCGACGGCCAATTCGCCTTTGGAATCGAACACATAAGGCAGGTCTTTGCTCCGGGGCGACTCTTTGAGCACGAGCTCGATTGAGTGATAGGTGATGCGCGGGTTGGCAGCGCTTTTCATCTTGTCATACATCACCTCGTCCATCTTGTCGCTGTAATGGGAGCCGTCTTTTTCAACGCTCTTGAGCCCCCGCACGGGAATGTAAGCTTTCACTTCGGCCTGGACTTTGCCGGGCGTGGCTGCCTGGCCGGGTTCGGTGGGAAAACCGGGCCCGACTTCGATGGACCCGCCGATGATATGGCCCTCGACCTGCCAATCGTGAATGGTAGAAGTGCCTTCGATGCGCACCTTCATGTCCGGACCCGACTTTGCATCGAAACGCGTTAAGCCAGCCGCGACGACGGGTGGAGGATTGGTTTTTTCAAGGTCGGCCAGCGAAGGCTCCTCGTGCTTCGGAGGTTTCGCGCAACCCGCCGCAAGTGCCAGTACGAAGATGGCCATGGCTGCCCTGCCGACCCTCTGAAATTCCATAGTCACAATCTGGATTTGCGCGAAGCGGGGAGGGCATCTCGGTCCGCGGCCCGCCGTGAGAGGTCTGACCTCGGGCTTTATTTGCTGGCGTCCGCGGCAGGCGCCTGCTTCTGCTGGACCGGCCACTCGAAGCTGAGTTTGACGGGGTCGCCGGTGCTCAAAATTCCGATCAGCACGGGCGCTTCCACCTTGAAATCGCTCATCTTGAGAGTAGTGGAACCGGAAATCTTCAGCTTTTTATCCCCCAGGGGCAATACGTTGACCGGCATGGAAATGGTATTGGTGACTCCGGCTACGGCCAGTTCGCCCTTGGAATCAAACACGTAAGGCAGATCCTTGCTCTTCGGCGCCTCTTTAAGCACAAGTTCGGTCGAATGATAAGTGATGCGCGGGTTGGCAGCGCTTTTCATCTTGTCGTACATCACCTCGTCCATCTTGTCGCTGTAATGGGAGCCGTCTTTTTCGACGCTCTTGAGCACCCGCACCGGAATGTAGGCCTTTACTTCGGCCTGGACCTTGCCGGGCGTGACGGTCTGGCCCGGCTCCGTGGGAAAACCCGGCCCCACTTCGATGGACCCGCCGATGATGTGGCCCTCGACCTGCCAATCGTGAATGGTAGAAGTGCCTTCGATGCGCACCTTCATGTCCGGACCCGACTTCGCGTCGAAACGTGTCGTCGGCTCGGCGGCCCGCGACAGAGAGGCCAGGGCAAGACCCAGGACGATTTGGCCAGCGAGTAAATTTCGTGTTTTCATATTCCTAATTTTCGAGTTGCGCAGCCGCTTGAGCTGCAATTTTGATTTTTAGACCCAACCGCCAGAAAGATGCGATCCGAATTTCGCTTACGAATTCAAGGCAAACAGCTCTGGCTGGATGAGCACCCGTTGATGACTCATCACCGCTTCGTTGGCTTTGATGGCAACCACTGTGGCCCGATAGGCATCCAGGTAGCTGCACATGTGCCGTTTCGGCACGTTCTTGCTGAGATATTCGAGCAAACCCTTGACGTCATCAGCGCCGTTCAAATCGACATAATCCTGTGTGTTGCCGGCGATGTCTGCGGCGGTGAGAACGAAGTTTTCCAAGGCATGGTCCAGAGGAGTCCTTTCCAGCGCTTTTTTGGCCTCAGGGCTGTCGTTCACCACGGCTTTGCTGGCGTCGGCGAGCAGCGCAATGCCCGTATCTTTGTAGAAGGTCTCTTTGCGAGCATAGACTTCCCAGCCCAGCAGCGGCGAATTGACTTCTTTGAACATCCAGGCCTTGCTGTCGCGGAGCATCACCGCCGCGTTGTTGCCGTAAAACATCTCGTACTCGCTATCGAAGGAATTGGCCAGCGTCGCGTCGTAGATCATATTGACGCCGCCGGGGAACTCCAGCACCACCTGGATCGTATCGGGCACTTCCCGCCCATCGTCTCGGTGGACAAGGAGCGACCCAAACCCAGTGACCGCCACCGGCTGCCCATTCAAAAACCAACAGGCCTGGTCCAGCGGATGGCACCCAATCTCGCCGACCAGTCCGAGCGAAATTGACTTATCCAGCCGCCAGTTGAGCTCTTTCTCGCGTTCGGGGTTCGGGGACTGCGAGCGCCAGGTCTGGAACTTGTGCCACTGCGCGCGCGCCATGACGGTGGTTCCCAGGCAGCCCGAGCGGATGAACGGCAGCAGGAAAGGCCGCTCCGGGTCCGAGCGCGTCTGGAGTCCCGCTTGAAACAACTGGGTTTTGGGCGCGGCGTGCGCTGCCGAGGCAATCGCTTTCGCATCTTCGATGGTGTTGGCCAGCGGCGCTTCGCAATAGACATGTTTGCCCGCCTTGAGCGCCTCGATAACAATATCCTTGTGCTTATGTGTCGGAGTGGCGATGACCACGGCCTTGATATCCTTGTTCTCCAGTATCGTCTTGTAATCAGGAGTCTGGGCTGCCCCGGGCGCCGTCGAGGCGCAACGGCGGAGCGAGGCTGGGTAGGTGTCGCAAATGGCGGCGATGTCCGCCTGCGGTATCTTGGTCAAACTGGTGAGCAGTTCCCGGCCCCAGGCGCCGAGGCCAATGACGGCGACTTTGGTTTTCGCCCCGGAGTAGGCCGTTTTCACCGGCTCGGTGGTCTGGGCCAGGAGTTCGACGCCGCCGAGCATCGTCATGATGGTGGCCACTGAACCGCCCTTGAGAAAGTCCCGCCGGTTAAAATCCTGAGAAATAATTTCGCTGTCTTTCATGTCGGTCTCTAAAAGTCGGAAGCATACGGCATCGGTTACGTGTTAGACGAATAAAATCATCCCAGCCATGTCGTCTAAATTACCGACAGGCGGACTACTCGACCTTTTGCGGCTTGGCATTCCACGATTCCAGGCCCACGGCCCATTTAATGCCATTTAAGATGAGCTGTTGGTAGGCCTCGGCAACCTCTTTGGAGTTCTTCCGGTCGGTCCAGTTGGGGTCCCACACATCTTCACGATGGCCGAGTGAAGTATAGAACACGCGCCCCTTGCCGTATTCCTTGCACCAGGAAATCGGGTAGTCACCGGGAGTCTTTTCGTTGGGATGCTTGTCGAGGGTCAGCAGGCCGTGGACTTTGGAGCGGTCGAAGCCATTGAAAATGTAAATTTCATCGAAGACCTTCCAGTCTGCGGGCAGCTGCTTGCAAGCGGGGCATCCCTGGTCCTGGTTGAGCACGTCCACCTCTACTTGCGCATGATGTTCTTTGAATTCAGCGCCGAGCATTTCCACGTAGGAGTCCAGCGGTTTGTGGCCTCGGAAGGTGTCGGTGGCGGAGTGCATGCCAACGAAACCCTTGCCCGATTTGATCCAGTCCAGGAAAGCCTGTTTGTCCGGCAACGGCAGGTCACCCGTGGTATTCGCAAAAATCACGGCATCGTAGTTTTTGAGCGCCTCGGGGCTCATCTTTTCGGCGAGGACCTGTTTGATGGCCGCATCCACTTTCGCCGTGTCCGGTTTGCCGTCGTCACCTTTGTATTCAGCGTCCTTGGGCTCGACCCGGGCGTACTCGACAGTGAAGGCGCCGCTCTTCTCGCCTAACTCAGCGATGATTTTCTCGGCGGTGGGAATCGAGCTGTGGCGGAAACCTTTGGTAACGGTCACCACCAACACCTTTTTGGGCGCAGCCTGGGCCGAGGGCACGGCACTTAACGCGCAGACAAACAAACCTGTGCAGAGCAGGCTTGCTGATAGGGAGAGACTCATATTTTTCATAAGCTTAATTGGCCAATCAAGGGGCGGTTTCGCAAATCATCAGACTTGCGCACCCGCGATAAAATTCATTTTTGGCCCGCAGGTCAATCTTAAATAGACCACAGAAAGGCCGTAGAAGTCACAAAACAACCAAGTTTCCCTTTTTTGTGTCCCTTTTTTGTTGCTCTTTGCGCCTCTTTGTGGCCAATTCAACCCGGCCTCGTTTTATATTGCCACTTTGCCGCGTCCGGCTATTAATAACTCCCATGCAAATCCGCTGCCCAATCAGATTATTCGGACCTTTTACCGCAATCCTGCTCGCGGCCTCCGCGGCTCCAGCCGCTGCCCCCAATCAACTCACCGACCAGGAGCAAGCCGCCGGATGGAAGCTGCTTTTCGACGGCAAAGACACCGCGGGCTGGCGCACCTTCAAGAAGGAAACCTTCCCGAAGAAGGGTTGGGTGGTCGAGGATGGCTGGCTGCATTGCCTGGGCAGCGGCGGCGGCGACATCATTACCGACGTCGAATTCGACGACTTCGAATTACAATGGGAATGGAAGCAGGCACCTGCCGGCAACAGCGGTGTGAAATATTTCATCACCGAGACGCGCAACTCCGCCATCGGTCACGAGTACCAGATGATCGACGAAGCCCTCGAGCCGGACGCCAAATTGGCGGATGGCAAACGCGTCAGCGCCTCGTTTTATGACGTGCTCAAGCCGACGAAGGTGGCGACGAAGCCGCCGGGGGAGCTTAATCAGTCACGCATCGTGGTGAAAGGCAATCTCGTCGAGCACTGGCTTAATGGCGAGAAGGTGCTCGAGTACGAATGCGGCAGCGAGGCGCTCAAGGCGGCCGTCGCCGAGAGCAAATTCAAAACCACGGCCGGCTTTGGCGATAAAATCAAAGGCCACATCCTGCTTCAAGATCATCACAGCGAGGTTTGGTTCCGCAACGTGAAGCTTCGCCCGCTCAACCTCCATTCTTAAAACGTCCGGGCTCTTTGAGTTCCCTTGTGGGTGCTTTTGTGGCGAATCGAATCCGCGCAAAACCAAGCCATCCAATTCCGCTCTAAGTTCCGCCACGGAAAGAACCGAACATGAAAGCCGCATTCATCAACCAAACCGGGACTCCCGAAGTGATCACCTATGGCGAGCTGCCCACCCCCAAACCATCCCGCAGGCAATGCCTGATCAAAGTCGGCGCCGTCGATGTGAACCCCATCGATACCTATATTCGCAGCGGAGCCATTCCGGCTAAATTGTCGTTCCCCTTTATCCTCGGGCGCGACCTGGCGGGAACCGTGGTCGAGGTGGGCGCCAGCGTGAAGAGCTTCAAACCGGGCGACCGCGTTTGGGCCACCAGCCAGGGCGCCGATGGGCGCCCGGGCACCTTCGCCGAATTCGCCGCCGTGGACCAGCGCTGGCTCCATCTCACGCCCGCCGGGGTGAGCGACGAAGACATCGTGGCCCTCTCCCTGGTCGGGATTACCGCCCAGCTTGGCCTGGTGCGCAGCGCCAACTTGAAAACAGGCGAGGTCCTGTTCGTTAACGGCGGCTCCGGCGGTGTCGGCTCCAGCGTAGTCCAAATGGCGAAAATCCTCGGCGCGCGCGTTATCACCACTGCCGGCACCGATGAAAAGGTCAAAATCTGCCGCGACCTGGGCGCCGACCTCGCCCTTAACTATAAAACTCAGGATGTGGACGCTGCCGTCAAGCAGTTCGCCCCTGAAGGCGTAAACGTCTGGTGGGAGACCCTGCGCGAGCCCAACTTCGAACGCACGCTCCCCCTGCTGGCATTGCGCGGCCGGATGATCGTTATGGCTGGGCGCGACGCCCGGCCGGTGTTCCCGGTCGGCCCGTTCTATGTGAAGGACTGCTCGCTTCATGGTTTCGCCATGTTTAACGCGACCGCTCGCGAGCAGCGCTCCGCAGCCAACTCGATCAATCGCTGGCTCGCCGAAGGCAAACTCAAGCCGCGCATCGATCGCGTCCTGCCGCTCTCGCAGGCTGCCGAAGCCCACCGCCTCCAGGAGCAGAGCACGGTTCACGGCTCCAGCGCCCTGGCGGGCAAGCTTGTCTTGAAACCGTGAAGCATACATCGATACGCCGGCCTGCGGACTGACGCGCGAAGCGTTTGGAGTGCGTGCGC
This sequence comes from Binatia bacterium, assembly GCA_035566895.1. Lineage (GTDB taxonomy): Bacteria > Verrucomicrobiota > Verrucomicrobiia > Limisphaerales > UBA8199 > DATMQA01. The sequence continues at coordinate 38,251 of DATMQA010000088.1, forward strand.
TCTGCGCCGCTTTGTTATGTTCGAGCTGAGTGGTTACATTTAGCTGCTCGAGAGTCCGAGAACGGCGCAGAGCGCACGCACTCCAAACGCTTCGCGCCTCTCGTTCAATGATTTTGCGCTTTTTTCTGTAACAATTGCCCCCTCTCCTGCGTATTACCTGCAGGGTCATCGTGTTATGCTGAATGTTAATCAACCTTTGCCCGGCCTGCCACGCCGTACCTTCCTCAAAGGCGTGGCGGCCAGTGCCGGCGCTCTCGCGCTCGGCGGCCCAAGCTTGCTGGCCCAGCCCTTGCCCGGCAAGACCCTTCCGGCGAAACCCCCGTATCGCGGCCCAAAGGTCATTATCGTCCGCTTCGGTGGCGGAGCGCGCCGGCGGGAAACAATTGACCCGCAGACTACCTGCGCGCCGTTTCTCTGCCGCGATTTTGCCAAACGCGGCACGCTGTTTACGAAAATGGAGATCGACTCCTTCACGCCCACCGTCGGCGTCGATACCAGTCATGGCCAAGGCACGCTCTACATCATCACTGGCAAATACGAAAAGTATAAGGACATCACCGAAAAATTCCTCTCGGAACGATTCGCGTCGAAAGCGCCGACCATTTTCGAGTATCTCCGCAAGTCCTATAACGTGCCAGAGAGCCAGACCCTCATCATCAACAGCGAAGACCGCACCAACGAGGAGTTTTACACCTTCAGCAACCATCATCTCTACGGCATCAATTACCGCTCGAACACGTTGAGCCTTTACCGCTACAAAACCTACCTGCTGCGCCGCGCCATCCAGGCCGGCAAATGGAGCGGTAAAGAACTCGAAAAGCAGCAAAAGCAATTGGCCAAACTCGAAGCGGTCGATTACCGCAACGCCGAACCCAACGGCCAGGGACCCGAGTTAGTGCGCTTCTGGGACCGGTGGCGCGAGTATTACGGCGAAACCGGCCTCGTCAACCCGCGCGGCGACCGATTGCTCACCGAGCTTGCTATCCGGTCGCTCAAGGACTTGCGGCCCCAATTGCTCATGGTCAATTACCAGGACTGCGACTACGTCCACTGGGGCAACCTCACGCATTACACCCGTGCCCTTACGATCATCGATGACGGTTTGAAGCAGCTCGTCGCTGCCGTCGAAGCCGATCCCGAATATCGCGACAACACCGTCTTTGTCGTCGTGCCCGATTGTGGACGTGACAACAATCCGCTGGCCGATGTGCCCTGCCAGCACCATTTCGGCTCGCGCTCGTCGCATGAGATTTTCGCGCTGCTGGTCGGCGCAGGCGTGCGGCGCGGGCTGGTGGTCGATAACGCCACCGACCAAATCAGCATCGCCGGCACCATCGGCCACCTGATGGGCTTCAAAGCCGAGCACGCCGAAACCCGCGTCCTGGAAGAGGCGATCGCTTAGGGCGGATGATGGATGGTGGATGATGGATGATGAACACGGGCAATAACATTGATTCCTCTGCACTCCCTCTCGATGCCGCGGCTGCACCTATCGACTCCTTGTCGCCCGCCATCGAGCCTCCATCATCCATCATCTACCATCCACCATCCTCCGCCGCTCTGCGGCGGCTCCGTCGCGCGTTGCTCTTCCCGGTAAAACTCTTTTGGGGAATGATCTTCTGCCAGGGATTGCTCGGAAGCATTTTCGTGGTCGGCTGGAGCTACCGCCTGGCGCAACGATTCGCCCTGAAATACTGGTGGTCGCACAGTTCACGCGCGCAGCCGAACACCACGTTCGCCGATTTTCTGGCCGGCAGCGAGCGGACCAGAGACCACCGCCACTGGCCTAATTGGTTCCTCCAGCAGGATTTCGCCGAGGCGCTCCGCCGGCAGCCTGGCGTGAGCGCGGGAAGGTATGTTTTTTCAGTGGTACGGGCGTTTACCCACGGCCTGTGGTTGAATTTCTGGATGGGGTTGCGCGCCATCGCCAATACCTGGGCGCTGACGCTACCTGCCTGTATTTTCTGGTGGTTCGGCTGGTATGACGGCTGGAACAATTCGTTTAACAAAGGCTACGAGCAGGCCGCAGTGGGCCCGCTGGTTTCTTTGCTGGGCATCCTGTTGTTCATCGCGGCTATGTTTTATGTCCCGCTCGCCCAAGCCCGCCAGGCCGTCACCGGCGATTGGCGCGCGTTCTTTGAGTTCCGGCTGGTCTGGAATTTAGCGCGCTTGCGCTGGGTCTCGTGCGTGGGCTTGGCGCTGCTTTATTCTCTGCTGGCGCTTCCGCTCAATATCCTGAAAACCTCGCCCATGTTCTGGATGCAAAAACATCCGGAGCTGGTTTATGTTTCCGACGCGCTGCTTCTCAAGATGCTCAACGACTATTTCTTTTGGTGCGCCCTGCTGATGTTGCCGGCCTATGTGCTGCTGCGTGTGCTCGCGGCCCGGGTTTATGCCTCAGCCATAATGGCCTCGGTCCAATCCGGCAATATTCAGCCCGCCGCGCTCGCCGTTTATGAACGCGAAACCCTCGACCGTCTGGGACTCCTGGAGACCCGCCCGTCTCGCGAACGCCACGTCTTCGTCCGCTTTCTGGCCTGGACCGGCACGCGGGTGGGACGCGTGCTCGGCGGCGCGGCGCTGTTCTTTACCTGGTTCGGCTTTGTTGCCCAGATTTACATCGCCGAGTTCTTCAATTACCACGGCGGCCTAGGCTGGCTGAACCAGCCGCTCGTCCAGCTCCCCTGGTTCCATTACTTGCCGTCGCGGTTGAAAACCCCGCTGGGAGAGGTTTTCTTCGTGCTCCTGGCCTGGTTCGTTGCCTTGCTGATCTGGTCGGTTTTAAGCACGATTGCCAGAAGCACGAGCAGGCAGGCCAGCACACCGCCGCCAACGAACAGCTTGAACCAGAGGTCGGTCTGACGCTGAATGCGCCGGACCTCGGTCGCAGACGTGCGCGCCTCGGGGTCTTCCGCAAACTCCGCGCTCCCATCGGTGAACATCATGCTTAGAAGCCCGTTGCGATGCCGGCTGGACCGGAGTTTCCGCCGCGGTTATTACCCGTCGTCGGGTTTCCACTGGTGCTGTTCTGCTGCTGAGTTTGGCGCACAGTCAGCGGGTTGTTGTCCCCCAGCAATGAGTTTCGGCTGCTCGTGCTGGAGCTGGCGGCGGTGTTACGATGGAATAGGTCCTGCAGCATCTGGTTAATATCCTGCGGCTCGGCATTCCGCAGCTCATACACCTGTACCAATTCCTTGCGGGCCGCGCTGGCATCGAGTTGCTCGATGAGCTGCGCGATTTGCGGCATCCACGTCGTCGCTGCGCTGACCAATAGCGACGAGGTGCGCGCATCTGCCACCGCCAGCACCCGGCCCTTCTTCTTCGCCCGCTCGCTGCTGCCAGTTTGGTTGCCGGTGTTGTTCCCTCCATCAAAAACCGGTGGCGGAGGGAAACCACCAACCCGGAACTCCGCCTGGTTCTGTTCCGACCCGCTCTTGGAATCGTCGGGGAAGAGCTGGGCGAGTTGGCCGGCCAATTCCCTCGGGTCGGCATTGAGCAGGTGGAAGACGCGCAGTTCGGTGATGTCGGTGACCGGCTGATCGATTTGTTGGACAATGTTGGCGGTCGTGTCCATCAGGGCGGCCGGCGAACTGACGATCAGGGAGTTGGAGGTCTCATCCGCCACAGCGACCACTTTGGCCGCGGCGGCGTTGCCGCCAGTGCCCGAACTCGAACTCCCCTGCGGCTCCACAAATCCCGGCGGACCGAAACCGCCCGGACCCGGTCCGGGCCCATTGAAGAGTTGGGCACGCTGGTTCGCGTTCTGGCTGGAGCCCTGCGACGAAAAGAGCTGCTGGAGCACCGTGGCCAACTGTTTGGCATCCGCATAATGCAGCGGGAAAACCTTGAGCGTGGACACCTTCGCGATGGAAGTATCCAGCGCGCTGACGATCTTAAGGACCCGCCGGATATCCCGCTTGGTGGCCACCAGCAGCAGGGTATTGGCGCTTTCGTTGACTGAGAGCGTGGCGGTCGCCGGCAGCAACGGTTGCAGATTATTGACTAACTGGCCGGCATTGGCATAGCGCACCGGAATGAGTTGAGTGACGGTTTCATCCGACTTGGCCACGGTCTCCGGGTCGTTGCCGGTAACTATCTCCAGGTCCGAGGTCCTGGCATTTTCCTGTCGCACGATGCTCAGAATCCGCCCGTCTCGAATCACCGCATACCCGTTTTTTTTGAGCGCCGAGTTGAGTAAGTCCACGGCCTCGTCCTTGCTCACGGGCGTTGTGCTCCAGACATCGAGCGTACCGCGCACCTCGGTCTCCTGGTTGATGACGAACCCAGCCGCATCGCTCAGATAGTCCAGGACCAGGCTTAATGGTGCCCCACGGAAGCTCAGGCGCAGGCTGTTGGTGGCGCCGGCGCCCTTCGTGGGAACTGCCAACGGATGCGTGTCGGCCGGTAGTAGGGGCTCACCTGACGCAGGCAGACGAGTCGCTCGCGTGACGCTCGCAACTTCGGCTGCAGCCGCCGCCGCTCGTTCCAATTGTGGTGCCGGCTCGGCTCCCAATGCCAGGCCCGTTCCCGTGAAAATTGCCAGTATACTCACTCCCCAATTTGTTTTCATGGGCTCAACCTGGCCCAACTCACCTTAAAACAACGTGAAGGGAAGCCGGTTTGCGAAGCTCATTCTTCATCGCCTCTTAAGGTCCCTCCTGCCACGATAGTACATGGCGAATTGCATTGATTACTGTGCGATTTACCGCCATCTAGAATTGAGGCAAGACCGATGCGCGTGCTTGTGGTTGAAGACGAACCGGACCTGCTAGCCAGCCTATTGCGGGCCGTGCGCGAGGATGGTTATGCCGCCGATGGCGCGGCCGACGGCGAGGAGGGCCTGTACAAAGCCGAGAACTACGATTACGACGCCATCGTTCTGGACATCATGCTGCCGGGGCTCGATGGCTGGGAAGTCTTGCGCCGCTTGCGCAAAACCAAGAAAACCGCGGTGCTGATGCTGACCGCCCGCGATGCCGTGCGTGACCGGGTCCGGGGACTGGACACCGGTGCTGATGATTACGTGCTCAAGCCTTTCGACCTCGACGAGCTTCTGGCGCGGCTGCGCGCGCTCATCCGCCGCTCGGCCAACCAGCCTCAAGCCCGCCTGGAGATTGGCGATATCCTCATTGATACAGCCGGAAGGACGGTTTGCCGTCAGGGCGAGCCGGTTTCCCTGACCGCGCGAGAATACGCCCTGGTGGAATTCCTCGCCCTGCACCGTGGCAAAGTGGTCACCCGCACGACGCTCTACGAACACCTCTTCGATGAAAATGACTCGACGCTCTCCAACCTCCTCGACGTGCATGTCTCCAATATCCGCAAGAAACTCGGCCACGACTTTATCACCACGCGGCGGGGACATGGCTACAGCATCGAGAAAACGCAATGATCTTTAACTCTATCCGCTGGCGCCTGCAGGCCTGGCACGGCCTGATTCTGGTCCTGGTGCTCGCCGGCTTCGGCCTCAGCGCCTATCATGTCACTCGTGACAACCAGTTGCGCCGTGTAGATCAGGAACTGGACCAGCGGCTGGGAGCCCTGTTTCGGCCGCCTCCCCCACAGGACCCGGGCTCGTCTCCGGAGCATCATCATCGAGAGGCGCGCTTCGACCCCTCGGAGTTCACGGTCAGAATTCGTGAAGCTATCCAGCGCGCCGTTCAGCAAGCTGGCGCGGCGGATGCCAGTCAAACCAACGCTTGCTATTACGTCTTATGGCAGGCGGACGGCTCGGTCCTGGCCAACTCTACTGCGAACCCCCAAGCCATCCCGTTGCCCGAACGCATCGAACCCGCTGCTCCGCCGGAAAGTCAGGGCCGGGAACCGTCGGGCCGCCCGTCCGCCGAACCCCGCCCCGGACCGCGAATGTTTCAAGGAGCCGCCCGCACTCGCGAGGAGCAGCGTGAGCTCTTCCGTTTCCTGCCGCATGGCGAGTGCATCCTTGTCGGACGCTCCCTGGCGCCGGAGTTGGCGGCGATGCACCGCCTGGGCTTTTGGCTGGTCGTCGCCGGCACGGCCGTGCTGCTGTTGGGCCTGGCGGGCGGATGGTGGCTGGCCTCGCGTGCGATCCGCCCGATTGAGGACATCAGCGCTACGGCCATGAAGATCGCCGCCGGCGACCTCTCCCAACGCATTAACGCGGCCGATACCGACAGTGAGTTCGGCCGGCTGACCGCGGTGCTCAACTCCACCTTCGCCCGGCTCGAGGCGGCCTTCGCGCATCAGTCCCGGTTTACCTCTGATGCCTCCCACGAGCTGCGCACTCCCCTCTCAGTTATTCTTTCTGAAACCCAAAGCTCCCTCTCCCGCGAGCGCAGCGCCCCGGAATATCGCCAGGCCCTCGAAGCCTGCCGCCGCGCCGCTCAGCGCATGCGCACGCTGGCCGAATCCCTCCTTGAATTGGCCCGGTTGGATGCAGGACAGGAGCCGATGAAACGCGAACCGTTCGACCTGGCCCGGGTCGCGCGTGAAGCCGTTGAACTGCTGCGGCCGCTCGCAACGGAACGCAGCGTCGAGGTTCGTTGCGAACTCAGTCCCTTGGAATGCCTCGGCGATGCGGAACGCATCAGCCAGGTCGCCACCAACCTCCTCACCAACGCCATTCATTTCAATCGTACCCAGGGGGAAGTCCGAATTGCCACCCTCGCTGAGAATGGCACAGCAGTTCTCACCGTGACCGATACCGGCGAGGGCATTTCCACCGAGGATCTGCCGCACATCTTCGAGCGTTTTTATCGCGCCGATAAATCCCGCTCCCGCGCCCAGGGCCGGGCTGGTCTGGGGCTGGCCATCTCCAAAGCTATTGTTGATGCCCACGGCGGGGCCCTCGAAGTCTCCAGTCAACCCGGCGCCGGCAGTACCTTCCGCCTCACCCTGCCGCTCAAGTAAAGTTGTCGTTTGTTGCACCACTCACGAAGGCGTTCTCCCTCTCCCCTTCATAAGGGGAGAGGGTTGGGGTGAGGGGTAGCTTGCTTTTCTCTCGCCGCGGAGAAAATGATGCGTCTTGAATCACCCGGCCGGATTCCCCACACTCATCCGAGCCTGCACCGCCGATGCCACGCCCGAACGACAGTCCGAACGAGCTTCCCGACTTCCGAGTAGTCCTCCGTAATGCCCAAGGGAAGTATGTGGCGAGCGACGCCCACGGAGTGTTTTTTACCGAAGATCGCCACGCCGCCATCGTGCTCAGTTACCGCGCGGAACGTGTCCCGGAACAAATCGAGGCGATTCGGAACAACCACGGCTTCACCCTGACAGCGGACCCGGTGCCCCTCGAGGAAATCTATGAAACCTGCGATCGGTGCAAGGACTTCTTCATGCCCTTCATGACGTTTTTTGACGGCAAGCGCTTCCTTTGTGCCGATTGCCGCAAGCCCGACCCCACCCGCTCTGCCCGCGCCTGAACCGCAAATCAAAAATTCCTCGCCGCGAGCACTTCTCTAGCCGGCTTCCGGTCCCCCGTGCAACTAATCCGCCTCGGTCCGTCCAAAAAACGCAGTTTGAAGCCGAGCTTCTCGTAAAGCGTCAGAATCCGCTCCGTGGCCTGGTTGGACAAGATCACCGGCCCTTTATGTCGCGCCAGCCATTCCGCCGCCCGCACCTGGTCCTCCCAACCGAATGGTTCCTTCGCGTACCGAGTGAATTCCACGTCGAACGGCGGGTCGGCATAAATAAAATCGTCCGCTTCCAACCGCGTGTTCTCAAAATCGACACTCGTGAACTCCCAATTCGAAAATACCTGTTGGTAAGCGCTGAAATCCCGAATGTAGTTGATGCTCTTGTAACGCCCAAAAGGCACATTGAATTCGCCGCTGGCGTTGAACCGGCACAGACCGTTGAAACAGGTCCGATTCAGGTAATAAAACAGCGCTGCCGCCTCCGCGCAATCAGCCTTGCCTTCGCGCAGCAGTTCATTGAACCGCTTTCGATGCGCATAATAGAGCTCCCGATCATTCTCCATCCAGAGCGTGATCTGCATTCCTCGCTTCAGCCACCCGTAGAAGTGCATAACGTGCGGATTAGCATCATTGAGCAAGGCGCGTTCGGGGACCAGGCCGAGCGTGATCGCCAATGCGCCGCAAAACGGCTCAACTAGGCGGCGCTCCGAGAATGGCTGCCAGAGCGGTATAAGCTGTGGCACCAGCCAGCGCTTTCCGCCCGCCCATTTCAGAGGCGGCGAAAGCGGGACGGCCAACGGCAATGGGGTTTCGGTTTCGGACACACCGGGATCATTCTCGGCCTCAATCGCGAACGCAACGCTGAAATAGTGGAACGCTGCTTCACGTCACTCGCGCACTCCATAGACGGACTTTCCCCAATTTAATTTGGGCGCGATTTCGATACGATCAGATGTAATACATCTTTTCCTTGGCCGAGCTTTCGTCCAACAGCTTCTGAAAGGTGATCTCGTCCGCGGCGGCTTCGACTGCTTGTTGCAAACGTTTCCAAGCCCGGTGCAATTCGGGTGGGCAATCCGAATCGCTAAGCGCCGGGGTGTCGAACACCGTTCCATCCACCGCGCGGAGTACGTCACCCAGCGAGATTTCTGCCGGCGGCCGGGCCAGGAGATAGCCTCCCTCCTTCCCGCGCACGCTGCGAGCGATACCTTGCGACTTCAATTCGATGAGAATCTGCACCAGATAATTGGCCGGCACCCCTTGCTCCTCGGCCAGGTCCTCGACCCGAAGGGCGACACCGTTTGGATGATGCCGCGCCAGGCCAAGCACCGCGCGCGCGGCATAATCGCTTTTAACGGAAAGCTTCACTTTCTCAAACTAGCGGAAACGACAAGGCGGTGCAATGACCAGAATCGACACGATGGAATACCGTGTTAAAATTGCTCTAATCAATACTTAAAGATGCCAGAAAATTTGAGCCTCCTTGCGTCGGCTGCTACGATGGGAATGATTCCTTGCGCGCTCTTAGACCTGGGGCGTGCATGAGAACCGCGTGGATGATGCGTGAAACCACTCGAATAATTTCACGCATCACGCATCACTCATCACCACCCCATCACGCATCAGTACCGTCACTTGAGCCGCTCTTCCATCCACGCCAGCGTCTTGGCCCACATCTCGGGCGTATAAACGTGACCCAAACCAGGGTAAATGATGCTCTGAAAATCACTCTCCTTCCCATAGATCCCATAGACCGGGCGCACTGCTGTTTCAATCGCGTGAATCCCATCCTCCGGCGAACCGTTGTCCTGGTCGCCAGTTTGGAACAACACCGGGCGGGGTGCCGCCAAGGCGACGACGGCTTCGGTATCGAAATGATTCAACAGGCCCGGTACGAAATAGTAGATGCCATGCGCCTTGAGCTCCTCGTGCTGAATCAGGTTCTGGTAGCGTGTCACGCAGGCAATAGCGACACCGGTCTTGAGCCGGTCGTCCAGCGCCATCAGCCACCAGGTGCGCGTCGCCCCCATGCTGATGCCGGTAACCCCGAGACGGGTTGCATCCACTTCCGGGCGGGATGCCAGGTAATCCAGCCCCATCAAATCATCCCGCAAAATCATCCCCCACAGCGTGCGGCCGACCCACAAGTTAAACTTGCTGGCGGTCAGCTCGCCGTTGCTCCCTTTCTCTTCCGGACCGCCGGGGCCTCGACCATTGCGCTCGCCGAAGCAATAGGCATCAATCCCCAACACCACAAATCCGCGTTTGGCTAATGCGGGCCCGGGAGGTTCTGGCGTATGCCGTGCCTGGAACAATTCCTCTTTGCCAATCTCATACTCGCCGCCATGCCAGTGGCAATACAGGATCGCCGGCGCTTTTCCGGAAAGGTTTTCGGGCAACAGGAGATAGCCCGCCACCGTCGCACCCGCGCCGTTATCGAATTGGAATTTCTCGACCTTGCAGCCGTCCCGAGTTTCCCGGGAAAGGATCGCGATCTCAGGTAATTTGGGTCGCGGTGGAAGTTTGCCGAGCAACTGCCAAAGCTGCGCCCGCACTTCTTTTCGCTGGCGTTCCCAGGCGCTTTTGGAACCGGGCGCCTTAAAATCTGGCGCCAGCGCGGAACTTGCGAGCCACCGGGCGGCGTCGCTTTGATTGGTCTGAGCCATCGCGGCACTCAAAGTCAGGTTAACTGCCGCCCAGAGGGCTGCGAGGCTAAAGCGGAAGGTGCAAGGTCGAAGATGCAAGATGGTCCGAACGGATGTGTTCCATCTCCCATCTTCCATCTTCTTTCTCCTACTTGACGCCGCCTTTCTGGATTTCAGCAGAGATGGCCTTGACATCGTCCGCAATGGCGACTGCCTTAAGGCGGTTCAATCCGTTCTCCTGAAAGATCGCCTGCACATCCGCAAAGATGCCATCGAGTTTCGCCTGCGGATACTTGCCCGGATTAAGCACCGCATCGAGTTCCTGCACCAAACGCGCGCGGCTTGTCGCCGGCAACGGCTTTTCAGCGAATGCAGCGCTGAGGTCGTCGGCCAGCTTGGCGGCGGCAGCCGGGGAAGGCTTCGCCCCCTGCGCGGCGGCGAGCAATTCATTCGCAAGCTGCTGCTTCTGCGCTTCGGTTGCCGGCGAACCAGTTCCAATAACGGCCAGGTCGGTCTGGAATTTCGTAAGCGCGGGCGAGAGCCTTGGCGGTGGTGGAGTCGTGGCTCCCGGAGTGGGAGTGCCGGGTTGCGTCGGCGGAGCCACACCCTGCCGCACGTTGTTTTGGTTGCTCAATTCCTTGGCCCGCTGCTTGATGATGGCGTCCTGGCCGGCAACCGGGCCGGCCGCCACCAGTACGACGGCGCCGATGAATCCAAACGTTGCGTTCATAGGAGGGTGAATATTGTAGATTTGCTCTAAAAACAGACTGCACCGCGCGGTTTGCAATGTCAATGGCGCGCCTTGTTACTCGCGCTTCTCCTTCGGCGAACGGAGCCGCTCCGATGGGGCCGCCGGCGGCGCGTTGGTTTTTTTGGTTTTAAACGCGGAGCGAAGCAGCCAGTGGTGTTTGAGCCCCTGCACGAATGTGTCGGCGTCAATGATAGTTTTGGAAATAGCGCTCAGGAGATTGGTGTTGGTTTCGACCTGTTGGTTCAGATTGCTGGTGATGCCGGCTAGATTGTCGAGCGACCGGCTCAGATTCTCGACCAGCGCCGTGAGGTTGGTATTCGCATTTGTCAAAGTGATGCTGGCGTTGCCGAGGGTGGTCTCGAGTTGGCGGTTGAGGTTGGTGGGCAGCAGCCATTCGCCCAACGCGCCAGGATGGTCCAATTGGGCGGTAGCGGCCGCAAGGTTACTGACCGCGGGTCGAGCGTTGACCGCGACCACGTTGAGATTTGAGGTCAGCATGGTGCTGTTGGAAAGCAGGGTGGTCAATTGGTTGGTCAGATTGAGAATATTGGGCAGCGCGGCTTCCACCTGTCCGACTACCTTTTCCAGGCGTTCGGTCACCGCAGCGGATTCCTCGACCGGCAGCCAATAGGGTTTGGTGCTCTTTGTGTAGGGGTCGTAACGGGCTCGCTTCCGATGCCAAATGCCGGTGATTGAACTTCCGGTGACCCGGCTATCCAGGACGGAGATGTTGGAATAACCGGCAGCGGCGATCACGTCGAGATTTGTCAGGGGCGTCAGCGCTTTGACTACCAGGTTGGTTCGTGTCCGATCAAAAACATCCTGCGCGAGTTCCCATTTGGGCAGGTCGGCCAACAGCTTCGCCTCAGCGAGCGGGACGTTCGTCCGCAAGGGAAAAAAGACGTAGGCCGGGTAGCCGCCGGTGCCCTTCGTTACCTCCACGACCCGTTTGCCGAGGAAGTCCGCCGTTGCGACTTTCGCATGCGAGCCGTCGGTCCACATGTACTCGTAATTGGGCCATTTCAGTTCGAACTGGACGTAAACATTGTAGATGAATTGTTCGGCCGGCATCGGTTTAATGTCCGTAATTCGGCCCGCTTCAAAACCCATCAGCATGACCGGATCGCCTACTTTGAGGCCAGTTGCCCGGTCGGTAAAAGTGAAATACGGGGCCTTGGTCAGGAACCATCCCTTGCGCTCTGCGGTGGTATAGACGTAGTAAAAAAAGCCGAACCCCAGCAGCCCCATGGCGACAATAACGAACCAGCCGACGGCTCGTTCCATCCGGCTGAGGCGGGTGCGCAATTGCGGAGTTAAATCTTGCAGTGCCATTATTCCATTTTTGTTTGCTCGACGGTCAACAACTCCTGGACCAATTCACCGCTGGCCGCCTCGAGTTGTTCCCAGTTGCCCAGCAGCGTCCAACGACGATCTTTTAACACCGCGAATTGATGCGCGCGGCCTTTCCAGGGCCGCAAATCGGCTGTCGTCAGCACCAGCGTGACCGGCCGCCCGCCCATCAAGCCGTGCCCCTTGGACAATTGTCCCAGGAACCCCAGCCACCATTGCATGTGCCGCAGGTCCAGCCCGCCTAGCGGATTATCCACCAGCAGCACCTCCGGCTTGAGCATCAGCGCGCGAGCCATGCCTACCCGCTTTTGCCAGTTTCGCCCCAGAGCGCCCGGGGTGCTGTCGGCCCAGGGCATCAGGTCCATCGCCTCGAGGACGGCCCGCACCTCAGGCTCAGCTTGGGCTTGCGTCAGGTTCCGGTGATAGCGCAACGGCAACGCAACATTCTCGCGAACCGTCAAATGATTAAACAACTGGCCTCCGTCGAATACCAGTCCCAACCGCAAGCGCACTTGCAGGCGCGCATCATCGAAAATCGGCATCTCCTCGCCAAAAAGCCGGTAGCGTCCACGCAGCGGCGGAATGACCCCGCCGGTCATCATCAGGAAGTCGCTCTTACCCGAGCCTTGCAATCCTCCGATCACCCAATAGGCCCCGGCCTGGACGGTCCAGTTGATGTCCTCCGCTACCACTGTCTCAGGATCCTGCATCGAGCTGACCGCCACCCGTTCCATTCTGATGACCGTGACCTCCGGTTTGGCGGCGGGCTGTTCCATTCCCTAGGCCAGGTAGAGGATAATGAAGATCGCGTCGATCAAAACGCAAACGATGATGCTTTGTGCCACCGCGCGCACCGTCGCATAGGACACCTCCTCCAGGCGCAAGGGCTGTGCCAGCCCGTGATAGCACGTCACAATGGCGACGATGAACCCGAACAAAAGGGTCTTGAGCGCCAGCAACGCAAAATCCAACCCGCTCAATGCCCCGGTGAGCTGATGGAAATAATCGGATGGCCGGAGCGGTACATCCTGCAGAAAGGCCCATAAGTAACCGCTAAAAACCGCTCCGAGGACCAAATACACCGTCAACGAGAAAACCCCGAGCGTCAGGCCCAGCACCCGTGGCATCACCATGTAATGAACCGGGTCGATGCCCAGCGCTTCCAGCGCCTCGACTTCCCCCATCGCCCGGGCTGTGCCTAATTCGATCACGTTGGCGGTGCCGATGCGGGCCAGCACGAGCAACACCGCTAGCAGCGGACCTAGCTCGCGCACCACCACAATCACCATGATCGTCCCAAGATAATTAATCGCTCCTACGCGCGTCAGCCAGGAGACCGTCTGCCCGATGACCAGCAGGCCCAGCGCGGCCGCAATGAACAAAAACATCGGCAGCAACCGCAGCCCGGCGCGAGCAATCTCGTGATAAATCAACGGCCACACGACGTGCCGGGCCTCGCGAAATTTTCTCAGTATGACTCCCAGCGTAATCAGGGCAAACGCTCCCAACCCGTGCAGCGTCAGCAGGAATCGAAAAAACTTCCGCGCCAGGTAATGCGCCAGAGATTGGGGCAGAGGCATGCGCAACAGCAAGCGAACTCGAGGTGAATCCAAAGTGCTCGCATGGCCTTTTTGCACTCGGGCAACATAATTTCCCTGGCATCACGGGTCAAGCTCACTGAGGCCCCATATCGGTTGCTGAAGTTATGTCAATTTGCTTTTCCCGGTGCCAGGGCTCGCTGTAAAGTGGGCGTGCACGGAATTTGTGATGAACAACGTTGTCTATTTCGACTTGGAAACCAAGAAGTCCGCCAAGGAAGTCGGCGGTTGGGACAAGATTAGTCGGATGGGCATGAGCGTAGGAGTCACCTACAGCACCGCCCGGGCCGGGTACCGAATTTACGGCGAGCCGGACGTGAATGAATTGCTCACGGAATTGCAGCGGGCGGATTTGGTCGTGGGCTTCAACAATCTGCGGTTCGATTATGAGGTGCTACACGGCTACACCGCTTATGACCTGCGCCAGTTGCCCACCCTGGACATGCTGATTGAGTTGCAAAACAAACTGCAACACCGGCTTTCACTTGATTCGATTGCCACCGCAACTTTCGGTGTCGAAAAGACCGCCGAGGGGATGCAGGCCATCCAGTGGTTCAAGGAAGGCCGCTTGCTCGAGATTGCCGAATACTGCTGCTACGATGTAAAAATCACCCGCCTGGTTCACGAATACGGCGCACAGAACCGCCAACTGCATTACCACAATCGGTTCGGGAAAAAACTTAGCGTGCCCGTGAGCTGGTAAGTTCAGGGAGGGCTTCGCTAGGAACCTCGTTTCGCGCCGGGGTCCATTTTCACGGCCTCCGGAGACGCGCCTCCTTTGAACGACAAGGCCACGGCGGCTTTGGTTAGATCCCCGCCGTCAATTTTGATGCCCCCGCTGCCGGCTCCTTCCACTTGCAGGAAGACCGCCGCCCCCGCAAGCACTCGCGCGCCGGTCAACAGCACGTCGCGCGCGTCGATGAAACGCAGCAGCGACTCGGCCTCCGGATGTCCTTGCGCGCTCAACCCGTTGATGGCGGCATCACTGACGTGGTCCAACACTACCGCGGGCCGCAAATCCGGATTGGCCATCTCGAAGCGCACGTTCTGCAGCGTTAGGCCGTGCACGTTGCGCGCGAACAGGGCGTAAGCGGGCGGCACGCCGATGGCGTAATACTCCCCGGCAATTTTCGGCACGTCCCTCACGGCGCCCTGCTCGGTTGTGCCGCCGCCGGGGAAGGTGACATGTGACATTGTTCATCACCAGATCCGAGAAGGAAATGTTCTCGAACCGTGAGCGGGACCGCACCGCATTTTGATCGGGCAACCATAGGTTCCATAGATGAGGCAATTCGAGACGGTAATGTTCTCGGCCTCGCCCCCGCCGAAACGGAAGACCGACCAGCGCGTCGTGAACGAGCAATTGGTTACCGTGACAAACTTGCAACTGCCGAACAGCGCGCACGCGTCGTCCTGGCACTCCACATCGCAATTGCTGACATGGACGTATTGGCTGCTGATGAAATGAAACCCGTCGTTGTTGTGGTTGACCCGGTTGTGAATGTGGATGCCTTCCAGCTTCACATATTTGCTTTGGATAATCCGGACCGAGTGAAACGCGCTCTCCGTCAGAAAAATGTCACGCACGGTGAGGTTCTGGCATTGATGGAACAGCAGGTGATACGGACGGTGGCTGCCCCCGATGCCGGCGGGAGGTGGCGCACCGCGGGCAGGGCTGCGAAATTGCGCGCCCTGGCCGTCAATTGTTCCAGGCCCCTCGATGACGACATTCTGGAGGCCGACACCGAAGATCAAACCGACGTTCAAACCGACGTTCCCGTCCTCCAGCGTCGAGTCTCCGTGAAGCGGGATGGCCTCGGCCGCATGGTACTGGTTCCCATCAGCGCTGCCCAACAGCTTGCCCTGCGCCGCAAGGTGCAGTTTGATATTGCTCTTCATCTCGATCGTGCCGATGACAAACACGCCGGCGGGCACAAGAACCGTCCCGCCCTGGTCCTGGTGGCAGGCATCAATCGCGGCCTGAACGGCGGCTGTGTCCAGCGAGCAAATCTGGAACAGGACGTGCGAGAGGCTTATCGTCTGGGGGCCAATTCCTACTTCACCAAGCCCAGTGCCTTGAACGACCTGATGGACATGCTCCGCGTTACGTATGAATACTGGTCGCGGTGCGAGTGTCCTCCCGTGCCATGCTGTTGAGCTGCCGAAAAAACCTTCGGCGTCGTCCGGGATCACTTTTCATTCGCCGATAGGATCAACACGATATATGCCGTGCGTGTCAGCATTTATCCTGCGGCGGTTGCTCCTTGGCGACAAGACAAATCCTTTTCAACCCTCGCCTCGCCCTCGCATAACACAGACCCAGCGCATGATCTAGGTGGAAAAACTCACCGGCAAGCTTTCGGCTGCGGAAATGGCACGCAATGACTCCCAAGGCCGGGAGCAGCGGGCGGAGTTAACAGTGCAATAGTGAAAAAAGAAGCCATAGGCAGCACCGTTGCCTACGGCCTGGGGTTGTGCGTTCCAGCCGGTTGATACTACTTGCCGCAGCCGGTGGGGTGGATTTGGAGATTGCCACTGCTGATGGCCACCGGGTCAATATCGCTCGGATTGGCCGGGTCGGTGCTGATGAGCTGCAGCGTTGCGCCGGTGGTGCAGTCAACGACATTGAGGTAAAGGCGATCTTTGCCAGCACCGGGCTCGCCGTGGTCCTCCGCATGGCCGATAAAGCAGACGGGCCGGGGGGCCGAGGGGTTGCCGTCGCTGCCGGAGAGTGTTCCGGTGCCGTCGAAATCGATGGTATTAACCTTGACCCTGGGGGCTTTGTCGGGCGAGCCGCTGCACCCGATGACAGTGATCTGCTGGCCTTTGAAATGCAGGTGATGCACGTGGTCAACCGCGTGCCAGTTACCACCCCCTGCGGCGGTGGGACTGCAGCCCGGATTGACCACGCCCCCGAAGCTGAAGTCTGGCATGCCTTTGGTCTTGCCAATGGTTCCGCCCCCTGTGAGCCAGCACCCCCCTTGAGCGGGAGGCGATGTGCAGAAGGCACCACTCAGGGTGAATGCGCCGAAAACGGGCATTCTCCTTGGCAGGGGGGTTTACCCCATACCGAAAATCCGCTCTCTGCCCCATGGTTAAGATAGTCGCCGTATGCCCGATCAGGCACTGTTACTGGTCGTCGAGGACTCTGAGAACGATGCGCTTTTGCTTCGCCGCGCCTGCCTCAGGGCCAGAGCCGCTGGTCGATTCGATGCCCGGTTCGCTCGATTCTGCGTCGAAAAGTCGCTTAGAGCGTGTCTTAAAATTGGGGCCGCGTTGTTCTGCCCGGAAAACCGCTCAACTTTCCGCCTCCTCACGTCGGCGGCTACAATTTCCAAACACGCTCTTAAACACGCTTTGCGCTTCAAAAAACACGCTCTCTCGCTCTCGTGACGTTCGTGCGCGTGAGACTTGATAGCTTTATGATAGACTTTCGCGCATCTTTTCAGAACAGAACAAGAGCGACTAACAGAGCATAACGGCGCACTACGCAAAAAGATCGCAATGCGAGCATAGCTCAGTAAATACGAGTGAAAAACGCTCTTCTCTCAGCAGTTTTGGAGTGGTGGTAGGTGATGGATTCGAACCATCGAAGGCGTGAGCCAGCAGATTTACAGTCTGCCCCCGTTGGCCACTTGGGTAACCTACCGCCGGGTAGTGGATAGTTGCCAGTGGATAGTGAGCAGCCGGAGTTCTCCAGCCTGACGCGACCATCAAAGACAACCAGCGCGAGCGGTGAATTTAGCCGAAGCGGTGGGCTTGTCAATGCGGGGGTATCACACTAAACTAGCGGTCAGTCGTGGACGAGGCGCATGGCGGCTCTCATTGGCACCCCACTTTAGTGGGGTGTCAGAGCCGGGCTGGCCAAGGGAACCGTTTCAACGGTTTCTCGCGGCGCCGCTAAACCGTTGAAACGGTTTCGCTGACCTCCGCCGATGCGATACACCCCGCTGAAGCGGGGTGTTAATGAGAGTGGGACGGTGAGTCCAGGCCAGGTCTTTTTTATGTTCGATTCGTTAAGCGGCAAGCTGCAGAACGCCTTTCGCAACCTGCGGGGGCTGGGGAAGATCTCCGAGGGCAACGTCGGGGAGGCGTTGCGCGAAGTGCGCCTGGCGTTGCTGGAGGCGGACGTCAATTTCAAGGTGGCGCGGGATTTCATCGAACGGGTCAAAAGCAAGTCGCTCGGGCAGGAGGTCGTCCAGAGCATTCAACCGGGGCAACAGATCGTCAAAATCATCCATGATGAGCTGGTGGATTTGCTGGGGTCGGCCAACGCCGGCTTGCAGTTGAGCGGCAACCCGAGCTGCGTGCTGATGGTGGGGCTGCATGGGTCGGGCAAGACGACGTCGAGCGGCAAGCTGGGGCGGTTGCTGTTGAAGCAGGGGCGCACGCCGCTGCTGGTGGCGGCGGACGTGTATCGGCCGGCGGCCATGGACCAGCTCGAAACTCTCGGCAAGCAGGTTGATTTGCCGGTATATGTCCATCGCGGCGCAACCGACGTGCTCAAGATTGCGCGCGAGGCGCTTGAGTTTGCGCGGGCGAACAATCGCAACACGCTGATTTTCGACACGGCGGGCCGGCTGCAGATCGATGAACCGCTGGTGCAGGAGCTGGTGCGCCTGCGCGACCTGATCAAACCGCAGGAAACGCTGCTGGTGCTGGACGCGGCGACGGGCCAGGAAGCGGTGAATGTGGCGACGCATTTTGACCAGGCGCTAAACATCACGGGCTCGATTTTGACCAGGCTCGATGGCGACGCGCGCGGCGGGGCGGCGCTGAGCATGAAGGCGGTGACGGGCAAGCCGATCAAGTTTGCCGGCATCGGCGAAAAGCTGGAGGATTTCGAGCCGTTTCATCCGGAGCGGATGGCGTCGCGCATTCTGGGGATGGGCGACGTGGTGAGCCTGGTGGAGAAGGCGGCCGAGGCGGTGGACCTGGACGAGGCGAAGCGGCTGGAAGAGAAGATGCGCAAGGGGCAGTTTTCGCTGGAGGATTTCCTGGACCAATTGCGCCAGATGAAAAAGCTGGGGTCGTTGGAATCAATTGTGGGGATGCTGCCAGGCGGGGCCGAGGTGATCAAAAACAACGACTTGAACAAGCAGGAGAAGGAATTCCGCCACATGGAGGCGATGATTTGCGGGATGACGTTTCAGGAGCGAAAGAATCCGCACATGCTGAACGCAAAGCGGCGCCAGCGGATTGCCAAGGGCAGCGGGGTGACGGTGACGGAGCTGAACACGATGCTCAACAAATTTGCCCAGATGCAGCAGATGATGAAGAAGATGGGCAAGTTCCAGAAGATGATGGCCAAGATGGGGGGCGGGGCGGCGGGGCTGCTGAGGTAAGAAGAGTTCTGACTACACCTTTCGCTCGGCAAGGACAGCGACGCCGAGCGGAGCCAACGCGACCTCCGTTACTCGTTCTTGCCCGGTAACCAGCTCGTTCATGGGATGGGGGAGCGGAACATCGTGCTGGGTCTCAGTCAGATTCAGGAGGAAGTAATAAATCGCGTCGGCCGTTTCGCGGGTAGTGACTTCGACGCCCCTCGGTGCATCGAGGAGCGGAACCAGCCGGCCGGCCGCAGCAGCCTCGCGCGCCAGGGTTTCGTAAAATCCAACGTCAGCCGAATCCGTTCCCGCATAAAAGACGAAGCCGCGTTCGTGCCGATGGCGAGTCACGGCAGGGTTTCCGGCCATGCTGCCGCCGCGAAAGGTCGCGATGGGTTCTGCGCCGTCGAGGCGGAGGCCCTCCAACATGGTTCGCGGCGCGAAAACAGTCTCGCTGCCGGAGAAGACGATGCCTAAAGCGGCATTGAGTTTGGGATCGAGCATCCCCGCGGCCAGGTTTTCCTCCTTGGAAAGCTCGGAGACCGCGGTTACGCCGGCCATGGCAGCGAAAGGACCCGGTGGAAGCACCCGGCGCATGCTGTTGTCCGGGTTTTGCGTGCCGGCGTGGAAATTCAGGACCAGGATGCCGCCAGCGGCCACATAGGCCCGCAGCCGGGACACAGTCGCATCATCGACGAGGCGCAAATTGGGCGCAAAGATCAGTTTGTAAGCGGAGAGCGGGGCGGTGGGGGGCACTACATCGACGTTGCGCTGCAGGACTCTGATCCCGCGATAATTGCGCTCTCCGTCGGCATCGTAATTTCGGCCGCTGCCCCAAAAGCCTTGCGACCATTCATTGGCATAATCATCTGGCGGAAATCGCTCTCCCATTGCGCTTCGTCCCACTATTCGGGGTAATAGGAGGAGCCAAGAAAATAATGGTCCCAGGCGCGGGTGGGGTGATTGGTGCCAGGGGCAGCCGGCACGGTCCGGCAGGCGACCAGCGGGAGAGAGAGACCGACGGAGGCCAGGCTGCTCAGTTTAAGAAAATCACGGCGGGTAATTTCCATAGGTGGACTCACTCGCAAGGCATAAACGAAACCGAACGGATGGCGCAAGCCGTTATCCGATTAATCATTCAGCAACGCTCGCCCTACCGACCGGGTTCGGCGAGAGGAACACCGCCGGCGCTGCACTCGCCCGGGCCGCGGCCTTCGAGCGAGAAGGGCACTTGGGCGTCCCAATCGAAGTAAAAGCTTTGGTCCGCGGTGAGCGCCGGGACAGGACGATAGCGGACCGCGAGTTCTTCAGCCGTTTTGCGCCCGCCGTTGTCGATGAAGCGGTGGAAATCGGGCGCTTCGGCCGACTGCAGAAAAGCGGCGAGAAAATCCTGAAGGAACGCCGGAACATTTTTCGCCGGGAGGGTGTCTGCGCCGGCGCCAAATCGAGTTAGGCCTTCGGCTACTCGCCCACCCAGCAGGACGGAGTAATGGGGAACCAGGCGGCCCTCGACGCGCCGTGCCGCGCCGTGCAAGCCGATGTCCGCCACCGGGTGGCGCCCGCAGGAATTGGGACAGCCGCTGATCTGGATTTTGAGGTCACCGAGCTTTTTCAAGTCCAGGTTGCTGGCCTCCAGACTGGCGGTTATCGCTTTGGCCAGACCGCGTGACAGGCAGATACCCAAACGGCAGGTGGATGCGCCGGCGCAAGCGACCAGGTTGCGCAGAACGGATGGGCGCGGCTCCGCTAACTCAAGGGGTTTGAGTTTTTGATGAAGCGCGGCCAATTCCGACTCCGCGATCCATCGCAGCGCGAGATTCTGAGATTGAGTGGCGCACAACAGCCGGTCTCCATGCGCGGCGACGACGTCCGCCAAGGCCGCCATTTTGCCGGCCTCGATATCGCCCAGCGGCAGTGGCAGCTCCACGATAAAGAATCCCGGATGCTTTTGCGGTCGGACATGGCATTGCCGCCAGATTGAGAACTCAGGGAGCACCGGAGCCTGGAGCGTGCCGGCCTGGCCCGCTGCCTTTAGGTTCCGCGGCCCTGAGGCGCCGGCGCTTTGACTATTGCCAGGATATGCCCGGGTCTGGAGCGGCGCAAGGTTCATGGCGCGCAGCCCGGCCAGTTGATTCTGGTAAAGTTCGACAAAGGTGATGAAGCCGATGCGTTCGACGAGGAATCGGAGCCGGGCGAGGTGCTTGTTTTTGCGCTCCCCGTGTTGGTTGAAAACGCGTTTGACCGCCTCGGCGACGAGAAAGGCCTCCGCCGCCGGCACGAAATCGTGGAGCAAAACGGCCACGCGGCTTTTCGCGCCCATGCCGCCGGCGACATATACCGCGAAGCCATCACCGCCGTCTTTGCGGCGCGTGATGAAGCCCAGGTCCTGCACCGTCACGCCGGCGCAATCGGAAGCGCAACCGGAGAAGGCGATTTTATATTTGCGCGGAAGCTGGAACGAAACCGGGTCGGCGATGAGGCGTTCGGTCAAAGCAACTGCGAAGGGGGCGACGTCGAACAGTTCTCGCGGGCACACGCCGCAATCGGGGCAGGCGGTAATGTTCCGCACGGTGTTGCCGCCGCCGCCTTTGGTGGCGAGGCCCGCCCCACGCAGCGACTCGAGGGCCGGATGAATGGCGTCGAGGGGAACGCGATGCACCTGGAGTTCCTGGCGCGTCGTCACGTGGAGAATGCCGTTGCCAAACGATTTTGAAACGTGGGCCAGGCGCCGCAATTGAGCGGGCAGCACTCCGCCCGCGGGACAGCGCACTCGCAACATGTAAGTGCCCGACTCCCGCTGCTCATAAACGCCCATGGGCACACGGAAGGCGCGGAATTCTTCCACGGACATGGTCCCGGCCTTAAACCGCTCGACGTTAGCCTTGAACTCAGCCAGGTCGTTGGCCAGGCAGGAGGGAATTTGGAAGGCCCAACGGGGCATCGCGGAAATTCGCATACCTTAATACCGCCTTGCGCGCCGCTTTTGTAAAGGGAATCCGCGCGTCCTGCCAATTTATAAGCGGCTTTTGCCAAAATTGGTAAACCCGCCTGCGCTTGCGGTGACTACTGGTGGCGACGGAGCCAGACGGACGCGGTAACAAGCGGGCCAGTTGGCGGCGGGGTTTTGGCGAGCGGAATCAGTTACCTGAGGTGACCGCTGCCGGCTAACTCTCGGGGTGCGCTTTGGCGAGCGCATCCTCTGCCTGGCGGGGAGCCGGCGCGGGGCGGGATGCCTCGGGAGCCTGGCTCAACCGCAACCAAAAGTCGCTGATGGCCTGGCTGACTTCGGCTAACCGAGCGAAGGAGCTGGGTTTGGTGACGTAGGAATTGGCCCCGAGTTTATAGGCACGGCTAATGTCCTCGGCCGCGCCCGAAGCGGTGAGCACGACGACGCGCAAGCTCTTAAAGGTGGGCTGGGAGCGAATCCATTGGAGCACCTCGAACCCATCCATCATCCCAGGCATTCTGAGGTCGA
Source organism: Binatia bacterium (assembly GCA_035566895.1). Taxonomy (GTDB): domain Bacteria; phylum Verrucomicrobiota; class Verrucomicrobiia; order Limisphaerales; family UBA8199; genus DATMQA01. The sequence goes on from DATMQA010000088.1 coordinate 60,794, forward strand.
GGAGCACCAGGGCGGGGAGGGGAAACTCGGCGCGGTTGGCGTAGGGGCCGAACCCACTAAGGTAGGCGACGGCTTCTCCGCCGCTTCTGACCACCTGAAGAGGGTTGGTGATATTAGCCTGGTCGAAGGCACAGCGAAGCAGGGCCACGTCATCCTCGGAGTCCTCGACAAGGAGAAGGAGAGCTTGAGCGCGCATATCGGCGTGAAATGATTCGGCAAGATGCGTCACGCAGGAGGTTGGGGCTATGGGGTGTCCGCCCCAGCGCCGCGCGCTTGGGGGCGGCGGAAGGCTTAAAAAGGTTAAAAGGGTTAAAAAGGTTACAAGGTTACAAGAGTTAAAAGAGTTAGAAGGGTTAAACGGGTTAAGAAGGTCAAAGAGGTTACGAGGGTTACAAAGTTACAAGGTTACGAGGGTTACAAAGTTACAAGGTTACAAGGGTTCCCTTGGGAAGGGGGAGTCACCAATCGGTCCTTCACCCCATTGAGCAAACCACCCCAAGCGCTCCATGTTAGGTTCGGGGGGGCGAGCCTCTGGTTCGTCCCGGCGCGCCAAAAGCCGGAATTAATTACAGTGGACTGGAGGTCAGGCCGCTTCGCGGACCATGTCCATGCTGCCGAATGGATTGGGGACGCGCACGGTGCATTCAGGGTCGTCGAACCATTCACCATCCACGATGAAGCGGTAGGTGTGTTTGCCTGGGCGCAGTTGGATCGAGGTTGTCCAAATGCCGTCCTTGTCCTTGCGCATCAGGATGCTGTGCTTGCGCCATTCGGTAAAGTCGCCAGCCAGGAGAACGCTGATGGCGTTGGGAGCAAAAAAGCGAAAAGTTTGGTTCCGGGAAGTTGAGGTTGGTTTGGTCATAAGCATGAAATTTTTCTCGAACATCGCCTAGGGCATTTTTGGAGTCAACGGTAGGCATATACCCCAGGACAATTCCTCGGGAGTTTTGGCTATTTCAAGCAGCCCGGCATGGGCGGACACGCGCACCGCGACCAGTATTCATAAGTGCCGCGCAGGATCTCCATCAGGTCGTTCAACGCAGTGGGCTTGGTGAAGTAGGAATTGGCGCCCAGGCGATAAGCCTCGCACACATCTCTTTCCAGGTTTAGGATCGTCCTCAATCAGGAGCATGCTCAACCGTCCCAACTTCATCACCCAATATACCACCAATTTCTGACGGGGCACGCTGGTGCTTGTTCTCCCGACGGCTGCACTACAAGGCGGGCGGATGTCGGCACGGTCCTGGTGCCATTGCCCCGGCTCGTGGGTGGCTAGTGGCGCAATCGCATCCGAACGTCCTGTTCGGGATCGTATGAATTGACCTGACGGGGAGGGGGGGCATAATGGTTCCATGTCCCTGCTAAGAAGCGCCGAGGCATGGCTGCCGCGCCTGCGGCGATTGATTTGTGCGTTTGCGGTTGCGGGCGCCGCGGTGTTTGGCGGGGGTTTTCCGTTTCGAGCAGAGGGGGTGGAGTATCTCATTGATGTTTGGGACACGGAGAAAGGTTTGCCCAACAGCTCGGTAACGGCGATCGCCCAAACGCCCGATGGTTATCTATGGGTGGGAACGTATAACGGGCTGGCGCGATTCGACGGGGTGCGATTTACCACTTTCAACGCGCCCGAGTTAGGGCACGCGCGGACGCAGGACCTTTTCGTCGACAACAATGGGACGCTATGGATCAACACCTACCGCGGCGGGCTGACGTCGTATCGCAACGGGGTGTTTCGGCGCGAATGGCCTGAACGGGGCGAGTTCGACAGCCACACGATATTGGCGGCCTCGTCCTCAAACGAGGTGGTGTTTGTTACGCAGGCGGGCGAGGTGCTGCGCCGGCAGGGCGCGGCGGCGGACAGGAACGCGGCCTGGAGCAGGGTGACGCCGCCGGGGGGAGCGCGCCTGCTTTACGGTTGCGCGGATGGCCAGGGGACGCTGTGGTTCATGACGCGCGAGGGCCGGCTGATGAAAGAGACCGGCGGGGAGTTCAAGGAAGTGGCGGAGTCGTGCGGCCTGGCGGGAAGGGTGCTGGCACTGGCGGCCGATGCGAAGGGAAAAGTCTGGACGGGCACCGACCGCGAGGTGGCGGTGTGGGAAGGCGGTGAGTTCCGGCCTTTGAACGACACGAACAGCGAGCCGGCCCTGGATGCACAATTTGTATTGCCGACTCGCGACGGGGGTTTGTGGGTGCTGGCGGACGGGCGCTTGCGCAAACGGATGGGCCGGCAATGGGCCGGGGAAGCAAAGGAGTGGCGGGGGTTGCTGGGGCGAGCTTCGGGCCGGGCGATGGGGATGCACGAGGATCGGGAAGGCGGGGTTTGGTTCAACCATTACGGCAACGGCCTGTTCCATGTGACCCCCGACGGGCAGTTTCAGCGGTTCACGACCGATGAAGGATTGCCGGGGGACCGGGTGTGGGCGTGGTTCGAGGATGCCGAAGGGAACCTGTGGGTAGGGGTCGAGCGAGGCGGGTTGGTGCGGCTGCGCGAGAAGCGGTTTCAGGTGATCGGGCCGGGGGAGGGACTGCCGGCGCGAGCGGCGCAATCGGTTTGCGAGGATGAAAGCGGAGCGATGTGGTTCGGGACGGCAGGAGGGGGTTTGTGCCGCTGGAAAAGCGGGGGCCTGGAGAGCTTTCCCGTCGGCACGGATGCTTCGGGCAATTTTGTGTTCTCAGTTTTTCCGTCGCGAGCCCAGGGGTTGTGGTTGAGCGCAGCGGCGGGTGAGGACCTGTTCATTTTCAAGGGGGGACAAGTTCGGCGAGCGCCCTGGCAGGTTCATGGCATCAAAGCCATCCTGGAAGATCGAGGCGGGCGCGTGTGGATGGGAACCAAAAGCGGCCTGAGCTGGTACACGCCGGAGCGGCGGGGGAGCTTCGGCGCGCGGGACGGCCTGACGGTCTCGGCGGTGCGCGCGCTGGCCGAGGGCGCGAACGGCAGCATTTGGTGCGGCAATGATGAGGGCAGTTTGTATCGATGCCAGGCGGAGCGGTTGACGGCGTTTCGTCCGGCAGATGCGCTGGCGGACCAGCCGATTTGGTCGTTGCTGGCGGATGCCGAGGGGACGGTCTGGGCGGGAACCTTCCAGGGAGGATTGCTGCGGTTCAAAGAGGGGAGCTTCAAGCGGGTGACGACGGAGCAAGGACTGCCCAGCGATGTTATCTGCGAGATCCTGGAGGACGGGAAGGGCCAGCTCTGGCTCGGGACTTATCAAGGCATTTGCCGAGTAAACAAGCGGGGCCTGAACGCGTGCCTGGATGGCGCGGCGCGGCGGGTCGATTGCGTCACGTACGGGCGGCTGGACGGGTTGCCGACGCTGGAGTGCGGAGGCAATTACCAGCCGGCCTGCTGGCGCGCGCGGGATGGGCGGCTGTGGTTTGCGACGGTCAAAGGGATGGTATCGGCGAAGCCGGAGGAGCTGAAGATCAACCCGGTGCCGCCGCCGGTAGTCATCGAGGAGTTCCGGGTGGATGGGCAGCGTTTGGCGCTGGACGGGAGCCGGCTGGTGGTGCCGCCCGGCCGGAAGCAGTTCGAGTTCCGGTTCACGGCGTTGAGTTTTGTGGCCTCGGACAAAGTGCGCTTTCGTTACCGGCTCGAGGGACTCAACCCGGAGTGGCTCGAAGCGGACACACGGAACGTCGCGCAATACAGCACGCTGCCCGCGCGCGATTACCGCTTTCGAGTGTTGGCCTGCAACAGCGATGGCCAATGGAACCAGCAAGGCAGTGTGGTTGCCTTCACGGTGCTGCCGCACTTTTACGAAACGTGGTGGTTCCTGGGGATGGCGGGCATCGGGCTCGTGGGCGGCGTCGCGGCGTCGGTGCGCACGGTCACCACGCGCAAGTACCGGCAAGAGCTGGCGCGGCTGGAGCAGCAACACGCCATCGAGCGGGATCGCGCCCGGATCGCCAAAGATATCCACGACGATTTGGGGGCCGGTTTGACACAAATTACCCTGTTGAGCGAGTTGGCGAAGCGGGAGCCGGCGGACCTGGCGGGGACACACCTGGACCGCATCTCGGATTCGGCGCGGAAAATGACGCGAGCGATGGACGAAATCGTTTGGGCGGTGGACCCGCAGCATGACACGCTCAATGGGCTGATGGACTACATTTCCGCCTATACGGAAGACTTTTTGCGGACGGCCGGGATTCGGTGCCGGATGGACTTGCCGCCGGAGATGCCCGCGCTGCGCGTAGATGCGGAGTCGCGCTACAACCTGTTTTTGGCGTTGAAAGAAGCGCTGAATAATGTCGTCAAACACGCCCGGGCGAGCGAGCTCTGGCTGCGGCTGCGGCTGGAACCCAATTACCTCACGTTGCTGGTGGAGGATAACGGGCAGGGCTTTCCGGCGGCGGGCAACGCGAGCCACGGTAATCGGCTGGTTTCCGGCCACGGGCTGGCGAATCTGGAGAAAAGGCTGGCGGACATTGGCGGCCGATGCGTGGTTACCAGCGCTCCGGGCCACGGGACGCGGGTGGAAATGACAGTGGAATTGGAGCCGGGCGCATCGCCAGTTGTGGCGACTGGCGGCGCGGTGGGAAGCGGTTCATTATCGGAAATGAGTGACAAGTGAAACGTAAAAGGTGAAGCGTGAAGGTGGAAAGCCTGATAAAAGCTGAAGCGAGACAGGGGTTGCTGGAGCACTTCCTGAGCCGTCGAGCACACCCATGAGTATCAGCGTCTCGATTGTTGAAGACGACGCCGGCGTGCGCGCGAGCCTGGCCAAACTGATCGACAGCTCGCCGGGTTTTCGCTGCCTCAGCCAGCATGCGACGGCAGAAAACGCATTGCAGGAAATTCCGAAGGCGGGTCCGGCGGTGGTGCTGATGGACATCAATTTGCCCGGCATCAACGGGGTGGAATGCGTGCGCCGCCTGAAGCCGGTGCTCCGGGGCACCCAGATCATAATGCTGACGGTCTATCAGAACACGGAACATATTTTTAACGCGCTCGCGGCGGGCGCGACCGGCTACCTGCTCAAACAAACACCGCCGGCTGAGTTACTGGCCGCGATCCGCGACGTGCACGGAGGCGGCTCGCCGATGAGCAGCCACATTGCGCGCAAGATTGTGCAGTCGTTTCAACGGCCGGCGCCGGCGGCGCGCGAGGCGGAGAACCTCTCCCCGCGCGAGGCGGAGGTGCTGGAATTGCTGGCCAAGGGCTATCTTTACAAAGAGATCGCGGATAAAACCAACCTGACTTACGCGACCGTCCACACGCACATACGGCACATCTACGAAAAGCTGCAGGTGCGTTCCCGGGCGCAGGCCGTGGCCAAACATTTGGGCCAGGGGCGGGCGGCGGTGGTTAAGTGAGTTAAGTGAGTTAACTGGGTTAATTGAGTTAAAAGGGTTATAACTCTTTAGCAAAGGCGGCATCGCCAGAACTGGCGATGCGAGGAGGACGGTTGCCCTGTAATAATACCGTTATGCAGCCCTGCCTATCCAAACAGTCCTGGCAGAAAGTGGGAGGATTGGCAGGGCCGGCAGCGCCGACGGCGTTCCGGAGCACAACAACAACCACAACCATCACCTCAACCCTAACTCTTGAGAGGACGCGACCCGGAGCCCAAGAGCAACAACCCAGCCAATATGAAAACCTCACCCTCAACTCCCGTAATATTGTTGCGTTCACGATTCCAACGCGCTGAGGTGGTCCCCGCAGAAACCGCAGTGTGGCCGGCCCGATGGGCCTGGCCGGTTCTCCTGGCACTGGGGCTGGTGGGTCAGTCGCAGGGTGCGCAGCGGACCTGGACCGGCGGCGGCGCGGACAATAATTGGGGCACGGCGCTGAACTGGGACACCGGTGCGCCGGTCAGCAACGACAGTGTGCTGTTCAGCGGAGCGACGAGGCTGCAGCCGACGAATAACCTGGCGAACCTGATGCTGAACGGTATGGGTTTCAACACGAGCCAATTCAACGTGCTGGGGCTTTCGGTGACCAACAATGCCGGCATCCTCGACATTGCCGGAAACAACACCAACAATATCCCGCAAATCATGCCGGCTTCCCAGGGGATTACCAATAATGCCGGTCTCGCCTATGTCAACGCCGGCACGATCAACCTCACCAACGCGGGGGTTAATCTGTGGCTAGCCGGCGCGGGCCCGGTTTTCCTGAACGGGGTCATCAGCGGCGCTGGGATGCTGACTTTGGGCAACGACGGTGGTTCGGTACGATTGGGCGCCGCCAACACCTTCAAAGGGGGTGTGAACATCAACAACAACGGGACGGTGGTGGTGGCCAACGCGGGGGCATTTCCCAACGGCGCGGGTATCGGCGATGTGACCAACAATGGCACTATCAACCTGAACGCCACCAGCATTACGGTCAACGGGCTTTATGGCGCGGGCACGGTGGACAATCTGTCAGGCACGGCCACCTACACCGTAACGGTGGGAAACAACAGCACGAATCCAGCCGGGAGTTTTTCGGGCAGCCTCCAGAACAGCTCGGGAAGCGTCGCGTTGACCAAGGTAAACACGAACACGTTCACGCTGAACGGCACGGCCAGCCACACCGGTGCCACGACCATCAGCGCCGGTACGCTGGTCCTGGGAGCCAGTGGCAACATATCCTCGACGCCGCTGATTACTGTGAATCCAGGCGCGGTTCTGGACGTGTCGGCGCAGTCAGGGGGTTTCTCCCTGGGTTCGGGCCAAACCCTCAGGGCGGGGCGCACGACGAATGGAGGGCCGAGCGACATCACTGGCAGCTTCAGCAGCAGCGGCACGATTCAGCCCTTGAGGGCGGCAGCGGCCGGGACGATGACCGTCAACGGCGGCCTGACGCTTAGCGGCGGCACGGTCAACTTCGATTTGGCGAACACGAACACACTGGGCAGCGGCAGCAATGATCTCATTGTTGTCAGCGGCCAGCTTACCCTCATCGGCGTCACCACGATCGGCTTGAATCCCCTGGCAGGCGCCTTTGCGTCCGGCAGCTACACGCTCATCAGCAACACCACGGCGCTGGTGACGGGTTCGCCGGCCAACCTGACGGCGGACCTGCCGCGCGGCCTGGCGGCCACCTTTGATACGACCACGACACCCGGCAGCCTGCTGCTGACGATGAGCGGGACCGCGAGTCCTGCTTCGCTGGTATGGTCCGCCAGCGCCAGCAGCGATTGGGACGTGCGTCTGACGCAAAACTGGCTGAACGGCGGCGTCCCGGATTACTTCTTTAACCTCGACAACGTGACGTTCAGCGACTCGGCCAACAGCGTGAACGTGAACCTCAACAACGGCGTGTCGCCCGGTTCAATCTTGTTCGCTAACTCGGCCACTAACTATATCATTAGCGGCTCCGGTG
>DATMQA010000089.1:0-10266 GCA_035566895.1 Binatia bacterium
CGGTTTCTGAAGGAGAAGGCAATTGCTTGGCCCCAGTATTTTGAGGGCCAAGTTGAGAACAAAATCAGCGTGAAATTTGGCATTAATCGGTTCCCGCACATGTTTTTGGTGGACAAAAAGGGCTTTTTGCGTTTCGACGACATGCGCGCCCGTGGCGCAAAAGAGGAGTTTGAAGGCACAATTGAGAGTTTGCTTGCGGAACAATAATTCACACATGCAAATGTCGCCCCACAAGACCGCAGTGGAGCGATCATCCGTCTTGTTTTTGCCCTCTTTTGCTCGTTCTCTCCCGAGACTTACATCTCCCTGGAGTCGGGTCTGTCGAGCGCCACTGGAAGCTGGGCGTATCCGGATATGTTCTTGCCCCTTCGGGGCGGCAATGTGCCGCGCTCCGCGCGGGCAAAGCGGTATTGGGGGCAGTGTCCGGATGCGCCCGCGCCACTGGAAGCTACACTTTCGACTTTGAACTTGAGGCTAAGAAGCCCTAAAGTTTAGCTTGATGAATCCACCTAGCTACCGTGTGCGCCGGGCAACGCTGGACGATATCAGCCAGCTAACGGCCATCTGGCAATCCATGCGGTTCCCCACCGAGGATTTGGCCAAACGCATCACCGAATTCCAGGTGGCGGAAAACGGCGAAGGCAAGTTGCTGGGCGCCGTCGGCCTGCAAATCGCCGAGCGCCAGGGGCGCATTCATAGCGAGGCCTTCGCCGATTTTTCCCTGGCCGAGCACCTGCGTCCCCAACTTTGGGACCGGGTCCATGCCGTAGCGACCAATCACGGATTGCTGCGCCTCTGGACCCAGGAACAAGCGCCGTTCTGGAATCATTGCGGCCTGCTCAAGGCGGATGCAGAAGCGCTGCAAAAGCTGCCGCCCGCCTGGCGGGGCCTTGCCCCCGGCTGGCTGACCCTGAAATTAAAAGAGAATGTCGAGGAGATCATTTCCGCCGACAAAGAATTCGCTATGTTCATGCAATCGGAAAAGCAGCGGACCGCGCGGGCGTTTCAACACGCGCGCATCTTGAAAGGGGTCGCCACGCTGATCGCCCTGGGGCTGCTGTTCGTGGTGATTCTCGGCGCGTTCGTTTTGATTAGAAAGAACCCGCACCTGCTGCACCGGTGAGGAATTTAAACTCATCGGCGTGGTAGGAAGAGCGCACCATCGGGCCGCTGGCCACGTGCAGAAAGCCCATTTGCCTGGCCCGCTCGCCGTAGCGCTCAAAGTTTTCCGGCTCCACGTACTCGACCACGGGCAAATGCCTGAGCGTCGGCTGAAGATATTGGCCCAGGGTCAGAATGTCGCAACCGGCCTGCCTCAAATCGGCCAGCGCGGTCATCAGTTCGTCCTCGGTTTCGCCCAAACCGAGCATGAGCCCGGACTTCGTATAGAGGCTGTGGGCGCCTTTCGCCTTCACCTTGGCCAGCACACTCAACGACCGGTCATAAGTTGCGCGCGAGCGCACGGCCGGGGTGAGGCGGCGAACGGTTTCAAGGTTATGGTTGAAAATGTGCGGTTTGGCCGCCACCACGGCGTCGATGGCCGGGTCGCGGTCATTGAAATCCGGAGTCAGCACCTCGATGACGGTGCCGGGATTCAACGCGCGCACCGCCTCAATGGTTCGGGAGAAATGACCGGCGCCGCCATCGGCCAGGTCGTCCCGGGCGACGGCCGTAATGACAACGTGCTTGAGCCGCATTCGCCGAGTGGCTTCGCCAACGCGCGCCGGTTCATCCGCTTCCAGCGGGAATGGCCTGGCGGTGCTGACGGCACAGAAGCCGCAGGCGCGGGTGCAACGGTCGCCCGCGATCATGAAGGTGGCAGTGCCCTTGCTCCAGCATTCCCAATGGTTGGGACACATCGCGCTCTGGCAGACGGTGTGGAGCTTCAATTCCTCGAGGAGCGCGCGCGTGTGGGCAAACCCATCCGTTGTCGGCAGCCGGGTCCGCAGCCACACGGGCAGACGCGGGCGCGGCGGGCTTTCAACGGGATTCGAGCCGGCCATTCCGCTTCTCCAGTTTTTTAAAAAACTCCGGCAACTGCTCCGGACCAAAATCAGCTAAAACTTCGCCCTCGACTTCCAGCACCGGCGCCAGCTCCTGCCCGGAGAGCCGGATCATCTCGTCGTGGGCCGCCTCGTCCGCGATCACATCGATATTTTCATATTCCACACCTTGCTCGTCCAGCCAGCGGATGGCTTTATGGCACCACCCGCAATAAGGTTTGACGAACAGGCGAATCCGTTTTGGTTTCACAAGCATACAGTGGAGGATGTGAGATGCTTTTTCAACCGGTGATTTCGTCTTCGTGAGTAAACACTCCAAAAAAGCCCCGACGATCTTTCATATTTCAGCGGCGAACCGCGAACGGCGCCCTGGTGCGGCAGGTGAGACATCGGGAAAATCGCGTTGACGCTACACCGTCCCGGGTCAGGGCAACTCGACATTCCCGCACAAGTGAACTTCGAGCCCCAATTCGGCCAGCATCGCTGCTTTGATGCGGCAGGCGCGGTGAGCCTGCTTGCGATTCGGGGCATAGACAACCTGGATGTGATTGGATTTGTGCCGCGCCATCATCTGGTCGCGAGTGATACCGTCGAGGACGGCGTGCATGATCGGCCATTGCGGCGTCGTCTCGCGCCAGCGGCGCTCAGTTTCCTTCTCGGGCAGCTTCACCACCTCGGAGACGCCCAGGTCGCAATGCAATTTGCCGTCCATGATGAAAACCCGGCTCCAAACAATGTGGCCGGGCCTGGAAACACCCTTCACGGTGCCGCCGCCCAGGCGGAAGTACATCGGGGGCTGGCGCTCGCTGGTCGCGCCCTTGTAGCCGCCGATTAAATGCCGGGGCGGGACGGCGCCCGAAATCAGAAACACCCAAACATAATCGTTGACCCCGCCGCCCTTGTAATGCTGGCCCCAGCGAAGGTCGTGGAGCGTGTTCTCAGGGGGGAACTCGAGCAGACGCCAGAGGCGATAAGTGACGAGGCCGTCGAGGCCGGCACACTCATCTACTTCGTTGAAATGCGGGAGCGCCTCGCCATCAAAGAGCACCCGGCCGGACCTGGGGCATTTCACCGGGGGCCGGTCCACATTATTGAGCAAGCCTTCCACCAGGTCGCTGGCGGGGGCGAGGTCCTTGAGGCCCTGTTGGTACTGGATGCCGATGGCGGCACAGCCAAAATCATCGGCCAACCGGACGGCAGCGATATACATCTTGCACTGCTGCAAGGTCTGAGCTTCGGTCAAATCGGTTTCTTCGTTCGTGCCCCACTGGAACGTCATGCCTTTCTTGAGGAGCCAATTGAGAACCTCGCCCGCTTCGGAGTCAGTGACCTGTTGCATGGCGGCGTAGAGAGTCGACTGGCTGAGGCGTTCCTTGAAAACACCGGTGGGGTGCAGAAGCTCGTCCGGAATGATCGCGTTAAACATTCCCATGCACCCTTCGTCGAACACACCCATGATGGCCTTTCGCTGCCTGAACAGGCGCGCGGCCGAGCGGCCAACCTGCTCGTCCCGGGCGGGTAATTTCAGCAGGCGCAGATCTTTGACATGGCTTTGGTCGTGGGTCACCACACCCTCGGCCAGCCACTGGCGCAGGCCGTTTTTGAAGTAGGTATCACTGAAATCCTCGCTCCAGAGGGTGCTGTAGCGGATACCCGCCTTGGTCATCGAGCCATTGAGGTTGAGCATGCCGACCAGGCCGGGCCAGGTGCCGCTCCAGTTGGCCACGCTCAGAATCGGGCCGCGATGGGTAAACAACCCGTGCAGCAAGTGGTGGCTGTATTGCCAGACACATTCAGCCACGAGCAGCGGAGCGCCGGGATCAAGCTTCCGAAAAACTTCCATACCCATCTTCTGCGAATCGATAAAGCCGTGCTTCTTCTTTTGATCGTAGGGATGCGCCCGCACGACCTTCCACCCTTCGGCGCCGAGGGCCTTGGCGAGAACAGACTCCATTTTCGCCTGTTCGGGCCAGCATTTCTGGTTGGCCGACAGCCGCAGGTCGCCGTTGGACATCAAATAGACGTGCTTGGGTTTCAGCGTCGTTGTTTTCATATTCTGATCCGCAATTCGTTGCGTTGTTTACCATGGGCGCAAACCGCAGTCACTCAAACATTTGTTCAATATCTTCTTTCTTGGACCTCGGCGACCATTTGCTATGGTTCGAATCAAAAGTATGAAGACTGGAATGCTCGGAAGATTCAGTGTCGTATCCAAACCCAATGGCCTCTGGCTGCTGTGTCTCACGATGGCCTTCGGGCCAAGCCGCCCGATTTTTGCCGCGGCGCAAACCCCAGCCCGTTCATCATCGTATAATGTGCGCGCGTTTGGCGCGGCCGGGGACGGCAAGAAACTGGACACCCAGGCAATCAATGATGCGATCGACACTTGCGTCAAGGCCGGCGGTGGAACGGTGTATCTCCCCGCGGGCACTTACTTGAGCGGCAGCATCCACCTGAAGAGCTTTGTTCATTTGTATCTCGACACCGGCGCGACGCTCCTCGGCGCGCCGCAAGCCCTCAACGCCTATGACCCGATCGAGCCGTGGGAAGGCAAGGCTTACCAGGACGGAGGCCACACGTATTTCCACAACAGCCTGATCTGGGGAGAGGACTTGCAGAACGTCTCCATCACCGGCCAGGGGATGATCAGCGGCGGAGGCCTTGTCCGCAGCGACGGATTGCTCGACCGGCTCAGCGGTTTTTCGAGCCGGACCAACTCCGCTTCAGCCAAGGAGGGCGAGAGCGGCGACAAAGCCGCTCCCCGGCTGGGTAACAAGGCCATCGCCCTCAAGCGCTGCCGCCACGTGCTGCTGCGGGACGTTACCATTTTTCACGGGGGACACTTCGCCATCCTGGCCACGGGTTGCGATGACATGACCATTGATAACGTGACAATGGACACCGACCGCGACGGGGTGGATATCGATTGCTGCCGCAACGTAGTCGTCTCCAATTGCCGGATCAACTCGCCGCAGGACGACGGGCTCTGCCCCAAGAGCACTTTCGCGCTCGGCAAGAATGTCATCACGGAAAACCTGACCATCGTCAATTGCCAGGTCTCGGGTTTCGAGGAGGGGACCTTGCTCGATGGCACCATGAAACCCAGCAAATCCAAAACGGGCAGGATAAAGTTTGGGACCGAGTCCAACGGCGGTTTCCGCAACGTCACCGTCCAGAACTGCACGTTTCGCAATTGCCGCGGGCTCGCCTTGGAGGAAGTCGATGGCGGCATCATGGAAAACATTACGATCAATAACCTGGCGATGATGGACGTGGCCCAGTACCCGATTTACATCACGCTGGGCCGGCGCAATCGCGGACCCGACGTCGTCCAACCGGGCAAAGCGCGGAATATTCTTATCTCCAATGTCATCGCCACGGGTGTCGAACCGATGAGCGGCATCCAGATCACCGGCTTGCCGGGCGCCGCTGTCGAAGGGGTGCGCCTGGAGAATATCCGCATCCTTTTCAATGGTGGCGGCACGAAAGAAGCCGCAGCGCGTGTGCCACCCGAGTTGGACAAGGGCTACCCGGAACCGAGCAAGATTGGCGTGATGCCCGCTTACGGTCTGTATGCCCGCCACGTGCGCGACCTGGAGTTGGCGAACATCCGGTTCAGCTTTGACAAAGAAGACCTCCGCCCGGCGATGATGTGCGTGGATGTGGACGGCCTGGAGATTGATAATTTCAAGGCGCAGACGGCGGCCGGCGTGCCCGCGGCCCAGTACGAGGAGGTCAAGGGGCTGGTCGTTCGCAACTCGCCGGTGCTGGATGGGATCGCGGCGAGGTAAGCACGAACTCACCTTCGCGAAAGCTGTTAGCCGGGCTAAAGGGCCGCTTTGCTAATTCTTACAAGTTCAGCCCCGTGAGCCGCCACCGGAAGTTGGACCTGATCTTCGCAGGGGGCCAGGTCCTTCTGCCGCCAGAGGTCGCGCACGGCCAGTTTTCCGGATAATCCCAGGTCGGACGATTTAACCGTCACGCTGGTGGTGTTGGTGCCAAGATTGCAAAGCCCAACGGCTTTGGAGCCGTCCTCGAGGTCTTTGGCATAAACGCGCAAATCGGCGTCCTTGGCGACACAGAGCGCCTGTTTGCCGAGGGCGTCCTGGTTGACGGCGAGGACCTCGTCGTTGCCCAGCAGGTTGAGCGTAAATTCGTCGATTTTGTCCAGGTCACAGCCCAGCAGCAGCGGGGAGGAGAGCAGGCACCACATAGTAATATGAGTGTATTGCTCATCGGGAGTGAGGTGGGTGGGATGGGGAGCGCCCCAGCCGACCTGGCCCACTACGAGCATGTCCGGGTCGTTCCAATGGCCCCGGCCGGCGTAAGGCTCCCATTTGTCCTGGCCGAAGCCTTTCTTGCTCATGGAATCCCAGTTGTCGCGGATGTCGCCGGTGGTGCGCCAACAATTGGCGATTTTGGAAAGGGCCGGCGCATTGGTGAAAGGCGAGCTGTTCGAGAGGCTCAGGACGATGTCGCGTCCGCTGCCGCGCAGGGCGTGGTACATTTCGAGGGTTTCGGGCACGCGGTTGGGATTCCAGTCGTATTTCAAATAATCGATACCCCAGGCAGCCCATTGTTTGGCGTCGTTGGTGGCGAAGGAATACCTGCCGATAGCCCAGGGGAGATGGTCGTTATTGACGTTGCCCCTTTTAGGAATGGTCGGTTTGCTCCAGCTCCCTTCGGGGTTTTCGGCGCTGCCGCCCATGTACTGGGCGTAAGAGGTGGTCCAAGGGGTCGAATAGATGCCCGCTTTCAAACCCATCTGGTGAATCGTTTTGCAGAGGCCGGCCATGTCCGGGAACTTGTCATTGCCCTGGATACCGTTGAATTTACCGCCGCGTTTTCCTTGCCACGCGTCGTCAATGTTGATGTAGGTCCACCCATGGTCGATCAGACCCGAAGCGACCATGCCGCGCGCGCTTTTGAGCACCTTCTCCGCATCGACTTTGCCGCCCCAGCAGTTCCAACTGTTCCAGCCCATCGGAGGGGTCAGGGCGATGGTTTCGCCGGCCACAATTCGGAATTTCTTCTCACTCAGGCCCTGGGTGTTCCTGGCGCGGAGGGTCACGAGGTGTTCGCCGGCCTTTTTTAGCGAACCGGTGAGGTCGCCGGTCCTGGCATCCAGGTGCAGGCCCGAAGGCAGGCCCTCGGCCGAAAACTTCATCGGCCGCTCGCCCGTGCAGGGAATGTGGTAGAGAAAAGGCGCTTCCGGCCGGACGCCAAAGATGTCAGGCCCATTAATGCGCGGAGCGGTTGGTGGTTTTGGCGTGCGAATCTCAGGTTGCTCGGCAGCTATCGCCGGGGTCGCCGCGGACAGGGCCAGCAGAGTCGCGGAGAAAAGGGCCCGCAAGGCGGCGCGGGAATGATGACTGAGGGCAGAGCCAGGATGTTTCATATCTCCCGAATCTTCCGGGAACCACGCGGGCCGTCAATCGAACGTTTGTTGGATAACCCTGCTTTGAAGCCACGGCGCAATCTGCTGCAAACGGTAGAAGTATCTGGAATTGGCCGCCGGAACCGGAGAGGCAAACTGGAAGGTCCCGGCGGCGCTTACACTCACCGTGCCGTTCGTCGTCCAGGCGCCACAAGCGCCTAAGGGGAAATCCGGCGCAAACGGTAGAAGCACCGCGAATTAGTCGCCGGCGCAGGATCGGTGAACTGGAATCCCCCGGCCGTGCCGATGCTGACAGTGCCGTTAGTGGTCCAGGTCTTGAAATCTTTCGTGGCCAGGACGGCATACGTATAGAGCGCCGGTCCGGTACCCGCCAGGGTCACCTGTTTGGAGCTGCTCAAGGACATTTGGAGTCTGACGCGGTTGGTGACCACCGCGGGAACCGTGTAGCTGAGTTCACCCGAGAAGGGGCTCTCCAGATGGTTGGTATCGTAGGCCGTCACGGCAAAGTAATATGTGGTGCCCGGCAGCAACATGGACTCCTTGGCACTGGTGGCGTTTCCCACGTCATTGGTGTCAATGTAAACCTGGCTGACAACGCCCTCATAAACCTTGTAGCCGGCGACAGCAGGATCAGGGCTGGGGTCCCAAGCCAAAGTGACACTGCTCTGGGCCAGTCCGGCTGTACTTATGCCAAAGGCGGCCACAAGACCGGTAATCAGGCCCGCTAACGTATTCACTGTTGTCTTGAACTTCATAACAACATTAGATTGACCCAGGATGGGCCCCTTCCGCGACTGGAACGTTCCTTGTTCTACCTAGGAAAGGCCTAAGGTCTTGGCCTTCAGCAAGCTTTACAGCGTCAAGCCCGGCCTCTATGCTCTCCGCCGGAAAAAGGGTAAACGCTGGAATGAAACGCACGCCACTTTTTGATGCCCATCAACGCCTGGGGGGCAGGCTGATTGAATTCGGCGGCTGGGAAATGCCGGTCCAATATACCAGCATTGTCGATGAACATTTGGCGGTGCGGAATGCCGCCGGTTTGTTCGACATCTCGCACATGGGGGAAATTTTTGTGCGCGGGCCCGGGGCCGAGGCCTACCTCAATCACTCCCTCACCAATGACGCCCGCAAGCTGGCGGTCGGCCAGGGGCAATATACCCTCATGTGCAACGAACGAGGCGGCGTCATCGACGACCTCTACGTGTATCGGCTTGGTCCGGACGAGTACCTGCTCATCGTCAATGCCTCGCGCATTGAGGAGGATACCGCGTGGCTCGAGGGCCAATTGACCACCTTTCCCCGGCGAGAGGCAACCCGCCTTCAAAATGCTTCGGATACGACTGGCGCGGTCGCCCTCCAGGGGCCGCGGGTCGCAGGGTTCATCGACCAATGTTTTCCCGGTGTTTCCGTCGCTGGCACACCCGTGAAGGAGGCCTCCGAGCTGAAGAAGAACCAAATTGCAAAGTTCGATTTCCCCGGAACGCAAGTCTGGGTGTCCCGCACCGGCTATACCGGCGAGGACGGGTTTGAAATCGTCGCTCCGGCCGGCTCGATCGAGGCCCTGTGGAACCACCTCCTTTCGATTGGTCAGCCGCAGGGTCTCAAGCCAGCCGGTCTGGGCGCCCGGGACACTTTGCGCACGGAGGTTTGCTACCCGCTTTACGGTCACGAGCTGGATGAGGACACCACTCCACTGGAGGCGGGCCTCGGTTTTTTCGTCGCCCTGGACAAGGACGATTTTGTCGGCCGCCCGGTCCTGGCGGAACAAAAGGCTAAAGGGGTCGCGAAGAAGCTGGTCGCGCTAAAAATGACCGGCAAGTCAGCCCCGCCCCGTCCTCATTATCCGGTGTGGAGCTCCGGCGCCCACATTGGCCAGGTCGTCAGCGGCACCCAAAGCCCGTCCCTGGGGACTGGGATTGGACTGGCTTACGTGCCGCCGGAGTTTGCCAAACCGCAAACTCCGCTCGAGATCGAAATCCGCGGCAACCGAGCTCCCGCTGTGGTAGTGCCAAAACCGATTTATCGAAAAGCAGATTGACCCGGCCGAAACTCCCTGACTCAATGTTACCCGATTTTTATGGCCAACATCCCTTCCGACTTAAAATACGCAAAATCCCATGAGTGGGTGCGTCTGGCTGGCGACGTCGCTACCGTCGGCATCACCGACCATGCGCAACACGAATTGACGGACGTGGTCTTCGTCGAATTGCCTGCCCTCGGACGCAAGGTCAAAGCCGGCGAATCCTGCGCGGTTGTGGAATCGGTCAAAACCGCCAGTGATATCTATTCTCCGGTCAGCGGCGAAGTGACCGACGTCAACAAGGGGGTGGTGGACAACCCGGCCCTGGCCAACACCGAACCGTACTCCGGAGGTTGGTTTTTCAAACTCAAACTCTCCAACCCTGCCGAACTCAATGGCCTCCTGGGCCCGGACCAGTACCGCGCCCAAATCACCGGCGCGTAGCTGCTCCTCCGGCTAAGCCGCTGCTCAAGACTCTTCCGCCAGCACCGGCGGTGGCGGTATCGGCGGATTCTCCGACTCTCTCATTACCAGTTCCGGTGGCAAAGTGAGTTCGTCATCCTTATGCACCTTGGTAATCCAGGGCTTCTTGGGATTGCGCTTCACATAGTACAACCGTCCACCGATTCCTCCAGCCACAGCGAGCAGCCCGAGTCCGACCCACACAAATCCGCCGGCGCGCCGGGCTCGGAATTTTCGGGGCGGGCCTTTCACAATAAGTTCTGTTGCCGTTGCGGTGGTGACAATGCCGGCCTCTTCCCTGGTTGGGGGCTTGGTGTCGGGGGGCGCGGAGGGCCGCGGGGAGGCGGGTGCGGCCGCCGGCGCCGCCGGGGAGGCCTGCACTT
>DATMQA010000090.1:0-47904 GCA_035566895.1 Binatia bacterium
AAGTATTCCGTCCCTCGCTCGATTGCCGCCGCTGCCCACGAGAGGCGCATCGGTCGGAGCGACTTGAGCCGTATGAAGGGAAACTTTCACGTACGGTTCTTAGAGGGGGGCGGGCTGGCAACAGCCCGCCTCTACTCGACAGGGAGGGTCGTGGCTGATGGATGATGGGATGGAGCGGAAAAAGCTGGAACCTCCCGGCCATGGAAGCGCGCGCGCGCACACACATGTGTTAATCTGTAGTAGCGCCGAGTCAGGCTGAGTTGGAAATAAATGGGGCAATTCGTTCGATGTTGAAGAATCGCCCCACTAGTCGGGATTATCCAAGAGCCATGTCCCGCCGCTGTTGACTTCGTTCAGGCCAAGAAATTTCTTTCGCCGACTACCCCGCTGTCATCATTTTGCCATTACCCAATCCAGAGCGACCCGATAGTCGAAAGAGGGAACGTGCCCAGACTGGCTATGCTTCCAGAAGCGAATTGTGTCGGCGGGATCGGCTGCCTTCACCCAATCGCCCTCCGTCCACACGCGCGGCTCCGGCCCACGGGATTTCATGAGTGCGTCGAACATCTCCTCGCTCCGATGGACGGGGACTATTTCGTCCTTCTCGCCATGGATGATCCAAATCCGTTGTTTGCTCAAACCGTTCGTTCTTGCGGGATCGCCGCCACCGCTGTTGATCACCGCGCCACAAAAGCGGCCGGGATAATACCCCAGAAGTCCCCAGCAACCGAAGGCGCCTCCGGATTCCCCCATCACGATGACTCTGTTGGTGTCAATGGCATGGCTCTGAGCAAGAAACTCGATGAGCCGGGCGATGAGTTTCATGGTCGGCGACGGTTCGGTGATTTGTCCGCTGGCAGAACCGACGCCTGGCGCTCTTGTCCAGTTCTGGCCGCCAATCGCTGAAGGGATCAGGACAAACGCCGGTGCGTCCGATCTCGACGCAGCCACGCTCAGATGGACTGCGTCGTCATCCGCGATTTCGTTCCCGTCCGAGCGCCCCCCGCCATGCAGCCAAATCATCAACGGGCATTTTTTCTCCTTCACTGGCCCCTCCGGCGTAAACAAAGTGTAGTTCATTGCACCCTCCTGGCCGGTGATCGTCCTCTTGCCCGTCCAACCCTTGCCGCCAAAACGGGCGTGCCAGCAGGCTTGCGCGTTGGCCGGTTGTGATGATGTTGCAGGTCGAAGGCCCTGGAGCACCCTCCCGGCTTGTTTGAGCCACTGGCCTGACTCGCATTTGTTCGTGAAGACTCCGGTTTCGTTTGCTTGCACAACGTCTTCCTTGCAAAGGCGTCCAATTTCTTGTCCGTCGGCATCGAAAAAGATCCAGGTGCGGGACCCGGCAACCTTGTTTTGCATGGTCACCTCGGCAAAGTGAGCTTTGGCCGCTGCAAATCCGGGTGTTTTTGCGTTGGGAAATTCGATCAACGCCAGTGTGAATTTGTTGCGGTTTGCCCAATCGCGGATTCCTTTTGCGCCAAAGACCTGTGCCACCAGCGAGTGATCGTCCAAGGGATCACTCGAAAAACCAGCCACGACGCGACCCTGCTGCTTCACTGCATTACCAAAAGCGGCGGGAAGGTCAGTGAAGAGACCTTGACGCCAGGCTGCTTGTCCCGCCGGCGCTGGAGTGGTTTGGGGCTGCGCCGGTAGCGTCAATGGTGCGGCCATCAGCAATGCAACAGACAAAAAGTTTGCTTTCACAACAGGGATCTTTTTTGCGGAATTGATGCGGTGTGTGTGACACCCGACGATTCTTATTTGTTTTGACCGCCGAGCGCACGCGGGCGTGGACCTCCGTTCCTTGTGAGTTCCCGAAGTTGTGTCTGTTGTTCAGGAGTGAGCGTGTTTTTGATCTTGACGAGCAGGCCGATATGCAGGCGCTTCATCTGGTTTTCAATGTTGAGCAGCTTGTCCAACTGAGGAAGAACTTCCTTTTCGTCCGGCCGATCTTTTCTGACGAGAGCCGTCAACGCTTCCGTTTCAGCACTTTCCTGCCATTGAAGATCGGTAAACTGCGCCATCATTTTCTGCATCTCTCCGCGAATTGCAGTTTGCTGGTCCGCGGTCAGTCCGATGGCATTCTGATGCTGCATGATCAGTTCGGGCGCGAAGAAATGCTCCTCCAGCGGCGAGGTTCGCCCTGGTTCTGGCGAAGCGAGCGATGGTGACTTCCCATCGGATTTTGCCGCGGGCGACGGTTGTCTTGGCGGACCAGGCTGAGCCCAGACTGAGGTTGCAATTGTAAGGAGTAGAGGAATGATACAGGTATTTAGTTTCATAGTTTCCTTATGGTTGTGTCAGGTGACTCGGTGGTGTTGTTGATCAACGAATCTGATGGCGTGGTGATGGTTTTGCCCCACGGCATATCCGAAATACCCAGAAGCGTGTCGGTCGGCGCTTCCCAATTGGACAGCCTCGCCCATTGTTGAATTTCCCTTTCTGCCGAAAGCGTGTGCAAGTGGAACGCCGCCAACGCAATGCCTGCGATCAATAGAACAACCGTGGCGATTCCGGCCGCGAACCTTGACCAAGAGGACAACATCCACGCAGTCGAAATGGCTGAGGGTGACGCACGTGTGACGGCCTTGAATGACGGCACGCGTTGCGAATCTTGCGCCCTTAACTCACCAAAGAGTTGTCTCAGTTTGTTCTCGGTCTTTTCGGTATTCATCGAAATGCTCCGATTTTTCGAGCCAAGCTCGGAGATTGCGTTTGCCCCGTTCGTAGTGCGTGCGGGCCGACCCCAGCGACACGCCCATGATTTCGGACGCCTCTGGCAGGCTCAAGTTCTGGTAAAACACCAGGTGCACGACTTCCTGCTGCCTTTTCGCCAATCGTGCCAGCGCCTGTTGGAACACGCCGAGCTTGGCCGATTGGTCGAGACGATCACCGCGCTCCGGAAGCTGGACACGCGAGCCTCGGTCCCGCTCATAGCCACTCAATCGAAAGTGGCGTAACCACTGCCGCCGCCGTTCATCCGCCGCCGTCATGCGAATCACCGCAAACAACCACGTCTTGAAGGTCGCCCGTCCATTGTACCGCGCACGACCTTGCAGGATTTTCAGATATGCCGTTTGCAAGACGTCCTCGCTCAGCTCCGGGGTGCCAGCACAACAACTCAACGCCCAGCCGTAACTCGCGGCATGATGCTGCTCTAGCTGTGCTCGCAGTTCTGCTTCGTCCATCACTCCGCTGCATGCTTGACCAATTTGTTCAACCATTAGTCGTTGCTCCGGCCTTACTATATGACACAAATCGTGCAACGGGGTGCCGTAAGAATGACGGATCAAACGGGCAAACCTTCCTGTGCGCGAAGAGAGCGTGTCAACACGAAGAGTCCGGTGCGGGAATACCGCCCGCCAGGATCTGTGAGGGGGGCGCCGGGCAACCGGCGTCCCTAGCTCAACAAAAACTGGGGGCGCGCGCGCGCACAGTGTGAGCCCACTTAACTTTCAGCCCTTGTAGCGCAGGTCCCCGGACCTGCGCTACACCCTTTTCCGCCGGACATGTTTTCAGGTATGCCCAGTGGCCACGGCGGCTCTCCGCAACACACATTCGACCGCCGTGAAATCGCCTTGCCAGCAAGCCTAGTTAGCCCGCTCTGGCTCCTAAAAGGTATTATTTTGTCCGCTGGGCCAGCCATTGGCACGCCTGGGGCCAAACTTCCTTTTGCGCCCGGCTGCCAATAGCCAAGCCGATATGACCGCTGCCCTCCAGCAGGATGCTCTTGCGGTCTTTAGACCCCACCAGATCATTGAACGGCGTTCCCTGCGCGCAGGGCACCAAGTCGTCTTTTCCGGCCATGATGTTCAAGACCGGGCAGACAATGTTCCGGAGGTTAACGATGTGCTTGCCTACGGGCATCCGGTTCTGCGTCAGCAGGTTCTTTTGGTAGAGGTATTTCACAAACTGACGATACACCTCCCCCGGGACCGGGATGTTGTCATTGAGCCAGCTTTCGGTGGTCAGGAAATCCTCGATAAACTTTTCCTCGTGCATGTGCTCGTAGAAATTAACCGGCTTTTCCAGCAGATTTCCCACCGGCCGGAGCAACAAGAACATCGCTTGCAAAAAGTCAGGCGGACAGTTGCCGAAGGCATCGACGAACTTATCGACGTCAAAATTCTCGGGCCGGGTCCAGACGTTCAGCAAGCTGTCGTTGGTCGCAAAATCGATCGGCGCGGCCAGCAACATCAGGTTTTTGACCCGCTCCTGATGGAGCGCCGTGAACATCGCGCTCATCGTGCCTCCCATGCAGTAGCCCAGGACGTTGACCTTTTCGACACCCGTCCGCTCGCGCAAATAATCCAGCACATTGACCAGGTAGCCGTTGATGTAATCATCCAGCGTCAGGTGGCGATCCGCCGAGGTGGGAATGCCCCAGTCCACCAGGTAAGTATCAAAACCGCGTTCGACGAAATTCGCCACCACGCTGCGGCCCTTTTTGAGGTCAAGGATGTAAGGGCGGTTCACCAGGGCGTAAATGAACACCATGGGGGTTTTAAAGCGCGGCTTTTGCTCGCTGAGATAACGCCGGAGCTGCAACCGGTCTTCCTCATAAACCGTTTCGGCGGGGGTGACGCCTTTCCGGATGCGCTGTGCCCGCTGCCACAGCATCGGCAAATGGCTCATCCGGCCAAGGGCCGCCGCAGTTTCGTCCATCATGGTCTGCTGCCACTGAACCCAGGGGTTGGTGAAGCTAAAAGTATCGTTCATTGCGATTCTCCCTTCCCATTGGCGCGAGCTGCTTGCGCCGGTCGCCGTGCCGGGTTGCGTTTGGCCGCTGCAGCCGCCGGTGCTGCCCCGGCGCGGCGCCTGGCGCCGGCAGTCCCCGGCTTCAACTCCCTGACTTCGGCGGAGAGCTCCTCGATCCGATCCAGCAGCCGTTTTTCCATATGCCGGACCGTCAGCATCACCGAATCGATGTCCCCCTTGGAGGGCGATTGCATTTCGTTCCGGACCCGCCCCATGAACTCATTGGTCATCTTGCGAAAAGTGATGGCGTTTTCCATCCATTGTTTCATGCCCTCCAAAAACTGGGGCGAACGCATAAACTCGTCCCACGACTGGGCGAGGGCCTGGAAAATCCCGCTGCGAATCTGGCGCAGCACCTCCGGCGGCGGTGAATTGGGCGAGAACGTACAGGCTGCCTGCATCATTTTCGACATCGTTTCGAGCCAGATCTTTTGAAACCCGGTGGCTTCCTCCGCTGCTTTTTCAAAGTTGTTGTCCATAGCGTTGGTTGATTGCGCCTCGCCCGGAGAGTGCCGCCAGACCGGGCGAAACACAAGGTTTTAGCACAGTTCGACCGCCATCGCGACAGCCTCCCCACCTCCGATGCACAGAGAGTTGATTCCGACCTTGGCGCCTCGATGTTTCATCGCGTTTATTAGCGTCACCAGGGTGCGCGCGCCACTGGCCCCGATGGGATGCCCCAGAGCCACCGCGCCTCCATGAACATTGACTTTCTCGTGCGGAATTCCGAGGTCTTTCATCGCCGCCATAGGCACCACCGAGAAGGCCTCGTTGATTTCGTACAAGTCCACGTCCGAAGCTTTCAGCGAGAGCATCTTGAGCAGCTTGTCGATCGCCCCAATCGGCGCCAGGGTGAACCATTCCGGCTCCCGCGAGAAACTGGCGCAACCGAGGATTTTGGCCTGAGGTTTGATCCCGAGCGATTTGACTTTCTCCGTCGAAAGCACGACCAGCGCGGCCGCCCCGTCATTAATGCTGGAGGCGTTCCCGGCCGTCACAGTGCCTTTCTCTCCGAAGGCCGGGCGCAGCTTGCGAAGCTTATCCTCGTTAAACTTCTTCGGGTTTTCATCTTCGGTCACACTCACCGTCTCTTTGCCGGCCTTGACCGGCACCGGTTCGATTTCCCTGGCAAAGATGCCTGTCTTCATCGCTTCGAGCGCGCGTTTGAAGCTCGCTACCGCAAACTCGTCCTGCTGCTGGCGAGTGAAACCGTACTTTTCCGCGCAGCGGTCCCCGCAGATGCCCATATGCACGTTCTTGTACACGTCCCACAAGCCATCCCGGATCATCGAGTCGATTACCTCCCCATTGCCCATCCGGTAGCCGCTGCGCGCCCGGTCCAGCAGGTAAGGCGCGCGGGACATATTTTCCGCCCCCCCCGCGATGATGGTTGAGGCCTCGCCGCATTTGATGGCCTGGGCGGCCAGCATGACGGCTTTCAGACCAGAGCCGCAAACCTTGTTGACCGAGGTCGCGCCGACCCCGGGGCTTAAGCCGGCGCCGATGGCGACCTGGCGGGCGACGTTCTGGCCCAGGCCCGCGCTAACGACATTGCCGAAGATGACTTCATCAACCTGGTCGGCGGGCACCCCCGCCCGCGCCAACGCGGCTTTGACCACCGTGCTGCCCAGCGCGGGCGCGGGCATGGATTCAAACGCGCCGCAGAATGTGCCGATGGCGGTGCGCACGCCCCCGGCCAGATAGACTCCATTGACCATATTCATGGGTTTCCTTTGTCTCTTAGTGTGAGTTGCAGGGTTGTTGTTCCGATCAGGCCGTTTTCGGGACGCGGATTTCGGTCACCTCGGTGTTTTTCTGGATGAAATCGATCCAGGAATCGAAGGTCCTGGTGCTGATCTGTGCCAGCGCCTCGGCATTGGACCGCGCCGCCCCCATCGAGGAAGTCCAAAACTCCGTCCATTTGGCCTGGCTTTCAGCGATGACGGGTGTTTGAGCGGCATCGACGGCTTTCTTCATGAGTTCGGCGCTGGTCCGACCGTTCTTTTCCACCAGGCTCATCACTTCTTCCATCCGCCGTTGAGCCAGCGGCATCAACGTATTGGCCATGCCGGTCACATTGTTAAACCGCTTTTGCATGTCCTGGGCGAAGGTGGCCTGGTTGAGCATCGAACTCCACCATTTGCCGGCTTCCTCCTGGAACTTGAGGCTGGTCCGTACCGCTTGCTCATAGTTCTTCATTGCCGTGTCAGCCATATCCGCCAACGGTTTGGTGTTATCTTTCATGTAATTACCCTCTCGGGTTGCGTTTGCCTTCATGTTATGTCTTCCTTTCTTGATCCGGATTTGTTGATGTCTCCGCCCTGCTGCGGCCGCACAATCGAGTTCCGCGAAGGGCTTTGGCCCCTTCGACCTCTTGTTTGCGGACTCTGGTCATTTGGCGGTTCGGGGGGCCTTCACCATGAAGCGCCCTTTTCTATTCTTCCAGTTAACTCTATGAGAATGGGGGTGTCAACAAATAGTTTTGCATTTGCACAACTTTTTTTAGACTCGGTTTTTCGCCGGATTCTGCTCACAGAAGGCAACGAGGCGAACGAAGGCTTTCTTGACTACCGAGGGAGCGTTGTTGAACGGCGGAGACCGCTCACCATTGAAAAAGGTCGCCGATTCTGCACGAAACCGCTGCTCAGCCCCATTCCTCCTTCGTTTACTTCGTTTGCTTACTGTTCAATCCGTCTCAGGCGGCGCCTTTGCGGCGTTTCCAGGCGGTTTTCTTAGGAGCCCGATTGCGCTTGAGCTCGGCTATCTGGTCCTGGAGGTCGCTGACCAACCGTTGTAGTTCGACAGGGTTGCCTGGGGGCTGACCCGGGGTTCCCGTGCCGGAAGACTCGCTAGTCTGGCCGGAAAATGCGCTCGCGAAGGGCTCCAGCATGGCCTTGGTCCACGCCGACATCGAGGGAAACATCGAAGGCAGGCCGTGGGTGCGGCGGATTTGTTCTTCAATCTGTTGTTGGTAATCCAGAAAGGATTTGAGGGCCTGGTTGAAGTATTTTTCAATGAAATCCTTCACCAACTGATCGTTCATGCGGATGATCCGGACCAGCAACGGGACGGGCAGTGAATCCAGCTTGGGCGTATCCAATTCGAGGATGATTTGCGTCAGCACCTGGGCCGTGATGTCGCGAGAGGTCCGAGCGTCGGTGACCCGCAAGTCGTAGCCCTGTTGGACCAGCGACTGGATTTCATCGAGCGTCAAGTGCCGGCTGTGGGTCGCATCGTAATACCGGCGGTTGGGGTACTTCTTTATCTCCAGTTTCTTCGCATGAGCCTCAGATGTCACAGGCATAGTGAGAGGGTAGGTTCCGCAGTCGCACAAGGCAAGTCAAATCCCGCCGCGGGCGTAACTGGCGAGCAGAAATGTCGCTATGAGTCGGGCGGATTTGGTTTCAGGCGTCCGGCCGGAGACTGGCTCAAAAGCGCCGCTTGACAACTTCACGCTCCATTCGATATTGCTTGCATATTGTGCAGACGCACAATAAGAATTGTTGCAACAACTACGGCGGATGATTGGCTAAATCCACGGGTAATGAAAGGCACGCCATGAACATCAAAGGGTCGGCAGCAGTCATCACGGGAGCGGCTGGGGGTATTGGCCGGGCGCTGGCGCTGGAGCTGGCCAAGCGCAAAGCGGCAGGGTTGGCACTGGTGGACCGGAGCGACGCCGTGCAGCAGATCGCCAAGGCGATCAATGAATTGGCCGGCAGCACGATCGCCTGGGGCTATAGCGGCGATGCGACGGAGGCCGAGTTTCGCCGCCGCGTGTATCGGGAGATGGCCGAGAAGCATGGGCGGGTAAATATCTGCGTGCCGGCTGCGGGAATCACCCGTGATACGCTGGCGGTGAAGGTGGACAAGCAAACCAAGCAAATCTCCATTTATCCCGTGGAGACCTTTCGCCAAGTCGTGGAAGTGAACCTCGTCGCCCCGGTTTATTGGGCGCTGGAAATGGTCGCGGGCATCGCCGAAGCCCGGGCCCGCCAGGGACTTAAACGATGGGAACCGACCGAGCCATTGCAAGGGGCGGTCATCTTCATCGGCTCGGTCTCCTCCCGCGGGAACAAAGGACAAATTGCGTATGCGGCGACCAAGGCGGGGCTGGAGGGCGCGGCAGCCACCTTGATGATGGAAGCGGTCTTTCACGGCATCCGCTGCGGAGTGATCCATCCGGGTTATACCGACACGCCAATGGTCCGGGCGCTGGGCGAAGAGTTTATCAACGAACATATCATCCCCCGGACGCAACTGCGTCGGCTCATCCAACCCGAAGAAATTGCCGATGCAATCTGTTTCATGATTTCCAATGCAGCGGTGAGCGGCTCGCTCTGGGCCGACGCCGGCTGGCATCCGGCAGCCTGAGCCCAAAAGAAGCGGGCTTGCTCTTGCGTGATGGAGCCATGGGCGGTCGATTGGAACGGCCGCCTCCACAAAATGTTGTGGATGTAATCGCAAAATAAACCTGGTAAGTGCGATTTGGCGAAATGTTAGGAAAGAGCAGATCCCGTTCAGAAAAAAAGTTGGTACTTGGTAACATGTTCCCGACAGGGAAGTTTTCTTGCCTTTTCCATGCTCGAAAGCCGATTAGTTCCCGATCGGGAATAATAACCTTGCTTTGAACGGTTTTTGGCCGTAATGTTCCCGTTCGGTAACATGGAGATAACGCTATGAAAATAACGGCCAATCAGATCGGGGAACTGGTCAAAGCCACACGCAAGAGCCTTGCGGTGACGCAAAAGGACCTGGCCATGACGTCCGGCACAGGCTTGCGGTTCATTATCGAGCTGGAAAAGGGGAAACCCACTTGCCAGCTCAGCAAAGTCCTCACCGTCCTCAATACGCTGGGCATCACGATAAAGCTAACCCCGCCCGCGACGGCCAAGAACCCGGGTCAAACCGCTAAAGAAGGGGTTTAAATCATGCCACGGACGCTAGATGTTTACCTGCACCGGCACCTAATTGGTAAGCTCGTTCAGAATGACCATGGCCACATGGTCTTTGATTACGTCGAGAGCTGGTTAACCAATGCCACGGCTGTTCCGCTGTCGCAGTCACTGCCGCTTACTAAAAAGCATTTTACCCGCGATGATTGCCGAGGATTCTTTGCCGGCGTTTTGCCCGATGAAAGCAAACGGGAGATCATTGCTCGCAATCTGGGAATCAGCGCGAGAAATGACTTCGCCATGCTGGAGCGGATTGGCGGTGAGTGTGCCGGTGCCGTGACGTTCATAGCGGAAGGAACGAGCCTTCCGGAGCGTGAGAATGCATACCGCCCGCTTAGCCCGCCAGAGTTGGCGGATATTATCAAGAAATTGCCCCGGCGTCCGCTCCTGGCCGGCGAGGAGGGCATCCGGCTTTCCCTGGCAGGAGCGCAGGACAAGATTGCCGTGCATGTTTCGGGCGGTCAGATTTCCCTTCCGCTGAATGGAGCGCCCAGCACCCACATTCTTAAGCCGTCCATCGAGCGGTTTGAAGGTGTGGTATTTAACGAAGCCCTGTGCATGCGCTTGGCTCAGGCAGTGGATTTAAATACGGCGAACATCGAGATCGGAAAGATCGAAAGCATCGATTATCTCCTGGTGCAGCGGTATGACCGCGCCTTGAACACGCAGTCGCCAGAAGGCCCAGAGCGCCTCAGACGCGAACACCAGGAGGATTTTTGCCAGGCGCTAGGGATAGTGCCAGAACACAAGTATCAAGCCGAGGGCGGGCCCTCCATCAAACAGTGTTTTGAGCTGGTCCGTGCGGCGTCTTCCACCCCGGTCATTGACCTGCAGGCGTTGCTCGACGCGGTGATCTTCAATTGGCTGATTGGAAACAATGACGCACACGGTAAGAATTTCTCGCTCATTTACCGCGGGGAGATCAGTTCCGGACTGCAAACCCGTCTTGCACCACTCTACGATTTGATCAGCACAGTTTACTATCCGGAGCTTTCCCCGAAGATGTCGATGAAGCTTGGCGGCGAGTACCTTTCTGAACGCATTGTGCCAGCCAACTTCGAACGCCTGGCTGAGGAGGCCGGCCTGGCAAAGCCCATGATGAAGCGTCGAGTATTGGAGTTGGCAGAAGCGGTTGTAGCAAAGCTGCCAACGGTCACAACCGATCATCCTGTTACGGCGGCTGTTGCGAAGGTGATTCAAAGCCGCTGCGAGCGGAAGATGAGAAGCTTCAAAGGATAGACAGCGTGACAGAAGGCCCTCCTGGTCGGGTTTGAGATGCGCCTTTTTCCTTTGCCGTGATGCCACGCCATCGGGGCTGTGACGCGCAGCCGTCCGCCTCGTTGGCAGGATTCCTGCTGCAAATCCCGTGCGAACACGGGATTCGAGTGACGACGACAACTTCTAAATCGCATCTGAAAATGGGGGGCGCGGTGACGCGCTGCGCCACATGGCTGGCCTCATTTCTTCCGAGCTTTCGCGCCCGCTTATTAGTTCTGATCTTTTTCATTGTCATCCCCGCGCTCGGGATAGCGCTATATGGAAATCTTGCACAACGGCGGATTGAAAAGGCCCGGGTTCGCGAAGGGGCATCAGCGATTTCTAAGCTGGCGGCTTCCAAACAAGAGGATTTCATCAAGAATGCCCAACAGTTGTTAGCCACACTCACACAATTTCCCTTCCTTCTGCTGGCCACTAACCAATCCCTTGCTGAGACACATCTGTCTAACCTGGGAAGGCTGTTGCCCGATTATGCCACCTTCGGGCTGATTGAAACTAATGGAATGGCCTTTTGCAACGCAAACCCGACGAGCGTGCCCATGTATCTTGGGGACCGCTCCTATTTCAGACGCGTCCTGCAAACCGGGAGATTCTCGATCGGGGATTTCCAGATTGGCCGGCTCTCGGGGCAGCGCGTGGTGGATTTCGGCTATCCGGTTATTGACGAACAGGGAAAGCTGAGACGTGTTTTGTTTGCTTCACTGAAACTCTCCAGGTTGTCAGAAGCCATAGCCGCTATCCAGGTGCCGGCGGGAGGCGCAGTTACCGTGATGGACCAGAGTGGCAACGTGTTGGCGCGGACTCCTGACCCTGAAAAATGGGTGGGCACCTCCCTTCGTGATGTCCCCGCGGTTAGGAAGATTCTAGCGGGAAAGGGAGGCGTTTTGGAAATGAAAGACGCCGACAAAGTTCCTCGGTTGTACGCCGTGACGACGCTCACCAACGGTCAAACTCCCAGTCTCTTTGTCAGCGTCGACGTTCCGTTAACGGTTCTATTTGCTCAAGCTGATGAAGCCTTGTTTCGTAACTTCATCGCTCTCGGCGTGGTTGCCTTCGCGATGTGGCTCGTGGTCGGATTTTACGCAAAGCATTTCTTCCTTCAGCCGGTCAACGCCCTGGCCGCAGCGGCCAACCGTCTCGCTGCGGGCGATTTAAGCGCGCGCTCCGCGGGTATGCAAGGCTCGTTGGAATTAATTCAACTCGGGTGCGCTCTCAACCAAATGGCCGAGAGCGTGGAAGAGCGCACAGCTCAGTTGGTCGAGACCAACCAGGCCCTGCGACACGAGATCGCCGAGCGGCAGCGCGCTGAGAAGGAAATACAGGAACAGGAGCGGGAGAAGGAGAAGTTGGAGCAACAGTTTCTCCGCTCCCAGCGGATGGAAAGCATTGGAGCGCTCGCCGGCGGCATTGCGCATGACCTGAACAACGCTCTTGTTCCCGTACTGATGGGTTCGCAGATGCTGCGTGAGAATGGGGAAGACAGGACCGAGCGGGGAAAACTCCTGGACTTGATTACCAGTAGCGGACAGCGCTGCTCGGAAATGGTTAAGCAAATCCTCAGCTTTGCCCGGGGAACCCGCGGTCAAATCGGTTCGGTCCCCTTGCGTCACCTCATCGCGGAAATGGCGAAGATTGCCAAAGACACGTTTCCGAAAGTAATCACCGTGCATTGCCGCGCCGAAAAAGATTTGTGGAATGTCGAAGGCGACTCCACGGAATTGCACCAGGTGCTGATGAACTTGTGCGTCAACGCGCGTGACGCCATGCCAGCCGGAGGCCAATTGACGCTCACCGCCAAAAACCTGACTTTATCCGCCGCAGATCAGGTGGCCCATCCGGATTCTCACCCCGGCCCCTGCGTGCTGCTCACCGTCGCGGATACCGGGACGGGCATCCCGCCAGAGGTTCGCGCGCGAATCTTCGAACCATTTTTCACCACCAAGGCGCCTGACCGGGGGACAGGCCTCGGGCTGTCCACCGTCGTCAACCTTGTGAAACGGCACAAAGGCTTCATCGAGCTCCAGACGCAGGTGGGCAAAGGTACGGAATTCAAGATTTTTCTGCCGGCAATTCCCTCCACGGAATCGAGTTCGCCCGAACCGAAAGAGACGCCGTTGCCGGTCGGCCATGGCGAAATCATCCTGCTTGCGGACGATGAACAAATGGTCCTCGAATTGGCCAAGACCACCCTCGAGAATTATGGTTACACCGTGCTGGTAGCCGCCAACGGGCTGGAAGCGCTCGCCCGGTTCGAGGCGCATAAAGATAAGATTAGCCTGCTGGTCTGCGATTGCGATATGCCTCTCCTTGACGGAATGAGCGCCATCCGCGCTATCAGAAAGCTCGCCCCCAATCTCCCGGTCATCCTGGCCAGTGCCACTAAGAATGAGACGGAACAGGTTTCACGGACAGACCTCCCACACATTGCAAGATTGAGCAAGCCGTACGGCATCGAACAACTGCTGAACGGCGTAGCTAAGGCTTTGATGGATTCAAGGCCGCCCCTCGTCGGCGAAAAGAATCCAATCCTTCCAATTCCGTTAATACCAACGCCGCCTTTGTCGCAAAACGAACATATCTTGCCGGGTTGAGAGGAAATCAGTTTGAAACCGTCCGAAACAACAACCTCCTTCGACTTCATTGGCGCCGCGCCAACTCCAGCGCGGGTTCAGCGCAAAACACCCATTGGGACAGGAATTGCACTCGTGCTCTGGCTGGCAGTAGTTGTCGGTGCGACAATCCTCATGACCCGCTACTCAAGTACTCCGGGCACCGGCGGGCCAGCTCCCATAACCTGGCCGAAGGATAGTCAAATCCTGTTTGATTGCAACCGACCGACCCTGGTCATGTTCGCGCATCCGCATTGTCCGTGCACTCGGGCCAGCCTTGGCGAGTTGGAGCGATTGCTCGCTCAGGTTCCGGGCGGGCTCAGTGCTCACGTGGTATTTCTCAAACCGCAGGGTACCACCGCAGATTGGGAGAAGACCGAGCTGTGGCGCAAGGCATCTTCCATCCCTGGTGCATCTGTTTGCACGGACAATGCCGGAATCGAAGCTCGCCGCTTCCACGCCGAGACTTCGGGCCAGACGCTACTCTATGACCCGGCTGGAAATCTGCTATTTCAAGGAGGGATCACTTTTGCCCGAGGCCACGCTGGGGACAATCCCGGGTGCACCGCCCTGAAGGAATTGTTGCGGGAGGGACATTCAAATCAAGTCAAAACTCCGGTCTTTGGGTGCGGTCTTTTCGAGGCCCAATGCCAGAAAGGAGACGTTTTATGCAAACCTTAAGTTCCGACGACCCCATCGAAATCTCCGAGAACGAGCGAACGATAACGCTCTTTGGAGAGTCGCAAGACCAAATTCATCTACGGACCGATCGCATGTTTGCGTGGTTGATGTTGTTTCAATGGGTGGGCGGGATAGCGGCTGCCTTATGGATCTCTCCCAGGACCTGGATCGGCGCTACCAGTCAGACGCACGTGCACGTGTGGGCTGCTATTTTCCTGGGCGGTGCGATCAGTGGCTTCCCCATTTTTCTGGCGTTCAAACGCCCCGGGCAGGCATTTACCCGTCACACCATCGCCGTGGCGCAAATGCTGACCTCAGCCTTGCTCATCCATTTGACTGGGGGCCGCATTGAAACGCATTTTCACGTATTTGGTTCGCTGGCGTTTCTGGCGTTTTATCGGGATTGGCGCGTGCTGGTGTCAGCAACCGTGGTTGTGGCCCTGGATCATTTATTGCGTGGAATCTTCTTGCCGCAATCTGTCTTCGGCGTGCTCACGCCCAGTTCCTGGCGCTGGCTTGAGCACGCCGGCTGGGTAATTTTTGAAGATGTCTTTTTGGTTGTTTCCATCCAGCAAAGCCGGCGCGACATGCGCCAGGTTGCCGAACGGCAGGCCAGGCTTGAGGCCATGAACGAGAGCATCGAGCAGCGGGTCCGCGAGCGGACACACGATCTGGAACGGGAAATTCACGAGCGCATCGAAACGCAAACTAAACTCGAGGAAACCCACAATCAATTGCTCCAAGTTTCACGCCAGGCCGGAATGGCGGAGGTCGCAACCGGCGTCCTGCACAATGTCGGCAACGTGCTCAACAGCGTGAGCGTGTCCGCCACCGTCGTGTGTGACCGGCTTCGCCAATCCGAGGTCGACGACATTCAGTCCGCCGCGGCGATGCTGGAGGGCAAGAACGGCCAGCTCGGGCAGTTTCTCACCAATGATCCCAAGGGCAAACTACTCCCCGAATATCTCGCCAAGGCTTCTAAACTCCTCGTCGCAGAGCGGGATGACCTTGTGTCCGAGATGGCCGCCATGGTTCAACACATTGAGCACATCAAGGAGATCGTGGCGATGCAGCAAACGTACGCGAAAGTCTTTGGCGTGTTGGAGCCAGTGCCGCCGACGGCCCTTGTCCAGGATGCGCTGCGCATGAATGCCGCGGCCTTCGAACGCCATGGCATCCGAGTTATACAGCAATTCGATGAAGACGTGCCACCTGCGTTCGTCGATCGCCACAAAGTATTGCAGATTCTCGTCAATCTCTTGCGCAACGCCAAATACGCCATGGAGGAACAGGCCCCGGCAGAAAAGCGCCTCGAAATCCACGTTGGCCGGGTCGAGGGAGGGAATGTCGTCATCACGGTGCGGGACAACGGTGTTGGCATCGCTTCGGAAAACCTCACTCGGATTTTCGGCCACGGATTCACGACCAAGAAGGATGGCCATGGGTTTGGTTTGCACAGCGGAGCGCTGGCTGCGCGCCAGATGAACGGCTCCCTGAGCGTCCATAGCGAAGGTCCGGGCCAGGGGGCCACTTTCACCTTGGAACTCCCAGTCGCGCCAACCGCGGACATTCAACCATGTGCCGACTCAAAGCCCATGGCCACGGTGCCCAATTGACGCAACCCTGAATACGTCAATGCTCAATCCCAACCACCGCATTCTCATCGTGGACGACAATCCGGCAATCCACGAGGACTTCCGGAAAATCCTCTGCCCGAAGAGGCAGGGCAAATCCGAAGTCCAGGACCTTAAGGCGGCATTATTCGACAAAACTCCCAAGACAGCCCCGACGGACGACTTTGAACTCGTTTCGGCTTTCCAAGGCCACCAGGCTTTGGAGTTGACCAGCCAGTCAGTCGCCGAGGGTCGCCCGTTTGCGATGGCCTTTTTGGACGTCCGGATGCCGCCGGGCTGGGATGGCGTCGAAACGGCAACCCGTCTCTGGCGGGTGAGTCCGCACCTCCAAATCGTGATCTGTACCGCGTACTCGGACTACTCGTGGGACGACATGCGCGCCCGGCTCGACCAACCCGACAGCCTTGTCATCCTCAAAAAGCCCTTCGACAATGTCGAAGTGCAACAACTCGCGCATGCGTTGACCAAAAAGTGGCTGCTCAGCCATCAGGCACGGCTAAAACTCGCCGAGCTGGAGCGCATGGTTGAGGAACGCACCCGGGATTTGCAAAAGGCCAACAAGTCACTGACGCAGTCTGAGGAGTGCTTCTCCAAAGCGTTTCACGAAAGTCCCCTTCCCAGCGGCATCCAGAGCTTGTCCGACCAGCGCTTCGTGGATGTAAATCAATGTCTGGCCGAAATCGCCGGGTGCAAACGTGAGGAAATGATCGGTCGCACTCCAGCCGAACTCTTCCTGTGGGAAAAACCTCATCTGGCGGACGAGTGGGTTGAGAGTTTATTGCGCAAAGATACTGTGCGCGATCAGGAGGCTAGTATCCGCACCCAAGCCGGCACCTTGCATGAGGTGCTGGTATCCTGTTCCCCCTTGGCATTCGCCACCGAGCCCCACATGCTGTTGCTGGCCCAGGACGTCGCGGAACGTGCCTTATTGGAGCGGCAATTACGCCAGGCCCAAAAGATGGAGGCCATCGGCCAATTGGCTGCTGGCGTCGCTCACGATTTCAACAACATCCTTACGGTGATCCAAGGGCACGCAGGTTTGATGGAGCGCTCTTTGGCGGATGGCAAGCCGTCGTCGAAATCGCTGGAGCAAATCTCGAAGGCAGCTGTTCGCGCCGCGACCCTCATACGACAACTGCTCATGTTCAGCCGCAAACAGGTCATGCAATTCCGGCATTTGGATCTCAACGAGACCCTGAGCAACGCCATCAAAATGCTCGAACGGCTCGTGGGCGAGCATGTGCAAATTGACCTCCGTCCTCAACCCTCGATTCCGGCCATTTATGCGGATGCGAGCATGCTCGACCAGATTGTGATGAATCTCGCCGTCAACGCGCGCGATGCCATGCCCGACGGCGGACGCGTTTCCATTTCCACGTCTCTCCAGACCATCCACCGCGCACCGACTCCCATGGACCCCCAACGACGCGACGGCGAGTTCGTCTGTTTGACGTTCACCGATACCGGCGCGGGAATGGATACGCCGATCCTCAGCCGGATCTTTGAACCGTTCTTTACCACCAAGCCTGTTGGAAAAGGCACCGGTTTGGGCTTGTCCACGGTTTTCGGCATCGTTCGAGCCCACCAAGGCTGGCTGGTGGTCGAAAGTCAGCCAAACCAGGGCACCACTTTCCGGCTTTATTTTCCAGCGAGCAAAGAAGCGGCAGAGAGAACGGACCCGGTCGTCGACACCGGTCTGCGGACTGGCCGCGAAACGGTTCTTGTGGCTGAAGACGAGGATGCCCTGCGCGAAATGGTCGTTAGTGTTCTAAGAATCCAGGGTTACACCGTGCTGGAAGCGGCATCCGGCCCACAGGCTCTCGAATTGTGGCAACGAGCTGACCGCCCGATTGACTTGCTGCTGACGGACATGGTAATGCCCGGGGGAATCATGGGCAACGAATTGGCGGAACAGCTCCTGGGTCAATCGCCTCGTCTCAAAGTTATTTATACCAGCGGCTACAGCCCAGGGATGGCGGGCAGTGAGGGTTCGTTGTTGAAAGGCCGCAACTTCCTGCCTAAGCCCTACTCGATTGGCAAACTCGCGCAATTCGTTCGGGAATGCCTCGACAGCGCAAGTGACGAAGAAATGAGTTTTACCGCACACCGGACGGTTCCACTGCCGGGATAGCGCTGGTCGACAGTCCTTTTTCCAAAGACTCCCCACATTCCGCAACCGCGTTAATCGCAACCGCCTATTAACTAATTGCTTATGTCAGAAGTTCTCATTCCTGATACTGGCAACCCGCGTGCTATTTCAGGTCCGAAAGCAATATGCGAACTGTCAATTTACTGTTGGGCGTGTCTGAGCGGCGTCTTAATAATCTTATCGAAGCGCTGGTTCTGGATGTTTGCTACAATCAAGCTGCGATTGCATGCACCAGGGCCACCCGGGCGGACGAGTTTTCCCGCCAAGGCTGCTCGCCCGGTTTCCATTTAATTATTGTTTCTCCGGACAACCTCCTTCCGGCTCCCAGCCGGCGCGGGTCCCGCGTTGCAATCGAGGACGCGGTGGACGCACTCCGTACCATTAAGAATCGTTGCGGGACAGCCGTCATCGCCCTCTCGGCCTCTGAAGATGAGGATGCGTCCCTGTGGGAGGCCGGGAGCGATAGCGTTTTGAGGCTGCCTCTCAACCGCGAACAGCTCAAAAGCGAGGTGTGCCGGTTGTTGGGAATCTCCGAATTGGCCGAAGAGCCTGCGAGGGAAGAGCTGGTTAGCCGGTGGTCCCTTTCCGAAGCGCTGTCGCGCGGCTGGGAGCGGCTCAAAAGCGCCTGAAAAAAGGCGGAGGGCCGAATTGGTCTGCCCGTCTCGTCGTTTTCCACCTCCTACTTATCCAGGCACTCTCTTACCGCCTTGGCCAGGGTGACGTGCGTATAGGGTTTCTGCAGAAAAGCAGCTCGGCCATTATTGACGAAGGCAGGGTCGATTTCATCCATGCTGTAACCGCTGGCGAACACGACCCTGAGCTGGGGTTTTGTTGCCAGTAGCCGTTGGGCCAGCTCCATACCGGAAACCCCTTCGGGCATGACCATATCTGTGAGTACCAGGTCGATGGTTTCTCGATGGCGGTCCCAAAGGTTCAGCGCCTCCGGGCCCGATCCGGCCTCCAGAATATTGTAACCGCACTCTTGTAAAATCAGGTGCGCCATATCCCGCAGGACCGGTTCGTCTTCGACGATGAGAATGGTTTCTTTGCCGCCGCGCACTTCCGCAGCAGGGGCCGCTTCCGGCGGTTTGGCTTCCACCAGTTCAGTGCTGGCGGGGAAGAAAACGCTGAAGGTTGTGCCTTTGCCAACTTCGCTGGCGACTTCGATCCAGCCTTCGTGCTGTTTGACGATGCCATACACCGTCGCCAGGCCTAAGCCCGTGCCTTTACCGACTTCTTTGGTAGTAAAAAAGGGCTCGAAAATGCGGGCCATTGTCTGCGTCTCCATCCCGCAACCGGTATCGGTGACCTGCAAACAAACAAAGCCGCCGGGGCGCGCTTCGGGATGGGTTTGGACATAGGCGAGGTCGATCCGGGCCGGGTTGGCGCTGATGGAAAGCTGGCCGCCTTTAGGCATGGCGTCCCGCGCATTGACCGCCAGGTTCATAATGACCTGCTCGACCATACCGATGTCCCCCTGGACCAGCGGGATTTCTGCAGGTGGTTGAAACTCGAGAGTAACAGTTTCTCCCAGCAGGCGCTGGAGCATCTTGCTCATGTGCGAGACGACCTCGCCCAAGTCCAGGGGCTTGGGTTGCATGACGTTTTTGCGGCTGAACATCAGCAATTGGCGCGTCAGGTTGGCTGCCCGCTCCGCGGCAAAATAAATCGCCTGCGCCGAATCCAGCAAATCGGATTTTTGGGCCGACTTGGCCAGCAACATGCCCGCATGTCCCTGAATGATGGTCAGCATATTGTTAAAATCATGGGCCACACCCGCGGCCAACTGCCCGACCGATTCCATTTTCTGGGACTGCCGCAACTGGGCCTCGAGGCTCAAACGATCGGTGATATCATCGACATACGCGTGGACCACACGACTGGCCGGCACCGGATGGAAAGACCAGGAAAGAGTGCGGCCTTGCGCCTGAGTTTGGAGGTTCAATTTGGTTGGCGGCTGAGCCAAGCAGGTCTGGACCAGAGTGCCGATGTTGGGCGGCAGAATCGCCCGCGGGCTGGGCTGGCCTACCGACGCGGCGAGCTGGACGGCGGCATCATTCGCGTAGGTCAGCCTCCCTCCCTCGGTCAGTTCCATCGCCGGGTTGGGATTAAGCTGGGCAAAAGCGGCGAGTTTTTCCATTTCTGCTTCGGCGCGCTTGCGCGCTGCGGCCATCGCCACGACGGTGGCTACCGCCAGCAGAAAATGGACTTCGTCTTCGGTGAACTGTCGACGGTGCGTGGTGTGGGCGCCCAGGACGCCGAAGGCCTGGCCCTGGCCGGAAACGGCCACGGTGATACCGCTGACCACTCCGTGGTCCATCAGCAAATGTGACCCATGGAACCGTGTTTCCTCGGCCAGATTGTCCACGACCACTGGTTCGCCGGCCGTGAGGGTATATCCGGTTTGGGTGGTGGCATCCGCTGGAACCGTCGCCACCCCGACATTGCCGGGTTTCCAACCGACCCCCGCGCGCAGTAGCAGGCTCCGGCCGCCCGGTTGCAACTCCATGATATTGCAATACTCAACTTCCAAAGTTTGGGCGACCAGCATGACCGCCTGGTTCAAGAGGGCTGAGAAGTTGTTGCTTACCAGGGCAAACTGACCCAGGGCACTGACGACGATTTGCTGGAAGGAGCGAGTCAGGAGTGTCTTTTCTGCCTGCTCTCGTTCGCGGACGCGTTGTTCGAGAGACACCGCCATCGCGTCAAAGGTCCGCGCCAAATCGCCCAGTTCACCGGTTTCATGGGCCAGGCCCGTTCGGCTGGTCAGATCTCCGGCGGCCAGTTGACGGGCCGCTTTGTAAAGCATGCGGACTTGACGAAGGATGAAGCGTTCCCCGCCAAACCAGGCGGCCCCGAGTGCCAGGAGGCCTACGATAAACGCTGTCCAGGGAAACTCCGCATCAGTCTTCTTGGCAATGAAGTACATCACCACCCAGGCCGGGGCGACTGCCAAAAAGACCGTTCCCACCAACCTGGCCCTTAAGCTGGAGAAACTCGTCATCGAACGATCGGGCTATTCCGGCTTTGAGGATAGAGACTTGGCGAGGGGAAAGGAAGGGATTTTCCTTGATGTTTGGCCAATGTTTAGCTTGCCAAAGGTGCTTCCATCCATACCTTTATCGGCTCATTTGTTGATATGAGTCCGCCTATCCTCAACTCAATGCTGGCGCTAATGCCTCCTCAGCAGTCCGGGCAATCCCAGGCTCCGGCCTGGTTGAACATGGTGCCCCTGGTCCTGTTGATCGTGGTGTTTTATTTCATTCTCATCCGCCCCCAGCAGAAAAAGCAGCGGCAACAGGCCGATATGCTCAAGAGCATCCATGCAGGCGACAAAATCATTACGACCGGCGGAGTGGTTGCCGTGGTAGTGACGGTCAAGGAAAAGACCCTGTCGATCCGATCGGCGGATTCGAAATTTGAAATCACCAAGGCCGCGATTGCGGAGGTGACCGAACGCAGTGGCGAACCCAGTGAAACGTAAGAATTTTAGGTTGCTCTCTCATGAATCGAAATAATGTTTGGAGGTTTGTCGTTGTCGTTCTGGTGCTGTTGTGGTCGGTGTACGAACTCTACCCCCCCCAGCCCCAGAACCTGGTGCTGCATTTTCGTGAACGGGCGCTCAACCACGACACCAATTTCAACGCGATTGTCCAGAAAGCCCTGACTCTGGACAAAGCCGTGCCTGAGAAATCCTATGACAACCTGGTCGAGGCGATCGGCACGAACGACGTCATCCGCTACTTCCCGTTTTTCGAGGCGAGAAACGAGTCGCATCCGACCACTTACATTCTGAACCGGCTGCAACGCGAGGCGGCCGGCCGCATTCGGCTGGGTATCGACCTGCAAGGTGGCACCTCGTTCCTGGTGCAGATGAATACCAGCGGGCTGACCAACGCCACCGATGCGAGCGAGGCCCTCGGCCAGGCGGTCGAGGTGTTGCGCAAACGCGTCGATAAATTTGGCGTCGCCGAGCCGGTGATTCAGCCCCAAGGTCAGGATTCGATTCTGGTACAATTGCCCGGTTTGTCCGCCGCGGATCAGGAGCTGGCCAAAGAGACTATCCAGAAAGCCGCCTTCCTGGAGTTCCGGTTGGTGGACCCTGACAGCGAACAGGATATCGACAAACACGAAATCAAACCGGGGTGCGAGATGCTGACGCGTAAATTCAAGGGCCGCGACGGCCGCGAGCAGGTCGAGCGCGTCGAGGTCAAAAAGCGCGCCGAGATGACCGGCAGCGGCATCAAAAGCGCGATGGTAGTGCGCAGCAACATGGGCGAGCCGGAAATCGATTTTACGCTCAATGATGAAGGCACTGCTAAATTCGCCGAAATTACCCGCGAAAACGTCAAACACCGGCTGGCGATCATCCTGGACGGCGAGCTCTACTCCGCCCCGGTCATCCAGCAGCCAATCGAAACCGGCCGCGGCCAGATCACCGGCCAATTTGACGTGAAGGAGGCCCATCAATTGGCCAACATTCTGGAGAATCCTCTCAAAGCCCGGCTCAATGTGATTGCGTCACAGCAGGTGGCTCCCACGCTGGGCAAAGATGCCATTCGCAGCGGCATTCGAGCGGCGGTTTACGGCACGCTGCTGGTCTCGGCGTTCATGCTGGTCTATTACATGGTGGCCGGTGCAGTGGCCAACGTCGCGCTCATCGCCAATATCATTATTCTCCTGGGCGTCATGTGTTCGGTGGGGACCACCCTGACGTTGCCCGGCATCGCCGGCATTGTGCTGACCGTCGGCATGGCCGTCGATGCCAACGTGCTGATTTATGAGCGCATCCGCGAGGAATCCGGCAAGGGCAAATCGTTGCGCGGGGCGATCGCGGCTGGCTATAGCCGCGCCTTTGGCACGATCTTCGACTCCCACGTCACCACGCTGATTGCCTCGATAATTCTAATTAAGATGGGCACCGGTTCGATCCGCGGGTTCGGTGTGGCGCTTACCATTGGTGTAGCGGCCAGCCTCTTTACGGCGCTGGTGGTCACCCGCATGATATTTGACTGGCTCCTGGACCGCGGCTGGCTCAAGTCGGTCAAGATGCTTCATCTGATTCCCGCGACCTGGAAGCTCAACTTCATGAGGCTGGCGGTCCCCGCCTTCGTGACGTCGTGGGTAATCATTGCCATCGGCGTGGGCTATGGAGTTCATCGCGGCAAGAGCGCCTTCGGACGGGATTTTATCGGCGGCGCCACCAGCAAATTCTCCTTTGAACAGAAAGTGCCGGAGGAAACGGTCCGTGCGGCGCTCAATCGAGTCAACGTCAAGGATGCCCTGATTCAATATCAAAGGGACCTGACCAGCGGCCGCGAGACGTTGCGCGTCGATTCGCTTCCCGAAACCGGAGACACCGTCAAGAATGCCGTCGTACATCTCGAGTCGGGCCATTTCCAGTTGCTGGGCCAGGACACGGTCGGTCCCACGGTTGGCAAGGACATCCGGAATTCGGCGATTGTCGCCTCGCTGCTTTCTCTGTTCGGCATATTGGTTTATGTGGCGTTCCGCTATGAGTTCTCGTTTGCCGTCGGAGCGGTGCTGGCCGTCATCCATGACGTGTTGATGACGGTGGGAATTTACTACCTGTCCGGCCGCGAATTCAGCGCGACGACGGTGGCGGCCATCCTGACGATCATCGGTTTTTCGACCAACGACACCATCGTCATCTTCGACCGGATTCGGGAAGACCTCAAACTGGGCATTCGCGGCACGTTCAAGGAAGTGATGAACCAGGCGCTGAATCAGACACTGAGCCGGACGATAATCACCTCGGGCACGGTATTTCTGGCGACCTTCTCGCTCTTTATTTTTGGCGGCGGGGAAATCAACGACTTTGCGTTTACGTTCTTAATCGGCATCATCACCGGCACCTATTCAAGCATTTACATCGCCAGCGCGCTCGTGCTTTGGTGGCACAAGGGACAGCGACCGCATATTGGCGGCGGGCCAGTACAGGCCCAGACGGCCGCGGCCCCGGCCCCGGCGCGAACTTGATTTAATGGAACAGCGGGCGACAGCAAAGAAAAGCATCGAATTCCAAGCACCAGGCACCAGAGAAACTTCAATCGCAAAGCTCCGAGCTCCAGGCGAAATGCGTTCGCGAAGAGACATCCTGGCAAAGCCTCCGTCATCGGCGCGACCGGGAGCCGCCGATTGGAATTTGGGTTTTGGAACTTTCCTGGGGTTTGGAATTTAGAGGCTTGGGTCTTAGTCGATGCTTGCCCTTGTTGAGATTACGCCGTGGCATTGGATCGGTTTCATCTCCTGCGTGTTGATTTTCCTGTCGCTCGACCTGGGCCTCTTCCATCGGCGCGCTCATGTCGTGACTTTCCGCGAGGCCCTGTCCTGGACGATTGTATGGTTTTGCCTGGCGATGGTTTTCGCCTTTTGGCTGAAAACCATCCGTGGCCAAAAGGAGAGCCTGGAATTCCTCACCGGCTATCTTATCGAGATTTCCCTGTCGATGGACAATGTCTTCGTGATGGCGCTCATCTTCGCCCATTTTCGCGTGCCCGCCGAACACCAGCATCGCGTTTTATTCTGGGGCATCCTGGGAGCTTTGATTATGCGCGGACTGATGATTGGCACCGGTGTAGCTCTGGTCTATCGGCTGCATTGGGTGCTGTTTATCTGCGGGTTGTTCCTTATTTACACAGGGATCAAGACCCTCTTCGTGGAGACCGAAGTCGAACCCGAGAAGAACCGGGTCATCCGCTGGGCGCGGAAGTTCTACCCGGTAACACCGCACCTGGAAGGGCAAAAGTTCACCACGCGTTGGCAAGGCAAAATGGCCCTGACACCGCTGGCCCTGGTGTTGCTGATGGTCGAAACGACCGACCTGGTTTTCGCCGTGGATTCGATCCCGGCAATCTTCGCGGTGACCACGAAACCTTTCATCGTGTTCACCTCGAATGTTTTCGCCATTCTGGGATTGCGCACGCTTTATTTTGTGCTGGCTGATGCGATCGGCTACTTCTGGTATTTGAAAGTCGGCCTCTCGGTCGTGCTGGTCTTTATTGGAGTCAAGATGCTGCTGGATCCGCCCGACCAAGGGAAGCCGTTATTCTTCCAGGTTGATATTCCAATCTCTATGTCCCTAATGGTCGTCGCCGGCATTATCCTGAGTTCAATGATCCTCTCCGTAATTGTGGGCTATCGCGAGAAAAAGTCGGGGGGCCCGAGCAAACGTGGTGGGGGCCCTAAGGCTGACCTTCAGCGACCTGGCTCCGGGCCTGTCAACGAAGAGAAAGCCAAGCACAGGCCAGACGATAGTTCAGATTCGTAATCGGCGGAAATTGCCGGCGCCGGTGATTTTGCCTTTCGGGTTTTTGAATTTCCGACTAGAAGTGAGGCCGTGGTTCAGTCCTTTTTTCGGCACATATGAGATTTCGCTGGTCATTGGCGCCGGCGCAACCGCTGCTGGCCGGACGGTTGGCCTATCAACTCCGGCTTCCACCCCTGCTGGCTCAATGTCTTCTAAACCGCAGCTTGAGCGAACCAGCAGCCGTCAGAGGGTTCCTTCAGCCGCGGCTTAAACACCTGGCCGATCCTTTCCTGCTGCCGAACATGGCGTCCGCTGTCCAACGGCTGTTAGTGGCCCGTGAGCGCAAGGAAGCTCTGGTCATCTTCGGCGATTACGACGTCGACGGCGTAACCTCGACGGCGCTCCTGCTGGAATTCCTGCGCGCTCTCGGCTGGCAGGTGGATTACTATCTGCCGCATCGTTTGGACGAAGGTTACGGTCTGAGCCTCGAGGCGGTGGAGAATTGCCTGAAAAAATTCCCGGTCACGCTCCTGCTCGCGGTTGATTGCGGTTCGACCACCGTGGACTCGATTGCCTGGCTGGGCCAGCGCGGGGTCGATGTGCTGGTGCTGGACCACCACCAGGTCTCCTCGCCGCCGCCGGCCGCCAAGGTGCTGGTCAACCCGCAACTGGCAAACAACGCAGAGTTCACGGAACTGTGTTCCGTTGGAGTCGCTTTTAAACTTGCCCATGCGCTGGTCAAGCGCGGGCGCGAAACGGGGCTGCCGGGCGCGACCGAATTCGATCTCCGTCCGTTGCTCGATTTGGTTGCCCTTGGAACGATTGCTGACCTGGTGCCCTTGACGGGCGAAAACCGCATCCTGGTCACGGCCGGACTGGAGCGGTTGAACGCCACCCGGCGGCCTGGGCTGGTCGCGCTGAAGAAAGTGGCCCGGTGTCCCAGCCCGCTGGGGGGTTACGAGGTCGGCTTCCAACTGGCGCCCCGCCTCAATGCCGCGGGCCGGTTGGAGACAGCCGAAGAGGCGTTGCGTTTGCTGCTGGCCCGCGATGAGGCCGAAGCGACGCCGATCGCGCAAGCCTTGGACGCGCGCAACCGCGAGCGCCAGCAAATCGAACGAGGCATTGTTGCGGAAGTCCTCGCGACGGTCGCGGCAAAATTCAAGCCCGAGAACGATTTCGTCATCGTTGAGGGCCAGGAACCCTGGCATATCGGGGTCGTAGGGATTGTCGCCGCGCGCGTCCTGCAGCGATTTTATCGTCCGACCATCATCGTGGGGGGCGATGGCAGCCATTGGCGCGGTTCGGGGCGGAGCATTGCCGGGTTTGACCTGGCGGCCGCGTTGCGAGACTGCGGAGATTTGCTGGTCAGTCACGGTGGCCATGCGATGGCGGCCGGGTTGACGCTCCAGGCGGGGAAGCTCGATGCCTTTCGGGAACGTTTCAATGAACTGGCGCGCCGCACGCTTAAAGCCGAGGCCCTGCAACCCCCGCTGCGGTTGGACGCCGAGGTCGGTTTGGAGGAGATGACATTGGAATGCATGATGCAGCTCGGACAATTGAAGCCGGTGGGGCAAGGCAATCCGGCCGCCCATTTCTGGACCCGGGCCGTGGGGCACCAGCGACCGCTGCAACGCA
The DNA here is from genome assembly GCA_035566895.1 of Binatia bacterium. GTDB lineage: Bacteria > Verrucomicrobiota > Verrucomicrobiia > Limisphaerales > UBA8199 > DATMQA01. Next base: position 26,973 of record DATMQA010000090.1, read on the forward strand.
TCGGCGCCGCGAAACAGCATGTCAAAATGTGGGTTACCGACGGCACGACCACGCACGAGGCGGTTTGGTGGGGCGGAGGTAACGAATCCCTGCCGGTGGGCCGATTCGACCTGGCGTTCGCGCCGCAGCTCAACCACTACGAAGGCCGGCGCACCGTCCAGTTGAAGATACTGGACTGGCGGCAAGCGGCGAATCAATGAAGACAATGTGGTGGATGCAAAAGTGTATGCGGGTCTGTATTTTATCGCCTGTTCCTTGTGAGCAGGTGGCAAGCCCATTGCTTGACACTCGCCCGTACCCCTTGTTCAATTCACACAGGCAAAGCGTCAGACAGGAAAATTGAAGACAAGAAAATAGGGATGCCAATACACCTTCCACCCGGGAAAGTGAAAGACAGGAAAATGAAGCGACACCATTATCTCAGCATTCTTCTGTCTTCAATTTTCCTGTCTCAATTTTATTTTTAAGTCAAGATTGACGCATATGAAACCAATATGAAATCAAAACCCAAAACCATGATTCCTCCCGGAATCGCTCTTATCATCCTTTCGCTGATTCCATTGCTTTCAAACGCCGCGTGGCAGCCGGCTGACGGCCCACTCAAAACGCGATGGACCAAAGACGTCTCTCCCCAAAACGCGCTCCCCGCTTATCCCCGTCCGCAACTGGTCCGCAAAGACTGGCTCAACCTCAATGGGCTCTGGGATTTTACGGTTACCGCCAAAGATGCCAAACCCGAGAGCTATCCAGGGCAAATCCTGGTGCCCTACCCGGTTGAGTCAGCCTTGTCCGGGGTTATGAAATCCGTCGGCGAAAACGAACGGTTGTGGTACCGGCGCATGTTTGGGGTGTCCCGTGCCTGGCTCGGGCGGCGCGTGATGCTGCATTTTGGCGCGGTCGATTTCGAAGCGACAGTTTGGGTGAATGGCAAGCAGATGGGCCAGCATCGCGGCGGCTATGACGGATTCAGTTTCGACATCACCGAAGCGCTGAAGCCGGGAGCGGAAAATGAATTGGTGGTTTCGGCCTGGGACCCGACCGATGCCGGGACCCAGCCTCGAGGCAAGCAGGTGCGCAAACCGCACAGCATCTGGTACACCTCCACCAGCGGGATTTGGCAAACGGTTTGGGTGGAGCCCGTCAGCGCGGCTCACATCACTACTCTCAAAATCACGCCGGACCTGGATAACAACTTAGTAACCGTCGATTCGGTCACGACTGCCAAACTCGGGGAGCTGACGCTGGAACTGACCATCCGGGACGGGTCGTCCACGGTGGCGGCCGCTTCCGGCACACCCGGCAAGCCGGTCTCGTTGCCGATCAAGAGCCCGCGGCTCTGGTCTCCCGAAGACCCTCACCTTTACCAGCTCAGCGCGAGGATGAGGCTGGGGAACCGAAAGATCGACCAGGTTGAGACCTACTTCGGCATGCGCAAGATCTCTCTCGGCAAAGATGAGAAAGGTTTTACCAGACTGCTGCTCAACAACAAACCCTATTTCCAATTTGGCCCCCTCGACCAGGGTTTCTGGCCCGACGGCATTTACACCGCGCCTACCGATGAGGCGCTTCGCTCTGACATCGAGATGACCAAGAAGCTCGGTTTCAACCTGGCCCGCAAACACGTCAAAGTTGAGCCGGAACGCTGGTATTATTGGTGCGACAAGCTGGGCCTCCTGGTCTGGCAGGACATGCCCAGCGGCGATAAATACATCGGCCACGATGCTCCGGATATTACGCGCTCGGCGGAATCGGGCCAGGAGTTCGAGCAGGAACTCACCGCACTCATTGACGGACGCCGCAATCACCCCAGCATTGTCATGTGGGTGCCCTATAACGAAGGCTGGGGGCAGTGGGATACGCCGCGCATCGTCGAGAAGATCAAGAAACTTGATCCCACTCGCCTGGTGGATGACACCAGTGGCTGGGCTGACCGCGGGGTGGGTGATGTGAACGATATGCACAAGTATCCCGGCCCCGGCGCGCCCGAACCGGAGCAGAATCGCGCCATCGTGCTCGGCGAATTCGGCGGGCTGGGACTGCCGGTGCGTGGCCATACCTGGCAAGCCGAAAAAAATTGGGGCTACCGCAGCTTCACCAACTCCGAGGCGCTGACCGCTGCCTATCTCGAGCTCGCGGCCAAACTATTCCCGCTGATCGAGGAGAAGGGCTTGTCGGCCGCCGTTTATACCCAGACCACCGACGTGGAAATCGAGGTCAACGGGTTGATGACCTACGACCGCGAGTTGGTGAAAATGGATTGGAAGAAAATCGCGGCTGCCAACCTCGGGCGAATCCCGGCCCCGATGAAAAAGGAACCGGCGCCCGCCGCCAAGTAATTCCGGTGCTGTGAAGAACCAAAAAATAGTTTCCGCAATATTCGCTCTTGGCGCCGTTCTCGCCGCTGCCGCGCCGGCAGCGGATACGTATTCGGTCCGGGACTTCGGCGCCAAAGGTGACGGCAAGACGGACGACACCGCGGCGTTCCAAAAAGCCCTCGATGCGGCCGGCCAGGCTGGCGGCGGAGTGGTCTATGCTGCGCGCGGCAACTATTTCTTCGCCGGCCATCTCACCGTCCCCAATGCGGTGACTTTGAAGGGCGTCTGGGAATCCGTGCCGGCGCATCCCGGCGTGCGCAACCCTGGCATGCCACGGCCGACCGATGACGGAACGACCTTCCTGGTGACCGAAAACCGAAACCAAGAGGACGGCCCGCCCTTCGTCACCCTGAACCATAACAGCACCCTCAAAGGCGTGGTTATTTATTATCCCGAACAGAACGACGCCGAGGAACCGGCGTCGTACCCCTGGACCATCGCGATGCGCGGCAAGAACCCGGCGGTGCTGGCGGTGGAATTGCTCAACCCTTATAACGGCATCGATGCGGCCCATAACGAACGCCATCTCATCCGGGATGTCCAGGGTCAACCGCTGCGGCGCGGCATTTATGTGGACGACATCTACGACATTGGCCGAATCGAAGACGTCCATTTCAATCCGTGGTGGAGCATGAAGCCGCGCCTCATTCAATGGCAGAACCAGCACGGGGAGGCGTTTATCTTCGGCCGCAGCGACTGGCAATATGTCTTTAACACCTTCTGCTTCGGGTACAACATCGGGTACAAGTTCGTCGCCACCTCCGCCGGGGTGTGCAACGGCAATTTCCTCGGTATCGGCGCCGATGATTGTTTTACCGCTGTGGTGGTCGAAAATTGCGCCCCCATGGCCTTGCTGATCTCCAACGGCGAGTTCGTCTCCTTCCACGGTCCGGACCCGACCATGGTTCGCGTGGAAACCAATAACACCGGCAGCGTCCGCTTTGTTAACTGCGCTTTCTGGGGGCCGTGCAATCAGATCGCAAAAATTGCGGGCCGGGGCACGGTCGGCTTCAGCGATTGCACCTTCGTCCAGTGGGACCGCAAAAAGGAAGGACGTTACGCGCTCCAGGCTGCCGGCGGAACGCTCCTGGTGCGCGGTTGCGAGTTTCGCGAGAACAAACCCCAAATTGAGCTCGGCGATGCGGTCCGCCGCGCAGTCATTTCGGATAATATCTTCACCGGCAAAGAGCGTATCGCCAACCGCACCAGGGCCGGAGTGACCGTAGGAACCAATGCCGCGGAATGAGCCTCTGAATCCGTACTACTATCTTCAAAGTTCGCGCAGCTTTAGCAAACTTCTTGAGCGTGCGCAAATGTGCGTCCCGGCTCTAACTCTTTTAACCCATTTAACTTTTTTAACCTTTTTAACTCTTTGGTTGCGGCGCCGCCTCGCTCCCTTGTTCCTGCTCGCGCCTCTGTTGGCGTCTCCTGCAGCTACGCCGCCCGATGCATCCCCAGGGGGACCGCGCGGTCCTGGCATCTTTTACGTCGCTACCAATGGGAATGATAATTGGTCCGGCGAACTTCCTTCCCCGAACCGGGCCGGGAAAGATGGGCCGTTTGCGACGCTGCCGCGCGCTCTGCAAGCCGTCCGCCAATGGAAAGGACCTCAGACCGGCCCGGCCACTCAAGCCGCGACCATCTTTATGCGCGCTGGTTTGTACCTCTTGCCCAGCCCATTGGTGCTCACGCCTGAGGACTCCGGCCTGAGCCTAGCTGCCTATCGGGATGAGCAACCGGTGCTGAGCGGTGGCCGGCGCATCACGGGTTGGAAACCGGTTACGCTCGCCGGGAAGCAGCTCTGGTCGGCCCAAATCCCAAAGACCCGCGACGGCCCATGGCCTTTCCGCGAACTCTGGGTCAACGGCCGGCGCGCGACGCGAGCCCGGCACCCCCACCAGGGCTACTTGAAAGTCGCCAGCTTGCTCGAGCCCGCCGCGGAATGGACCAAAGGCCAGAATCAGTTCCGTTTCGAGCAAGATGACTTGCACGCCTGGAAGACCGTCACCAATGCCGAAGTCATCGTGATGAATCGCTGGGTCGAGTCCCGCCTGCCCGTCACCCGGGTGGACGAGGTGGCGAAAGTCGTCGAGTTTGGCAAGCGCTCGGTCTTCCAGCTTGAAGCCGGTGACCCCTATTACGTGGAAGGCGCCTTTGAATTCCTGGCTCAGCCGGGCGAATGGTACCTGGACAGCGCCAAGGGCACCCTCTATTACCTGCCGCGCGCGGGCGAACGTCCGGCCAACCTCGAGGTTATCGCCCCTCAACTCCCCCAGCTTGTCCATCTTACCGGAAAACCCGCCGCCGGACAGTTCGTCGAACGGCTCGCCTTTCGTGGACTGACCTTCGCTCACACCGAATGGTGTTTCCCGGAGGGATTCGACAAACATAAAGCGGACCTTGGCCTTATCTCGGGGCCGAAGGCGGACGTGGGCGGGTTTGGGCAAGCGGCCGTGGGCGTGCCCGCCGCCATCCAGGGAACCGGCGTGCGGCTCTGCTCTTTTGAAGGCTGCTCGTTCACCCATATGGGAACCTACGGCCTGGAACTGGCGGGGGGTTGCGTCAGCAACCGCCTCAGCCGTTGCGACTTTTCCGACTTGGGCGCCGGTGGCCTCAAGCTGGGCGAAACCGCCATCCGCTCTCAACCTTTCGACCAAACTCGCGCCAACGAGATTAGCGATTGCCACTTTCACGATGGCGGCAAAATGTTTGCCAGCGCGGTGGCCATTTGGCTCGGCCAATCACCGGATAACCGCATCCTTCACAACCTCATCGAGGATTTTTACTATACGGGCATCTCCATTGGCTGGACCTGGGGTTATGGGACTGCCCTGGCTTCCAACAACCTGGTCGCTTTTAATCACGTCCGGCACATTGGCAAAAAATCAGATGGGGACGGTCCTATCCTCAGCGATATGGGCGGCATTTACACCCTCGGAGGACAGCCCGGCACCCGGATCATCAATAATCTTTGGCATGACATCGCCGGCCTGCGCTATGGCGGCTGGGGCATCTACTTCGACGAAGGCAGCAGCGGCATCCTGGCGGAGAGCAATGTCGTCTATCGGACCACTCACGGCGGTTTTCACCAGCACTACGGCCAGACCAATACCTTGCAAAACAACATTTTTGCCTTTGCCCGCGACCACCAAATCCAGCGCACGCGCGCCGAACCGCACCTCAGCTTCAGCTTCGTAACCAATATCGTCTACTTCGATTCGGGCGTGCTGCTGGGAGGCAACTGGGCGGCGGACCAGTACCGGACGGACTGGAATATCTATTTTGACGCGCGCACAAACGCCACGCCGGAATCGATGCGTTTCGCTAACGCCACCCTGGAACAGTGGCGCGCCCGCGGCCACGACCTGCATTCGCTCATCGCCGACCCGCTGTTCCGGGCCGCGCAGCAATATGATTTCCGGCTGCAAACCAACTCCCCGGCGTTGCCCCTCGGCTTCCAGCCGATTGACCTGACTTCGGTCGGCATCCGCTAAAATCCTAGTCCCGGTCGTAATTACGTAATCTTGGTCGTAATCACTCCCCGGTGCCCTCCCGAATCTGGAATCAACTATCGACCATTGACCACTGACCACGAACGACCGCCTGCTGGCTGTGCGCTCTCAACTGATGCCTTCTACTTCCTTCCGAGCCTCCTGTTCCGAGCCTTCCACCCTCCATTCCTGGTGCCCTGGGCGAGCGTTAAGCGCGTTGAGAAGAGAAATGGATTCTTTTGGCCTCGGTATCGCCTTTACGTCGAGGACCCCGCTGGCGAGATTCACGTGACGTTGCCGTTCAAGGCCACGGTGAGGGGTTGCAGCCCCAAAATACGACCTTGTCCGCCGTTAGACGAGGTTGGTCGCACAATACATAGTGGAGGGCTGTGTCGCCGAGCGCGACCGGCCCCCGAGAATACCAAAAATGAGAAAACAACCATCGCCCAAAAGCCAGGCGCCCGATGAGCGCCTTCTGCCTGCAATGAGAGCCGAGCCGGCTAACGACCTTCCAGATGTCCTCGGGCTGCTGGCCGGGTTTCTCATCGGAATGATCGAGGACCTGTCCTCCATGTTAACACTATTTAACACTCCTGCAGTCTCTTGCAGGCTCTTGTAAGATAATAAATTTTTTTCCACCGCATCGCAGGTCAGTCGCGCAGATTGCGAAGATTATTCTCCTTTTCTCCGCCGCAATCTGCCAGCCTCTGGTCCGACGTTATGACACATGACACGTCCAATAATGCGGGGCTGGATTGGACCCTTATGGTGAGCCGAACGTTCCCAAATGGAGCCCACGAACAAATCTGACGTCGGGAGCGCGAAGCTTCGAAAAAACTCGCAGCAGAGCGGAACCGCGCCCAAAGTCATCCTCTCGAGGCTGCTCAAGTTCTTTTTCCTGCTGTTGTCCCTGGGTGCCTTTTCTTCTCCGGCCGCTGCCCTGGTTGTCGGGCAATTGCGTTGCGAGTATCTCAAAGACCCTTTGGGCATCGATGCTCCTCACCCTCGTTTGGGCTGGGTGTTGGAGTCCGACAAACCTGGCTCTCGCGGCCAGCGCCAGTCGGCGTATCAAATCGTCGTCGCCGGCAGCCAGAAGCAACTCGACGCCAACAGACCCGATTTGTGGGATACCGGGAAAGTCAATTCAGACCGGTCCATTCACGTTCCCTACGGAGGCCGGCCGTTGGTCTCCGAGCAGGAATGCTTTTGGAAAGTTCGGGTATGGGACCAGGCCGGCAAAGCCTCCGCCTGGAGCCAACCCGCCCATTGGAGCATGGGGTTGCTTTCACCATCCGACTGGCAAGCCAAATGGCTCGGCCAGGATGGCGATGAACCTAAGGCCACCTTCACCGACGCCAATTGGATTTGGTTTCCGGAAGGACACCCGGAAAAATCAGCGCCCGTTGCAACGCGATATTTCCGTCGGGCCTTCGATTTGCCCGCTGGGCGCCCCATTAAGAGCGCCCGCTGGTTGGTGGCCGCCGATAACCAGTTCACCGCTTTCGTAAATGGCCGCCCGGCCGGTGTCGGCGCCAGCTTCAAATCCGTTTCCGACCTGGAAGTGCTCGGCCGGCTCCACGCCGGCAAGAACCTGCTGGCGGCCTCGGTTAAGAACACCGGCGAGGAACCTAACCCGGCCGGCTTCCTGGCTTTGCTTCAAATTGAATTCGAGCAAGGCGACCCCTTGCTGCTGCCCACCGATGAAACCTGGCAAACCTCCGCCGAAGAATTGCCCGGTTGGGAAAAGCCTGAATCCGAGGATTCCACGTGGCTGCCGGCCCGGAATCTCGGTCCGGCTGGCATGGAGCCTTGGGGCACAGTCGCCGGCGTCGAGGACCGGCGCCTGGCCGCGCGCTGGCTCCGCAAGGAATTCCAACTGAACAAAACCGTGCGGCGTGCGACCGCTTACCTCTCGGGCCTGGGCCTCTCCGAGTTTTACCTCAACGGCCAAAGAATCGGCGACCAGGTGCTCTCGCCGGGATTGACCGATTACTCCAAGCGCATCTTTTACGTCACGCACGACGTCACTCACAATCTGAAGCGCGGCGCGAATGCCATTGGAGTCGTGCTCGGCAATGGCCGCTTCTTCGCCCCGCGCAGCAACATCCCGACTCCCACACGCACCTACGGCTTTCCCAGGCTGCTGTTCCAGATGCGGCTCGAATACACCGATGGCTCGACCGCCACGATTGCCAGCGATGAAACCTGGAAACTCACCACGGAAGGCCCGATACGCGCCAACAATGAGTACGATGGCGAGCAGTACGACGCGCGCCTCGAATTGAGCGGCTGGACCCAACCCGGCTTTGAGGATTCAAAATGGCCTTGTGCGCAATCAGTGGCCGCTCCGGGGGGTGTGCTGGCGGCCCAAATGATTGACCCGATCCGGGTCACCGCGACGCTGAAACCCATCGCCCTTACGGAGCCAACGCCCGGCACTTACATCTTCGACCTGGGCCAGAATATGGTCGGCTGGTGCCGGCTGCGCGTCACCGGCCCGCGCGGTGCCACCGTCTCGCTCCGCCACGCCGAGACGCTGAAGCCTGACGGCACGCTCTACCTCGACAACATCCGGTCGGCCAAAGTAACGGACACCTATACGCTTAAGGGCGCCGGCCAGGAGGTTTACGAACCGCGCTTCACCTATCACGGCTTTCGCTATGTCGAAGTCAATGGTTACCCGGGCAAACCCACTTTGACGAGCCTCGAAGGCCGGGTGGTCAACGATGACCTGGAGAGCGGCGGAGAGTTCACCTGCTCGAATCCCTTGCTCAACCGGATTTACCAAAACATCCGCTGGGGGGCGCGGGGCAATTACCGCAGCATTCCCACGGATTGCCCCCAGCGCGACGAGCGTCAAGGCTGGCTTGGCGACCGCTCGGCCGAGGCCAAAGGCGAGGCTTACCTTTTCAACACCGCCGCGCTTTACTCCAAATGGCTTCAGGATATGGCCGATGCCCAGAAAGAGAGCGGCAGCGTGCCGGATGTCTGCCCGCCTTATTGGCCGCTGTACAACGACAACGTGACCTGGCCCAGCAGCACCGTCATCATTCCGGGTGAATTGTTGGAGCAATTCGGCGACCGCGCCATCATCGCGCGCCACTACGCCAGTGGAAAAAATTGGATGGATTACATGAGCTGCTTCGTCACCAACGGCATCATCGGCCGCGACAACTATGGCGATTGGTGCGTGCCGCCCGAAGACCCCAGGCTGATTCATTCCGAAGACCCCAAGCGCAAAACCGCGGTGAACCTGCTGGCCACGGCTTACTTTTATCATGACGCCCTCCTGATGGAGCAATATGCCCGGCAGCTCGGCTTCAGCGACGATGCGGGGCATTTCCATGAATTGGCGGAAACCCTTTACGCTGGTTTCAATCGGAGTTTCCTGGATGAGGATGCCGGCCGGTACGACAACGGGTCTCAAAGTTCCTGTGTCCTCCCTCTGGCCTTCGGGCTGGTGCCGGAGTCCCAGCGCGAGCGCATCTTCACTCACCTCCTCAGGAAAATTCAGGACGAAAGCCATGACCATATCGGCACGGGTCTCATCGGCGGCCAGTGGCTCATGCGCGTTCTTTCCGATCATGGCCGTGCCGACCTGGCCTATACCATCGCCACCCAAAAGACCTATCCCAGTTGGGGTTATATGGTCGAAAATGGCGCCACCACGTTGTGGGAGTTGTGGAATGGCAACACGGCCGACCCCGCGATGAATTCCGGCAATCACGTTATGCTGGTCGGAGACCTCGTCATCTGGCTCAATGAATATCTGGCCGGCATTAAGCCCGACACCGCGCAACCCGGCTTCAAACACATTATCATGCGTCCCGAACCGGTCGGCGATTTGACCTTCGTCCGCGCCACTCACCGCTCTCCCTACGGCGTCATCGCCAGCGCGTGGCAAAAAGACGCTCAAGGCTTCCACTGGAACCTCACCGTTCCCGTCAACACCACGGCGACAGTTTATCTCCCCTCCACCCATAATCTTAATCTTACTCCTAATCTTAATCCTGCTCCTAACCTCTCCGACATCAAAGAAACCGGCAAACCAGTCCTGCGCGACCGTAGCCTGGAATTCCGCCGCGTGGAAAACGGCCGCGCGGTTTTCGAGATTGGGTCGGGCAGTTACCACTTTGATGTAATGAATCGTGGGTGACGAACAGGAAGGTCTTCGGATTTTCCTGCCGCCTTCTTAAGAGCTTGCAACCTTTAGCCTGCCCCGCAAACATCCGCCGCATGAACCGTATCGACGAAAGATTCGCCCGGCTCAGGCGCGAGGGGCGGAAAGGGTTCATTGTCTATATCGGTTCAGGGGATCCGAGCCTCCAATCTACGCGCCAATTAGCGCTGGCGTTCGATAAGCTCGGTGTGGACATCCTGGAATTGGGTGTGCCTTTCAGCGATCCCCTGGCGGATGGGCTGGTGAATCAATTGGCAGCCCAGCGCGGTTTGGAAGCCGGCGCAACGCCGCCAAAAGTGTTGGAAACCGTGGGAGCGATTCGGAAGGAATCGGAAATCCCCATCGTCTTGTACATCTACTTTAATCTCATCCACCGCTACGGCCTGGAGCGCTTTTTTCGGGATGCCGCCAAGGCCGGAGTTGATGGGTTGCTCGTGCTCGACCTGCCGCCCGAAGAGGGCGAGAATTATGAAGTCCTGATGCACCAGGCCGGGCTGTGCAATATTTACCTGGTTGCGCCCACGACCCCGGACGACCGGATCGAATTCATTGTTAAGCGGGGGCGCGGTTTCATCTATTATGTTTCGCGTGAAGGAGTGACGGGAATGCAGCAGAAAGTCTCCGATACAATCGCTCAAATGACGGCCAAAATCCGCGCGCACACCGGCCTCCCCATTGCGGTTGGGTTCGGCATTTCGACCCCGGAGCAGGCAAAGACCGTTGCGCAGAATGCCGAGGCCATCGTCGTCGGCAGCGCGATCGTGAACCAGATTGCGGAGCACGGCCTGAAACCGGATTTAGTTCCCCGTGTGACCGAGTTTGTAAAATCCCTCATCGCCGGAGTCAAACCAGCATGAAAACCAAACCTGACACCAACGATCGATTCGTCATCATCATGGCCGGCGGCAAAGGCGAACGTTTTTGGCCGGTGAGCCGGGAGAAGACGCCCAAACAACTCCTGGCCCTGCTGGGCAACCGTTCGTTTCTTCAGCAAGCAGTGGACCGCGTGCTGCCTTTGGTTCCGATTAAGAACATCCTGGTCATTACCAATGAGGCGCAGGCGGCGGAAGTGCGCAAGCAATTGCCAAAGCTGCCGAAACAAAACCTGATTGCCGAGCCCGTCGGTCGCGATACCACGGCAGCGGTTACGCTCGGTGCGGCGCTCGTGGGCGCGCGCTCCACCACCGGAGTTATGGCCGTGCTGCCGGCCGACCATATCATTCCCGAAGAAAAGAAATTTCAGCAGGTGTTGGCAGACGCTTTTGATTTGGCGAGCCGTGGTCAGGCGATTATCACGCTCGGCATCAAGCCCACCGAGCCGGCCACCGGTTACGGCTACATCCGCGTGGGCGAGCCGCTGCCGCCGCCGCAAGGAGTCAAATCCTACAAGACCACATTTTATCGGGCCGAGCAGTTCGTCGAAAAGCCGAACTTCGACAAAGCGCTGGAATATCTCAACAGCGGCCAGTATCGGTGGAACGCCGGGATGTTTCTCTGGTCATTCGTGACCATTACGGAGGGCCTGCAGAAACACCAGCCCGAAATGTATGCCGCCTGCCAGCGCTGGTTCAAAGTGGCCGGCACGCCGGCCAAACTTGCCAAAGTGCTGGCGAAGGAATATCCCGAGTTGAAGAAAATCTCGATCGATTACGCGCTCATGGAGCATGCGCAGAACGTCATTGTGGCCGATGGCGCATTCGAATGGGACGACCTTGGCTCGTGGACCGCTCTGGGCCGTCATCTCAAGGCCGACCCCGAAGGCAATTGCGCCGTGGCCGATTTCATTCACGTAGATGCAGCACGCAACATCATCTTCGATGCGCGCAGCAAAGAGCGGCGCACCCCCATCGCCGTGGTAGGGTTGCGGGACTCGATCCTGGTTCAGACCGACGATGCGACCTTGCTGGCGCACAAGAGCCAGGCGCAGAAGGTGAAGGAATTAGTCAAGAAACTGGGAGAAGATGCGAAACTAAGGAAGCTGATTTAACTGTGCCCGTAGAAGCTTGCCCGCAGATAAAGCAGATAAGACAAAGCCCAATTCTTTTATCCGCGTCAATCTGCGTTATCTGCGGGCACACTTCTGCGGCGTCTATCCACTCGAAATGCTCATCGGATTGACCTTTTAAGCCAAACCGACTTTACTGGCCAGCAAATGTTTTTCCTGGATGAAAGATCACCCTGAGCCGCTCGACCTCTCTAAAGTGAAGGTCTATCCGTTGGCGGAACGCCAAAGCCTTAGCCGCATCGAGGAATTGGTGGTCGCTCCCGACCAACCGGCCCGCCCGTGCGGGCCCGAAGCGCAACGGGCTGTTCAGAATTGTGTGCAGGACGTCGTTCAGGCGCGCCAGCGGGGCGCCAGCGTCATCCTGATGTATGGCGCACACCTGATTAAGAACGGCGCGATGGGCATCGTGAACCGATTGATCGAACGCGGTTGGGTGACCCATCTGGCTACTAACGGCGCCGGCACGATTCACGACTGGGAACTGGCTTTCCTTGGGCGGACCGAAGAAAGCGTTAGGAAGAACGTCGCTACCGGCTCGTTCGGCACCTGGGATGAAACTGGGCGCTATATCCATTTGGCGCTGCTGGCCGGAGCGCTGCGCCAGGAGGGCTATGGCCGCAGCCTGGGCCGTTTCATCTCGGAGGATGGGGTGACGCTGCCGCCGGCCGAATCGCTGGAGAAGTCTCTTCGCGCTGAACCGGCGCACCCGCTGGCTCCAGCGCGCGCCGAGTTACTGCAGGTAATGCTGGCGCACAAAATTCCGGCGGGACAAATTAGTGTGAAACATCCGTGGAAAGAAACTTCGCTCCTGGCGCAGGCTTTTCGGAATAATGTACCCTTTACGGTTCATCCGGGTATCGGCTACGACATCATCGCCACTCACCCGATTTTCAACGGAGCCGCGATTGGGCGAGCCGCGGCGACCGACTTCCAGCTCATCGGCCGAGCCGTCGAGAAGCTTGATGGGGGTGTGGTGCTGTCGGTCGGCTCGGCGATTATGGCGCCGCAGGTGTTCGAGAAGAGCTTGAGCTGCGTCAATAATCTGCGGTTGCAGGCCGGGCGCAAGATCGTGAAGGACCACACCATTTATGTGGTGGACCTCCAGGAGGGCGGAAATTGGGATTGGTCCAATGGCGAGCCACCCAAGGATAATCCCGCCTATTACCTGCGGTTCTGCAAAAGTTTCTCGCGCATGGGCGGCGTCATGCACTACGTCCAATGCGACAACGTGGCGTTTCTGCACAACGTTCTGGGAAAATTAACGCCGTAATGGAAATGGGAGGATACGTAGTAATGGGGGCTTGGAGGGTTGGAGGGTTGGGAACTTCAACCGGCCGCTCCAATTATGCTGCGGTTCCCTGGAACTGCCAAAATCTGCTGTTCCATTACGCCTTCACCCCATTTTCCCGGCTGTGAACGCCGAGCGTTTCCAGGCTATCACCCAGAGCTACCCCGGTTTGCGCATCGGCGTGCTGGGCGACTTCTGTCTCGACCGCTACTTTGAAATCGATCCTGCCAGGCAAGAGACCTCGCTGGAAACCGGCCTGCCCGTCCACAATGTGGTCAACGTGCGCGCGCAACCGGGCGGTGCCGGCACCATCGTTAACAACCTCGTGGCCTTGGGCATCGGAACCATTTTTCCCATCGGCTTTGCGGGAGAAGACGGGGAAGGCTTCGAACTTTGGCGCGCTCTTGAGAAACAGCCGGGGGTCCGGCTCGATTATTTTGTCAAAACCGTCCAACGACGCACCTTTACCTACTGCAAGCCCCTGCTCCTCGCTTCGGGTAAACCGCCGGTGGAACTCAATCGCCTCGATCTCAAAAACTGGACGCCTACGCCCTTGGTGGTCCAGGAGTTATTAATCGGGCGGTTCCAGGAGGTCGCGCCCAAACTTAATTGTGCGGTTGTTCTCAACCAAGTCGATATTCCCGAGACCGGGGTAGTGACCGGGAAGGTCCTTGAGGCGGTCAAGAACGAGATGGATGCGCATCCTGAATTTTTGGTCCTGGCCGACAGTCGTCGCGGGCTTCGGGGTTTCCCGCCCGTGGTTTTCAAAATGAACGCCGTTGAACTGTCCGCTTTAACCGGGGGAGCCAGTGAGTTGACCCTTGAGCAGGTCAAAAAGGCCGCCGCCAAGGTGGCTCGCAAAAATGGCCGGAGCGTTTTTGTTACCCTCGCGGAAGGTGGGATTCTCGGCGCCAGCGCGCTCGGTGAAGTTCAACATGTGACTGCGTTGCCCGTACGCGGGGAGATCGATGTCGTGGGCGCCGGAGACGCTGTTTCAGCCAACCTCACCGCGGCTATAGCGGGCGGCGCCACGCTACACGAAGCTATCGAGTTGGCAAATGCCGCCGCCTCCGTTGTCATTCACAAGCTCGGCACGACCGGGACGGCCAGTGTGGCCGAGATTGCCAACGTGATGCCGCCCGATTGACAAGTTGAACGCCGAAGGTCGCTATTTGAGCCAGCGGCAACCTCACGTTCCGAGTCGGCCAGGCTAGGCCGTGGCGGAGAGGGCTTCGCCGGGGCCCCCGCCGTTGAGCAAACGCACTTCGCGTTGAGGGAAGGGGATCTCGATGTGGTGCGCTCGGAATTCCTCAAGGAGCGCCTGGTTGATTTCACCGCGGGCCGCTACGAAATGCTCCCCGGACACCCAGGGTTTGACCGCGATACTGACTGAAGAATCGCCCAGCGCGGTAATGCCCACGACGGCTTCGGGTTGCTTGAGCACGTGCGGGTTGGCGGCCAGGATCTCGCGCACCAGCGCCAAGGCATCCTTCATATTGGTTCCGTAACCGACGCCCACTGAAATGTCCAGTTGGCGGATAGTGCCGTAGTTGTGCAGGATTTCGCCGACAAGTTTTCGGTTCGGGACGACGACGCGCGATTGATCCAGGTGCACCAGCGTCGTCGAGAAGAGCTGCACATTGGTGACCTGGCCTTTAACGCCGACCAATTCGACGTATTCGCCCACCTTGAATGGCTTGGTAAAAATGATCGTCAGCCCGGCGACGAGATTCGAAAGAACGTGCTGTGTTGCCAGGCCGATGCCCACGCCCGCGACACCGATGCCGGCCACCATGGGAGCGATGGGCACGCCGCACTTGTCCAACGCCAGCACCAATGCCAGACCGAAGACGAGCAAATGGATGACGCGGCTTGCCAGCATCCGGATGGGCGGCTCGAGCTGCCTTTTGATGAACCACTGGTCGGCCACGCGGGCAATCCACCGCGCGAGCATGGCGCCGGCGATGAGGATGATGATCGCCCCGATGATCTGGAAACCGTACTCGGTCAAGAACTTGACAACTGTACTTCGAAGCTCGTCCATAGTGGCGCCAGTATGGGGATGAGCGGGGGCGGAGGCAAACGGGAATTCGGCCGTGTGAAACGTAAAACGTGAAACGTGAAGGTCGGTCTCATTCCGCCACTGGACTTCCGGCCGGGATGGGGCAAAATTTCACCATGTCGGGCGCGCTCGAATTCACCTTGAATGGACGGCCTATCCGCGTCCAGGATTGCTCCCCGAACACAACCCTGCTTGAGTTTCTGCGCGGAAGCGGGCTGACCGGCGCCAAGGAAGGTTGCGCCGAAGGAGACTGCGGCGCCTGCTCCGTTGCCCTCATCGATTGCGACGCGGCGGGCCGGCCCTGCTATCGCGCTATCAACAGTTGCCTGGTACCCATGTGCTTGATAGCAGGACGGGAAATCGTTTCCGTCGAAGGGTTGGCCTGCCCCGAGGGCCTGCATCCGGTCCAGGAGGAAATGGTTGAGCACCACGGCTCTCAATGCGGGTATTGCACGCCGGGCGTAGTGATGGCGCTTTTTGAAGGCCATTACCGGGATGACCTGCGCACTTCCGCGCAGCTTAATGAACAACTCTGCGGCAACCTTTGCCGTTGTACCGGTTATCGCCCCATCCGCGAGGCCGCAATTCAGGCCTTCAGGCAGCGTCACGGGCACAATGGCGAGGACCGTTTCGCGGGAATGTTGAAAAAATCCCCGGCCAGGCTCGACCGTGTGAGCTATGAGTTTGCCGGCGAGAGTTTTCTCCGGCCCGACTCTCTGCGCGACCTCCTGTCGCTGCTTCAACAGTTTCCGGATGCCCGGCTCATTGCCGGGGCCACGGAACTCGGTCTCGACATCAGCAAACGATTCCAAAAATTCCAGCGGCTGATTTCGGTCGAGGCCGTGCCCGAGCTGAGCGAGATAACGTTCACCGACTCGGAATGGCGCATTGGCGCGGCGGTCACATTGACGGCGATCGAAGAGAAGATGGCGGCCGAGTTTCCGGCCTTGGGCGACATGTTGCGCGTGTTTGGGTCGCGCCAGGTTCGCAACCGGGCGACCATGGGCGGCAATCTGGTCACTGCTTCTCCCATTGGCGACAGTGCCCCCGTTCTGCTCGCGTTGGATGCCCGCGTGCTACTGGTGTCTCTGCCGGGCGGCGCAGGACTCGCGGAGCGTGCCCTGCCTGTCGAGCAGTTCTTCATCGGCTATCGCAAAACGGCGCTGCGGCCTGGCGAGATTCTAAAGACGATCGTTGTGCCTCGATTTGCCTCGCAGCCGGGCTGCCGCCGCCGCAACCAATGGTTTAAAGTGTCCAAACGTCGCGAGATGGACATCAGCACCGTTGCCGCCTGTTTCACTGTGGATTTGGATGAGCGCGGGAGGGTCCGGCACGCACGGCTGGCCTACGGCGGTGTGGCCGCGATGCCGGCTCGAGCGCGCCAGACCGAGGAGGCCCTGCTCGGCAAATTGTGGACTGAGGAAACCATACAGGATGTCCTGCCGCAACTGCGGTCGGAGTTCGCGCCTATTTCCGATGTCCGGGGCAGTGCGGAATATCGGCGGGGACTGATCACCAGCTTGCTCGAGAAGTTTTATCATTGCGATCCGGAGGTGGACAAGGCGCCCCTGAACCGTCATGGGCTGCGAGTCGCTAAAAACAGCTACCCCTTGCCGCTTCCGCACGAGAGCGGGCACAAGCACGTGACCGGAGAAGCTATGTACGCGGATGACCAGACTGCGGGCAAGCCAATGCTCGAGGTCTGGCCCGTTTGTTCACCGCATGCCCGCGCCAAAATCCTGCGGCGCGACGCGGCCGCTGCTCGCGCGATACCCGGCATTCAAGCGGTCCTCCTGGCCGAAGATATTCCAGGTCACAATAACGTCGGCGGAGTCAAAAAAGACGAAATCCTTCTGGCTGACAAAGAAATCTCTTTCCATGGCCAGCTTGTGGCTCTGGTTGTCGGTGAATCGCAGGAGGCCTGCCGAGCGGCGGCGGAAAGGGTGGGGGTGGATTATGAGCCGCTGGAGCCCATCCTCACATTGGAACAGGCCCTGGCAAAAGCGAGTTTCCATAATGAACCCAATTTCATCCGGCGAGGGAAAGTCGCGCCGGTGTTGGACGATGCACCGTTGACGCTTAAGGGAACCTTCGAGCTGGGCGGCCAGGAGCATTTCTACCTGGAAACCCAGGCGGCCTGGGCCGAGCCGGGCGAGGACGGGTCGATATTAGTTGTTTCTTCAACTCAGCATCCCTCCGAAGTCCAGGCTGTGGTCGCACATGTGCTGCGTCGGCGGACGAACCAGATCGTCGTGCAGGTGCCCCGGCTCGGTGGCGGTTTCGGTGGCAAAGAAACCCAGGCCGCTACGCCGGCGGCGTTGGCGGCGCTGGCGGCGCACCACACCGGGAAGTCTGTGCGTGTGCGCTGGAACCGCGACCAGGATATGATGCTCACGGGCCACCGCCACCCGTTCCTCGCTCATTTCGAAGTTGCCTTCGATGTTGACGGCCGGCTGCTCGCGGCGCGCATTCATCTTTATTCGAATGGTGGCTGGTCGTTGGACCTCTCGCAGGCGGTAACCGACCGCGCACTGTTCCACCTCGACAACGCTTACTACATTCCTGCGGTTGAGTTTCGTGGGCAAGTGGCTAAAACCAATCTATCATCCAACACTGCCTTTCGCGGTTTTGGCGGACCGCAAGGGATGTTGGTTATTGAAGAGATTATGGACCGGGTTGCCCGCCGGCTCGGGTTGGCGCCGGAGGTGGTGCGCGAACGAAACCTGTATCGCGGCAAGGGCGCGACCAACACGACTCACTATGGCCAGGAACTGGGCGACAATCGCATCCAAACAATTTGGCGCGAGCTGAAAAAATCAAGCGGCTTCGTACGCCGCCGCGGCGAAATCGCCGCATGGAACGCCGCGCACCCTCATCGCAAACGGGGTCTGGCCATCACTCCGGTTAAATTCGGTATCAGTTTCACCGTCACCCACCTCAACCAAGCCGGGGCGTTCGTGCTCCTGTACCAGGATGGCACGGTCCAGGTCAACCACGGCGGGACCGAAATGGGCCAGGGAGTGCATACCAATATCGCCGCCATCGCCACGAAGGAACTCGGCATCCGGCCCGAGCAGGTGCGCGTCATGACCACCAGCACCGACAAAGTGCCCAACACTTCCGCCACCGCCGCTTCCTGCGGAACGGACCTGAACGGCGCCGCCGTCAAAAATGCCTGCGAGACCCTTCGCGCCAGGCTGCTCCCGGTTGCGCTTCAGTTGTTGAAAGCAGCGGGGGGACGCGCGCCGAGTTCGGCGAATGTGGTCTTTAGTGAAGGAACGGTATTTGACCAAAAGCGGCGGCGGGTAAAGGTGTCTTTTCCCGAGGTGGTCCGGCAGGCCTACCTGCAGCGCGTTAGTTTGTCAGCGACTGGATACTACTGCACCCCAGGAATCCACTGGGACAGGGTGGCCGGCCGGGGCAAGCCGTTCCATTACTTCGCTTACGGTGCGGCGGTGACGGAAGTGGAAGTGGACGGCTTCACCGGGATGATGCGAGTCTTGCGCGCCGACCTGCTGCATGATGCCGGTGACTCGATCAACGCAGGGGTCAACCGCGGTCAGATTGAAGGCGGGTTCGTGCAGGGCCTGGGGTGGCTCACCACCGAAGAACTCAAATGGGATGACCAGGGCCGGCTGCTTACGCACTCGCCGGATACTTACAAAATCCCGGCCGTTGGGGACATGCCCCAGGAGTTCAATGTGACCCTGCTCAAACACGCCGCGCAAGGAGATGTTATCTATGGCAGCAAGGCCATCGGTGAACCGCCGCTGATGCTGGCGATCTCCGCCCGCGAGGCTATCCGCGACGCGCTCGCTGCGTTCGGGCCACCAGGAGGCGAAATTCACCTCGCCTCCCCGGCTACCTGTGAGGCGATCTTCCTGGCAATCCAGAGCCGCTCCGAACGTCGAGGCGAAGAGGTTTCCGCAGCGGCTCAGGCTCGGTCTGAAGAACGGCGTGTTGGAGCGTTGAAGTGATGGGGACTCCTGTTTTGCTTCCGGCTCAAGTCGAGCTTCCGCTCACGCAAATTTACGAGCGCGCTGCGATAGCTGCCTCGTGACGATGACGCGGTGAGACGCCCACCAACTCCGCCCGCTTGTCAATGAACTGGGCGAGGATGCTGACGGCGATTTCCATCACGGTCTGCGAGCGGATTTTGATTCCTACGGGACACGCTAGCCGTTTCAGTTCCTCGGGGGTAGCCAGCTTCTCTTCGAGGAAATGCTCGAGGATGGTCCGCGCTTTGCGCGAGCTGCCGATCATTCCCAGGAACAAAAACGGCTTGTGAATCCAGTCGCGCAGCACTAGCGCGTCATGCCGATGACCGCGGGTGACGATCAAGGCGAAGCTCGGCACGTTGGGCAACGGCCGCTCCAGCAGCTTGTCCCACACCTCCGCCTCGAGTTGAATACCCTCGGGGAAGAACTGACGATTGACCAGCGCCGGGCGGTCGTCGAACACGGTGACATCAAAATCCAACTGCATGGCCAGCGGTGCGACCGCCTGCGCAATGTGGCCCGCCCCGGCGATCCAAAGGGCGCAAGGCGGAGTGATGGTTTCCTGGTAAAGCCACTCCGGAGCGGGGCGCGTCGTGACCGGATTAGGCGTAGGAGAGCTGAGGGAGGTGATAGCTAAATCGTTGGTCACGCCCCAGACAAGCGTCTCTCGCCGCTCCGTGAGCCCAGCCCAGAACTTCTCACCGGCGTTTTGCGCGTTGGGCAGGATTACGCCGCAGACTTTGCCGCCGCAGATTAACCCATCATCCCAGCCGAAATCGTGATCGAGCAACAGGTCAAAAGTGGCGGGCGCGCCGGTGCGGAGGGATTGCACCGCACGCTGTTGGATTTCAGCTTCCAGGCAGCCGCCGCCCATCGTGCCCTTGATGCGGCCATCGGCATAGAACAGGGCCTTGGCTCCGACCTTTTGCGGGCTGGAACCCTTTACCCCGGAGATGATCCCAAGGACAACCGGCTCGCCGCTACGTGCCGCCTCGGCCAGAGCCTGGAACACCGCGTTTTTCATGAGCCGGAGCGAAGATAATCCCAGTGTTCACGCCCCCGCTCACGGATCACTTCGCCAGCTCTGCCGCGGTCTGGTTGAACCACTTCACGCACTCGGCGACCTCGGGAAGGGAGTTGTCCCAGTGGTATTCGTATTCAACGCAAAAGGCGCCGTGGAAGTTCTGCCGTTTGAGCTCAGCCATCTGGGCCTTGAGGTTGCCGACGCCGGTCCCCCAGGGAACGTCGTGCATGGCCTTGGATTCCTTGCGTTTCTTGTCCGGGGCAGGATTGGCGTCGTCGTTCGGCACCAGGTCCTTGAAGTGGAGGACAATGACGCGGCCGTCGAGTTTTTTCAGGCATTCGACCGGGTTGAGACCGGAGCGGAGCCAGTGGCCGGTATCGGCGCAGGCGCCCATCAGCGGGGTGCGCCCTTTGACGGCGGCGAGGACGGTGTCAGGGTTCCAATAATGTGAAGGGCGGGGATGGTCGTGGATGGCAACCTTGATGTTGTATTCCTTGCAGAGCTTCTCG
>DATMQA010000091.1:0-103575 GCA_035566895.1 Binatia bacterium
GTCGCCAAGCCCTTCGAATGGAAATTCACACGCGTTGAGCTGCGCGAGTTGGTTGCCAAACTCCAGACCCCGTCTGTACAGGCGCTGGCGGCCTGACCCTTTGAATACGTCACCGAACTTATGACCCAGAGCACTAAGGAAGCATCAAACACCAAACTCCAAGCCTCAGGAAAGCACCAAGACTCAAACTCAAAAATGGCTCGGAGTTTGGAATTTGGAGCTTCTGTGGGGTTTGGTGTTTCTCTGGAGCTTGGAGCTTGGTGTTTGGTGTTTTTCCATGGAGTTTGGTGTTTCCGGCTACCTTGATTTGAAACGCTTGGGTAGTTGGGTAGTGTCCTAATTTGACATTTTCAAAAATCTTGGTATCATGATTCCCGTAAATGTCCGCGTAGTTTAATGGCAGAACGGGGGATTCTTGAACTTATTGGAAACTGTAGGTTCAAATAGTCCCCATGTCAGGGTTCGATTCCCTGCGCGGATGCTCACTTCTTAGACCTCACGTCCTTAACAATCTGAACCTGAACCGCTCGCTTCGCTGAATCCACGGGCGGGATTTCCAGCACGGCAACAAATCGCGTCCGCTCATCGTTCGGCCCGTCCAAATGGCTCCAGGCGTAAGCGCGTTTGGCTTTGGGGTGTCCGTTTAGGTCGAACACTTCAACGTCGCCCCGCCAGACCGTCTTGCCGCGAAACACTTCATGCACAGGCACGGTTTGGCGGTGAACCGCTCCGCACTTGTGCAACTCCTGAATCGCGGCTTGCAACTTGTCGAGGTACTCCCGTTTATTCTCCACAGCGTTCAACCAATTCGCCGCGTTCTTGCGTTTGGCCCCAATGAATCCCCAGATTTCGTCAACCTCAATCTGGCGGCAATTCAGCTTGCGCATCTTGCCGTCTTGGATTTTCGCACAAGCCTCACCCACCCGGACCCAAGGCGCATGATCGTGTCCCGGTGAATGCCTGTGATCCGCTCAATGCTGCGAATGCTGCTGCCCTCGCAAAGCAGGCTTACGGCTTGGGTTTTCTGTTCGGTCTTTAACGCGTTCATATTTCTCTATTGACTTTTAATGTTGAATAGAGTAATACTTTAATCAAGCTATGTCAACAATAAAACAAAAGAAACAGTTAGGTTGGGGAGGGGTGCGCTCTGGCGCGGGCCACCCGGAAACCGGCATTACAAAAGAAAAAGTTTGTATTTCAGTTGACAAAGAGAACTGGAATACCGCAAAAAGGCGCTGGAAAGATAAGCCCTCGCGATTGGTTGACGGACTTGTTTTGAGCTATGTTAAGGCTGGCAAACGAGTCATAGAAATGGGGGCCGCAACATGAGCACGATCACACTTGAGCCCTCCGTATTGCAGTGGGCACGCACACGAGCTGGCTTAGATCGTATTGCTTTGGCGCGGAAAGTCTTAGGAAAGGAGGACCCCGAACAGGTTCGTGAGTGGGAAAAGACTGGAGAATTAACATTCCGTCGGGCCGAAATTCTTGCAGAAAAAACGCACACGCCTTTCGGATATTTGTTTCTTAAGGAGCCGCCTGTCGAAAAGCTCCCAATCAATGACTTCCGGGCTACGGATAACATCTCAACCGGAAAGGCTAGCGTAAATCTACTGGACGTAATTTATCAATGTCAGCAGCGACAATCATGGTATCGGGAGTACATGAAATCGCTTGGGGCGGAACCGTTAAAGTTCATTGGGGCACTCAATACCGAGTATCCGAAAAGGGCTGCCGAGGACATTCGCACCCAATTCAAAATTGGACCCTTCATTTCCTTAAAAGCACCATCGTGGAGGGAGAACGTTTTGCTGCACTTTGAAGCGGTGGAATCAGCGGGTATTCTAGTTATGCGCAGTGGTGTTGTCGGGAACAACGCGAACAGGCCGATTTCCACGGATGAATTTCGTGGTTTTGCATTAAGCGATCAATACGCGCCGTTGATTTTTATCAACAGTCGTGATGCCCTTGCCGCACAATTGTTCACGCTCGTTCATGAAATTGTACATTTGTGTGCTGGTGAGTCGGTTATTTCAAACCCCATACGGACATACGCAACGGCAAACCCTATTGAACAATATTGTAATCACGTTGCTGCCGAGGTGCTTGTCCCAATTAGTGAGTTTGAAAAAGAATGGTGCGCAAAATCTCCCGATCCATTAGCAGAAATAAAGCGACTCGCCCGAAAATACAAAGTGAGTACGCTCGTAATTGCACGCCGAGCTAGGGACGCCGGGCGCATAAATCAGTCTCAATTTAAGGCGTTTTACGATGATGCAACCTCCCGTTACTTGCGAGGGCAAGAGCGCAAAGACACCTCGGAATCCCGGGGCAATTTCCACAATACCCTTGGCGCCAGGGCTGGAAATAGATTTAGCCGAGCGCTTATCGCCAGCACACTTGAGGGCCGTACGACTTACAAGGAAGCGTTCAGGATGCTTGGTATCAATAATAGCGCCACGTTTCATAATTTCGCGAAATCCAAATACGGGTACGAATTGGGATGAAATACCTAATTGATAGCGATACCCTAATTCGTGCAAAGAATGATTTTTATCCATTCGATTCTGTCCCTGCGTTTTGGACATGGCTGGAACGGCTTAATGAAACCGAGGTTGTGTTTAGTATAGATAAAGTTAAGCAGGAGCTAATGGATGAAGGCGATCAGCTTTCCAACTGGGTTAAAATGCACGGCGCATTTTTCTTAAAAACTGATGGAAGCAATACGCAGAAAGCCCTGCGCGACGTAGCTGCATGGATAGTCTATCATGAGCGTTACTCCGAATCGGCAAAAAATACATTCCTTTCGTGTGCCGACTACAGGCTAATCGGCCACGCAATTGCTTTAGGGGCTACAGTAATCACCTTCGAAAAGGATGAGCCAGCAGCCGTAGAACGCATAAAAATTCCGTCCGTATGCAAGCAGTTTAATATCCCTTGCGGCAATCTGTGGAAGTTGCGAAAAGAATATCCCTCCAAGTTTGTGATGGAATAATCCAATTTAGGACACTACCAACGCTTGCGTAATCTACGGCCCTTCTGCACATTGTGGCTGCGCGTCGGAGAGATGGCAGAGTGGTTTAACGCACACGCCTGGAAAGCGTGAGTGGGCTTATACCCCACCGGGGGTTCGAATCCCCCTCTCTCCGCCAGCTTCATACTACAACCACGGAGTTCTTCAGCACGCCGATCCCGCTGATGGTGATTTCGGTGGTGTCGTCCGGCTGGAGCGTGAAATCATCCGGCGGGATGACTCCTGTCCCAGTCAGCAAAACGGCGCCATGCGGGAACTGCTGACTGCGGAAAAGGTAGCCGGCCAGTTCCTCGAAGCTGCGTTTAATTTGAGCAACTGAGGTTTCGCCTGTAAAAATGGGTTTGCCGCCGCGCCGAATCTCAAGGCGAATGCTCCAGCCGCGAACCGTTTCCTCAGGTGCGCCGAGGACTATCCAGGGTCCGAGCGCGCAGGAACGCTCATAGATTTTTGCCTGAGGCAGGTACAACAGATTCTCGCCCTCGATGTCGCGCGAACTCATGTCGTTGCCGATGGTGTAGCCCACTACTTTCCCACGCGAATTGAGCACC
Source organism: Binatia bacterium (assembly GCA_035566895.1). Classification (GTDB taxonomy): domain Bacteria; phylum Verrucomicrobiota; class Verrucomicrobiia; order Limisphaerales; family UBA8199; genus DATMQA01. The sequence continues at coordinate 3,583 of DATMQA010000091.1, forward strand.
AGGGCCAGCTCGGGTTCGGGAACGCTCCAGCGGGCGTCCCCGCGGATGCCGACCGGTTCGCCCGCGGCCGCGACCTTTTCCGCCAGCGCCTTAAAAAACAGCTCCGGTCGCTCGGCGGCATAAACGCGGTCGTAGGCTGTGGCGCTGAAATCGGATTCCTCCATCCGTGCGGTTTTGCTGCGCAAATAGGTCACCCCGGCGGCCCACACTTCCTGCCGTTCCACCGGCGCGCAGAGCCGGACCTCGGACAAAGGCAGGCCAGACAGAGTGTCGCGGGGAATCCGGTTCAATTGCTCGAGCGCGTCTTCGTTTTCCAGCAAGGGATGCAACTGGCTGATACCGGCGCTGGTCAGGTCGAGCACCGCGGAGTCCTCGGTTATTAAACCGATACGAACATCGCCTTTGGGGTCTTTGAATCGGCAGAGTTTCATAGGCGCGCTCATCGCGTCTCTGTGGTCAATTGCGGGCTGCGGAGAGGCGCCGAGGTCCGCGCCGCTTTCGGGAGGAGAAACGCCAAGCCGGCGGCCACCAGCATCCCTGCGCCAAGGACGTTAAAAGGAATCGCCGTGCTGTGATACTCCTTCACCAACCAGCCCACGAAGAAAGGCCCAACGTAACCGCCCACATTTCCGACCGCATTGACTAATCCAATTACTATTCCCACGACGCCGCGCGGCAAGGTCTCACTCGGGATGGCCCAGAAGGGGGCTTGCCCGGCAAACGGTCCCTGGATCGCCAGGCACATGAAAGCGTAAGAAACCCAGAAGTGCCGGCTCAACAGCACACTCAGGATCAGACTCGCGCCGCTCAGGGCATAGACCACTGCGACATGGCACCGGCGCTCGCGTGTCCTGTCGGAATGCCATGAATTCAGGATCATCACGACCGCTGCCACTGCGTAAGGAATCGCGAAAAGGATGCCGTGCTGCAACGGAGTAAACCCCCTGCCCTTCAACCCCTCTGTCAGAAACGTCATGCAACCGTAGGCCTCGCAATTCTGGAAGAAATACATCGCCACCATCACGAAGAGCGCGGGTTCACCCAGCCTGGCCCATACCGAAACCGTTTTGGGCGGTTCCAACTCTGTTCGCTCCTTCTCCAAGGCGTTTTCGAGAAACTCCCGCTCCTGGGCGGAGATCCAACCGGCTTGCCGGGGATGATCGCGAATGCAAAACCACCAGATCGGCAGCCAGATGAAAGGCAAGAGCCCTTCGAGAATCAGCATCTTCTGCCAGCCATAGATGCCCAACAGCCAGCCGGTAATGGGCGCCGAACCGGCCACCGCCAGCGGTTGGCAGAGAATCCAGTAGGCATTCGCCCGCGCGCGCTCCGCGCGCGGGAACCAGTTGGCCAGCAACACCAGCGTCGCAGGGAACACGCCGCTCTCGGCCACACCCAGCAGGAAGCGCATCACCTCGAATTGTCTGAACGTGTGCGCTAGGCCGCAACCAACGGCGCATAACCCCCATGAAACCAGGAATACGCTCACGATCTTCCGCGCGCCCCAGCGTGTTGCCCAATACCCTCCCGGAATCTGCAGCAGCATGTAACCAAAAAAGAAGATGCCCGCGGCATGGCCCTTCATTTTGTCGTCCATGAACAGGTCTTTCATCATCCCGGAGATGCCCGGGTCCAACGCGAGCGAGATGTTGGTCCGATCCACATACGAAATCGTGTACATGATCAGGGCGACGGGGATGATGCGCAGCCAGCGTTGGTGTGTCATAAAATCGGCGCGGCGCGGATCACTTAGCACGACCTGCTGCCCCAAGTCGATCCGAATCTGGCGGCAGGGCTGGGGCGTCGCGGACCTCGTGAAACGTGAAACGTGAAACGTGAATCTCCTAAGATAAAATCACGTTTCACGTTTCACGTTTCACAGGATTCACTTTGCCATTGTCTCCCAACCTCCGCCTGCTTCAATGGGGTATGAGTTCGTCCGATGAACTTTTCGAACCTGCGCCGCCGGAGATCTACCGCGTTCAGACGCATGCCCGCGGGCCGGAAGGCAGCTTGCCCCTTACGGCGGAACTGTTGTTAAACAGCCCCAGCGGTGACATTTTCGGTATGGCCCAGAACGCGGGGATGGGCTGGGCGCCCGCTGAGGCGGGCGGCGGCCAGTTCCTGATTCTGAGCACGCAGGGCGGACTGCGCGCGCCGGATGGGAAGCCCATCGCGCTTGGGTATCACACGGGTCATTGGGAAATCACCTTGTTGGTGCAAGCCGCCGCCGAGGAGTTCCGCCGGCTTGGAGCGATTCCTTTCGCCGGCTTCTGCTCTGATCCGTGTGATGGCCGCACACAAGGCACAGCAGGAATGTTCGACAGCCTTCCTTATCGGAATGACGCCGCAGTGATTTTCCGGCGCCTGGCCCGGTCGCTGCCCTTGCGCGCCGGGGTCCTGGGCGTGGCCACCTGCGACAAAGGCCTGCCCGCGATGATGATGGCTTTAGCGGGGTTGCACGAGTTGCCGGGCGTAGTTGTTCCAGGTGGAGTGACGCTGCCACCGAGCAATGGGGAAGATGCCGGCACGGTGCAAACCATCGGGACTCGGTTTGCGCGCGGGTTGCTCTCGCTTGAGGAAGCCGCGGAACTCGGCTGCCGCGCCTGCGCCTCGCCTGGAGGCGGCTGCCAATTCCTCGGCACGGCCGCTACGGCCCAGGTCGTCAGCGAGGCGCTGGGGCTTTCACTGCCGCACACCGCGCTGGCGCCCTCCGGCCAGGCCGTGTGGCTCGATATGGCCCGGCGCTCTGCGCGCGCGCTTCACCATCTGGCCACGCGCAAACTCGCCGTGCGCGACATCCTGACGCCGGCCAGCATCCGCAATGCGATGGTTCTCCATGCGGCTTTCGGCGGCTCGACGAATTTATTGCTGCACGTGCCCGCCATTGCCCATGCCGCCGGCCTGAGGCCGCCGACGGTCGATGATTGGATAGCAGTCAATCGAAAAGTTCCCCGGCTGGTGAGTGTGCTGCCCAACGGGCCGATTCACCACCCCACCGTGAGAGTGTTTTTGGCCGGAGGCGTGCCTGAAGTCATGCTGCATCTGCAGCGGTTGGGTTTGCTGGACACGGAGGTAATGACCGTGACCGGGAAAACTCTGGGCGAAATTCTGGAAAAATGGGAGGGGTCCGAGCGCCGCCGCCGGTTTCGTGAAATTCTGCGCCAGCAGGATGCGGTGGAGCCTGACGAGGTGATCATGTCTCCGGACCAGGCGCGCAGCCGTGGGCTGACACGCACGCTGGCTTTCGCACGTGGAAACCTGGCCCCGGAAGGCTCGGTGGTGAAAAGCACGGCAATAGATCCTGCAGTCGTCGATGAGGACGGCATCTACCGTAAAACCGGCCCCGCCCGTGTCTTTGTCAGCGAGAAAGCGGCCATCACCGCGCTCAAGCAGGGGCAGGTCAAAGCTGGCGATGTGCTCGTGTTGGCCGGCATCGGTCCGCTGGGGACCGGGATGGAGGAGACTTACCAGGTCACCGGTGCTTTGAAAGCCCTGCCGTTCGGCAACCAGATTGCCTTGCTGACCGATGCGCGGTTCTCGGGGGTTTCGACCGGCGCCTGCATCGGTCATATCGGCCCGGAAGGCCTGGCCGGCGGCCCGATTGGAAAGGTTTTGGACGGCGATCTCATTGAAATTTGCATCGAGCGCGACCGCTGCGAAGGCACCCTCAATCTGGTGGGTGAAAATCAGCGGCAATTTACCCCGGAAGAAGGCGCTCAGGTTTTGGCATGCCGGCAGACTCGGCCGGATCTGGCGCCGCATCCCGCGCTGCCGGCGGACACGCGGCTTTGGGCGGCGCTGCAATCGGCTGGAGGGGGGACCTGGGCGGGCTGCGTCTATGACCCGCAGAGGCTGATCGAAGTTCTCGCCGCCGGAAATGAAGCGTTAACCAAAGCGCGGCGATGAGCGTCCAACAATCAGAATTGAACAGCAAGTCACAGAGAAATGAAGAAATCAGAATCCTTTGAGGTCTTTGCGTTCTCTCGTGGCAAACCCTATGAACGATACACCCGTCGAGCATGACCCCGGCTTTACCTTAATCGAATTGCTGGTCGTCATCGCCATCATCGCGATTCTCGCCGCGATGTTGCTGCCGGCTTTGTCCCGAGCCAAAATGAGCGCACAGGGGACGGCTTGCGCGAACAATGTTAAGCAGTTCTCCCTCGCCTGGATGCTTTACCAGGACGACAACCTCGGCTTACTGGTCAATAATTCGAGCACGGCGGATACCCGGACTTACAGGCAAAGCTGGGTCAACAACATCGAGAACTGGGGGACGAGTGATGAGAATACCAACCCGGCGTATGTGCTGAGCGGAAAGCTGGCACCGTACGTCAATAATGACCTGCCCTTGTATAAATGCCCTTCCGATCAATCGCTGGCGCAAAACGGGCCGCGGTTGCGCAGCTTTTCGATGAACGCGCTGGTGGGCGACCCTCTCATCAACCCGAATCGCTTCAATCCGACGTGGGTCCAGTTCCTGAAAATGAGCCAGTTCCCCCGCCCTTCCTGTTTCTACGTCTTCATCGAAGAGCACCCGGATACCATCAACGACGGCTACTTCATGAATCGCTGGGATCAGATTAAATGGGGCAACCTGCCGGCTTCCTATCACAACCGCGCGGCAAATATGTCCTGGGCAGACGGCCATGTGGAGCGCCATCGCTGGATACCTGACACCGTGCGACCACCCGTGAAAGGCGGCGCCGGCGGCGGGTTTGTCCCATCACCGGACACGGACTATTTGTGGCTGCGCGAGCGAACGAGCATCAAGATCAATTGACCTGGACGGAAAACCTCACGCGACGGTTAGTTCACCACGATCGTAAAAGCCGGCGTCTTCCTGTAAGCCACCCAGTGGTCCTTGGGGTAGTGTTTCAGCACCGAGCGTTTGCGTTCGCGGGCCAGGCGCACCAGCTGGCCGAGCTGGCGCGGACTTAAACTGCTCAGATAATCGTCCCACCAGTTGAACCATTTCCAGAAAAAGGAAGAGAACTGCCCATATTCCATCACCGGCATGACGATATCGAATCGCTGGGTCGCCTCTGCGGTTCGCGTGAGCTGGGACAACGCTGCGTTGAGGCGATTGCGGAAAACGCCGGGGCTGAGCTCGCGCTGCTTGAAAGCGTGCTCCAGCCAGCGCATCTCGTTGACCAGGCCCAGGCAGGCCATAAAGATGGCCAACTCGGGGGCCTCGAGCAGGAACTCCCGCTGATCCTCGACCCGAAATTCCGTTTTGACGATAGCCTTCGGCATTCGCGACGAGCCCATTGGCGTCGCCGTGGAGCTGGGGCAGACCCGCGCCCCATCCAAGCCGACGCAAATTAGTTACGTCAATTTCGAGAAAAAGCAGGATTGATGCCGAACAACCCGCAGCCAAAAGCCAAGAATCGACAGGAATAGGCACGAATGAAGCGGTTGGCGTATCCCAACCTCTCAATCACCCGTCACTGGCGAAGCTCGAACAGGTGCTGCGCCAACAGGATTGGCAGGCGGCGCGAACCAGGCGCCCGGAAAGTTGCCCGAGCGCAGCCCGGCGCCGGAAGATGAGAGGCGGCAGCAGACGGGCCATCCGCGCTTGAGCGGGGCGGACCTACTTCCACCAAAAGCTCCATCCGCGGGCAGCCACCGTCAGCGCCTTGGTATTCAGTTCGACAGTTGCTGGTTCATTATTAAAGTTTTCGATTACCCAGCTTCCGTCGCGAAATAGATAGAGGGCCACGCCATTGGGTGCGCGGAAGGAGGTCTTGAAAGGGCGCAGCAGCGGGGCCCGAAGCTCATCCAGCTCCTTCTGTCCAAGCTGAAGGAGTGCCTTCGGTTCCTGCTTCACCGCCAGAATCTGGACATTTCGCTGGTCCAGTTTCATCCCATTGGTCAACCGCTGGGCCAGACCGTCGGTGAGCAGAACGGACTTGCCGGCCTTGATGAAGCGGTTCAGGGCAGGAACAAAATTCGGGTCCTTGAGCGCATGGATGGAAAAGAAGGCGGCGGGAGCATTGGTCGGAAATTCATGGCAGGGGACCAGTGGCAGGCCCAACATACCGACGAAATCGAAAACGCGTGCCTCGCCTTCGGGATGACTGTTAGGCGGTTTGTAGGCGGCCAGGCCGACGACCTGACGCGAGTGGACCTGGCTGGCGACGGAGAGCAGTTCGGGAACATTGGCGCGCAACGCCTCGACATCTTTTATCGCACCGCCTCGCTGCAAACCGCCGTAAGAAAAGAGCATCGATTCGCGCGCGCCGCCAAGCACGGTTTGCCGGGCCTGCTCTATGTACGTGGGTTCAGTGGTGCCGAGAGAATCAAACCAGCCTCCGCCGCACTTCGGACCGCCGAAGCCGCCGAGCCAGCGCATGATGAAGTATCCCTCGTATGGCGGGGTGCCGCCCCATTGCCGGTCCTGATAGTCGCGAGTTTCGGTCCCTACCCAGATGCGGTCGAAGTCCGCGGTCTCCCGCACAATTTCGTAGCCGCGCTCATGGAAACGGTCATACCACTGGGGGTACTTGATGATGAGGCGGACGCCGGGATTGATCCGTTTAGCGGGGCCAAGGACCCGCTCACGCGAAAGCCGCACCATCAGTTCGCAACGGTAATCCTCCCAGGTATCGCCGTTGACCGGGTAAGCATGTTCCCCAATGTTGACCTTGCGTGCCTGGCGGGCGGCCTCGCATTCCGGGCAGGCGCAATCGGTAAACCAGAAATCATCGATCATGATTTCATCGAACAGGCCGGCGGCGTACTCGAAGATGGCCTGGAGCTTGTCCTGGGTCGGGTTGTCCGTGTAACAGGAAACGACACCTTTCCAGCCGGTCGAAGGTTTGCCGATTTTGGTGGTGGTCACGCAGCCGAACACTTCGAATCCGGCGGCACGAAACTTCTGTTTGGCGTTTTCGAGCGTGCCGCGCTCGGCCTGGTAGCCATCGCGAAAGGTCTCGATATAAACTTTGGTAACCCCGGTTTGCTTGCACCACTCCAGCGCGGCGCTGAGACCCTCGTCAGTCGAAAGGTGCCTCTGGACGTCCTGTGCGGTGAACAAGGTCGAGAAATGGTGGGCGCTCGCCTGTTGGCTGGCGAGCTTCCACAGGTCCGTCGCCGGACCGGGCTGTGGTTGAGCGAACACCCCAAGGCTAAAGAGGAGGGGGAGCACAAAGGCGCAGATGTTTATTTTCATACGATACGTTTGGAGCGCGCGGCTCGATCGAGGGTTTGCCGCGTTTCGCTCATCGCGTCTCCGGGGTTTGACCAGGCAATTGGTTCGGCCGTTCCTGACCGAGCCGGTCGCGCAGGAACGAGGCAGGCAGCTCGGCTTTGGGTTGCGGGAAGGTGCCGCAATACTCGAGCAGCCGGTTCAGCAACCAGGCGCGTTCAGGGATTTGCGCATCCGGTTTCAGCCTGAGTCCGCACACTACAATCGAGCCACGGCCCAGGCGTGCCTGGAACAGCAAGGCCTTGCTGCGGCAGACCGTGTGGACATCCAGGCCGCGCACGAGCACTTCGGGTTGGGCCGGAAAGTCGTTCAACAAAACCGCCTGCGCGCCCTCCAACAAATGATACCAGCCCAGGTCGCACCAACCGTCGGGCGCGAGCGGACGCGTCAACGGATGCGGGTAGACCACCGTGCCGGCATTGCAATCCTTTGGGCTTCCCAACCACCAGGCGGGTTTGAACCGATTCGTTACGCACACGAAAAGGTTTTCGGGCGTGAGGCAAAACAGGCAGGCGCCGGTTTCCACCGCGGCGAGGACGTTCGAGCCTGGCCGGCTGACAACGTACACGGCCCGGGCCGGCAGTGAGTCCTTGGCAGGCAATGGTTGCGCACCGAAGGGTTGGAGGCCTTGAAGCATTTCGGGGCCGGCGAAGAGCGGCACGGTCAGACGGGCCCCGGCAGGTGCTTCGGGATAGACCCAGGCAGACCAATTATTCCGAGCGCGAAGACTGCCACACCGAAGCTCAGCTTCCAACGTGAGCTTTTCCGGCTCCGCCACCGAAGGCAAATCCAGCCCCACAGTTGCAGCTTCAGCCAATTCTCCCTGGCCGGCTTCGAAATGGTTCTCGCCTCCCTGGGCCAGCAGGCGTGAACCGAGCCGCACGATCCAGGTGAGTTTGCCGGCGTGGAGAGGTCCGGGCGTGTAATTGGAAACGAGTAACTTCGTCTCGAGCGGGTGGCGGGCGGAACAAGTCAACGGCAACCCCTCCTGAAGCAAAACCAGCGCCGCGTTGAACTGCCGGACTGCCTCCGGCGGAATTGACTTGGGCCGGGAGTAGGTGTCCAGCAAGCCATTGGCGCCCGTCCAGTAATCCTGCAGGAGCCACCACATGTAACCGGAGATTTGCGGGTTCCGGCGGAGGTTCTCCTCGTTCAATTTGTGGGCGAGATAATAAAGGCGCTCGGAGTTCAAGGACCACTGCCCGGCCTCCCCGGCCAGACGGAGCTTTTCCATTTTGGCCCGGAAGGGCAGCAACCAGAACGGTTTGAAATTATCCTTGAATAGGCCAATCAGGTCCAGGCGCGGCACCGTGACGTAGTTGCCCGTCTCATGCGAGAGGACGGGTTTTTGTGGAACCTGCCCGAACCGATGCTTGTCGGGTTTATCGAGCGGCAACGAAAACTCGTCGAACAACACGGAAAAGAAATCCAGGGTATCACGGTCGCCCCGATGCTCGAGGAACGGCGACAAGAACAACCCGTCGCTATCGAGCGCCAATCGAGCAGGGTCGAGGGTTTTGGCGGCACGGTAAAGCTCGGGCGCCAGCGGAAACGAATTCCACATCTCGTTGGCCATGCACCAGTCGAAAATTGACGGGTGGTTGCGCAGGCGCTTGATGATGGCGGCCCATTCGCTCCGATACAAGTCCAGCGCCGGCCCGTTCGCCTTTCGATAATAGGACTCGTAGGCGATAGGGAATTCCGGCGATACCAGGATCTCGACTTCATCCGCCGCCTCATAATACTCCGGGGGCAGAAAATGGCTGTGATGCCGCACGAAATTGAACCCGTACTCTTTGGCGACAGCGAGGCGCCAGCGATAAAGCGCTTTGTCCGTCGGCGGCGCCATCGTCTTTGGGTAGATCGCGTCGTCGCCATAACCGCGGAGGAACAGTTTGGCGCCGTTCAAGTAAAAGTCGTGCCCGACGATTTTGATTTCGCGAAGACCGAACCGGACTTCGGCGCGGTCGAGGGAGTGAGGCGGCGGGGTGGCAGGACGGAGCTCGAGGGCTGGAGAAAGCGAGCCGGCGAGCAAATCCACGCGGGCCGTGTAGAGATAAGGCGAATCAGGCGACCAGAGTCTGGCCTCGGGGATTTCAAGCTCGAAGCGCAAGCCGCCGTCCGGACCAACGTCGGTCTCGGCGGCGGCGACCGGCCGCTCGTGTTCGGCGTGAACCGCGAGCCGGGTGCGTCGAGCCAAGCCCTTTTCCCCCACCACGCGCGCGGTTACGACGACGCCCGGGGGCGCGGCCCGGGGCTGGACGAAAACGTCTTCCAGCCAGGCAGCGGAGCGAGCTTCCAGCGAGACGTGCCCGGAGATTCCGCCCCAGGGCGTGAACATCTCGTCGATAATGTCCGCGCACCCGGTCAAACAGTCGGTCTCCCAATGCTGCTGGCAATCGACGCAGACCGTGACAGTCAGAGAAGAGTTGGTGGTGACCGGGGGTTTTAGCTCAAACTCGAAGGGCGAGAGATAGCCGAGATGCCCACCCATTAGATTGCCATTGACCCAAACTTCCGCCGAGCGATGCACGCCGCCAAAGCAGAGAAAGAGCCGTCGGCCGGCGGTTAACTTCGGTAGCTGGACTTGACGCTGATACCACGCCTTGCCGACATAGTTGTGATAGAGCTTATCGCTTGGGACGCCGTAACCCTGCGCCTGCCAGGCGCCCGGCACTCTGATCGTGTTGGTGAAACGGATACCGGAGGCGAACCACTGTTCCTTGCGACCGGCGTCCTGCGGGTCCAGGCGAAAATCCCAACGTCCATCGAGTGAAATGACGGCGCGCTCGGCGCGGGTGCCGGTTAGAGTTCCCAACAGCGCGCCCAGCAACACAAACCATAACCGTGGTCGCGCCAGGTCTATTGGGAACCGAGCACTCACTGGCTATCGACGCCTTTGACGCGCATCTGCAGGCTGTAGAAGCCCTTGCTGGCCGTGATGAAGAGAGTCTGCCGGTCCTTCCCGCCAAAACAGACGTTGGCGGTCCAGGGTTCGGCGACGGCGACGTGCTCGATCTCGTTGCCGGTGGAATCAAAAACGGTCACCCCACCTTTGCCCTTGCCAGTGAGGTAAACGTTGCCTTCGTTGTCGATGGTCATACCGTCCGAACCCAACTCGCAGAATAACTTTTTATCCTTCAGCGAGCCGTCCGGCATGATGGCATAGCGATAGGTCTTGTTTGCGCCGATGTCAGCGACGTAGAGAGTGGTGCCATCGGGCGTGCCAATGATCCCATTCGGCTGTTTGAAGTCGTCGATGACGCGGACCAGGTTTTTGCCATCGGCCGACAAAAAATAGACGCACTCGTCCAATTCTTTGGGGCCGCGTTTCCAGTACGGCCGCTTGTAATAGGGATCGGTGAAGTAGAGTCCAGCGGACATTTCCTGGAGCTCGGGCGGCGATAGCTTCTTCGATACGCCGGCCAGGCGGTTAGGCCGAATCCAGACATCATTCGGTCCGTTGAGTAACTTTCCTTGATAATCCTTCACGACGACAGTGGCCTTGCCGGCAGGATCGATGCGCCAGAGTTCGTTTTTCTCATCGGCGCAGGCCCAGAGAGCGCCCTGGGGATCGAACGAGAGCCCGTTGGCGCGGCCGCACGGCTGCATGAAGGTGGAGAGCTTCCCGTCGATGCTCCATTTCATGATGCGGTCGTTAGGCTGATCGGTGAAAAAGACATTTCCCTGCGAATCGCAGGCAGGCCCTTCGGTGAAAGCAAACCCTCCGGCCAGTTTTTGGAGCGTCGCGCCCGAGGCGATGACCTTGCTTTCGGCGGCCGGCACCGCGGCGGAGCTCAAAGTTAAGAGCAGTAGAGATATGGAGTATTTCATAGGATAGCGCGCGGTTCGTTCCGCGACCCGCATAGGCCGAGCATTTCAGGAATCGTTCTGAAAGTAAAGAGACTACGATTCAAGCTAGGTTACGAATCGCTTCATTACTCTACTCTTCCGCTCAATCACCCTACATCCTCGAGCTCCGCGTCCCGGGCTGCGCATTGACATTCATGCAGGGGCCACTCACTCTGGACGCGTGCCAGCAGATGAATCAGAACAAAAGCTGAGCCGGTTGGTCCGCCTGATCACGGAGGCGCCGCTGGTGCTTTTCAAACACCTGTGGGTCTGGCCGTTTCTTGGGGCGGTGATGCTGGGTTTAGTGGCGTTCTGGGTGCGCGGGCGGGTGGAGGGGGCGACGCGGGCAGAACTGGCCTCGCGTTTGGAAACCCTGCTCAAGGCCGACATCGCTGCGCTTAAGCTCTGGTTTTCGGAACGGGAATACGATGCGACCTCCTTCGCCGCCGAGAGCATGGTGCAAGAGGCCATCGGCGACCTGGCCGGGCTGGCCAAGGAAGCCAGCGGTCCGTCGCCGGGATTGGCTAATTCAGCGCCGGCAGAAACCCTCCGGCTTCAGCTCAGACCGGCGCTGGAAGCGCAGCACTATCTGGATTTCTTCGTGGTGGGAAAGGACAGGCGCATCCTGGCCTGGCCGGGCCATCCACGATTAATTGGGCGGCCGATGCCGCGGACTTACGAGATCTTCGTCAACCGAGCTTTCAGCAGCAGGCCGACGGTTTCGCGCCCGTTTCCCTGGGAGTTTGGGGCCAGCCAGCATGTCGAAGGCCCCACGATGTTCGTGGCCGCGCCGGTGAAATCCACCAACGGCACCGTCATTGCCGTGCTGGGCGTTCGCATGGCGCCGGAAAAGGAGTTCAGCCAGATTTTCTCCGTCGCGCGGATGGGAGAGACCGGCGAATCCTACGCCTTTGACCGCCGCGGATTTTTGCTGACCGATTCCCGGTTCGACGAAGAGTTGAAGAAACTCGGACTGATTCCCGATGCGCCCGGGGCGACGTCGATTTTGAATCTGCGGCTGGCTGATCCCGGGGTCGAATTGAACACCAACACGCTCCCGGAGAAGGCCGGGCCGGCTGAGGCGGCCACCGTACGGACCAACGTTCCCCAGGTGCCGCGTGCCGCCCGGCCGGGTCCGCCCGGGGAGGGCCCGCCTTTGACGCGCATGGCCGCGGCGGCGACCAAGGGCCTGGAGGGGGTGGACGTGGAAGGTTACCGCAATTATCGAGGAGTCAAGGTGGTGGGCGCCTGGGCCTGGTTGCCGGAATACGGAATGGGGGTGGCGACGGAAGTGGCTACGACCGAGGCGTTCGAAACCCTGTACATGTTGCGGCAAGCGTTCAGGGTGATGTTTGCTTTGCTGGTCGTGAGCGGCGTGGCCATTTTTGCTTTCACCCTGACAGTCGGGCGGCTGCAGGCCTCAGTGCGGAAGAGCGCGCTGACCGCGCGACGGCTGGGGCAATACGTGCTCGTGCAGGAGATTGGGCGCGGGGCCAACGGGATGGTTTACCGGGCGCGGCACAGCCTTCTGCGCCGACCAGTAGCGATCAAGCTGCTCAGCCCGGACATGACAAATGAAGCCACGGCGGCCCGTTTCGAGCACGAGGTGCAGATCACCAGCCAACTAACGCATCCCAATACAGTCGCGATCTACGATTACGGGCGGACACCCGAGGGCCTGTTCTACTATGCCATGGAGTACATCAACGGCATCGACCTGGACCAACTGGTGCGCCGGTTCGGGCCGCAACCGGAAGGCCGCGTGATTCATATCCTGCGCCAGGTTTGCGGTTCCCTGGCCGAGGCGCACCGCATCGGGTTGATCCACCGGGATATCAAGCCGGCGAATATCGTCCTGACCCGCCGTGGCGGCCTCTACGACATGGTGAAGGTCCTCGATTTCGGCCTGGTGAAAGCCAGCCATAAGCGCTCGGTGCCCGGCATCGCCGCCGACGCGGTGGTGGGGACGCCGCATTTCATCTCGCCCGAGGCAGTAGAGAAACCCACGAGCGTTGACGCCCGGAGCGATATTTACTCGGTGGGCGCGGTGGGCTACTGGCTGCTGACCGGCAACACGCTATTCGATTCGCATGTAGTGGAGGAACTGTTCAATCACCATCTCAGCACGAAACCCACGCACCCGGGGGAACGGTTGGGCCGGGAAGTCTCGGAGGATTTGGCCACGCTGATTATGAACTGCCTGGCCAAAGAGCAGGCGCAACGCCCGCCCAGCGCCGAAGCTTTGGAGGAGGGTTTGGGCCGGTGCCGCTCGGCAGGAATCTGGACAATGCAGGACGCGGATGCGTGGTGGCAAACCCATTTGGCGGGCATCGAGGCATCGGTGAGCGTGGCCATGGCGGAGAAGACACTCGTCATCGCGCCGCGGAATTGAGCAACGAATGCCACAAAAGATCCCAGCGCGGCAGAGCCGCGACCAAAGAGTTACATAGGCCTCGCGCTTTCGACTTGCCTTGGAAGCCGGCTGCGCGCATAAGAATCGCATGTCTATGAGAACCTTCCTTCGTGCTTCGGTTTCCCTTTTGGGTTTGAGCGCTGCCCTGGCAACCGCCTCTGCCGCTGACAATTCCTATATCGGTGATTGGGCTTTAACCATTCCCGGCGGGGGAGCCGGCTGGTTAGGAGTTGAGGAAGTGGACGGGAACCTTCAGGCCAGCGTGATGTGGGGCGCGGGCAGTGTGCTGCCTCTGGCGTCGGCCAAAATCGAAGATGGCAAGCTGGTGTTGACGCGCCGACACGATGCGCAGCGGAAAGGCGCCGATGGGAAGAATGCCAAAGTGACTTTTACGGAGACCATCGCCGGCACGGTTGAAGGAGACGTCATCAACCTCTCGAGCAGCAAACCGCGCGAGAACGGCCAGGGCGAGGACATAGCCCGATTCACCGGCCATCGGCAAGCGCCGCCTCCTCCGGCGCCCGACCTTTCCAAGATCAAATTTGGCGAGCCGATCCAGTTGTTCAACGGCAAGGACCTCACCGGGTGGCGGCTCACGGACCCGAAAGCTATTAGCGGTTGGAGCGCAAAAGACGGCATTCTCATGAACAATCCCATCCACGAGGAGGGCAAACCGCACAAGAACTACGGCAACCTGCGCACGGACCATGAATTCGAGGATTTCGAGCTGACGCTCGAAACACGAGTGGGCAAGGGAGAGAACAGCGGAGTGTATATCCGCGGCATTTACGAAGTCCAGGTGGCGGATACTTTCGGCAGGCCGCCCGACCCCCATAATATGGGCGCCATTTACAGCCGCATCAAACCAACGATGAGCGCGGAGAAACCTCCGGGCGAATGGCAGACGATGGAGATCACGTTTGTGGACCGCCATGCCACGGTGATCCTGAACGGGAAAAAGATCATCGACAACCAACCGGTGCGCGGCTGCACCGGCGGCGCCCTCTGGTCGGATGTCAACCGGCCCGGGCCGATTTATTTGCAGGGCGACCACACGGGGATTGAATATCGCAACATTGTGCTCCGACCGGTGGTGTCAGGGGCCTGAGGACGAAGAGGTTATGCGTGATACGTGAAACGTAAAACGTGGAGCGTGAACATGAAAAACGAGGGGTTAAAGCCAGCCGGTAATCTGCCGCTCATCCGAACTCTCTGTCACGTTTCACGTTTTACGCTTTACGTTTTACTTTTCACCCTTCCGGCCCATGGATTCAACTAGCACCCTGGTCGCTTCGCCGCCGGAAACACCAACCCCCAGCTCGCCCGCCGCCCGCCTGACCTCGATTGATGCCTACCGCGGGTTGGTAATGTTCCTGATGATGGCTGAGGTACTTAACCTCAGCCGAATAGCTGCTGCCAGGCCGGAGGGCAGGTTCTGGCATTTCCTGGCCCATCATCAAACGCATGTCGAATGGATTGGCTGCTCGCTTCACGATTTGATTCAACCGTCGTTTTCGTTCCTGGTGGGCGTCGTGCTGCCGTTTTCATTGGCCAGCCGGGCTGCGCGAGGCCAGTCACGCGGGAGGATGGCCTTTCACGCTTTTTGGCGAGCGCTGGTTCTGGTGTTGCTGGGGGTCTTTCTTCGCTCCGTTGGCCGGCCGCAAACCTATTGGACTTTTGAGGATACCCTCAGCCAGATTGGGCTTGGGTACGGCCTTCTCTTCCTGCTCGGCCTGCGTCCAGTGCGCGATCAATGGCTCGCGCTTGGACTGCTCCTCATCGGATATTGGTCGGCCTTTGCGCTCTATCCAGCGCCAGGACCGGAATTCGATTATGCGAAAGTCGGGGTGCCGAAGGACTGGCCGTATTTGATGACGGGGTTTGCCGCGCATTGGAACAAGAACAGCAATCTCGCGTGGAGTTTTGACACCTGGTTCCTGAATTTGTTTCCGCGTGAAAAGCCATTTGGTTTTAACAGCGGCGGCTACGCCACGCTCAGCTTCATTCCGACATTGGGAACGATGATACTCGGCCTGATCGCCGGCGGAGTCCTTCGCAGCGAACGCGTTGAGCGGGAGAAAGTCACATGGCTGGTGGTCGCAGGCGCTATCGGTCTGAGCGCCGGTTCCGCACTTGGCTGGCTGGGCCTCTGCCCGGTGGTGAAGCGTATCTGGACGCCGAGCTGGACGCTGTTCTCGGGCGGGTGGTGCTTTCTGCTGTTGGCCGGGTTTTACCTCGTGGCGGACCTTTATGACCGGAAGCGTTGGGCCTTTCCGCTGGTGGTCATCGGGGCCAACTCCATTGCGGCCTATTTGATGGCGCATTTATTCGATGCGTTCACGTTCAAGGCCTTGAAAACCCACCTGGGAGCAAGCGCTTTTGAGGTTTTGGGTGCAGCTTACCAGCCGTTGCTGCAGGGGACGGCCGTTTTGCTAGTGCTGTGGCTGCTGTTATTCTGGATGTACCGCCGGAAAATATTCCTCCGGATCTGATCGAGCTATGTAGACGATTGACGCTCCCGGTAATTACGCTCCAAAACCAACTCAGGAGCCCTGCCCAGCAGGTCGTAGCGGCCATCGGCGGACCGCAGGTTCCGGAGCCATTCGTCGAGCAAGCTCAGCACCCTGCTCATTTCGAGGCGTTCGTGATGCGGCGGATAGAGTTTCAGATTTGCCTGAGCCAGCTTGAACAGCGCCGCCGCAGGTCCAGGGCGATGCTTTTGCAGATGGACAAAGCCGCCGGCCAGTTGAATTAACCCTTTATAAAACGCGCCATTAGGGCCGTGCCGGTCGGCCAGCCAAAGGCTTTCCAGCACCTCATGCGCCTCGTAAAAGAGCTGTCGATTGAAACATTCGAAATAACCTAAGTAATGCGCGTCCAGGTCCTGGCCCTGGTGAGAGGCTATCATCGCCGCAATCTTTTCGTTCTTCCGGCTCACGAGCTAATGATAAAGTCCAAAGTCCAAAGTCCAAAGTCCAAAGTCTGTCATCCAAGACCTTGGACTTTGAACCTTGGACTTTGGTGGACCGTGGACTTCATTGACAACTTCCCTGCGCTGCCACACTCTGGGCGCATGGCAAAGCCAGCTTTGGGCCGGGGCCTGGGCGCGCTGTTGGGCGGCAGCCCTGTCGCGAGACCCCCAGTTCCGGCCGCAGTCCCAAACACAGCCTCGGAGCCCGCTGCGGCGCCCGACACCCGCGAGCGCGTCCAGCGGGTTGCGCTCGACCGGGTTGTCCCCTGTCCTTTTCAACCACGCAAAGATTTTTCCCCGGAGACGCTCCGTGAACTGGCTGATTCCATCAGGGAGCAGGGCATTGTCCAGCCGCTCATTGTCCGCGAGCGGAACGGGCATCTCGAACTAATCGCCGGCGAACGGCGGTGGCGGGCGGCCCAGTTACTTGGCCTGGCTGAAGTCCCGATTATTCTGCGGACGGCCGACGACCGGGCAGTGCTCGAGTTGGCGCTCATCGAGAATCTCCAGCGCGAGAACCTCAATCCCATCGAGGAAGCCCAGGGGTATGCGCAACTGATCGAGCATTTTCAACTCACCCAGGAGGAAGTAGCCACCAAAGTCGGCAAGAGCCGCACGGTAGTGGCCAACGCCTTGCGCCTGCTTAAGCTGCTGCCGGAGATTCAGGGTTACCTTCGCGAAGGACGCCTGTCAGTCGGCCATGCCAAGGTTATTTTAAGTCTGGCCAGCGACAAACATCAGAAGCAGGCGGCCCAGCGGATTCTCAAAGATGGGCTCAACGTGCGCCAGACCGAGGTCCTGGTTGCCCATTTGCAGGCACGAGGAGATCCCTCCGCGCCCAGGACCGGCCCGCTCACACCGCCGACCAAGGATACCCACGTAGCCAACCTCGAGAACAAATTGCGCGAGCGGCTCGGCACGAAAGTCCAGTTGCGCTATGCTCACGGAAAAGGCGGCCTGGAAATCACTTTCTTCAGCGACGCTGAACTCGAGCGGATCCTGCAAATTCTCGGGATTGGCCCCGATTGAAGCCACGTCGGGCATCCCCAGGGAACTGAAACCACCGCACAGACTAACCTAACATGAAGACTACCCCGGAACTCCGCGAAAACACTGCTGCTCAACTCCAGGCCGCCGCCGGCCGTGTCGGCAAAATGACCGCCTTTGTCGGACTCGATGGCTTTGTGGATGACATCCTTCACGTCGTGGATAAGCGGGAGAGCGCCGAGAAATATACGCGTCTGCCCACCATTGCACAATTGGCCGAGCGCCTGGCGGCAGCCGCCGGCCAGAGCACCAACGTCGAACTTGTCAGCCAAATCAACAAACTCGGTGGCAACGGCCCGATTATGGCCAATGCGCTTGCTAGTTTCGGCCTCAAGGTCACTTACCTGGGCATTCTCGGCTACCCGAGCCTCCACCCGGTCTTCGCCGACTTCGCCAAACGCGCCGAGGTCCATTCCATTGCCGAGCCCGGTTACACCGATGCCCTGGAGTTCGACGACGGCAAGATCATGCTGGGCAAACACGAGTCGTTGAAACAGATGAACTGGGAAAACATCAAGACCCGGTTCGGCCGGGACAAATTCGCCGCCAAATTCGGCAGCGCCGACCTGGTCGGCTTTGTCAATTGGACGATGCTGACTTCGATGAGCGATATTTGGTCCGCGGTGCTGAAGGAAATTTGCCCGGGCATGAAAGGCCCCCGGCGCAAGCTTTTCATCGACCTCGCCGATCCTGAGAAGCGCACGCGTGAAGACCTCCTCCGGGCGCTCGAACTCGTCGCCGCCTTTCAAAAGCACTTCGACGTTATTCTCGGTCTGAATGAGAAAGAAGGCTACGAGTGCGGCAAAAACCTCGGCCTCAAGACGGACAACCACACACCCGAGGGCTTGCAGAAACTTTGCCAGGAAATTCATCAGCGGGTGCGCGTCGATACGATCATCGTGCATCCGACGGCTTACGCGCTGGCGTCGGGCCCCGATGGCGCCTCACTCGTCGAAGGGCCGTTCACGCCCAAGCCAAAGATCACGACCGGCGCCGGGGACCATTTCAATTCCGGTTTCTGTCTGGGTAAACTGCTGGGGCTGCCGACGCAGCAATGCCTCCTGACGGGCGTGACGACCAGCGGGTTTTACGTGAGGAGCGGCCAAAGCCCGAGCATCCCCGACCTCGCCGGCATGTTGCGGAATTGGCCTACTTCCTAATGGTATTATCAGTCGTCAAATACGGCACGCCCGTCCTGCGCAAGAAAGGCGACAGGATCGACTCCATTACGCCAACGATCAAAAGACTCATCGCCGACATGCTCGAGACTATGTACGCCTTCAAAGGTATCGGCCTGGCCGCCCAGCAGGTCGGGGTTCCGCTGCAGCTCACCGTCCTGGACGTCCGCGGAGCCAAAGACCGGCCTTCCTCCCTGGAGCTAAAAGGAGAGCCGGCGGACCCGGACGAGTTTATGCCCTTGGTCCTTATCAACCCGGAGATCACTCCCGCGCCCGAGGCCGCGAAGGTCGCTGGACCTGAGGGTTGCTTAAGCTTCCCGGAGATGTACGCCGAAATCACCCGGCCCGACGTGGTGGATGTCAAAGCGCTTGACCATGGGGGGAAGCCCATTGAGTTTCGCTGCGGCGGCCTGCTCGCGCGGGCGGTGCAGCACGAGGCCGACCATCTTCACGGCATCCTCTTCATTGACCGCATGGACCGGAAGACGAAAGAAGAACTGCGCCCGGAGCTCGAATTGTTACAGACAGAGACCAAAGCGGCGTTGAAGGGCTGAGCCTTTGCGGCTGCGAAAATAATCAATTTCTGCGTCAGTTGCAAAGTAAAGCCCCCTGTTCTATCCTAGGCGATGCCTGAGTCTTGTCGTATGCCGGGGGAATTGCTATGTTCGAAACGCCCTGCTCGGCATTCCGCTCTCCGCACTCCACACTGCACACTCCTCTTTCTTTGGCTGGCCGCCGGCCCAGTCCTGGCACAGAGCACGGATGTGCTGACCTGGCACAACGACAGCGCCCGAACGGGACAGACTCTCCATGAGGAAATCCTCACCCACGCCGCTGTCATTACCAACCATTTCGGCAAGTTGTGGGTGCTGCCGGCCGATGGCAAGGTGGAAGCCCAACCGCTCTATGCCGCGGGCGTGTCGATTCCGGGCAAAGGTGTGCGCAATGTGGTTTTCTTCGCCACCGAGCATGATTCCGTTTACGCCTACGACGCCGATAGCACGAATCTTTTTTGGCAGTGGTCGATGCTGGGCACCAACGAGGCCCCTTCCGACGCCCGCAATTGCGATCAGGTCACGCCCGAGATCGGCGTGACGGCCACGCCGGTGATTGACCGGCAACTGGGTCCCAGCGGCACCATGTTTGTCGTCGCCATGAGCAAGCGCTCGACTTCGACTTATTTCCAACGGCTGCACGCGCTCGACCTGGCCACGGGCACCAACCGGATTCCAGCCGCCACCATCGCGGCCACTTTCCCGGGCGCCGGCGCCAACAGCAGTGGCAGCAATGTCGTCTTTGATCCCGGCCAGTATAAAGAAAGGCCGGGATTGCTCTTGTTGAATGGCGTCGTCTATACCGCCTGGTCATCGCACTGCGATTTCGATCCCTATACCGGCTGGATCATGGGTTATGACGAGCGCACGCTGGCCCAGACCAACGTGCTGAACGTCACCCCCAACGGCAACGAAGGCGCCATTTGGATGAGCGGCGCCGGCCTGGCCGCCGACTCGCTCGGGAATATCTACTTTCTCGATGCCAATGGCACCTTCGATGCCACTTTGACCAACGGCTTTCCCAGCCAGGGTGATTTCGGCAACGCCTTCATCAAGCTCTCCACCACCAGCAACCGCCTCGCCGTCGTGGATTATTTCGCCGGCTACACCAACGCGCTGGAAAATGCGACTGACGAAGACCTCGGCTCCGGCGGCGCCCTGGTCCTGCCCGACCTCACCGACCTGCTGGGCAACACCCGTCAACTCGTCGTTGGCGCCGGCAAGGACCAAAACATCTATCTCCTGGACCGCACGAACATGGGCAAATTCAGCGCCGTCAACAATAACGCGATTTACCAGGAACTCTACAACGCCATGCCTGGCGGTGTCTGGTCCTCGCCCGCCTATTTCAACAGCACGCTTTATTACGCCTCCGACAGCCAACAGCTCCAGGCGTTCCCGCTCCAAAACGCCCTCTTGCTACCCAGTTCTTCCCAAACCACCGCCACGCTGGGCTATCCGCCCCCAACGCCCAGCGTGTCGGCCAACGGCACCAACAATGCCATCGTCTGGGCCGGCGAGAATGCCACCCCCGCGGTGTTGCACGCCTACGCGGCGACCAACCTGGCCATCGAGCTTTACAACAGCAACCAGGCCGCTACCAATCGCGACCATTTTGGCGCCGGCAGCAAGTTCGTCGTGCCGACCGTCGCTGCCGGGCGGGTCTATCTCGGTG
Organism: Binatia bacterium; assembly: GCA_035566895.1. Taxonomy (GTDB): domain Bacteria; phylum Verrucomicrobiota; class Verrucomicrobiia; order Limisphaerales; family UBA8199; genus DATMQA01. The sequence goes on from DATMQA010000091.1 coordinate 24,486, forward strand.
CCGCCGCCGGGGTAGCTGTGTTTGGCCTGCTGGATACCTCCACGCTGACGCCCCTGCAGCTTTGGCGCAAGAGCCACTTCGGCAATCCCTCCAGCGTTGGCCAGGGGGCCGACGGAGCCAGTCCAGCGGGAGACGGCGTGCCAAACCTGCTCAAATACGCGCTGGGCCTGGACCCGTTTACACCCGTCATTCGCAGCAAGCTCACTACGGGTAGTATCGCCCAATTATCGGGCCAGAGCTACGCCACCTTAAGCATCCCTCGCACCAACCGCGCGACCGACATCACGTACGCCGTCCAAATCTCAACCGACCTGCAGAACTGGGCGTCTGGCTCGGGCAACACCGTCACGGTCACTGACACCACCTCGCAACTGGTCGTGCGGGACGCCACCCCGCTGGGCACAGCCCCGCGCTTTATGCGCCTGACCGTGTCCAATCCGTAGATTCAATCACCGCTCCAGGTGATAAGTCTCCATCACTTCGCCAAGTTCCTGCTGAATCCACTCTTTGGTCAATCCAAATTCCTCCAGCGTATATTCGTGTTTGCTTTTGAACTCGCGCTGCCGCTCCGTCGCCGCCTCCAGCCGCGTCCGGTAGCCCTCGCTCATCGACCACCCGAAATGCTCGTAGAGCTTCTCCACCGTCTCGCGTGGATTGCGAATCAGCTCGCGGTAATCAATGCAGTAGTATTGCCGCGGCTCCACCCGTTCGCGAAACGCATAAAGGTGCTTGTACCATTCAACCGCCTGGCGGGCGTAGGCCTTCGAGACCGGCCCGTCGCGCTCGATCTCTGGTGAATGCTTCTGCCACACCGGCACAAACAGGCTCACGTGGGACGCCACCGACCGATATGGATGACGGACTATCGTGATGAACCTTCCCTCGGGGAAGGCTTCCAGCAGCGATTCGACCGCGCCTGAGGATTGCGTCGCTTTGGAAAGCAACGTCCGGGCCGGGCCATTGGCGTAAAGATGCCGCTGCAGGCAACTGCGGTAGTAGCCCATCAGTTTGCGGCGCTCGTGTGGCGCCAGCGCGTCCGGAAAACCCGCTTCCCAGAGTTCTTCGATGAACGGGAACAGCAGGTAAACGGCTTCCGATTGGAACGCATAAAGAAATAGCGCGTCGTCCTCTTCCGGCTGGTCCAGCCGCATCTTGTGCAGGTCGTCCCACCCGCCGAACCATTTCTTCTCGCACCAATTCAGCAGCCGCTCGAAAGGCCGCCCCAGCTTGCTATCCAGCCGCACCAGCACGCCGCACAGCCGCTGATAACATACCGCCGGAAAGATCGTTTGATACATCTTCAGGTGCACGAACCGCTCTTCGTCCAGGCTCAGCAGTTTCTGTAGCAGCGTCGTGCCGCTGCGCGGCGGCGCCACAATGAATACCGGCTGCCTGACCCGCTGCCGCCGAAACGCCGGATACAATACGTGGTCCAGCGCCCGGCCCACCACCACCAGCATGCGGAAGAGCAGGAATAGCCCGGTAAAAAACAGCACGTAAGCCCAGCGCCGCAACCGGAACGGCGTTCGAAACAACGCCAATCTTTCCGCTTTCAGAAACAGTTTGTAGTTGAAGTAATTGCGGCCCTCGGGCTCCTTCGGCCGGGCTCTCATCTCCAACCCCGCAGCTCTTCCTGCGATGATTTCCAACTCCGTTTGCATTGTCGTCCCTTCAGGCCCGCTCGCTCTTCGCAAGTCCTGCCGTCATCTAACGGACAAATCAACCCACCTTACAATAAGGTTGACACCTCATTGAAAGTCAAGGGGCAGATCCCATTTAAGCGCAAAAACAAGGCGACCCGGCCTGCGCCGGGTCGCCTATCCTAACCAACCTAACAACCACCACAATAACCCCAAACCAATATACTCAGGACTACCCTTTGCGCAAATGCCTCGGCAACGCCGTCTCTCCCGCATACACCGCGTTCCGCCCCAGCACCTGTTCGATGCGCAAAAGCTGGTTGTATTTCGCCAGCCGGTCCGAACGGCTCAGCGACCCGGTCTTGATCTGCCCGCAATTCGTCGCCACTGCTATGTCCGCTATCGTCGCGTCTTCGGTCTCTCCTGAACGATGGCTCAGCACCGCCGTGTAACGGTTCGTCTGCGCCAGTTCCACCGCGTCGAGGGTCTCGGTCAACGAACCGATCTGGTTCACCTTCACCAGGATCGAATTCGCCGTCCCCGTGTCGATGCCCCGCTGCAGGAACTTCACATTGGTCACAAAAAGGTCGTCCCCGACCAGTTGCACCTTGCTGCCGAGTTTGTCCGTCAATGTCTTCCAGTTTTTCCAGTCGTTCTCGGCGCACCCATCTTCGATGCTCACAATCGGGTATTTGCCGCAAAGCTTCACGTAGAAAGCCACCAACTCATCCCCCGTCACCGTCTTGCCCGTGCTCTTCTTGAACGTGTAGGTCCCGTTCCCGTTGTAGAACTCCGACGCCGCCACGTCCAGCGCTAGGTAGATGTCCTTTCCCGCCTTGTAACCCGCGCCTTTGACCGCCTGCAGGATCGATTCAATCGCGTCCTCGACGCTGCTCAGCTTAGGCGCGAATCCCCCTTCATCCCCCACCGCCGTGCTCAGCCCCCGCTTCTTCAACACCGACTTCAGCGCATGGAACGTCTCGGTAATCGCCCGCAGGCCCTCGCTGAACGTCGGCAGCCCCTGCGGCTGGATCATGAACTCCTGGAAATCAATCGGCGCATCCGAATGCGCGCCGCCATTGATCACATTCGCCATCGGCACCGGCAACACTTTCGCATTCGGCCCGCCCAAATACTTGAACAGCGGCACGCCCAGCGCTTCCGACGCCGCTTTGGCGCTCGCCAGCGACACCGCCAGGATCGCGTTCGCCCCCAGCTTCGATTTCGTCGCCGTCCCATCCAACTCCAGCATAATGCCGTCCACCGTCAACTGGTCCAGCGCATCGACCCCGCGCAAGGCCGGCAGGATCTTGCTGGTCACGTTCTTGACCGCCTTGCTCACCCCTTTGCCCAGGTAGCGTTTCTTGTCGCCGTCCCGCAGCTCGATCGCCTCGTGTTCCCCCGTGCTGGCCCCCGAGGGCACCGCCGCGCGGCCCACCGCCCCACCGGCTAACATTACATCCACTTCCACCGTCGGGTTACCGCGCGAATCAAGGATTTCACGCGCCTGAATATCATAAATGGCACTCATAATTTCATTTTCAATTCGAATCTCACGAAATCAGGCCTCCTGCACCCTTGCCGAGCTTCTGATTTCCAAATGCGCTCCGGCTTCGGGAACGCGCCGCGCATGATAGAAGCTCACACCGCTGCGTCAAGGAAGGACCCAGAGAATCAGGAATACCAAATAGCCGAAGGCCCCGATGCCGATCAGGGTATGGGGCAGCATGAAGATCCGGACAAACCAGAATTGTCCTGTCCCGCCAAGGTTTCCGCGCACCCGTCTTGGTGGCGGCGGCGGCGGCGTGGGTGTGCTCATGCGCTTTATCTGCGAGCGCCATCTTTTCCGTCCTTTTCCTGTTTTTCAATCACAAAGGACTTGGAAATCAACCGCAGCGACGGATCGACGCCGAGCGCACGCACTCCATACACGGGTGTAGGGCTCCATCCTGGGCTCCATCCCCTGCCTCCAATCCTCGGAGGCACCCGCCTCCATGACCGACTGCCTCTTACTTTTGTTCCGAGTCAGCAGTGCTGTTGTCGCTGTCCGTTTGAGGCCGTTTGACCCGCAGGTTTCCAAGCTTGGCAGTGTCCCCAAACCAGGCAATGGCGCCGCAGCGCGTGCACATCCAGGCCTTGGTCCCGACGAAGCTGTCTTTCAGCGTCCAGAATTTCGTTTTCTTCGGCACGAAATAGACCAGGCCGGCGCCGCGCACCTTGCCTTCGACCAACTCGGTATGGCGACAGACCGCGCAGACCTCGCGCGCTTTATCCAGGTCCTTTTCGCTGTGGAACACCTGCATGACCGAATCCAGGTCCTCCTGCCAAAACCGGGTTGAATCGCCTACTTTGCGGTAAGTGATCTTGTTGTCGCGCATCCAGCGGTACAGCGTGGGTTCCCCGACATCGAGGTATTCGGCGGCTTCTTTAATCGAGAACCACTTTCGGTTAGAGGCGCCGAGTTCCATATTTTCCATAATTGGGCTTTTACACTCATTCACTATCATTTGCAACTTTTTTGTTGACATAGGTTGCAAATGATAGTAAACGATAGTTAATGAAACACGGGGACATCAAAATTCCTGGACATCGGAGGATTCATTATGAGCGACTACCCCATCGATTCGGACGCACCGGCTGGTGATGATCAACCTAGAGTGCCAGAAGCGCTGACCGCCCCTGACCCGGTCGCCAAGGCGGAACCAAGTCACCCCCCAAAGCAGCCATGGGCGTGGCTGCGCCAGTTTCTGGTCTGGAACCCGATGTACTTAGTGAGCGCCGCGTTGCTGCTCTATGGGTTCTACCTGGTGTCGGCCGACCCGGGTTTCCTGCGAACGGAGGCGGCTCAACTCTCGTTCAACCTTGGCTCGCTGCAGCTCTACGAACTGGTGGTGGTCGCCACAGCTATATTTTTGGCGGGGCGCGCCGTTTGGTATGATTCGACTCTGCTCGTAGGCTTGGAAAACCTGCTCGTGCTGGTGCCTTTCATTCTCATCAGCCAGGCAGCCCTGATCGAGCCGCGCCTGGTTTGGACCTTATGCTCGGCGGCGGGATTGCTGGCGGCTGCCCGTCTGGTCTGTCTAAAGCGGTGCATTCCGCGCCTCAACTTTCCGCCCCGTTTGGTTGCCATCGGCACGGTGATGCTGGCAGTAAACACGGCGTTGCCCATCGTTTACCGGATCTTGCATCAGTCAAAAGTTGGAACCAAACCCGACTGGGGAGCCGCTTACGAGACCAATCAGTACATTTGGTGGCTGTTGGTACCGGCCCTGTGCGCGTTGAGCACGGCGCTGCCGCCGGCCCGCAGCAAGGGTGCATTGTGGCCCCAACGCGCCTGGCTGCCGTTGAGCTTCTTCTCCTTGTGGCTGGTGGGAACGTGGGTTCATCTGTACTGCCTGGGCTACGTCTATGACTTCGATTTGCGCCCGGAACTTCTGGCGCCTTCGGTTTGGATACTGTTCTGGGCGCTGTGCGTTTGGGTGGCGCGCATGTTGCCCGGTCCAAAGCCGGCCTGGAAAGGCGCGCTGTGGACGCTTCCACTGCTCTCCACCCTGCTCGCTGCGCCCCAAAATGGGAAGCAGGTATTTCTCGTTCTGACGGTGCTGAATGTGGCGAGTTACGGCGTTATTTACCTTCGTCGGCGAGCGCCGCTGGCGTTGCATTTATTGTTGATTTCGACGGTCGCGCTCATTGGCGGCTTGCCACAAGCGTGGGCTCACCACTTCGGAGCCGAAATCAATCGGGAGACGCTGCTCGGCGCCGGCGCGGGAATCTACCTGGTGGTGTGCGCCGCGCTTTCGCCCAAGCCCAAGATGGGGTTTCTGGGTGCCCTGGTGGCCGCCACGATCGTTAATGCGATCGGACAGCATCCTCAGACGAGCCATTGGGCCACCCAAATCGGTCTGGCTTTTCTACTTTTGCACAGCCTGCGATGGACCACTTCCCTTGAGGAAGGCGCCAATGCAGTTCGCTGGCTCACCGCTCTTGCTTGGGTCGCGCATTCTTTCGTGTGGACCCACGTGTACGGCGCGGGTTGGATGCCTTGCGCCGTGGCCATCCCGGTGCTCGGGGCCGTTTTGGTTTTGCGCTGGCTGCAGGGACGATGGAGCAGTTTAGCGGTGCCGCTGGCTGCCGGGTTGGTGCTGCTCTGCCCGCCCGGCCGCTCAGCAGCCGTTCAGCTTCAACTGGCTCCGGCAGGGTTGCTGGCGATCATCGGCAGTTTCGTCCTGTTCGGCCTGGGAACAGTGGCGGCGCTCACCAAACACCGTTGGGCATCACGATGAGCCTTTTCACCCCCGGGCGAGTAGCGATGCGGAGATTTGATTTTGCTCCCGTTTGCTTCCTCTTTGGATTCAATCTGGCGTGAGCTATCGGGCCTTAAGAGCACAGTCCAGAGTCCCGGTCCACCTGTGAATAACTCTTCACAGTATTGTCTGGCCTTGGCCAAGGCCTCCGTTTTAGACTGGGCCCTAGGAATCAAGCCGCGTGGTTTCTCGCGGCGGATGTCTTTCTTAAGAAGAAACGGAAAGGGAAATAATGATGTCACAAAAGCCATTTGAAAATGATTCGAGGCCGCCGGCTCCGAAAGCAGCGGCTAAACAGTCAGCCAAATCCTATCCGGTCGAATCGCAAGACCTTGACCGCCAGCAGGAGCGGCTGAAGAAAGCGGCGAGCGCCGGGGCTGCCGCGCCGCCGGCTAAACCATTGCCAGTGGCCGCCGCAACGCCACCAAAGCCCGCGACACCGCCGACGCCGAAGCAGGTTGTTCCCCAAGCCGCGCCAAAGCCACCGCAATCGCCCGTTGCCCAGCAGCAACCAAGTATTACGGCAACGACGGCGCCAAAAGCGCCGGCCGTTTCCGCAACGCTGGCAGCAGCGCCGTCACCGAAGCCGGTCAGCCAGCCAACCGCGCCGATCACGCCACAGAAGCCGGTCGTGGCCGCTAAAGCCCCGGCGCCGGCAACGCCCAGCACAGCCAATGTGAGATTTGCCCTCGTTCAACCACAGGCCAAGCTCGTATCGGTCTGCGGCGACTTCAACGGGTGGTCCCCCGAGGCGGCGCTCATGTCCCGGAAAGAGGGTGGCCGCTGGGAAACGGCGTTGCCGCTGCCAGCCGGACGCTATCAATACAAGTTTTTTGTCGATGGCCACTGGCTGCACGATCCGAATGCCCGGCAGAATGTCCCCAACGTCCACGGCTCGCTCAATTCGGTGATCGAAGTCCGATTATAGGGACCACGGAACCAACGGACCACGGTCGCTCAACGGCCCGGGTAGCGTGTGCGCACCGAGTACAGGGATGTTCGGGCGGAGATGAAGAGGGTCCGGCGGTCCGGGCCGCCGAAGACTAATTGCAAGGGCCGCTCGGAAACTTCGATGGTGTCGAGGAGGGCGCCAGCAGGGGTGTAAACGAAAACCTGGCCGGCGGCAAGGTACACATTGCCGCGAGAATCCACCGCCACACCTTCGCCGCCCTGCTCGGCGAAGGGCCGGAAGTTTTGGAGGCTGCCGTCGGGGTTTACATCGGCGGCCCAGGTTGTGAGCTGGGCTTCGTCGGAGAGGTAAAAGGGCCGGCCCGGCACAGCCGGGGCAAGGCCGAAGGAGCGGAGTTGGGGGCTCGATTTGACACCCCAGCTCGTGGCCCCGCTGAGGAAGTCCTCGCCGGCAGGTAGCACGACGGTGCCGTCGGGCGAAACGAAGTGAGCGGACGGATGCGACAGCGACTCGCGGTTAATGCGCCAGTCGCTTACCGGCAGGTAGAAGGTTCTCGCGGGTTTGGCGGCGACGGCTTCGGGCGTAAGCAGCGCGATATTGCCGTCCGGCGGCAAGGCGTAAACCTCGCCTTTGCCGGCAGAGGAAATGACGAGCAGATCGCCGGTTTTATCCACCGCGAGGCTGACGGGGTCGAGCGGAGCGTCGCTGACAGTTGAGAGAGTTCGAGAAGCGAAGGTCCAGCGATAGATGCGCTGCCAGTGAGCATCGACGAAATAGAAATCGCCCTGGGCACCGGCGGCGGCGCCGGAGATGTTAAAGAAACCGCCGGCCAGCTTTTCGACTTTGGCGCCGCGCGCAAGCATGGGCGCCCGCGCGGTGGGCCTGGGCGGCGGCGGGCGGCCGGACAGATCGAGCCAGGCGAATTCACGCTGGCGAAGCTCGAACTGGTGGCTCTGGTCATAGACCGCGGAGTCGAAACTCACTTTGCTGTTGCTATAGCAGTGGAGGTTGCGAAAGCGAATGTCGCGGGAGTTGGAAACTTTGACGGCGTAGGGAAACGGTTGAAAGGAGCTGATGACCCGGTAGATGTGGAAATTGGCGATGGTGATGTCGCGGGCGTCATCGAGTTCGAGCGGCAGAGCGAACCCGCCTTCGCCGCGCTCTTCTTCGGTCTGGAGCGCGTAGAAACACCAGTGGGCGGCGTGGCGCACCTGGACTTCGTGGCGGACATGATGTTCGCTGGACATTTGATAGACGCGGCCCTCGGTTTCGGTGTCCGAGACGAGCATACCGGCCTGGGCGAAGGTGGACGGGGTCCAGACATCGAGGAAAGTGCCGCCGCCGCCATCGGTGACCCAGAGGCTGGGATATTGGCTGTCCCAGCGGCGGACGGGATCGGGATCGGCGGTATGGTTGCTGTTATAAGGCAATTCACGCGAACCGTCGGGCTTGGGTGTGCCGTGGCCGCCGAGGAAACGAACATCGTTCAGCATCGAGTGGGCGCCCGCTTTCCAAAGAGCCGCCACGGCGCGCGGGTTGGCGCCGCTGGTGTAGAGGCCGATACCGATGACGATGTTACTGCCGCCTTGGGGAGCTTCGAGCAACGCTTTGGGTGCGCCGATGCCCTGGTAAGCGGAGGTGTTGTCAGGCAGGATGATTTGCGTCGCGCCCGGGTGGAGACCGATTAACACGGTGTCGGGGCGCAGCCGGAGCGTGTCGCGCACGGCGTAAAAGCCCGAGGGCAGGTAAACGGTCCGGTGTGTGGCGATGGCTTTTTGGAGGACCTCGGTGTCATCGGTGGTGCCGTCGCCTTTTGCGCCGAGGTCGCGCAGGTTCACCCAGGTGCCGGCCGCGGGAAGTGGGAGCAGATCCGAGACGACAGCCTCTGGCAGGGTGGCGAGCCGAGCGGCGTCGAAGGTGGTTTGGATTTGCGGCACAGCCCCGATATCGGAGTAGTGGAGGCCGTGAGAGAAGGTCTTGACGAAATAGATGTTTGAAGGGGCGGTGAGGCGCTTGCCGCTGTCACGCAGCGCGGCGAACACGGGCACACTGCGGCAGGTGATCCCTTCCATGTTGAGTTCGTTGCGGGGGTTGTGCTCGACGCCGAAGATGAACGCGGGACCGGAAACTTCCTCGAGCCGCGCATCCTTGACCCAAAGCTCCTCGGCCCAGCCCTGCTCGATGGCCACAGCGGTAGGGACGCGCAGGAAACGCGGGCGAATGAGGGTGAGCCCGGCCTCATGCTCGAAGACGGCCGCCTCGCGCTGGCCTTCGAAGGTGGAGTCAATAATGGTGAACTGCCAGCCCGGCGAGGGTTTGGAGGTCCAGATGGCAAAACGCCCGCCGACGAAACGGACGTCTTCGACGACGTTGCCGCCTTCGTGGATGCCGGCCATGGCGGGTCCGAGATGGAGGTCCAGGTGGGCAAGAAAGCAGTGCTGGGCGTAGCGGGCGCGCACGGCAACCGCGCCGGTGTTGCCCTCCTCAATCTCGACATCGACATTGGAGAGCGCGGAGTAGAAGGTGCCGGGGCTGGCGTCGGGAACGGGAGATGAGTTTGAACCTGGACTGCGCTGACGACTGCGGCCAAAGCCGGGACGTCCCCCGGCGAAGAAGAACGTCACCTTTTCGCGGGAGGGATCCTGAAAGCCCTTGGAGTTAGCCGGCAGCACAACTACGGGACGCGCAGCGCCGTACCCGATCACCCGGATGCCGGGCCAGATATAGAGAGTGTCACTGATGCGGTAGCGGCCTTCGGCGAGGAATACGATACCCTGGCCGGTCGTCTCGTGAACTCGATCGATTGCATGTTGGAGCGCAGCGGTGTCGTCTCCGCCGCTGGGGCCGGAGACGTAAACTGCCCTGGGATCTTCAAGCCGCTGCGGGTAAAAGGAAGCAGAGCCGGCGGTGAAGGCAGTGGCGGGGACGAGCAGGAACAAAAGAAGATAGCGCGGCGGCAATCGAAGCAGGCGACCGGGGCCTTGGGTTTTGTCGCTGAACATTTTCGGGAGGCTACCCGGGGCAGAGGGATGGTCAAGTAAGAAGGGCGGCAAGGAAGACACCATGGAGGCGGGCTTCCAGCTTGCCAGGGCAGACACATCCTTGACGTCTTTTGCCGTCAGAACCTTCGCGGGCTTGTTCGAGTTCCGAAACAGCCAGCTCGCTGAAAACCGGGGAACGCCCGGCAATGAGAGAATCCTACATCGTTGCCCTGCTCCCTTCGCATAGGATTGAGTCGATCTCACCCTAATGTGGTATGGCGTTTGACCGACCGGCGGGTATATGAAACAGAGATTGAATAAGACGATCCAGGTGACTAGGTAATTGGTGATTTCGCACAAAGAATTTGCGCAACCTGCTGATCGCCGTGGCGACTCGCCCTGGTGGCGAAACAACCCGCCCAAACCGCGCGCCAAAGCGTCTCTCACTCAAATGAAGTCCCGCTATTTCTTGCTGCGCGCGGTGGTTCTGGCCAGTCTGGTTTCCGGTTCCGCCAACGCTGAGTACCATTATTTCAACGTGCCAGGCGGCTCGGATGGCATTGTCCAGGAGGTCCGTTGGCCTTACTGGAACAACGCTTATTACAACACCTGGCTGAGTGACGGTTGGACCAGCGCCGAAGGCGTCGGCGGCTACTTCTACAGTGGACTGGCCCTGCCGGCTGCCGGAGCGCCTAATCCCGTCGGGACCAAACAAACCATTAACTGGAGCTTCTGGCCTTTGAGCAACCCGGTGAACATCACCGACACGATCAGCTCTTATTACGCCAGCCCCAACACCTTCTCCATGCAGACTATCGGCGAAGGCACGATCTTCCGCTCACCGGGAAGCTGGACCCTGTGGCAAACCAATGTCTGGTATCGCCTAGCCTTCCGCGCCTGGCAGCCCGTCAGCGCCGCGCCGCATCAGGGTTTGGCCGGTCAATGGCTCCGCGACCCGGTGGCCGGCATCTGGTACCACATGGCCACCGTCCAACTCCCGTTCTCCGTCACCGGCATTGACGGTTTGATGGGTTTTCAGGAAAACGCGACCGGCGGAATCCAACCGCAACGAACCGATTATCGGAATTGCTATTATCACCGCAGCGGCCAATGGAGCATGGCAAACCAGTTCTGGGTTTACGTCCACTCGAGCACTTCCGTCGAGAACACAGCCCTGATCGAAAACAACACCGCCGTCTATTACGAGACCTGTTCGACCAACAACACCGGCTATACCGGGACCTTGACCAACGGCCAGACCTCTCCCACGCTGGTGATGTCCAACCAGCCACCCGCGCCCGTCTTCGATCCCATCATCGTCAGCAATGCCGCCGCCAGCGTGGCTGGCAGCCAACTGCTCGTCCAGTGGCAGGTACCGGCGACGAGTTCGCCACAATTTGCCTACCAGGTGGATGTATTCAACAACCCTGCGTACACAGGGTCGCCGGTCGTGACCTTCTACGACGTCGCGCCGGATACGCGGCAGAAACTGCTGAACACAGGCGGACTCGCCACACCGTATGCCCGGTTGACCATTATTGACATCTTCAATCAGACTAACGCGCCGATTAGCATTACTCCCACGACCGCCACCCTGTTGGCTGCCACTACGGCCCCGGGTGCCGTCAATGGCCTGGCCTACGCCTATTATCAATCCGCCAGCAACTATTCGCTCGATTCGGCTGGCACCAACTGGAGTGCGATGCCGAACTTCGCTTCGCTCACGCCGGTTCTCCAGGGCGCGGTGAGCGGGCTGGACCTGACGCCTCGCCAGCGCCGCAGCGGCTATGCCTTCAACTACAACGGTTACCTTTACGTGCCCTCAAACGGCCTCTACACCTTTACGCTGAACTCTGACGCCGGCAGCCAACTTTACCTCGACGGCCAATTGGTCGTGAACTGGGACCGACTCCACAGCCCTTCCGATCGGAGCGGCTGGGCCGGCCTTCAGGCCGGTTATCACACCTTCAATCTGCAGTATTTCTGCGACACGCAGTCGTCGCTCTTCGGCTCCAGCAGCTATTTTGACACGCTCAGTCTTTCCTACGAGGGGCCAGGCATTGCCAGGACCGCGGTTCCAAACAGCGCCTATTACCGTGCGCCGGCAGGCAACGAGCCCGCCATCAGCCTTTCCTCCCCGGCAAATGGCGCGATCCTCTCCGGCGCCAGTGTGCCGCTGAAGGCCACGGTGACCACCAACCGAACGGCCCCCAATAGCGTCCAGTTCTATGTCGGCAACAACTACTGGGCACAAGGCAACGCCGCCCCTTACAGCGCCAACGCCTTCCTGTGGGCCAACGCCAACAACCCCATTCGCGCTCGCCTCACCTACAATGGCACCAACACTCTCGACTCCGACATCAACCTGGTCACCACGACCAACATAGCCCTGGCTCCGTGGCAGTTCAGCCAGATTTTTTATCACAATTACCCCAGCGGCGCGAGCATTCTGGGCGGCACCTATTCGGTTATCGGGGACGGCATGAACCTGTTGAGCCGACAAGTGAGTGGCGATTGCACACTGGTGGCGCATCTACTCGGATTGCCGAGCACCGCACCTGCACCGGACGGCTCAGCACCTAATTCAGGTTGGCAGGCGGGTATTATTCTGCGCGGCAACACGAACATGGTTCCCGGCTATCCTTGGGGCCAGACCACCACCGCCCCGTTTACCGCCGTTTTTGGCCAGGTGGATGGAGGCACTTATTACCAGGACGAGACCATGGTCAACGGTGGCGGCGGCTACTCCTCAGGCGACCTCGGTGGCCAGAAATGGTTCAGATTGCAGCGCACGGGCAATACCTTTACCACCTCCGTCTCGGCCGACGGCGTCACGTGGACGCCGGTAAGGACCAATACGCTCTCCGATTTCGGCACAACCCTTTACGCCGAATTTTTCACTTACGCCGGTCCTTCCTCCAATCCGAACATTCACTGGGCCAGCTTCAACAGCGTTAGTCTGACCGGAAACCTGCTGGGACCGCCAAGCGTCACGATTAACCCATCGCCAGCCGGCGCCTACACCGCGCAAACTTCGTTGCTAACGGCGTTGCCCAGCGGAAATCCGCCGTTCGCCTACCAGTGGCAGTACAACGGCATCAATCTGACCGGCGCGACCGATGCCACGCTCTCTCTGACAAACGTTCAGCCTTCCACCTCGGGCGTTTACACTGTGACGCTGACCACCTCAAATGGCGCTGCCACCGCCTCCTCGACGCTCACGGTGTTGTCCCCATCGCCCGCCACGGCCCAGGTGCTCGCCGGCAACCCCGTCGGCTATTGGCGCTTGAACGAAACCGCCGGCCCGACCGCTTACGACTCCGCCAATAACTTCAACGGCACCGGTGAAGGAGGCGTCGCTTTCGGTGTGCCGGGAGCGGGTCCGCCCGTGTTCACGGGTTTCGAGGCCGGCAACCTGGCCGCGCAGTTCAACGGCAGCAACTCTGATATCGCCTTGCCGGCGTTGAACCTCAACACGAATGCCGTGACCATTGCCGGCTGGGTTAAGCGCAGCGGCAACCAGACCCCCTGGTCGGGTATGGTCTTCTGCCGCGCCGGCGCCACGACCGCCGGCCTTCACTTTGGAACGGCCAATGAGCTGCGCTATACATGGAACAACTCCGGCAGTACCTATAATTGGAACTCCGCCCTGATCCCACCGGATGGAGTCTGGACCTTTATTGCCCTGGTCATCCAGCCATCCCAGGCCATAATGTACATGGCCACCAACGGAACGCTCTATTCCGCCACCAACGCCGTTGCCAATCCGGTCCAGGCCTTCGCCGGCACCACTTATCTCGGCTACGATCCCAACAGCTCCACGCGCCGTCTCAACGGCGTCCTGGACGAAGTCGCGCTTTTCAACTACGCCCTCACGCCGCAGCAGCTCACCCAAATTCTTGCCGCCTCGATGGCGCCAACACCTCCCTCGATCAACCTGACCGCGCCCGCCAGCGGCGCCAACTTCGCCGCACCCGCCAACCTCAACCTTGCCGCGAGCGTCACTACCAACGGCCACGCTATCTCCCAGGTCCAGTTTTATAGCGGTTCCACGTTGCTCGGCCAATCTGCCGCTCCCCCGTACGTTTTCACCTGGACCAATGTCCCCGCGGGCGCCTACACCTTGCTGGCCCAGGTTATTTATGATGCGGGCGCCACAACTTTCTCCCCCCCAGCCTTTGTTACCGTGGGTGCGCACCCGTCCGCTCCGGCCACGATTGTGCCAACGGCCCTGGCTAACAATCTCATTAGTGTCAGTTGGCCCGTCGTTCCGGACGCCTCGGGCTATGTCCTCAGCCGCGGCGGCGTCGCGATTGCCTGGCTCTCCAGCACCAACTATCTCGACCTTGGTCTTTCCGCCAATTCCACCTACTGCTATTCGGTAGTGGCGACCAATGTTTACGGCAATTCCTCCCCTGGCGCCACCAATTGCGCCACCACCACGAGCGCTGGCGCCGCACTCGAATGGGACGCCACTGGCTCGCTGGCCGGGCCGCAAGATGGCAATGGTTCCTGGGGTTTCAGCGCCAACACCTGGTGGGACGGCGGGGCCAACGTGGCCTGGTCCGATAATCGCCTGGCCATTTTTGGCGCCGGCACCACCACCAATTGCGCGGTGGTTATCACCAGCGATTTCACCCCCGCCGGCATTCTTTTCAACTTGAACAACGGCGGTTCGTACAACCTTTCCAGCAGTGGCGGCGCCCTCAACCTCTCGGGCGTTTCGACGCTTACGGCTAACGCCGATGCCACCATCAGCGCCTACCTGAAAGGCAGCGGCCAACTCACTAAAGCCGGGCCGGGCACGCTCACCCTCACTGCAGCCAACACCAACTCCGGTCCTGTCATCGTCAACGGTGGGACGCTCGTCGCCACGGTCAGTTGCTGGTACACTCCGCGCGCCATCGGCTCTGGATCGCTTACCATCAACAACGGAGCCTTGGCCGAGTTTACCGCCACCCACGGTTTCGGTGCCGATGCCGGTGGCCGCAGCGCCACCCTGAACGCCGGCACCCTCCAATTCGACCACGAAAATTATGTCAACGGTCTCACCCTCACCGCCGGTTCCGTCATCGGCGCGGGCGAGTTTCGTGCCCTGGGCGTGACCTATACCGTCAACGCTTCGCCAAACCTGTCCGTCATTTCGACCCCCATCAACTTCTACGGTTCGCCGACCTTTAACGTCGCCAAAGGCTCGGGGGCGGTGGACCTGTTGGTGAGCGGCAACATCAGCGTCAACGGCGCTTGCAATTTCACCAAAACCGGGACGGGCCTGTTGGTGCTGACGGGCACCGATACCAACTCCGCTACGACCGTCAGCGGCGGCACACTCCAGGTGGATGGCACCCTGAACACGCCCGGTATCACCGTCCAGAACACCGCCACACTAGCCGGTAACGGCACACTCAACGCGGCCGTTACGATTCAAAATGGCGGCACGCTGGCGCCCGGCGACGGCGCCCTCGGCGCGCTTTTTTGCAGCCGCACGGTCAGTCTCGCCGGAAAGAGTCTTCTTGAAATCAGCAAGGTCCCCACTGGCCTGACCAACGACCTGCTCAGCGTGGCCGGGACTCTGACCTGTGGCGGGTCGCTGACGGTGACGAATATCGGCAGCAACGCGCTTGCGCTCGGTGACTCGTTCAAGCTCTTTAACGCGGGTGCTTACGCCGGGGCCTTCACCAGCTTCACGCTGCCCATGCTGGCTTTAGGCCTGGCCTGGGACGCCTCGAAGCTGACCAACAACGGCACCCTCACCGTGGTCACCGGCAACCTTCCGCCGCCTGTCCCGCCCCTCATAACCAATTTCGCCGTGCTGAGCGACGGCAACTTCGCTCTGCGGGGCACCGGCGCTGTTGGCCAGACCTGCATCCTCTTGGGGGCGTCGAACCTGCTCGCTCCCGTCGCCTGGGTCCCGCTCGCGACGAATACCGCCGACACGAATGGTCTCTTCCAGTTCACCGACCAGTTGGCAACCAATTTCGCCCAGCGGTTCTATCGTACAGTTACGCCGTGAGCAAAGGTATGACTGAGGAAATCCGCAGACACGAATTGCACGGATTGACACTAACGGAATTTGGTGAAATTTCGCGGAATTCGCGTCTCGTATTTGGCTTCACCGAGGTTGACGATCTCTAAGGACCATTTTTACTTGACCGATGAAAACTCCTGCACGCCTGGTATTGCTCGCGTTCGCCTTGGTGCTTCTGCCTGGCTCCCGCCACCCCGCCTACGCGGCGGCGGACACGGATTTCGCCATCGGCGACCACGATTTCCTGCTGGATGGTAAACCGTTTCTCATCCGCTGCGGCGAGATGCACTTCGCACGCATCCCGAGCGAGTATTGGTCGCATCGGCTGCGCATGGCCCACGCGATGGGCCTCAACACCGTTTGCGCTTACCTGTTCTGGAACGTCCACGAACCGGAACCAGGCCGGTTCGACTTTTCAGACAATGCCGACGTTGCGGCCTTCTGCCGCCTCGCCCAGGCTGAGGGCCTCAAGGTTATTCTTCGGCCCGGCCCCTATTCCTGCGCCGAGTGGGACTTCGGCGGTTTGCCCTATTGGCTGCTGAAAACTCCTGACATCAAGGTGCGCACCCAGGACCCGCGCTACCTCGCGGCCTGCCGGCGCTACCTCCAGGCGGTAGGCCGGCAACTCGCGCCCCTTCAGATCACTCGCGGCGGCCCGATCATCATGGTCCAGGTCGAAAACGAATACGGCTCCTACGGCACCGACAAGCAATACCTCGGCATCCTCCGCGACGATTTGAAAGCCGCCGGCTTCGACGTGCCGCTCTTTACTTGCGACGGCCCGTCCCAGCTCAAAAACGACACCCGCGACGACTTGTTCTGCGTGGTGAATTTCGGTGGCGGCCCCGAAAGCAACTTCAAGGCGCTCCGCGCCATCCGAGCGCAGGGTCCGCTCATGTGCGGCGAATACTATCCCGGCTGGTTCGATAGTTGGGGCAAGCCCCATCACACCGGTGACACCGCGCGCCTGGTCAGGGAAATCGGCTGGATGCTCGATCACAATGCCTCCTTCAGCATCTATATGGTCCACGGCGGCACCTCTTTTGGTTTCACTGCCGGCGCCAACTGCCCGCCTTTCTCACCGCAGAGCACCAGCTACGATTACGACGCGCCAATCAGCGAAGCGGGCTGGGACACCCCCAAGTTCCACGCTCTTCGCGAGCTCTTCCTCAAACATCTCGACCGCGGAGAGACCCTGCCGGACGTGCCGAAGCGCAACCCGGTCATCCGTCTGCCTGCCTTTGAGTTGGGCGAAACCGCTCCACTCGTGGCCAATCTGAGTAACCTGGCCAACCCGAAAGTCGAAGACCGCCCGAAATGCGTGGAAAGTTACGACCAGGGCCACGGCCTGATCATGTACCGAACCCGGCTTCCCGCTGGCGGGCCGGGTCTCGTCAGAATCACCGAGCCCCATGATTACGCCCTCATCTTTCTGAACGCACGGAAAATCGCCACGCTCGACCGGCGCCACAACCAGAATACCGTGGCCTTGCCCGACCACAGCCGGAGCGGCACGAACACGCTCGATTTGCTCGTTGACACCTTTGGCCACGTCAACTACGGCGGCTATATCCACGACCGCAAAGGCATCACGGAAAAGGTGGAACTGGTCGCCGGCAACCAGACCAACGAACTGGCGGGCCCGTCGCGCTGGACGGTCTTCAATCTGCCCCTCGATCCGCCCGATCTCACCCGGCTAAAGTTTCATCCCGGCTCAACCGACCTGCCGGCCTTCTATCGCGCCACGTTCGACCTGGCGCACCTGGGCGATACCTTTCTTGACTTCCGGACCTGGGGCAAAGGTGTCGCCTGGATCAACGGCCACAACCTCGGCCGCTTCTGGAACATTGGTCCGTCACAAACCTTCTACTGCCCCGCCCCGTGGCTCAAACTGGGCCGGAACGAACTCATCGTCTTCGAACTCAACGGCGCAACCAATCACACCGTTGCCGGCCTCGCCGAACCGCTTCTCAACCAGGTCAATGAGCCGGACGCCGTCAAAAAACATCGCCTGCCGGGTGAGACGTTGAAATTGGATGGACTGCAACCTGTCGCCACCGGCTCGTTCGCCCCGGGCAAGGATTGGCAAACCGTAAGATTCACGCCGACCACAGGCCGCTATTTCTGCCTCGCAGCCCTCAGTTCCCAGGCGGGAGACGACTTTACGACTTGCGCCGAGCTTGGCCTCGTGGGCCCCAGCGACAAAGACCTGCCGCGCGACACCTGGCGCGTGGCTTACGCCGACAGTGAGGAAGTCGAGGGAGACGATGGCCGTGCGGACAACGTCTTCGACCTCCAGTCCACTACCTTTTGGCACACGCAATGGGAAGCCGCCCACCCGCCCCATCCGCACCAAATCGTGCTCGACCTGGGCAGCGTACAAACTGTGGCTGGCCTGCGCTACCTGCCGCGCCAGGACTCGCCCAATGGCCGCATCAAAGATTATAGGTTGTATTTGGAGAAGGCGCTTTTCCCAGGACTTCGCTAGTGCGAGCCAAAATTCATCGGTCCTTCATTATCTTTACGTTCCGTTTTTAGCCTCATTGCCTGCGGCGTGTCACCCGGAGATCAGTAATAGCTACTAAAATCTCGTCGAGCGTCACGATGAGGTATTCATAGCCTTGTTCGCAAAGGAACAATTGCCTGTTCAAAGCAAATTCCTGCTCGATGGTGTTCCGCGAGAATATGGAAAAGAAGATTCATGGCCCCAGTCCTAAAGGCGCCATCCCGCCGCCACTGACGGCTACTCTGTTTCAGGTACGCTGTATCAGGTTGACTCTCCGGAGGGATAACGGTAGTACTGGAGCAATCTCAGCCCACACAAACTTGAGAGCCTTCTTACCGCTGGCCCGCATTGTGGCGCTGTGGCTGGTTGCGCTTGGCGCGCCGCGCAGCGCCGCGCAACCTCCTTTCGTGGCGACACAGGCGGCCACACAGATCGCTGGCGCGACCGCTACTCTCAATGGCGCGGTCAACCCCAACGGAACGGACACGACTGCGTGGTTTGAATGGGGTACTACCCCGGGTTACGGCCATTCTACAACGCCGATTGACGCCGGTAGCGGAACTTCGCCCGTAGCTTGGAATTCGATAATCAGTGGGCTGACGCCGGGCGTTGCCTACCATTGCCGGGCCATGGCTTCCAGCGGGGCGGGAATGGACAAGGGCATTGATGTTGTGTTCGAAGCGCCCGCGGTCACGCTAAACGGAGCCAATCCGCTGACCAACTGCCAGGCGCCCCTTGTGGATCCGGGTATTACCGCCACCGGCTCGCCCTTGGCGATCAGTGTTGACTACTTCGAGGTGCTCGCGCTCAAAGCCGACGGCTCGGTGGCAGGTTGGAGCGGCAGTATTTACCAGGGGCCAATTGCCGTTCCCGCCGGGCTGGACGGCGTGACCGCCATCGCGGCGGGTCCCCTTTTTGGCCTGGCGCTAAAGGCTGATGGCACTGTGCTTGGCTGGGGAGACGATACCTACGGAGAAGCAGATGTTCCGCCGGGATTGAACAACGTGGTGGCGATCGCGGCAGGAACGGCTAACGCCCTGGCCCTGAAAAGCGACGGCACAATCGCCGCGTGGGGCGACAATACTTATGGAGAAACAACCGTTCCTGCAGGGCTGAATAATGTGAAAGCCATCGCGGCGGGGGATGGGTATGGCCTGGCGCTAAAGGCTGATGGCACTGTGCTTGGCTGGGGATGGAGCGGCACTTACGCGCCACGGATCCCGACGGGTTTGAACAATGTGGCTGCCATCGCCGCAGGCTTTTCCCACAGTCTAGCCCTGAAGAACGACGGCACGGTCGTGGCTTGGGGAGGCAATGCGTATGGCGAAACCCAAGTTCCCTCTGGATTGACTGACGTGATCGCCATCGCGGCCGGCTATGAGGTCAGCCTCGCGCTCAAACGCGACGGCACGGTCGTCGGCTGGGGTGACACCACCGTTCCGTCCGGCCTGAACAACGTGGCCGCCATTGCAACGGGCGACAGTTTGAGCCTGGCTCTGAAAACGGACGGCACGATGGTCAGTTGGAATCATTACGGGGAAGCGATCTCCGTCCCGAGCTTGAATACTTTGACGGATAATCTGGCGGTCAGCGGCGCGGTCAACACAAGCGCGCCGGGAACTTATACGCTAACCTATACTGTGACTAACGGCATCGGTGGGACCGGCACCGCCACGCGCACGGTGATCGTGGAAAGCCCCGTCTTGCCCTCCGTGACGACTCAGCCGCCCATGACGGTAGCGGGGACGACCGCGGCCCTGAACGGAACGGTCAATCCGAACGGCTTCGCCAGGACCGCCTGGTTCGAATGGGGAATCCCGCTGGATTACCAGCACAGCACACCCGTGACCGATATGGGCAGCGGCGGCGCGGTTGTGTCATTGAGCGCAGGCGTAGGCGGTTTGACTCCGGGCGTGCTCTACCATTACCGCACGGTCGCCACCACATGCGCGGGTCTGGTCAAAGGCCAGGAAAAGCTCTTAGAGACGCCCTTGATTTCGCTCATCGGTGGAAATCCTATGACGGTGGAATGTCACACGCCTTTTTTCGATCAGGTGGTCGTCAGCGATCCACCCTTGGCCATTGCCGCTGGAGGCCTGTCTTCCCTGGCGCTGAAGAGCGATGGCACGGCGGAGGGTTGGGGCGGGCTGACAGCGCCGGCAGGCCTCAATAACGTGGTGGCTATCGCCGCGGGCTACTGGCACAGCCTGGCTCTGAAGGCCGACGGCACAGTCGTCGCTTGGGGAGACAATACTGATGGCGCAACGAGCATCCCGGCCAGTTTGAACAATGTCGTCGCTGTGGCGGGTGGCGACGGCTTCAGTTTGGCCCTCAAGAGCGACGGCACGGTAGTGGGCTGGGGATCGTTCGGCCAGGGCGCGAACATTCCAGCAGGCTTGAACAATGTTGCGGCCATCGCCGCGGGCTACGCACACAGCCTGGCCCTGAAGAACGACGGCACGGTCGTGGCTTGGGGACTTGATTGGGACGGCCAGACTGATGTGCCGCCGGGTTTGACCGACGTGGTGGCCATCGCAGCGGGTTTTTACGACAGCCTGGCCCTGAAGAGAGATGGCACGGTGGTCGGTTGGGGCAACTCCTTCAATCCGGACTGGCATGTTCCGGCGGGATTGAACAATGTCGTCGCTCTCGCCGATGGGGGCAGCTCTGACCTGGCACTGAAGAGCGACGGGACAGTGGTCGGCTGGGGAGACAATGGGAAGGGCCAAACGTCTATCCCGGCGGGGTTGAACGGGGTTGTGGCCATCGCAGCGGGTTTTTACCACAGTCTGGCGCTGAAGAACGATGGCACGGTGGTTTCCTGGGGGGAACAAACCAGCGTCCCTGCGGACCTCAGCGCACTGGCCGGTGCTCTGACCACCAGCGGCACAGTCAATCCGGATGTCCTGGGCACTTATACTCTCAACTACACGGCGACCAATTTTCCGGGCGGCTCCAGCAGCGCCACCCGAACCGTGCTTGTGGTGCATGCATTGCCGCCGGTCTTTCATGCGGCGAACAACAAAACCATCGAGTGCGGCACGGCCTGGACTTTCGACCCGCCGACTGCGGTGGACACTTGCAATAGCGCTGGCTTGCCTGTCGCCATTGTCGGGACCGTAACCAACCGTACCTGCCCGCAAGTTATCACGCGGACTTGGCAGGCAACCGACACAGCAGGCAACAGCGCCACCACCAACCAAACCGTGACGATAGTTGATACCACTCCGCCGGTGATCACCCTGCTGGGCGATAATCCGCTGACCCACCAACTGGGCACTCCTTTCATTGATCCTGGCGCAACGGCTTGGGACATCTGCGCGGGCGACCTGACCAGCACTGTCGAGCCTTATAAAGACGTGGATCCTAATACTGCGGGAACCTATTTTCACATTTATGAAGTCAGCGACCCGTGCGGCAACGTGAGTTTCAAGCAGCGCACCGTAAGGGTGGCCATCATTCCGCCTAGCGTCACCACCCAGCCCGCAGCCCCGGTCGCAGGAACGACCGCCACGCTCAATGGAATAGTCAATCCCAACGGCCGGCCAACCACGGCCTGGTTTGAGTGGGGGCCGGCCATGCCCAGCGCCAACACGACGCCCCCCATCGCTTTGGGGAACGGGACCGCTCCCGTTTCGATTAGCGCCGCGCTCTCGGGTTTGACACCAGGCGCGCTTTATCTCTGCCGCGCAGTTGCCACCAACGGCACGGTCCCCGTTAATGGGTCAGCAAGGCTCTTGACGTTGCCAGCCATCCTGCGCAACGGACCCGATCCGCTAACGAACGAATGTCACGCGACCTTTGTTGACCCCGGCGCGACCGTTGTGACCCTGCCGGTAGCGATTGACGCGCGCTTCGCTAACAGCCTGGCGCTGAGGAGCGACGGCAGCGTGGCCGCCTGGGGATATGGCAACAGTGGGGCGACGGACATTCCTGCTGGGTTGGGCAGCGTTACCGCTATCGCGGCCGGCAGCTATTTTAGCCTGGCGCTCAAGACCGACGGCACGGTCGTGGGGTGGGGATCCGTCCCGACGATTCCGGCCGGCTTGAACAGCGTCGTGGCTATTGCCGCAGGCGACTCGCATGGACTGGCACTAAAAAGCGACAATACGGTCGTCGCTTTGGGCGGAGACAGTTACTATGGGACTCAGAAAGTGCCGACGGGACTTAACAATGTGAATGCCATCTCGGCGGGCTACAACTTCAGCCTGGCATTGAAGGCAAACGGCACTATAGCCGCTTGGGGGGATGATCAGTACGGAGAAACGGACGTCCCCGCGGGATTGACCGGCGTTGTTGCCATCTCGGCGGGTTTTTTTCATAGCTTGGCACTTAAGAACGACGGCACCGTGATCGCTTGGGGATACAACTATGACGGACGAACAAGCGTCCCCATGAACTTGAGCAATGTGTTGGCTGTCGCGGCGGGGGGAGACCATAGTCTGGCTTTGCGAAGCGACGGAACTGTTGTCGCCTGGGGAGGTAATAGTTCGGGGGAAAGGAACGTTCCAACGGCCCTGAACAACGTCGTAGCAATCGCCGCTGGATACGAGTTCAGCCTGGCGCTGCGGAGCGATGGTTCGGTGGTAGGCTGGGGAAACAACCAGCAATCCCAGATCACCATCCCGGCGAACCTGACAGTCTTGTCTCACAATCTCACCGTCAATGGGACCATAGACGCCAATACACCGGGGACTTACGCCTTGACCTACACCACTACAAACATCCTCGGAGGCAGCGCCATCGTGGGTCGTACGGTGGTCGTCGCCGACACGACTCCACCGGCGTTGTCGTGTGGGCTCAACAAGAGCGTTGAGTGCGGTGCAGTGTGGGATTTCGACCCGCCAACGGCCACAGACGCCTGCAGCGGCACGAATGTGACAATCACCGTCCTAAGTTCAACCACCAATGGAAACTGTCCCAAGGTCATCACTCGCACGTGGCAGGCGACCGACGCGTCGGGAAATCAGAGCATCCCTTGCAGCCAAACCGTCACGGTGGTGGACACCACGCCGCCGGTGCTCACCTGCTCCAGCAATAAGACGGTCCAAGGAAGCGGGTGCCCTGGAGTAACTACGCAATCAGCCTTTTCCTTGCTCCATAGCTTCGCTCTCACCAGCCACGATGGCCAAAACCCAATTTCCGGCCTGACGCAGGCAAGCGACGGCGCGCTGTATGGCACGACGGAGTACGGCGGGGACAATGGACTTGGAACAATCTTCAAGGTAAACCCGGACGGCAGCGGCTACGCCATCATGCACAGTTTTTCGAGCACGGGCGGCGACGGCAGGAACCCGGAAGGAGGCTTGTTGCTGGGAAAAGACGGAGCGATCTATGGCACCACGGCCAACGGCGGCGCGGGCACGGCGGGAACGGTGTTCAAAATCGCCCCGGATGGAAGCGGGTACACGGTGCTGAGGAGATTCAGCGGCGCGGATGGGGACGCTCCCGAAGCCGGGTTGTTGCAGGGGAACGACGGTTTTCTCTACGGAGTGACGGTCTTCGGCGGCAGCAGTTTCGCGGGAACAGTCTTTCGCATGGATGCCGACGGAAACAACTTCACCGTGCTAAAGAATTTCCCCGGCGGGAACGAGGCGAATCCTGAAGATTCGACCCTCGTGCAAGGTAGCGATGGCACGTTGTATGGCACGACCGGGCCTCGAAGCGGCGCGAATGGGGTCGTCTTCAAGCTCGCCCCGGATGGCAGCGGCTATGCAGTCTTGAAAACCTTCGCCGGCAGTGATGGACAGGAACCAGATGCCGGTCTGCTGCTGGCCAGCGACGGCGAGCTGTATGGAACGACGAGATTCGGGGGCAGCTACGGGCTGGGCACGGTCTTCCGGCTGGGGACGGATGGCAGCAGCTTTACGGTGCTGAGAAGCTTTTCCGGCGCAGACGGAAGCGGCCCGCAAGCGGGTTTGGCGGAGGGCTGCGATGGGGCGCTTTACGGGACGGCAGGCGGCGGGAGTGCGGGCGGGGGCGTCGTGTTCAAATTGAACAAGGACGGGAGCGCCTTCGGCGCTGTGCGCAATTTCTCGGGCAGCGATACCAGCGGAACCGGTCCAGGCGGCCCCGTGGTCTTTGGAAGCGACGGAGCGCTTTACGGCGCGGCTGCTGGCGGCGGCAGCGGCGGAGCAGGAACGGTATTCAAAATGCAAAGCCCATCGCCCTGGAGTTTCGATCCGCCAACGGCGGCGGACGCCTGCTGCGGCACGAATGTAACTATCGCCATCCTTTCTACCGTCACCAATACGAGCAACTGCATGCTGGTGATGACGCGGACCTGGCAGGCCGCCGACTGCTGCGGCAACACCTCCGTGTGCAGCCAGACCCTGGCCGGACCGGACAACACGCTGCCCGTCGTCGCGTTCTTCCCGACCAACATCCTGCTGTGCGCCACCTATGGCTGCGCCGCCATGCCTGATGCCACCTCACAAGTTATCGCCAGCGCCCCCAGCGGCATCGCTGGCATCTCACAAAGCATTCCGCCGGGCCAAGTCCTCTGCAGCAATACACCCGTCGTCTTCACGGTCACTAACGCCTGCGGCAACATTGCCTTCCGCGCCGGACTCGCCCTGGTTCAGCCGTGCTGCATTTCGCCCCCGCCGGGCATGGTGCTGTGGCTGGCATTTGATGAAACCGCAGGCGCGACTTGCCTCAACTCGATGGGCGGCAACAATGGGCTGCGCTACCAAGGCGCGTCCATTGCCACCAGCGCCAACGGCCCAGTCCGTGTGGCCGGCGAATTTGCCGGCAACTGCCTTTCCTTCGATGGACAAAATGCCCGCGTCGTGGTATCCAACTACCCGGCCATCAATTTTGGCGAATCGGATTTCTCGGCGGACGCCTGGTTAAAATGGTCCGGAACAAATGGTTTTCTTGTGCTGGCCGGCAAAGCGCTCTTATCAGCCGGCCCCGACAATGCCGGGTTCGCTTGGTACCTGTCCGATGGCCACCCAGGTTTGCGGTTGATTACCAGCTACCTTTCTGACTACGGCTCTTCAGCCACACTCACACCCAACCGCTGGACGCATCTGGTGGTGACCGTCCACCGGCTCGCCGACACGGCCGGGCAAATCGCCTTTTACCTCGACGGCGTTTTGACCGACACCCTGCCCACTGCGCAGGCAGGCACGATAAGCACTCCCCCAAACACGGCGCTGCTGGTCGGCTCTTCTTTCAGCGGCTCGCTAGACGAGCTGGAATTGTTCTCCCGCGCTCTGTCTGCCGACGAAGTGGCGAGCCTTTATCAGGCGCAGACCTCGGGAAAATGCCGGTCGTACTGCTCCGTGCCGCGGGCAGCCGCCGTTTGCAGCAATTCGGTGACGGTCACTGCCCTGGTGTGCAACTACAGCGGGAGGCCGCTGGATTTTCTCGTCGGCTTCCGAACGCTTTCGGTGGTCGAAGCCGGCCTGTCTGATTCCATTGATTGGGACCCGCTCCCAGGGTCGCCGCCGCCCTCCTATTTCTCCTACAACCCGGCGGTTGTTCATGTCCTGCCGAATCAGTGCGCGCCTGTGGCGGTCACCATCACCCGTCCGCCGGCGCTCAGCCAGTTCGTCTTGTTTGGCCCTCAGAAAATCGCCAGCTATGAGATGGCCATACTGGACACGATCTCCGGTGAGAGGTTCAGCAGCCTGGGGACTTTGCACGATGGTTGGTTCGACTGTCCCGCGCTGGCCGTCAATCCGGGCGTTTGGACCAACATCGCTTACATGACCAACGTGGTCGCGCACGGCGCATCCCCGAACAACCTCGTATTCACCCTTTCCAACCCCACCAACGTTCCGCTCGTCCTGAACCCTCGATTCGTGGTGTTCGACGAGCAGATGTCGCTGGACACAAATTTCGTCAGCTTGAACGGCATGCCACCTGCCATCCCCGCGACCAACCAGATCGCGCTCTCATCCTTCGGATCAGCCGACGTTGGCGTTACGTTCAACTTCACCACCCCTCAGCCGGCGAAATCTTTTTATTTGGTCTTGCTGGCGGACATCGGTGAAAGAGGGGGATATGTTCCGATTGCCTCGATGACGCTCCGCAACGTCGTGCCGCCGACCGTTGGTCCCCTGCTTGACATCGCTTCCAGCAACGGGCAGTCGGTCGTCAGTTGGGACCTGGTTAACACGGACTTCTTGTTGGAATCTACCTTCGATCTCAGCGGCACGAACTGGATTCCGGCGGCCCTGCCGGTTGTGGAGTTACCTGAAGCGCGCCAGGGCGCGACATTGCCGGCGACAAACCGCGTTCAGATCTTCCGGCTGCGGCAGTAGGCGCTGCACGAGTTGGAGCCGGTGAATGCGATCGAAAAAGACGTATGCTGCGGTGTAAGCCAAGTTCCAAAACCGGACTTACTCGTGTACGCTGAGGCAGTGACGGCGTTCTTCGTTGGGGGGGTATTCTTACCCTCGAGAATCGCGATGCGCAAACGACGCAGCACCTCAGCCGGCATGGCATGAAAGGGCCGCCCGGAAATCGCTTGCCCACCCTGTGTCGCCTGGGTTCGCAGCCACGTCAATGTTGATCCCTTGATTTTATTGGCACACCCATCAACCTGCAACCTTCTGATCCGAAGTCAAAGAACCAGTTCCGGCCCCAATTGGACAATTGAGGAAGCACACGGTCCTACCGATGTTTCCTTCACTTTATCCTTTTTCAAATCGGGACCGAAAGGGACCGAAAAGGACCCAAAAATTACCGAGCAGTATCAAATGCGCCGGGCCATCTGACACGTGATGCGTACGTCTATGGTCTGCAGCAAACTTGACGTGCTCTCCGCGCATGTTTGCGCATTCCGCAGTTCCCACTCCAGCCCTGCCCATGAATTCAATGAGATCGGCCGCATCTTTAGCGTCCGCGTTGAATTTCTGCGTTCTCACATCGCCCACAATAGCTAAAAACTGCTCCCATGTGAGGGTTGTTCGAATGGGTTTATCGGCCTTCACTTGTTTGAACTCGTGAGCCGGCGATTCAGCAATCGCCTTATGTTCGAGCGCGATTGCAAACAGGTGTCTCAGGAACCGCACGTATTCATTAAAGGACGAGTTCTTTAACCGGCGTCTCTGATCGCTCAACCACAAGTGAAGCTGACCCTTGCTGACACCCCCGACTCGCATTTCAAGCCCGTGCTTCCATGTCTTCTTGAAAATCTTCAGGATTGATTTCCGTGTTCCCTGTGTGTGCTCGGCCAGCCCTTGAATTGATTGCTCATAAAGGAACAGAAGCTGACCCAGGGTCATGGCGCTCGTCCTGGAGTCTGTGCTTTTGTGCTTGGCGATCTCCTCTTTGGCCTTTCTGCCGGCAAGTTCCCGATCCGTAGTTTCAAGGGGAATCCATTTTGTCTTGCCATTTCGCTTAAATACCGCATAGTATTTTTTCCGTTGCCGAATACCGGTAGAGGTGGTCGGCAACCCTGCGGCATTTGCCTAACTTGTAATGCGTTTTCACGCTACCAATGTACAGGTTAGGAGGACAAAGTTTGCTTGCAAGCGTTTTCTATGCAAGTAGCTGGTAGTGAATTGGTTGGGGTCGTAGCTCAGTTGGTAGAGCGTCTCGTTCGCAATGAGAAGGTCAGGGGTTCGACTCCCCTCGGCTCCACCATCCCCAAGTCAGGTGCAGCCACATGGATAGTAAGCTACAGGGCGAGCTGACAGACCTCCAATATTGGTGGGTATTCTCGGTTTCTATCCTTTATCATAATGCCCGGCGTGCACAGGTAAGTGGAACTTTTCGGTGGAGCGATTGGCCACCTCGGCATGGCGTTCCTGGTTCGGAAGTCACGACCGAGTCAGCCATCGCTCACCTCCGCGGTTCTCTCGCGTGGGCTTTCGGCTGTTCGACGCGTTCGAAAAGCACCCTCAGCCGACCGGTTTCATATGCGTTTGCGGCAGCACCGGGGGCACGTAGCGGCTTTGGGTCGCCCGCCGTCGCAGTTTCGAGAAGACCAGGAGGTTAAAGAAATGCATGATGCCCAGCACTACCAGCACCAGGCCTACCTTGCTGCTGAGGATTTCCAGGGCGGTCTGCACGTCGGTGGCCTTTTCCCCGTGTTTCAGCGCCAGCGTCACAAAACCGATGTTGATGAGGTAAAAGCCCACGACCAGCAGGTGATTGACCGAGTCGGCCAGCGGTTCGTTGCCGAGGAAACTGTCCACCAGGAAAATCCGCCCATTTTTGTGCAGCGTTCGAGCGACCCAGATCGTGAGTGCCATGCTGACCGCCAAATACGCCAGGTACGTCCATACGGTGACTGGGTTGCCGCCGGTTTCGGCCAGAGCGAGGAACGGTTTCATAGATGAGGTCCTTTCGGCTTAGATGTTATCTGTTATTTCTGTCATTACAGAAATTATATATCATGTTCTTGCCCGGCGCAAGTAGTTTTGGGGGCCATCGTAATCGGTCACTGCGGCCGAAGGCCTTACGCAGCATCTCGGTTTTTTGTGGACACTGCCCGCGATATTGCGGATGATTGGTGGCGTGGTTTGAATCGCAATTGCAGGGGCGCTATGATGAACATCCGTCTTTCAAAACCGGGCGGCCGGCCGGAAGGGCCGTTCAGCCTCGAGCAGATCAATCAAGACCTGGCGGCGAAGAAATACGCCGATACTGATTACTGGGCCTGGTATGAGGGGATGACCGAGTGGGTCCCCCTGCACTCAGTCCCCGGAATCATTTCCGGGCGGAGCGCTCCCCAGCCCGCCATGGCCAGGGCGGAGACGGAGCCCGCGAGGCCTGTCACTGAAGCGGAGCCTTCCCCCCGGCAGCGAGCCGCGGCCGCCCCGGCCGTGCCCGCCACCGCGACGGCCGAGGCTGAAGAACCCCCCGCGCTGGCGCAACAACTCTCCTCGGGCCTGCCCTTTTCCGCTCTCGAGAGGATTTTTATCTTCACGACCGGTGACGGGCCGACGGCCTCCCGCTCACCGGTCACAGTGCGAATGCTGGAGGCGACCACCGGCGAGAAGTTGGAACGCATCCGCGAGGACGTTCCACGCGATGCCCTGACCCACTGCAGTTTCCTGGAAGCGCTCCGGGGCGGGGGTTCGCTTCCGGACGCGGCGTGGCGGGCGATTGCCAACCTCGATCTTGCGCTGGTCCAGCAGGCGCGGGAAGGGGTTTATCGCATCTGCATTCGCAGCTATCCCATCGAGACGAACGATTTTGCAGCGCTGGCGCTTTTCTACAATAAGCAGAAGCTCTGACTCCATTTGGGTGCAAAACCCCATATTCGCGGGGGACCAGGCGGCAGTAGGTTGGGCCGCACAAAGAGACGCTATGGAAACCAGATCAGCGAATGATATCGGAGCATCAACCGAAAAAGTGTTGCAGGATTTGGAGGCGGTGGTCCAGGAAGGGGAGCAGTTGCTGAGCGCCGGGGCGCGGGATTTGAGCGAGCGAGGCCAGGCGCTGCGGAAGCGGCTGGCCACCGCGCTGAAGGTCGCCAAAGAAACTCGTCGCAAATTGCAGGAGCGGACGTGATTGGGGCTTTCTGGAGCTTGGTGTTTGGAACTTATTTCCTCACGTCGGCCTTCGGTCGCTCTCCAAACAGCGCAGTCCCGATGCGGACGATGGTCGCGCCTTCTTCGATTGCGACCTCAAAATCTCCCGTCATGCCCATGCTTAATTGCAGCATCGGCGCGCCCAGGATTTGCTCGCATTGCCCTTTGAGTTCACGAAGCTTTTTGAAAACCGGCCGCACCCGTTCCGCAACCGGCGTCCAGGGCGGTACTGTCATCAATCCGTGCACCTCCAACCGCGGGAAGGCGTTTAGCCGAGTCAAGTCCACCAGCAATTGCTGCGGTTTATAACCGAACTTGCTGGCCTCGCCGACGATATTCACCTCCAGCAAAATGGGCATTTTCTTCGCGGCTTGCTCGGCTCGTTTATTTAGTTCTTCGGCCAGGTGCAGGCTATCGACGCTTTGAATCATCTCAAAGAGGTCCACCGCTTCCCGGCACTTGTTGCTCTGCAAATGACCAATCATGTGCCAGCGCAAACGGCCCGGGCATAACGGGATCTTGGCCTTGGCTTCCTGCACTTTGTTTTCAGCGAAGAGCGTCAGGCCGAGCCGGGCCGCCTCGGCGACGGTTTCCGGGGAATGCGTTTTGGACACCGCTAACAGGCTGACGGATTCCGGCGGTCGGCCCGCCCGCTCGCACGCGGCGGCGATGCGTTGGCGAATCTGTTCCAAGTTGGCAGCCAGGTCCACACGCGGAGAATAGTTGGAAATGATCTGGGTGAATAGCGAAAGATAAGCGCCCGCGGATAACAGATTGACGCAGATTACTGAGACGGGTCGGTGCAGCATCTCACGGTTTCGGCGTGACTAATCAGCAATTACCAACCACCATCCGCCACATGCAATATTGGCTCGTCAAGCAGGAGCCCGAAGCTTATTCCTGGGCGAACTTCGTTAAGGAGCGCCGGGCCGCCTGGACCGGCGTCCGCAATTTCCAGGCGCGCAACCATCTGCGCGCGATGAAGAGCGGCGACCTTGTGTTCTTCTACCACAGCGTTACCGACAAGCAGGTAGTGGGCATCGCCCGAGTGCAAAAAGAGGCCTATCCCGATCCCACTGCCAATGAGGGCGATTGGTCCTGTGTCGATTTGGTCCCGGTCAAGGCGCTAAAATGGCCCGTCACCTTGGATATAATCAGGAGTGACAAGGAGCTGAAGCATATGCCGCTCGTAAAACAATCGAGGCTCTCCGTGATGCCCCTGACCCGGGAGCAATTTGAACGGGTGCTGAAACTGGCGGAGACCACCATTTGAAACCAGGTTGACCGAGCCTCCTTGCCGCTCGTAAATCCCAAATGTCTCCTCAAGCGGTCATCTTCGACATGGACGGCGTGATCGTGGACAGCGAGCCGCGCCACGAACGCGCTTTCCTCGAGGTGGTGCGCGAGCTGGGCTATGGCGACAACCATGGGTTCACCGTCACCGATTATATTGGCCGGACAGACCAGGATTTGTGGGCGGCCTTCGTGGCCCGTCATAAACCGGCCCAAACCCTCCCACAACTGCTCGCGATGAAACGACAGCGCGTGATCGAGATTCTCCGCCGCGACCAGCCGCTCTTTGAAGGCCTGGTAAAGCTGGTTGAGAAACTCGCGTTGAAATATCCCCTGGCCATCGCTTCGGGCTCGGAGCGGCTCGTCATCCAGGAAGTGCTCGAGTTTGAAGGGCTTCGCCGGTTCTTCCCCGTCGTTGTTAGCGGGGCCGACATTTCTCGCGGCAAACCGGCGCCGGATATTTTTCTCCGCGCGGCCGATTTGCTTGGCATTGCGCCCGCGAACTGCTGGGTGATCGAGGATTCCAAGCCTGGCGTCGCCGGCGGACTGGCTGCGGGCATGCGAGTCATCGCCATCACGAACACCCATCCGGCGGCCGAACTCGCACATGCCACCCATGTCGTGAGCAGTTATGAGGAGATCGGCCGGTTGCTGTTGAGGGATTGAGCGGGGTATTGCCGCAGCGTGCGCGGGAAGACTACCAACCCTTACTCTCGCGCCAATTTACCGGAAATGGCACGCCCCACACTGTTTACCATCCGCCGGACCTCCCCAGGCGTGGTGCAATAGGGCGGCATCAGGACAATGACATTTCCTATTGGCCGGGTGAGGACACCTTGTTTGGCCATGGTTTCGCACACCCGAATGCCCGCCTGTTCGCGCAAGTCGAATGGTTCCCGAGTACGCCAATCCTTCACCAGTTCCACGCCGGCAACCAAGCCGACCTGACGGATATCGCCCACGTTCGGATGCGCCCACAAGGTCCGCAATTCCTTGCGGAACGAGCGTTCCAACCGTTGCCGCGCGCGGATAGATCCGGGGCTTTGTAAGATATCGAGGCTGGCCAACGCGGCGGCGGCGCCGAGCTGGTTCGCCGTGAAGCTGTGGCCATGGAAGAACGTCTTGAAATCCTCGTATTCTCCCAGGAAGGCATCGAAGACGGCTTGCGTTGTGAGCGTAGCAGCCATGGGCAGATAACCGCCGGTGAGGCCTTTGGCGAGGGCCAGAAAATCAGGCTGAACACCTTCGTGGTGAGAAGCAAATAAGGAAGGGGGGTGGGGGTGAGGGGGCGAGAAGGACGGGCGCTGTGTCCTGCTCACCCGCTCACTCACCTTCTCACTTATCTCAGAAACGGCGCCACCCGGGATTCCAGTTCGTCCGAACCCGGTCATTACTTCGTCCGCAATCAAAAGGGCCCCGTAGTCTCGCGCGATTTGCGCAGCCCTGCGCAGCCAGCCCGCCGGTTGAGGAATCATTCCGGCAGCACCCTGGATCAGCGGCTCGAAAACAAAGCCCGCGTACGGATTTCCCTGTTTCTTTTGCGCTTTGAACTTTTGTTCCAGGACATCCAGGCATTCCCAGTTGCATTTGCGATACTCGCGCGCATCCGCCCTCTCCGGTTTGGCGCGATTGAACCGGCAGCGATAGCAATACGGCGACATCACTTTGTCAGTCCGGAAGAGCAGCGCCGAGTAGGCCTTGTGGAATTGGTCGATATGCCCGAGCGCGACACCGCCGACCGTATCGCCGTGGTAGGCCCCCTCGAGAGATACAAACCGCGGCTTTTTGGTGCGCCGGGTGCGCCGGGCAAACTCGTAAGCCAATTTGAGCGCAACCTCCACAGCCGTGGAACCGTCGTCGGAAAAGAATACCTTCCCCAGCCTGGTCAGTCCAACGAGCTTCGCGGCCAGGCGCGAAGCCGGCTCGTTGGCGAGGCCCAAAGCAGAACTATGGGCGATTCGTTTTAACTGGTGCTGGAGCGCGGCGTTGATTTTCGGATGATTATGGCCATGGAGATTGGTCCAGATGGAGGAGTTGGCATCCAGATACTCCCGCCCATGAACGTCTCGCAGCACCGCCCCTTGTCCTTCGACAATGACCAGCGGCTCGCGTTTGAGCCACTCGCGCATCTGCGTGAAAGGATGCCAGAGATAGCGATGGTCCAGTTTAGCGAGCGGGTGCATGGCCGGGGAGCCCAAAATCCAGAGCGCAAGGCCCAGGGTCCAGGGCCTTCAGCGACATAAACAGTTCCTGGAGATCAGCGTGGGTGTGGGAAGCGGTGAGGGTGAGCCGCAGGCGGGCGGAACCGCGCGCGACGGTCGGGTAGCGGATAGCAGGGATGAAGATGCCTTGCTCACGGAGAGCAGCGGCAATCTCAACGGCCCTGGTTTCGTCGCCAATCATGATGGGCACGATGGCGCTGGGGAGGTGTGAGGAGCGGGGGGCGAGGGCCGAAGGCAGCGTTGAAACGCGCAGCCAAAGCGCCTCGCGCCGCCGGGCGCCTTCGGGTGATTGAACAAACCGGGTGCCGGCGGTTGCGGCTGCTGCTGCGGCAGGAACCGGTGCGGTGGAAAAAACAAAAGTCCGGGCGCGATTGATGAGATAGTCGATGAGAGTTCGTGAACCGCAGATATAGCCGCCCGAAGCGCCGAGGGCTTTGCCGAGAGTCCCCATTTGAACTTCGATACGTTCGCCGACGCCGATTTCCTCGGCCAGCCCGCGCCGATTGGGGCCGTAGAGGCCCGTGGCGTGTGCTTCGTCCACCATCAACCAGGCGCCGTATTTATCCTTCAATTCCACCAACTCACGCAGTGGCGCATGATCTCCATCCATGCTGAACACGCTCTCGGTTACAACCAGCGTTCGGGACCGCCGCTGGCCGGTGAAGTTCGAGCGTTCAGGTTTAGGCTGTGGACTCTGGACTGTGGACTTTGGACTGTGGACTTTGGACTGTGGACTTTGGACCTTGGCATCCGCCCATTTCAAAATGTCTTCCAGCGCATTGAGGTCATTATGAGCGAAAACGCGCAGTTTCACCCCGCACAGACGGGCCGCATCGACAATGCAGGCATGAACCAGCTTATCAATGATGATAACATCGTCCTTTTCCAGCAGCGCGCAGATAGTTCCCAGGGCGGCGGCATAACCGGTGGGGAAACCAAGGGCGGCCTGCGCGCCTTTGAAAGCGGCGAGCGTCTCCTCCAATTCCTGGTGCGGAGGAAGCGAGCCGCAGATCAGACGTGAGGCTCCCGCGCCGGCGCCATAGCGCTCGACAGCCCGGACCGCCGCCTCTTTCAGAGCCGGCTCATTGGCCAGACCTAGGTAATCATTCGAGGAGAAATTGAGCAACCGCCGACCGCCCAGTTCAATGCGCGGCGATTGCGCGGAATCCAGAGGCCGCAGTTCGCGGTAAAGGCCCTGCTCACGAAGACCTTCGAGCCGTGCTCGTAGTTCCTGCTCGAAGTCGTTCATCTACTTGGCTTCCGGCGCCAGGGCCCAGTGGCCGCCGATCATGCTGGCCACTACATCTCCCTTGTGGTGCAACGCCGCGTCATACACTCTGGAAACCTTGCCCGGAAATGGGACCGCGATGAGGTCGGCGAGTGCTCCCGCTGCCAGTTCGCCCGCGCGCCCTTGCATCCCTAATGCCCGCGCGCCGTTCACCGTGGCCATCTGCAGGATGCTTTTTGCAGAAAGTCGCGGCTCGCGGCTGGCCAGCGCGCGCATCTCATCGAAGAGATTGAGTTGCGCCGGGTGCCGCCGGGTCGCCTCTACGCTGGCCAGGCTGTCGGTCCCCAGGCAGAGGTTCACACCCGCCCTTCTCAGCCGGGTCAGTTGGAAAGAATTGTGCCGGAAATAAGAGTGGCTGCGCGGACAATGTACCACGCTCACCTGCCGCCTTCCCAGCAAGGCCGCATCCGCCCGAGCCAGATAGTTCACATGCGCCACCAGCAGGTTGTCGTCGAGCACGCCACAGCGCTCGAGGTGCTGCACGGGCGAACCCTGCCCGCAGTCGGACATGTCGCGCCCGCTGCGCCGCAACCAGTCGAACATTTCTCCGCTGCCCTGGGTGAACATCGCAAATTCCAGGCCGGATTCCGCCACGTGGATGCACAAGCGCCAGCCCCGGCGGCGGGCGGTCCGGGTGCTCAAACGAAGCAACTCTGGCAGGGTTGAATAGGGAGCATGAGGCGAGAGGGCGGGCTGGCACCGTGGGTGGTGGAGCGAAGCGATTTTCTGCAGTGTCTCCTTCAAAACCGCGCGCGGCGTGCGACGGCTCGTAATGCCGATCATTTCAAGGAACGACAAAACCCGCAGCGGAGTCGAGTTCCACATCTTCGGCAACAATTGCGGCACCGCTTCGATATCGGCCACCGTAGTGGTTCCGCTCCGCAACAACATATCCGCGCCGCTGAGCCACGAGGCTGAATAATCCGCCAGGTCCCATCCCGCTTTGGTGGAAGTAATCTGTTTCAGCCAATCAGTGAATATTTTGGGGGGAGAAAAATGGCCGGCCATGTGGGTGTAATCCAAGTGGCAATGGGCATTGACCAAACCCGGCAGCACAACGACCTCACCCAAATCCAACACGTTCGCGCTGTTTCCCGCAGCCAGGTCGCGCCACCGGCCGACCGCCCCGATGCGCTCGCCTTCCACCTGGACCGCGCCGTTCTCAATAGCGGGGCCGGAAATTGGGAGAACTACACGGGCTCGGAGGATCATCGTGATTATCCGATTTAACCTTTTGACACATTTAACCAGGTTAAATGTGTCAATCGAGTCAATCGGGGGGACACTAGAGGTCCCGGTCCTGCCGCGTTCGTTTGCCGCGCGCGGCGACTTTTTTGTTGCGTGTTTTGTATTTGCTGTGGCGTTTTCGGATTTGCTGCTCGATTTTCTTGGCGACCAAATCAATGGCGGCGTAGAGGTCGGTCTCGGCATCCTGGGCAAAGAGGTCGGGCCCGGGCACGTTCAGGCGGACGGAACAGGAGAATTGGCGTTCGGGCGCTTTGGTCTGGTCGCGGTCCAGGGTCACCCGCGCGTTTACCGCGAATCGGTCCATGTGCTCGAGCTTTTTGATGCGATCGATGATGTGGTCTTCGATGGCCTTGGTCAGCGTCACGTTATGCGTCGAGAGGATCAAGTTCATGGCCGCATCATGCAATCGCACCGGGAGAAAAGCCAGCGAAAGATGAGGGGCGACGTGAGGCGTGAAACGTAAAACGTGAACTTACTCCCGAGCAGATTCGCGTTTTACGCTTCACGTTTCACGCATCCCGCACAAAGCTTGAACCTCCGTGGCGATTCCGGTACATCTGCGGCAGTGCCAACCAAAGTCATTGCTGTCGCCAACCAAAAGGGCGGTGTGGGGAAGACCACCACCGCGGTGAACCTGGCCGCATGCATCGCCTCCGTTGGGCGGCGCGTGCTCTTGTTCGACCTCGATCCGCAGGCGAATGCCACCAGCGGCGTCGGCCTGGAAAAAGTCGAAGGCGCCAGCGCCTACCGCGTGCTGCTCGGGGAAGGCACGCTACTGGAAAAGATTCGGCCTACGGCGTTCGAGCGGCTGGAAATCATTCCCAGCGAGGTCGATTTGTGCGGCGCGGATTTCGAGCTGGCCAGGACGGACAATCACCTGAAACGCGTTACGCTGGCGCTCCAGCCGGTGATTGAATCACAACGGTTTGATGTCATCTTCATCGATTGCCCGCCCGCGTTGGGCGTACTGACTTTGAACGCCTTCGCCGCGGCGGACGGGGTGCTGGTGCCGTTGCAATGCGAGTATTATGCACTGGAAGGCATCTCGATGCTCAACCGCGTGATGGCCCAACTGCACGACAACGGGGTCAACTCGCGGCTCGAGCTGCTCGGCGTCGTGATGACGATGTTCGATGGCCGGACCAAGCTGTCCCAGCAGGTTGTCAGCGAAGTGCGCGAACATTTTAAAGAGCGGGTTTTCGAGACGGTGATCCCGCGCAGCACGCGTCTGGCCGAAGCGCCGAGCTTCGGCAAACCCATCCTGCACTACGACAAATACAGCCCTGGCGCCGCGGCGTACGAAGTGCTGGCGCAGGAGTTCTTGGCCCGGCTCGGAACGTAGGGCTCGTTGGCGCGCCGGCGGCTTAGGTACCGTATTTGACGCCGCAGCCGTAGGAGCGGGTCTGGGTCACGGTGACCTTTTCTCCGGCCTCCGGTTTTTTTTCCGTTCTGCGTTTATCGCCTTCTGCGGTTTAATTGGACCAAAGAAAGCATTTCTAACATTTCGCCAAATAAGGCATCTTATAACTGTGCGATTCGTGAGGTCCCTTTTATGGCTCGGGTTTGTGTGCTGCACGGGGTTTGCCGCCCGGGCTGCCCACACCCAGGCGCGCTTGCTGCTGCTTGTGGAAACCGCACGGCCCGGCGACACCGTGCTGGCCGGGATCCAACTCCGCATGGACCCCAAATGGCACACCTACTGGAAGAATCCCGGCGCCTCCGGCATGGCGACAACCATCCAGTGGCAATTGCCGCCGGGTGTCACCGCCGGTGAAATCCGATGGCCCCTCCCCGAAAAGCTGCCGGATGCGGACCTGACCACCTACATTTACAAAGACGAAGTGGTGCTGTTGGTGCCGCTCAAGCTTGCGCCGGACCTGCGCCCCGGTCCGCTGGAACTCAAGGCGGATGTCGCCTGGCTGGAATGCGAGGTGTCTTGTGTGCGCGCAAGCACCGGTGTCGCGGCCACGCTGAACATCGGCGCCGAAACCAAACCTTCAAAAGACGCCGCTGTACTCGCCGCGTGGGAAAAGAAGCTGCCCAAAAGCGGTCAGAGTCTCGCCGCCCGGGCGCGCTGGGAAAAACCAGCCAACGGCAGCACCCGTTCGCTGCTGCTCGAGTGGACCGGAGGCGCCACGGTAAAAGAGCCCGATTTTTTCCCTGACGGCAGCGAGCAATTCGAGGTGCAAGGGCCCACCGAAAGAGTGCCGGCGGAACCGGGCAAGGTTCGGCTCCGCAAAGAGGTCAGAAAATTGGAAGGCGATTGGCCGAAGGAAATTTCGGGAGTGGTCGTGCAAGGCGTCGGCGCCGAACGGGTGGGATGCGAAGTCAAGGCGCCAGTGGAGTCTGGCGCCGCGGTGGCCGCAGTGCCCGTCCCCCCGCTTTGGCAGATGCTGCTCTATGCCTTCATCGGCGGCTTGATCCTGAACCTGATGCCCTGCGTCTTGCCGGTCATTGCCCTGAAGATCCTCGGCTTCGTCGGCCAGGCCAGAAACGAGCCGCGCCAGGCGCGCAAGCTCGGGCTGATTTATGCCTTGGGAGTCCTGGTCTCCTTTCTCGCCCTCGCGCTCTTGGTGATTGGCGTCCAGGCCGCCGGGCACAAAGCCGGCTGGGGCATCCAATTTGGCAATCCTTATTTCCTCCTTGTAATGACGACGCTCGTCACCCTCATCGCGTTGAACCTCTTCGGCGTTTTCGAGATTACCCTCGGCGGGCGCGCCTTGGGCGCCGCCGCTGGCGCTTCCTCAAAGGAGGGCGCGGTGGGCGCATTCTTTAACGGACTGCTGGCGACTGTCCTGGCGACCTCCTGTACCGCGCCGTTTTTAGGCGCCGCCGTCGGCTTTGCTTTGGCCCCAGGTCAGGTTGCGTACGTGACTATCATTTTGTTCCTGATGCTCGGTGTCGGCCTGGCATTTCCATACGTCGTGCTCACCTGGCAGCCGGCCTGGCTGAAATTTGTCCCTAAACCCGGTCCTTGGATGGAACGATTCAAGATCGCGATGGGTTTCCCGATGCTGGCGGCCGCCGTCTGGCTCTTCAGCCTGGTGTCGCTGCACTATGGCGAACGCTCCTGGTGGCTGGCGATTTTCCTGGTCATGCTCGCCGTTGCCGCCTGGATCTACGGCGAGTTCATCCAGCGCCATCGCGCACATCCCGGAATTTCCGTGGCGGCGCTCCTCGCGGTCCTTGCGGCTGGTTATTTCTTCGCGCTCGAAGGACACCTCCGCTGGCGCGAGCCGAGCACAAACACCAATAGCAACGTGGCTCTCGCTCAGGACCCAAACGGTATCCCCTGGCAGGCCTGGACACCTGCCGCTCTCGCGCAAGCGCGAGCCCAAGGACGGCCGGTTCTCGTCGATTTCACCGCCAAATGGTGCCTCACCTGCAACACGCTCGTCAAACCCGCGCTCGAAAGCTCCTCCGTCCGCAACAAAGTCAAAGACCTGAATGCTGTCGCCTTGCTGGGCGACTACACGAGTTTTCACGATGACATCGGGGATGAATTGAAACGCTTCGGTCGCGCCGGGGTGCCGTTGGTGCTGGTCTACCCCAAAGACCCAAACGCCCCTGCGATTGTCCTCCCGGAGGCTGTGACTCCTGGCATGGTCGTCAATGCCCTCGACCGCGCCGGCAAGTAGCCCTGAACTATCAGGATCTTTACGAAACAAAAGACGGCAGGCTATAAAACAGGCCACAACCTCAATATCCGTCCGTATTTACCGGGTCCCGATGCCGTGGACATCAAAAACAGCCCCTGTTTACCGTGCCCTGACTAGTTGCAGATTAATGATCCGCCGTATTTACCGTGCCCAGATGCAAAAAGCATCAAAAACAGCCCGTGTTTACCATGCCCTGACGGATTGCAGATTCACAATCGCCCGTGTTTACCGGGTCCTGACGGATCCTGACGGATGCTGACGGATAACCTGACGGATTAAAAACTCAAAATCGCCCGTGTTTACCGAGGTCCTGACGACCTGACGGATCAAAGGGGGGGTACTATATACATATATGCCTATACCCTGCACATCACCTCGTCTGGCTTCGTCCATCTATCCCAAACTGCAACTAACATCGACTAACATCGACTAACCGCGGCAAACCGCGACCAACATTCATTAAATCACTTTAACCTAATTCAGCCTGATTTAGGTTAATTCAGCCTAATTTAACCACAAACACCTCGTAGAGCCTTGGAGGGCCCCGACTAAGCATGGGCCGGTGAGGTTTGCAATCGGTTAAAGGTTGAGTGGTCCTGGTGTTACCCACTTGCGAGGGGAGCCTCTCTTCCAACACCCGCTAGGGCCGGCTGATGCGAATGCGCAAGTAGTGAGCGGCGGAAGAAGGCACCAGGGTATTGTCGGTGACGGTGACGGTTTCCGTGCCATCATGGTTATCGACCGCGGTTAGGGTCGTGAAGGCAGGACCGGATTGCCAGACACCAGAACCAGGGTTGTCGGTCACGTCGAATAAATAACTAATATCCGTGGGTGCGGGGTGCGTGCGTTTGAACGTGACAGTCAAATGGTTGTTAGTCACGGCGTTGGTAATCGGTGAGGGGTTCGGAATGTTTGGGTTAGTGTTAAAGGCGTACTCAAAGATGTTAAGCAAGCCGTCGTGGTCCGGATCAGCGCCGTCGGCGGCGTTGCCGGTGTTGCCGATCGTGCCGAAATTGGCGAAACGCCATTGATCAATGGGTAAAGCCACATAAAGGGTGACCGGCAGCACGGTCAAAGACAGCGCCGGGTCCGCCGTCTGGACCAGGAGCGTAGCGGTATAAGTACCGTTGCTCAGGCGGGAGGGATTCAACGAAAGATTCACCACTTCGCTGTTGGACCTGGGCACCAGCGCGGCGTTGGCTGACAGGCTCAGCCAGGGCGTTGGGCTGAGTCGCACGGCAAACCCGCTCTGCAAATAGCCCTGATTATACGCGACTTGGAGGCCCTGGTTGCCGACGGCATTCTGCAGGCCGACAGTGCAGGCATTCGAGATTCCGACGGTCTGATATTGCATGAGGATTTCGCCGGTCGTCTTGAGAATCAGTTGGCAGGTGACATTGGTGGCGGTGCCTTTGATGGGCGCTTTTTGAAATTGAAGCGTGAACGTGCCGGTGATGGAGTCTGTTGCGCAGAAGATTTTCCCGGCGGTGCTCAAGTCGAGGTCATTCCAAAAAAACGCAATGCAATTCGAGGGCGCCAGGGAGTTGGGTAGGGTCCGGTTCGTCGAAGTGTCTCCGGCGAAGGGATTGAACGACACAAAACCGTTGGGGGACACATAAAGTTGAGTGTACAAGCCAGGCGATTGGGCGCCGCTGAAAAAGGGGAAGCTAAAACCGATATCGATGGGTCCCGCGATGCCTTCATCTTTAGCATTCTTAACTGTGAGCGCGGTAAAATTGGTAGTGAGGTCCCGGCCAATGCCAGAAATGTCTCTCCAGGCAAAGACTGGTCCGCCGAGTTGGGATGAGTTCATCGCGCTGTAGATGACGGAGTTGGCGCCCGTTACGCTGAGGGAATAGGCAAGGGGCAGGCCGCCGCTGTTGGTAATGAGGAGCGGAAGGCTCAGGGCGGGCGAATTAGAGCCGAGGGCCTGGGTCAAGGCAGGAGCGAAAAGGCCGGCCTGCGCCGGCTGGCCGGTAAAGAATGCGACCGAGCGAAGGAGCGGCGGGACGGTGAGCGTAACAGGATTGGTGTCGGCGACGGAGAAGGTGAAGTTGCTTAGGGCCGCGCCGGCGAAAGTGTCCCACCAGGTGGCGGCGTAGGTGCCGGGTTGGAGCCCGCCAAGCGGAACCGTGCCGCCCAAGGTGGCAGTGGCATTTGGGTAATAGATATTGGTGCGGTGCCACAGCCAAAGGGTGGCGAAATTGGAATTACCAATCTGATAGGCGCCGAGCATCGAAGCGTAGGGGTTCAGAGTGAGATTGCCGAGGTTGACCCAATCCTGACCAGGGTTGTAGAGCTTCACAGTGTGCGGACCGGCCGGGACGCTCACGGAGAGAGTGTAGTTGGTGTTTACGTCGGCGGTGTTAGTGGGGAACGAGATTGAATTAGCCACGCCGCCATCCAGGTAGATAGTCAAGCTCGCGCCGGACTTAGCGATGATGAGGACCTGGACGGAGAACGTGCCGTTAGTCGGGTAATTGACGAGAAAGGTAAAGCCGTTGGGGGTCATGCTGCGATGGAAGTTGCCTTGTAAAAAACTGGGCAGCGTGCCGATGCCGCTGGGCGCAGTGTCTCCCACCGTAAACGTATCCTGAGTGGCATCCGCATACCCGCCGCCGGGCGCAAAAACCAGGGCGGTGCCCTGCGCGCAGGTCACGTGCGGCGCCGACCGGGTCAGCGTCTGTTGGTCCGCCAGACCTGAATAGAGCACGAAGTCGCGCCCAGCATGGAAAAGGCCATAAGCATTATCAGCCTCCAAGCCGTCGCCGTACCATTGCTGAGCGGCGCCGGACTGGGCGCCCATGAGGCCAGCCCAAATCGGTGCGTGGAATCCCAGGAAGGGGACGCCGTTCGAGCCGCATTCACCGCTGAAGATGGGTTTGACGGGCTGTCCGGCGGGCACGCCCGGGGCACCTTGCAGGCCTGAGATGAGATCGCTCGGATAATCATGGTGCTGATAGTAATCGCATTGATTCCAGATTTGCTGGTTCAACTGCGAACTGGTGGTAATCAAGTGCTGATAAACGTCCTGCGACCGGATGAACTGGGCCATCTCATCGTGCCAGGCGGCAATGTTCGTCCATTGATTGGCATAGGCCGCATCGGTGAACTGGACTTCATTAAACAACTCCCAGCCCATGATCGCCGGCGAGTAGCCCCAGCGGGCGACGATGTAACGAAACTTCCGTTTGGTGAGTGCCCCGGCCTGAGCATTGGTAAAGAACTGGGTTGCGTTGGTGAGGAACCCGCCGTTGGCACTGTTGTAAGGATTCTGCTCCCACTGCGGGTTGACGTTGCTGCCGGGAATGCTGGCGTATTGGCCATGATGTTGCAGCGTCACCTGGAAGAAGATACCGGCCTGCTCCGCGGCGCTGACAATGGCATCCCATTTCTGCGCCACCGGCAGGCTGAAGGTGCCGAAGGTGCCGACCTTGGGCCATTCGAGGTTCAAGCTGTCGTAAAAATTCATCATCCAAACCCGGGACCAGTTCTCGCGTGCTCCGCCGAGTTTGGCGAAGATCGTCGGAAGCTGAGTATTGTTAGTCCACCAGGCGACATCGTGCCCGAGGGGGAAATGTCGGCGGCCATTGCTGGTGATAAAGCGGTTGGTGTTGGCCGGGTCTACGCGCACGTAGCCTGGACTGGTAGGTGTGCCGGCAACGGTCCAGGAGGCCGGCTGCAGATTGGCGACTGTGATGGGGAGGCCATTCATGTTAACGCCGGCGACCTGATAAATACCAGCGAGCGTTGGCGTGTGGCGCACCCGCCAGGTGGTGCCGCCGTCAAAGAATGCGAGGAGCGTATTGGTGGTGCCATCCGGCTGGGCAATCTGCACGCGGACATCCGTTTGGGTGTAATCGAAAGGGTCGGTAGCCAGGCCGGCGAGGTTGAAGGAGGCCTCGATTTTGGGATAAACATCGGCCCGCGCGGATACTGCAAACAAAAACCCGCAGACAATTTGTCCGCAGATAACGCGGATTGACGCAGATTTTATATTCTTTTTCTTTTGCTTCATCGGGGCCAATCGGCGTTATTTGCGGGCGCAGGGTTCGCATAATACTCCTGCATTCCCGGTGAGAATCAACGGAAATCGAGGACAAAGTTTGACAAGGCGAAGCCGAATTGGTTCGCTGTCGTCAGGTTCTGAAAAGCCCACGATGAAAATGAAAGGACTCCCAATGACTGCATCTCAAAATACGGACCAAACCAAATTTTCTTCTCCGATCACGCGGCGGCGTTTTTTGGCCGGGACCAGCGCCTCGGTGCTGGCGTTCACGGTGATCAAACCCGAACTGGTCGGCGGAGCGGCGGCCAATTCGAAAATCGACCTGGGCCTCATCGGGTGCGGCGGGCGGGGCAAATGGATTGCCGATCTATTCAGGAAGCACGGGGGCTACAATGTCGTGGCCGTGGCAGATTATTTCCAGGACCGCGCGGACGGCGCCGGGGAGCAGTTCAAGATAGAGGCTTCCAACCGCTACACGGGCCTATCGGGTTACCGGAAGCTCCTCGAACAAAAGCTCGACGCGGTCGCCATTGAAAGCCCGCCCTATTTCCATCCCGAACACGCCGCCGCGGCGGTCGAGGCCGGGCGGCACGTTTATCTGGCCAAACCCGTGGCGGTGGATGTGCCGGGCTGCCTGACCGTCGAGGAGAGCGGGAAGAAAGCCACGGCAAAGAAGCTTTGTTTCCAGGTCGATTTTCAAACTCGCGCCAACAAGCTGTACCAAGACGCGGCGCGACGGGTTCACGAGGGCGAACTGGGGAAAATCGTATCGGTCGAGGCAAATTACCAGTGCGGCGCGACGTGGGACAGCATGGACCAGTTGCTGCGCAAAGACCCGAAGAATCCTGAGACGCGCCTGCGGGCCTGGGGTGTCAGCCGCGTGCTTTCGGGCGATATTATCACCGAACAAAACATTCACACGCTGGATGTCGCCTGCTGGATGCTCGATGCGGCGCCGGTGCGGGCAGAGGGCACGGGTGGACGCGCGCGGGATTTT
Organism: Binatia bacterium; assembly: GCA_035566895.1. Lineage (GTDB taxonomy): Bacteria > Verrucomicrobiota > Verrucomicrobiia > Limisphaerales > UBA8199 > DATMQA01. The sequence goes on from DATMQA010000091.1 coordinate 69,066, forward strand.
CTCGGTGATTGCTGGGACCATTTCGCGGTCATATTTTATTTCCCCAACGACCTGGTGGTCAGCTTCAACTCGCATCAATCGGGTTTCGGTTATGACGACATCATGTGCCGGGTGTACGGCTTAAAGGGCACTGTGGACACGCACTACTTTGGGAACGTGATGGTCAAGACGACCGACTATTACAACTCCGGCAGCGTGGGCAGTCTTTATACCGATGGGGTGGTAACCAATGTCGCCACTTTCCACGACAGTATCACGCGGGGCGAATGCGGCAACCCGACGGTGGCGCAGAGCGTGCGGAGCAATTTGACGACGATCCTTGGGCGGATGGCGGCTTACAAGAACGGAGCGGTCACGTGGCAGGAGATGATGCGGGGGAAGGAGAAACTCGTGGCGGATTTGAAGGGGTTGAGGGAGTGAGAGACCGTGATGCGTGATGGGTGATGGGTGAAGGAGTTGCGCGCCTGTGAGGCGTGGTTGATCGGCCGGCCAGCAGGTTAAAAACGATTGAAAATCTGCGCTACGGGGTTGGGCTGTGAGGCCATTTCAGGGCCTGCCGGAGCGCGTTCTGCCCATCCTGAACAAAGTTCGCCACTTTCTTAAGGTGGGTGCAGCCACGAGGTGCGTGGCAACCCCTCGCTTTAGACGCCAAACCGCTGGCCTGCCTCGCTTGGCAGCCAAGCCGTTCCGCCGCTTTTCACGGGGTTTCTTCGCTTCGATTGCATTACGTTCATCATTTCATTGACAATATTTCAACGAAATGGCTTGGGCTTTTTGGCGGCTGGCGTCGTCCTTGCTCTCTTGGGTGTGCATGCGAATGGACGAGTTATGGTTGTGGGTAGGATGGTTTGGCCAGATCTTGAGGAGCCATCTCGAATCCGCTTTGCGAACCAAAACTCGTTCGCGGAAAGAGCGTCCTCAACCCCTTGATGAGCTATGAGCCGAGCCAGGTTGCCTCTGTTGCGGTGGCACGAACCGTTGCGCGTGGGTTTCCTGCCAGTGAGCGATTGTGCGCCGTTGGTCTATGCCCGCGAAGCGGATTTGTTTGAAAAATATGATTTGGAAGTCGAGTTGGAACGCGAAAACAGTTGGGCCAGCCTTCGGGACAAAGTCATTGATGGGGAGTTGGATGCGGCGCACGCGCCCGCGACGCTGCCGTTCCTGGCCAACCTGGGGCTGGACTCCGACCCTTGCGCGTGTGTCAGCGGCCTGGTACTGAGCCTGCAGGGCAGCGCGATCACGATTTCCCGCCAGCTTTGGGAGCAAGGCGTGCGGGACGCGGCGACGCTGCGCGAGCAAATCTACCGGACCTGGGGCAAACGGAGTTACACGTTCGGGGTGTCATTCTCATTCTCGACACAGGAATTGTTGCTGCGGCACTGGTTCAAATCCGCCGGCATTATCCCGGAAGTCGAGATTCGGATCGTGGCGATTCCGCCCGAACAGATGTTCCCGACGCTCAAATTGGGCTACATCGATGGATATTGCGTCAGCGAACCGTGGACCTCGGTTGCAGTGCAGGCGGGGGTGGGGGTCTGCGTCGCCACCAGCGCGCAACTGGCGCCGCGGCATCCGGAGAAAGTGCTGATGGTGCGCCAGAGTTTCGCGACTGGCCGGGCCGATGAGCACGAACGGCTGGTGGCGGCCCTGCTGGAGGCTTGCGCGTTCTGCGACGCGCCGGAGAATCGATGGCAACTAAGCGACCTGCTGGCCCAGCCGCATTATGTGAACGCCCCCGCGGAGTGCATCCAGGCCGGTCTGGCCGGACAATTCAGTTGCAGCGTCCCGGGCAACGCCAGCCCCGTTGATGACCTGGTCGTCTTCCATCGCGACAACGCTAATGAACCCTGCGACGGCAAAGCCAGGTGGCTCATGAATGAACTTTATGAACTGCTGAAAAACACGATCTTCAAGTATCAAAAACAGGAGCGGACGCCGGTGCTAAAAAACATTTTTCGCCGGGACATCTTCGCGCGAGGCCAGGCGCTCCTGCTCGAGGCGACCGGCAAAACGGATACTGAGGGTTGCGGCGAGGCCGTGCCGGCGGGTTCCGGTGCGTAGCAGCCGACGTCAGGAGGCTCTGATTAACTGCGGATTGGGGATACGGAGTGCAGCACAGCGAGAAAACATCAGAGCCTCCTTACGTCGGCTGCTACCAGGCACAAGATTTTCCGCGCCTTCCTCCGAGGCGCGGACCGGGGACTGGGCGCCACCAGGGTTCTCGGCGCCCAGCCCCGGATATTTTTCGTGATGCGTGATGCGTGATGCGTGAAGGTGATTCGAGAGGGTTTATGCGTCGCGGACCGCCCACTACGCAGCGTGTTCCACGAGGACAGGAAGGATTAGCCTTTCAACGGCGGCACGTCTTTGCGATCCAGGCGCATGGCGGCGGTTTGCTGGCGGCAGAGTTTGCAAAATGATTCTTCCGTCAGGGTCAGCCGGTGTCCGGCCAGCGACAGCACGACCCAGTTGCGCCTCAAAGGCTTGGAGCCAAGCGGGCGCATTTTAAGGCTGCCGCGCGCCAGTTCCTTGTGGACGGCCCACGGTGCCAGCACCGACACTCCCAGGTTGAGACGGACCAGTTCCTTGATTGCTTCGATATTGCCGATTTCCATAATCGTGCTCGGCACGACTTTCAGGTCCTCGAAAAAGCCGTCGAACAGCCGCGCGGTGGCGCTCGAACGCTGGTAAAGAATCAGCGGCTGCTTGCGGAGATCATCGCTTGAAATGGGCCCGCCGGCGGCCCAGGGATGCGACGGGGCGAAGACCAGCATAAGCTCATCCCGGAAAAGCGGGCGCACTTCCAACCCGGCATGGCTCTCGGGCGCGATCCCGAGCGCCAGCTCGACTTTCCTGGCCCGGACCATTTCCATCACTTCGGTGGTGTCGCCGGATTCCACCTGGAGTTCGAGCCGGTCGAGCGATTTTTTCAGCTCGCGAATGACAGCCGGCAGGAGGTGCTGGCAAATGGAAGCCGCCGCCGCAACGCGGAGGCGGACCTGGCCCCACTTGCCCAGGCGCTTGACGGATTCGGCCGCCTCTTCCAGGGCGGCCAGGGCGGGGCGAATCCTGCCCAGAAGCTGCTCACCGGCCTGGTTGAGCAGCATTTTCTTGCCGGCCCGATCGAATAAGCGGCAGCCGAGTTCGGTTTCCAGGGATTTGAGCCCGTGGCTCAGAGCTGAGGGGGTGAGGTGCAGCCGGGCGGCGGCCGGGGCGAGGCTGCCGGTCTCGGCGACGGCGCAGAACATTCGTAAAAGCCGGGTTTCCATTCAGGTCCTGTTGGGGGGCAATCTAGCCCTGGTGAAGAGGGAAGCAAGGGGCGTTCCAGCGTAATTGCCACGAAAGAACACAAAGAGAACAAAGCACAAAGACACTTTTAAAGCGCAGCTCGACACGGGAAAACGAAAACACCAAATTCCAAATTCCAAGCCCCAGGAAAGCATCAATCTTCAAATTCCAAATGTCCGGTTCCGCGGAACCAACGCCGAATCGCACTCCCCATTGAAGATTGGGATTTGGAAGTTTTCCTGGGGCCTGGAATTAGGTGTTTAGCCGTTGTCGCTTGCTGGCGGCGGTTCCTTGCAGCTAGATTGTTTCCGGCCTTATGACCAGCGCTGAAATCAGACAATCATTCCTGGACTTCTTCAAATCCAAGGGGCACGCGATCGTGCCCTCGTCGAGTCTCATGCCCGATTCGCCCAATTTGTTGTTCACCAACGCGGGCATGAACCAGTTCGTCCCTATCTTTCTCGGCCAGCGCGCACCGGATGTCTCGAAATGGCCCGGCGCCATTCCTGGGAGCGACACCCGTGCCGCCGATACCCAAAAATGCATCCGTGCCGGCGGCAAACACAATGACCTTGAAGACGTCGGTTTGGACACTTATCACCACACGTTTTTCGAGATGCTCGGCAATTGGTCATTCGGCGATTATTTCAAAAAGGAAGCAATTGCGTGGGCCTGGGAACTGGTCACTGAGGTCTGGAAATTCCCGAAAAACCGGCTCTATGCGACCGTTTTCTGTCCCCACATGGACCCTGCCCGTTGGAGGATCGACCTGGAAGGAGCAATTGACTCTGCTCAGACCAGGTTAGACGGCGGCTTATCCGTTTATGTGAACAAGACCTCTGCCGCCATGACCGATTCCGATGAGGAGGCAGCATCCTACTGGGCGGAGCTTTTCCTAAAGGCCGGTTTGGATCCGTTCACCCATATCGTTCCTGGTGACAAAAAGGACAACTTCTGGATGATGGGCGAGACCGGTCCCTGCGGCCCGTGCAGCGAAATTCATTTTGACCTGACCCCCCAGGGCGACAGCAAAGGCCGGTTGGTTAACCAGGGCAGCGCCGAGTGCATCGAAATCTGGAACCTGGTCTTCATCCAATTTAATGCTAATGCGGACGGCTCTTTCTCCCCATTGCCTGCGAAACATGTCGATACCGGCATGGGTCTCGACCGTGTCACCAGTTTTATCCAGTGCACAAAGAATTTCACCGATTTCAACGGCATCGTGTCCAACTATGAAACCGATGCCTTCCGCCCGCTGTTCGATAAGATAGAGAAGCTGAGCGGCAAGAAATACTGTTCGACATTGCCCGCCGTCGGCACCACCGGTGCAAGCGAACAGGAGAAGATAGACATAGCCTTCCGCGTTATCGCCGATCATATTCGCACGCTGGGGTTTGCCATCGCCGATGGCATCATTCCTTCCAACGAAGGCCGTGGCTATGTCCTCCGCCGTATTCTCCGCCGCGCCGTCCGGTATGGGCGGTCGCTTGGGTTTCATGAACCGTTTTTCTACAAGCTCGTCTCTGTCTTGGCCGAGAAAATGGGCCATGTCTTTCCCGAACTCCGCACCAAACAGGAGCACGTCGAGGAGGTCATCCAGCGGGAGGAGACCGCGTTCAATAAGACATTGGATATCGGTATTCGAAGATTCAACGAGGTCTGCGTGGGCGAAGTCGCCCACAGTTTGTTTGGAGGCAAGACCAGTAGCGAGAGGGCGAGTCGTGAAATCGATTTCCTAGATAAAAATCTTTCCAGGGACTTCGACCTAGTAGTCGATACAGCGAGAGCCATTGATCCTAATTGGAGCGTGTCCAAAGTGAAATCAATCCGGGGTGAAAGGGCCTTCGAACTTTATGACACCTACGGCTTCCCTCTCGACCTGACCGAGTTGATGGCCCGCGAGCGCGGTCTCATTGTGGATGTCGCCGGATTCAACAAACTGATGGAAGAACAGAAGGCCCGCGCCCGCGCCGCGCAGAAGAAGACGACTATCACCTTGCAGGACGACGTGGATTTGGTGGCATTCACGGAATTTGTCGGCTTTAAGGAGACCAAGGTATTGTCTCGGGTTCTCAAGGCGATACCGCAGGGCAAACGCTGGGCGGTAGTGCTCCCAGAGTCGCCTCTCTACGCAGAGATGGGCGGGCAAGTTGGCGACACAGGCACCATCACAGCCCGTGCCAATATTTGGCCGGTTGTCGATACGAAGAAGGTACATCTTACTTGGTTGCACATCATTGATGGTGATGAACCCCCGGAGGTTGGCACACAAGTTAGCGTGGAAGTGGATTTGGCACGCCGCCACGCCATCGAACGCCATCACACCGTCACACATTTGCTCCACTGGGCCTTGCACGAAGTCGTCAGTCCCGATGCGGTCCAAAAAGGCTCCTACGTCGGCCCGGACAAACTGACGTTCGATTTTAGCAGCGCGGCGCTCACGCCGCAGCAAGTCGCGGATGTCGAGAAACTCGTCAATGAGCGCATTCTCGACAATGCGCCGGTAAGCTGGACAGAAATCCCATACCCGGAGGCGAAGTCCCGAAAGGACATCATGCAGTTTTTCGGTGAGAAGTATGGAGACAAAGTGCGCGTCGTCCAGATTGGCGGGAAGCCTGCCGGCCTGAACGGTTACTCGATGGAGCTTTGCGGCGGCACGCACACCAGGGCTACCGGCGAGATCGGACTGTTCCGGATTGTGGCAGAATCGGCCATTGCGGCCGGCATCCGCCGTATTGAGGCCGTCTCCGGGCTGGAAGCTTACAAGAAGGCGAACGAGGAGTTGCAGCTCATCAAAACCCTCTCGGGCAAAGTCAATTCGCCGGTGGGTGAACTGGAGAAGAAGATCGAGTCGCTGCTGGCGCAGCAGAAGGAACTGGAGAAACAGCTCAAAGGGATGCAGCAGAAGCAGGCGGTCGAGGTTGCCCGCGGCCTGATTGCCAAAGCCCAAACGTTGGGCTCGACGCGCACGATTGTGGAAAACCTCGGCGCTGGCGACGGCGATTTCCTGCAAGCGGTGGCGGACGCGCTGAAAGGCCAGTTCAAAGGCGTGGTAGTGCTCGGCGGCGCGACGAACGGCGCGGTGGCGCTGGTGGCGACGGTGTCGCCCGAGTTCACGAAACAAGTGCAGGCCGGCAAGATCATTCAGACGATTGCGCCGATCGTCGGTGGCAAGGGCGGCGGGCGGCCGGATAACGCCCGTGGGGGAGGGAAGGATGTGGCGAAGCTGGACGAGGCGCTGGGGGAGGCGAGGAAGCTCATTCAGCGATGAAAACCTGAACATGCTCGCAGAGGAACAACCCAGCCCTGAACAAATCGCGATTTTCCGCGCGATGTCGCCGGAGCGGCGATTGCAACTGGCCGAGCAGCTCTATTGGTCCGCTCGCAAGATGAAGGCGGCAGGTGTTCGAATGCAGCACCCCGACTGGTCGGAGGAGCAGATAACTGCCGAAGTCAGAAGGATATTCACCCATGCTCGAACCTGAGCCTTTCCTGGTGCTCGTATGCCCGCTGAATCGGGCTGGTATCCGCTACGTGATCAGCGGCAGCGTTGCGGCTCCATTCAAAAAGGACACGCTATGTTGAAATTAATCCTCGTAGCCATTCTTGTGGCGCTGCTCTTCGTCGGTGGCCTGGCCGTGGCGCTGTTCCACTTTTGGGGATGGAAGGGGTTGGTGGCCTTCCCGTTCCTGCTGATCGTGCTGATTTGGGTGAGCAAAGTCCTCCTCGGCAAATTATTCAAGGGCCTTGCCCTGAGGCTCTTCTCGATGAAATCCAGCGCCTTGCGCGGCGCCAGCATGACGGTGCATTCCGTCACTCCGGTGCCGGAGCCGGTTGGGGAGGACTCGGCGGACGAAAACGAGGAGGAAGGAGACGAGGATGAAGAGGTGGAGGACGAAGAACCACGAGAGGAGGACGGGAACGAGGAGGAGGAGGAAGACGAAGACGAAGAGAAAGAGGAAGAAGAGGAGGAACGGAGGCAATACTACGCCGTCGATCTCACGGTCACTCCGTCCGACAAGTGCCAGGGACGTTTTTGGGAGCCCGGCGAATTCATTCTTGCCTCCGAAAAGGTCAAGGGCCTCGAGGATTTGGAGGAAAAGGAAGTCGGCTCGGTCAACGAGGTGCTGGTTTGGAACGGCTCGGAGTTCGGCCCGGATGAGGAGGGAAAGTACCCCGGCTCGCAACGCTTGAAGGTTACCTTTGGCGTCAAGCCCGGCAGTACCAAGGCCTGGCTGCAATACTACAATGAAACGCTTGGCCCATTGGAATTGCCACGGTGGGAACTGGGAGCGGTCGAGCGGAGCAAGGGCGCATGAGCGCCAGTCGAGAACAGAAATCAAGCTGGCTGCTGTTCTGCGTGCCTGCGTTTCTTCGAGGACGCGCGCGGCTCGTGTTCTCGTCCGAGGAACTGACGTTCGAAGCGACCGTGAAGTTGAAGTTCCTGAGCGCCGACAGCATACGTTGCGAAGGGGATTTGTTCGGCAGCAAGTTCAAGCTTGAGGCCCGGAGCCGACGGCGTCTGCCCGGGGATGTGAAGGATGCGATAAGGATTCAATTTGCGGGCAGGTTCGAGCACGAGGAAGGTGCGTCGGGCGACTTCACAATCCGTCAGCAACGGGATGGCGAGTTGATGAGGCTTGGCGTGTACGGGACCAGCCCGTTGCTCCGAGTGGTCAAGCTCGAACCCTCGGCTGTGGTTTCTCCTTTGGACGTGGAAGGGTTCAGGGACGCCAGGATACGTTTGGAGCGATGGCATCGCGCCATAACTCCACCAGCCGTCTTTCCCGCCAAGCCAGCGAAGAGATTCTATGTCGGGCGCTGTGTCACCGAAAAGGGTTGTCAGGACGGCATCGTGCCAATGGCCTCTGTCCTCTCGACGCTGATGCTGGTTTATGAACTGGTCTTGCTTCCGAAGTACATGAGCACGGATTAGGTGGACGCAGCGCGAAAGGCTTCATTTGCAAAATGCAGGAGACGGCGCAAGGAGTTTCTGATCATCAGTTTGGGGCGAAAGCGCGGCGGGCGTTACCAAGAATTGATTAGAGACTCTTTACATCCTTTACAATGATTTAGGGATAGGGATGCGTATTGACATTCGATTCGGCACCCGATAACCCGACGATATACCATGAAAAGGCTGCTGAATTCCGGATTTTTGCGAATGGCCTTGGGTCTTTTGCTGTTGTGCGCATCGATTTGTTCGGCCTCCGCCGGACAGGGCTCTAAAACCGTCTCCATCCACCAGGTGCCGGCGGCGGTGAAAAAGACCATCGAAGACCAGGCGACGGGTTTCAAACTGGGCGACATCGAACGGGAAGAGACTGACGGCGAAGTTACTTATACGGCGAAGATCAGCAAGGAAGGCCAGGAGAGCGATTTCACTGTAGCCGAGGATGGCCGGTTGTTGACGGTCGAGGTCGAATTGGAAGAGACTCCGTCGGCGGTGCAGAAAACTATCAAGGCGCAGGTGGGCGAAGGCGAAGTGGACAGCATTGAAAAGAATGTGGAAGAGGATGATTACGAGGTTGAGTTCGTCAGGAAGGATGGGACCGACAGCTTCTTTAGCGTAAGACCAGACGGGAAGCTATCGACGGTGCAGGTGACCCTGAGCGAGATCCCTGCCGCGGTCCGCAAAACCATCGAGGCAAACCTGGGGAAGGGAAAACTGGGGAACGTTTACCGCCTGAGCGAGGACGCCGCAGTTTCGTATGACGCAGAGGTAAAGTACGAGGAGAAACCGCGGGAGCTGGTAATCGCCGAGAACGGCAAACTGGAGAGCGTGCAGGTGTCTTTGTCAGAAACGCCGGAGCCGGTGCAAAAGACGATTAAGGAAAAGCTTGGCGATGGGAAGCTCATCCGGATTGACCGCTCGTTCGAACAGAAGATGGGCGTGATGCCTTATGAAGTGGAGGCACGGAAAGACGGAAAGCCGTTCAATTTCAGCGTCGGCCCCCGGGGGAGATTCCTGGGAATGGATGAATGAAGGGGAGCACGGGACCACGGGACAACCAGACTACAGGACTACGGGACCACTGACCACGGGACTACTGATCAAGTGCCCCTATAGGATTCATGGTCCTGAGGTCCGTGGTCCCGTGGTCCTGTAGTCCCGTGGTCTCTATTATTGGCTGCGGGGCGGGCGGGGCGGAGGGAATCCACCGGCGCCGGCGCCAAAGCGTTTCATCATCTGCTGCTGCATCATGGTCTGCATGCTGTCGTACTTGGTGAAGTCTGAGGGTGGTTCGAACAGGCTCGCCTCGGGCCCGGAAAGCTTCACATCTTTGAAGAGCATCGTCACGGCGGTGCCCTGTTCGGCCTGCTCGATCTTGACGGGAAATTTCTTGAGGTCGGTCGCATTCCAAATAATGGATTCGTGCAGGTTACCCTCTTTATCCGTGACGACGGCTTTATTTTTTACGCAATCATGGCCGTCAACGGTTTCCTTGCCCAGTTCAGTTGTTTCAAATTTGAAATCGCTTGCTGCGGCGCCGGCGCTGGGGTCCTGGAGGGGAGTCTCGGCATAGGCCTGCATCCCAGGATAAATGAGATAGCTGACCTTTTTATCCGGGCGCGAGATGGTGATCATTTTGTCCATGCCCATGCTTTTCATCTGGGCGGCGGCTTCCGGGCGCATTTTATCGCTTTTCATCTGGGTCAAATCCATTTCGAACCGGGATTTGCCCTGATCGAAGCTGATTTTGCCGGGCATGGTCATGGCGTCATCAGCGGAGGCGCCTTTGGTTTGCATTTCCATGGTGGCGGAGAAAGAGGAGTTGTCGCCGAACAGCCTGGCGGTGCTGCCGCTGAAGCGCGGGCCGGCCGTGGCGCCGCCCATGCCGCCGCGGGGGCCGAATTGGGCTTGGGCAGAGAGGAAACCGAGACAAAGACTTGCGGTTAGAATAATTACAGATTGAGTTTTCATATTTCCAAACGGTGTTTTTTACCCGTCGGTTGAGGATGGTGGTTAGCAGGCGGGGCAGGGAAAAGCCAGATAAACTTTTTTTGCTTGAACAAAGCGGTCGCGAGGCAGTCTAATCCACGTTAGAAGCTGTTATTTAAGACGGCGAACGTAATTACGAAAAAGCTATGAAGAAAATCATCCTCTCAGTTGGGTTGGCGGCGTTTGCCGTCGCGGTACAAGCGGGCGAAAGCAAAGCGGCCTGCTCGGATAAAGACGGGGGCTGCTGCGCCAAAGCCACGGCGACGACGACCAAAGTAGATTCCAAGCAGACCGGGAGTTGTTGCGCGGCGATGGCCAGGAGCGGGCACAAGTCCATGCACGTGACGCATGTGTTGCAGAGCCCGAAGGCGGCAACGCTCGGCTAAGTTCTCATCGTTACCGGTTTTGTTCATCCCTGCGCCGATAGTGAAGGCGCGGGGAGAAACTCCAAATTCCAAACACCAAACTCCAGGAAAACTTCAAATTCCAAGCTTCAAAACGTCCTCCAAAGACCGGTTTGAAGTTTGGGGCTTGGCGCTTTCCTGGAGTTTTGGTGTTTGGAATTTGGAGTTTACAGGCGGGCCGTGAGCAATTCGCGTTGAAAGATAAGTTCCTTGGGAAGGTGGGAATACAGTTTCATAAAGAGCTCTTCCTGCATAAGGATTTCGCGCCGCCATTCTTCGTTGTGAATCGCCTGGGCCTGCTCGAAGCGCTCGTGGGTGAAGTTCGATATTCCGGCCAGGTCGAAAGTTCTTGGGTTGGGCACCCAGCCTAAGGGGCATTCCTCGGCATCGATGCGGCCCCGGCAACGGTCCACCATCCACTTAAGCACTCTCATATTTTCGCCGAAACCGGGCCAGATGAATTCGCCCTGGCTGTTTTTGCGGAACCAATTGACGTGGAAAATGCGGGGGGGGTGCTTGATGGCTCGATGCATGTTGATCCAGTGGCGGAAGTAGTCGCCCATATGGTAACCGCAGAACGGCAGCATCGCCATCGGATCGCGCCGGACCTGCCCGGCGCCGCCCACGGCCGCCGCGGTCATTTCCGAGCCCATGGTCGCGCCAATATACACCCCATGCACCCAGTTAAAGGCCTGAAAGACCAGAGGCACCGTTTCACCGCGCCGACCCCCGAAGATGATGGCGCTGATGGGCACGCCATGGGGATCGTTGGCTTCGGGAGCCAGAACGGGATTATTCGTCATGGCCGTGGTGAAACGGCTGTTCGGGTGAGCGGCCTTTTCTTTTGATTCAGGCGTCCATTTGTTTCCCTTCCAATCAAGGCATTCCTTGGGAACCGGTCCGTCCTTGCCCTCCCACCAGACATCGAGGTCCGCCGTGAGCGCGACGTTGGTATAAACGGTGTCGCGCGAGATCATTTCCACGCCGTTGGGATTGGATTTGGAATTGGTGCCCGGCACGACGCCGAAGTAGCCGGCTTCGGGATTGATGGCGTAGAGGCGGCCATCGGGTCCGGGTTTCATCCAGGCGATGTCGTCGCCAATAGTGCGGATTTTCCACCCCTTGAAGTGAGCGGGGGGAATCATCATGGCGAAATTTGTTTTGCCGCAAGCGCTGGGGAAGGCGGCGGCGACGTAGGTCTTTTCGCCGGTAGGGGATTCGATGCACAAAACCAACATATGCTCGGCAAACCAGCCTTCCTGGCGCCCCAGATAGGAACCGATTCGCAACGCCAGGCATTTCTTGCCGAGCAGCACGTTCCCGCCGTAATTCGACCCCACTGAGATGATGGCATTATCCTGGGGGAAATGGGCAATGTAGCGCCGCTCGGGGTTGACATCCAACATGCAATGGAGGCCGCGGTTGAATTCATCGCTCTCGCCGAGTTGTTGATAGGCGACATCTCCCATGCGGGTCATAATGCCCATGCTCAGGACAACGTAGATGGAATCGGTCAGTTCGATGCCGACCTTGGTGAGCGGCGAGCCGGGCGGCCCCATCAGGTAGGGAATGACGTAGAGGGTACGCCCGCGCATAGCCGCCGTGCAATAGCCACGAAGCTTCTGATACATCTCTTTGGGCGCCATCCAATTGTTGGTTGGACCGGCTTCTTCCTGATCGACGGTGCAGATGAAAGTGGATTGCTCGACCCGAGCCACATCGTTTGGATTCGAACGATGGTAATAACAGCCAGGAAGCTTTTTCTGGTTGAGCTTGAGCAGCACGCCCCGGGCGACGGCTTCCTCGGTCAGGGCTTTTTTCTCCTCCTTCGACCCGTTGCACCAGAAAACCTGGTCTGGCCGGCAGAGATTGGCCATTTCCTGCACCCAGGCCAGGACGGCTTTATTGGCGGTGCTGCATGTCCCAAGAGATTCTTTCATCATAGTCAATTCGCTCAGCTTCCTGCCGAGTCGGGTCCGGTGCTGCCATTGTTGCGGGCCGAAACTATGCGCTTGCGCTCCGCCGGGGTCAAGCGCGCCTTGCGGGCTGAAAGCTGCGCCACTGTAATCGGTCAGTGACGGCGGCCGGAGCGCGGACATTCCTGTCCGCAGCAGTGTGCTACGCGCGAGATTGGCAGCAAATCCGGGCCGTGCTGGCGTTCGGAAGTTGCTGCGGACAGGAATGTCCGCGCTCCGCTATTCCCGCCCGCTGTCACTGACCGATTATGCGCCACTATTGTTTGGCGCTGCGCCAACGGGAGGAGTAATTTAATGTCGGCAACAAACCGTGAGCGTCACGACCGAATCCAAAATCGCCCCTGACACCTCGCCGTGTCTGGCGCGGTCAGTTGTCAACGCCTTGGCGCAGGATCCCACGCTCGAAGCCGTAACCATTAACCGGGTGCGCAAGACCATTTCGGTCGCCACGCTGGGTAAAACCGATCTGCCGAAGCTCACGAACCGCATCAGCGCGACCTTGCAGCAGGCGCAAGAGACCAGGAACCAACGTCATTGCACGTTGCTGGCCGGGGAGGGCGAATGCAGGACCTGTGTCCAACCTCTCTCGGAGACAGAACGCCAGAGAATCACGATCGCCCACGAGGGCGACACTACCACCATTGCCAGGGTGACGTGCCCCACCGCGCCGAAATTCTGGCGCTGGCGCGATATTCCCTGGCCGAAGGTGGTACAGCGGGATGTCGAGTTTTTCGAACACGCCGACGAGCAAATCGACGAATGGAAAGCGCAATTGGCGGCGGCGCTGCTATGCGGTGGGGTCGGTTTGGGCGCCTGGTTTTTTCATGACGGTCCGCAAGCGGTGGCGGGTTATCTATTGGCTTACCTGGCGGGTAGCTGGTTTACGGCCCAGGAGGTCTGGGAACGATTGCGGAAGGGCGCGATTGACGTGCATTTCCTAATGCTGGCGGTGGCCGTTGGCAGCGCCAGCATCGGTGCCTGGGGTGAAGGCACGACGCTGCTGTTCCTGTTCTCGCTCTCCGGAGCACTCGAGCATTTTGCGCTGGGCCGGACGCAACGCGAGATTCGCTCGCTGTTCCGTGAGGCACCTAAATTCGCGACGACACTCGACGAGCATGGACACGAGCACGAAATCGAAGTCGAGAGATTACGTCAGGGCATGCGTCTGCTCATCAAGCCCGGCGCGCAGTTTCCGGTGGATGCTGAAATCCTCAAGGGCCAGACGGCCAGCGACGAATCGAATCTAACCGGCGAAGCGACCCCGGTCGAAAAGCGCATCGGCGACGTTGTCCTGTCCGGGACGCTCAATCTTTGGGGCGCCGTGGAAGTCCTGGTGCTGCGTCCGGTCGCCGAGAGTTCGTTGCAGAAGATAATCCATCTCATTAAGGAAGCGCAGCGCCAGAAAGCTCCGGCGCAACAATTCACCGACAAATTCAGCACGTATTATACGTACATCGTGCTGGGGCTTTCAGCGGCGATGTTTTTCGTCTGGTGGCTGGGATTCGGGCAGGCCGCCTTCGCAGCGAAGAATGCCGCGCACAGCGCATTTTATCATACGATGACGCTGCTGGTGGTGGCCTCCCCTTGCGCCCTGGTGCTGTCGATTCCGTCAGCGGTGCTGGCGGCCATCGCCTGGAGCGCCCGGCACGGCATTTTGTTTCGCGGCGGCGCGGCCGTCGAGAAACTGGCGGGAGTAACGGCCGTGGCGTTGGATAAAACCGGTACCCTCACAACGGGCGAATTGCGGGTCGAAAAAGTGGAGAGTTTTCCGCCTGGCCGCGAAGCGGAGGTAGGGCAACTGGCTTACTCGCTGGAACGATTGTCCACGCACCCGCTGGCGCGCGCGATCAGCCGGCACGGCAAACAGCAGGGGCTGGAATGCCTCGAATTGCACGAATTTGAATCGGTGACAGGTCAGGGGTTGCGCGCGCGGCGCGATGGGCAGGAATGCCTGCTGGGCCGGCGCGAATGGCTGGCCAATATAGGCCAGGCCCAAACGATACAGGACGTGCCGCCAACTGAGGCCGGGCTCTCGGAAATTTGGCTGGCGCAGGGTGATTTGCTGGGGCGCTTGCTCCTGCGGGACGACATCCGGCCTCAGGCTCGAGGCGTGCTGGAGGAGTTGCGCGAAGAAGGCCTGTACACGGTGGTCTTGACCGGGGACCGTAAAGCGACTGCGGAGCACTTGCGCTCGCAGTTGCGCCTTGATGACGTGCGCGCCGAGTTAAAACCCGAACAAAAGCTCGAGGCGATTCGAGATTTGACCAGGCAGGGCCAGCGCGTGGCCATGGTCGGCGATGGGGTCAACGATGCGCCGAGCCTGGCGGCCGCGCACATCGGGGTAGCAATGGGCGCGCGCGGCTCGGACGCGGCCCTGGAGCAAGCCGACGTGGTGCTGATGCACGACCGACTCGAGAATTTCCTGGCCGCGTTCAGACTCAGCCAGCGCGCGCGCCGCGTCATCCGCCAGAACCTCATCGTTTCGCTTGGCACGGTGGCGGTGCTGGTGACGTTGGCGATTTTGGGCACCATTCCGCTCACGGTGGGTGTGGTTGGCCACGAAGGGAGCACGGTGGTGGTGGTAATGAACAGCTTGCGGCTGCTGTTTGGGAGAGGGCCGGCCAAAGCAAGCGTGAACGCGTGAGGTGATGGGCCGTAGCGCGGCATGGTCAAGCGATTTCAAAGGCTTGCCTTTTTCCAGCGCCTGCTTTACATCTTAGCGCTCTTATGAATACCAACCACGGCCTGCCCCTGGTCGCTCCACGCGTCACGCCGGTCCTGGACCCGAGCTTTCGTCCGGCGGTGCTGGCGAATCGCGCTTTTCGCGAACAGGTCCACGCCGCTAAACCCGTGGCCGTATTGCTGGCGCTGGAACAAACCGACGGAAACGTCTCTCATTTTCACACTCAAATCTTTCCTGAAACCGCCCCGCAAGCGGCCGGCAATTTCACTTACCTGGAACGAACCATAAAGTTCCTGCTGTGGTCGCGCGGCGGTTTCCGCCTGCATTTCGATGGCCCCCCTTCCATGGCTGCCAAACTGGCCGCGCATTATCGCGAGACTCCAACGGGCAAGTTCGATTCGAATATCGTTGCCGAGCGCATGTTCGACCATCCGCTTGCGGTGGCGCACACGACAAACCCGCCCGCGGAGCGGCGGAGCGCGGCTGCTTTGGGGCGGCACCTCGAGGGCTGCCGGATCGGGTTCGATCTTGGCGGCAGCGACCGCAAAGTAGCGGCGGTCATCGATGGCAAGGTGGTTTACAGCGATGAGACGGTGTGGGACCCGTATTTCCAGCCCGACCCGCAATACCATTTGGATGGCATCATGGATTCGCTCAAAAAAGCGGCGGCCCATTTGCCCCGCGTGGATGCCATTGGGGGCAGCGCGGCGGGCATTTACCTGAGCAATCGGGTGAAGGTGGCTTCGCTGTTCCGCGGCGTGCCACCGGAGGTGTTCAATCGACGCGTTAAGGATTTGTTCCTCGGGATCAAGCAGGCCTGGAACGGCGTGCCATTCGAGGTCATCAACGACGGAGAGGTCACCGCCCTGGCTGGCTCGATGTCGCTCGCCAAAAATCGGGTGGTGGGGATTTCACTGGGAACCAGCACGGCCGGAGGGTATGTGAATGCCGAAGGCAACATCACAAACTGGATCAACGAACTTGCCTTTGTGCCGGTGGATTACAATCCGCAGGCCCCTACGGACGAGTGGTCGGCCGATTATGGCTGCAATGTGCAATATTTTTCGCAGCAAGCCGTGGGTCGCCTGCTCGCGCCCGCCGGCATCGAGGCGGACCCGAAACTCCCGCTGCCCGACAAGCTCAAGCAGGTCCAGCAACTCATGAAGGAGGGCGATTACCGCGCCCGCAAGATTTACGAAACGATTGGCACGTATCTGGGGTACGCGGTCGCGCATTTCACGGATTTCTATGACCTGGAGAATATTCTGATTCTAGGCCGGGTGACTTCGGGTCCGGGCGGCGACGTGATCATAGCCGGGGCCAAAGAAGTGTTGAAGGTAGAGTTCGCGGAGCTGGCGGGCAAAATCGCTTTCCATATTCCGGATGAGAAGGACAAACGCCACGGGCAGGCGGTGGCGGCGGCCAGCCTGCCGAAACTGAATGGAAAACGATGATGACTCCCTATCACCAATTGATATCCGAATACGCCGGCCTGCTTGAGAAAGGCAGGTCCTATCCACTCGGAAGCTTCAAACCGGCCCCGCGTCAGGAAATTTCGCCCAACGCCCCCAAAGCCCTGTTTTTCGCCCCGCACCCGGACGACGAATGCATCGTTGGCGGCATAGCGGTGCGCCTCCTGCGCCAGGCGCGGATGAAACTCATCAACGTGGCGGTCACCTTTGGCAGCAAACCGGAGCGGAAAGCCGAACGGTACCGCGAGCTGCAGAATGCGTGCAAGTATATCGGCTTCGACTTGATTGCTACCGGGCCGAACGGGCTCGACCGCATCAACCCTAAAACGCGCGAGCAGGACCCCGCTCACTGGTCTGCTGGTGTGAAGGTCATCCGGGAGATTATCGAAAAACAACAACCCAAAGTAGTGCTCTTCCCGCACGACCATGATTGGAACAGCACGCACATCGGCACGCATTTCCTGGTAATGGACGCGCTCAAGCAGATGCCGGCGAGTTTCGAATGCTACCTTGTGGAAACGGAGTTCTGGGGCGCGATGAGCGACCCGAATTTGATGGTCGAGATGAGCACCGAAGACCTGGCCGATATGATGGCAGCGACGACTTTCCATGTGGGCGAAGTCAACCGCAATCCTTACCACCTGTTGTTGCCCGCGTGGATGATGGACAACGTCCGGCGCGGAGCCGAGGTGGCGGGAGGCCAGGGGGGAGCAGCACCTGATTTCACCTTTGCGGCCCTTTATCGTCTGCGCAAATGGGTCAAAGGCCAGGCGACGAGGTTTTTCGAAGGGGGGAAAATGGTTCCCTGCTCGATGAACGTCGGCGAACTCTTCGCATGAACAAAGCATTCATGCGCGCGGCCATCCGGCTCTCCTTCCAAATGATGCGCCGGGGCGCCGGCGGGCCGTTCGGCGCCGTGGTGGTAAAGGATGACAGAATCGTTGGCCGCGGCTGGAACCAGGTGACGTCGGCAAAGGATCCGACGGCTCACGCGGAAATTGTCGCCATCCGCACCGCCTGCAAACGCTTGAAGACATTTCATTTGGACGGCTGCGTCCTCTACACCAGTTGCGAGCCTTGCTCGATGTGCCTTTCGGCAATTTACTGGGCACGCCTGGACAAGGTTTATTATGGGAACGAGCGCAAAGATGCCGGGAAGATCGCTTTCGATGATGATTTGATTTATCGGGAAGTGGCGTTGCCGATCGGCCGGCGGCAACTCCGGATGAAGCAACTGTTACACGAGGAAGCCCTCAAGGCATTCGCCGAGTGGGAACGGAAGCCGGACAAGATTCTCTATTAGGCGCGCGCCGAGATCTCCAGCATCCGCTCGATGGGCAGCCGCGCGCGCTCGATAATGTGCGCCGGCAATTCAATTCGCGGCGCGAGCTTCTTCATACAATCCCGCACCTTCTCGATCGTATTCATCTTCATGTATTTGCACTCGCTGCAATGGCACGGGTCGGTTGGCGCGCGCATCACATCGACCGCCGGCGCGCAGAGGAACTCCTTGCCCGGGCACTCCTTCTGCATCCGATGGATGATGCCGGATTCGGTGACGATGACGAACTGCTTGGCCGGGCTGGACTTGCAATAAGTGATCATTTTCTCGGTGGAGCAGATCGCGTCGGCCAGCTCGCGGACCTCGCGCAGGCTCTCGGGATGCACCACCACTTTCGCTTCGGGGAAGGCCTGGCGCAGGCGCAGCAGGCTGTCGCGGCGGAATTCGACATGGGCGTAACAATTGCCCCGCCACAGCGTCATCGGCCGGCCGGTCTGTTCCATCACCCAGGCGCCCAGGTTCTCGTCCGGAACAAACAGCAGGTCTTTATCTTTCGGGGCGGCCTCGACGATTTTAACAGCGTTGCCGCTGGTGCAGATGACGTCACTCAGCGCTTTCACATCGGCGCTGCAATTGATGTAGGCAATCGTCCAGAAGTTGGAATTGGTTTTCTGAAACTCTGCCAGCTTGGCCGCCGGGCAACTCTCTTCGAGGGAACAGCCGGCGTCTTTGTCCGGAAGGACGACGATCTTGCTCGGGTTCAGGATCTTGGCCGTTTCGGCCATGAAATGGACGCCGGAAAAGACGATCACGTCGGCTGAGGTTTTGGCGGCCTGTTGGGAAAGGCCGAGGGAATCGCCGACGAAATCAGCGATGTCCTGGATTTCGGGCACCTGGTAATTGTGGGCCAGGATGACGGCGTTGAGCTGTTTTTTGAGGATGAGGATCTCGCGCGACAACGCATCGAACTGCGCGCGCGGCAGCGGCTTGCGGAGCGGGAAACGATCCACGCTCGGCGCTTGAGATTCCGTCGAAGTAATCATTCACGAAACCTTAGCCTTGCGGCGGGTGGCAGTCAATTAGACCAACGTTGGGTTGCTTCAACCAGTTTCGCTGCCCTTCGGGCGTTCCCTGCCCAGAAGCACCTCTCGGCCAACCAAATACAAAAACACCGTCAACCCCACAAACGGCAGCAGGGCCAGCCAATCCGAATTGGTTCCCGCAAAGAATGGGTTGTGCGCTTCTTGCCAGTTGGTCAGAGCGAGATCCAATTTGCTCAGCCCACCTTGAATGATGGCGACGACAATGCCCGCGATCGCGCCGCCGGCGATGTAACCGCTGGCCAAAAGCACCCCCGGACTTTTGTCGCCTTCGGCCGCAAGCGCGGCCTCATCCAGGTTGTGCTCGCGCAGGTCACGCCGGCGCCGGTAGTCCACCAGCCAGCGCGCCAACCCGCCAACAAAGACGGGTGCCGAGGTGGAAATCGGCAAATACACACCGACGGCGAAAGCCAGGGAGGATACACCGCAGAGCTCCAGGATTACTGCGATCATGACGCCGAAGAGGACCAGCGCCCAGGGTAATTTCCGGTCGAGCATGCCGGTAATGATGTAACTCATGAGGGTGGCTTTGGGTGCCAGGAACTTTCTGACGCTGGTCCCGTCGGGGCGCTTCTCGAAGGAGCCATTGATGCCGGGATCGACGAGCCATACGGCTGCGCCGGAATCGTCCACGAG
Organism: Binatia bacterium; assembly: GCA_035566895.1. GTDB lineage: Bacteria > Verrucomicrobiota > Verrucomicrobiia > Limisphaerales > UBA8199 > DATMQA01. Next base: position 88,850 of record DATMQA010000091.1, read on the forward strand.
ATATTTTCCTGGCGGGCCGCCGCTGTTATCCGCCTTTTGCCAGGCGCGGTAGGCCTTTGTATCCCCGTCTGCCTGGGGTCCGCGCAGCTTCTCCGGCGCGGCTAGGCTGGCGCCGGCCGGGGCGTGCAAACCCGGCGCGACTTGAACGGCCGGCACATATATTGTGGCGGTGTTGTTGAGGAGCAGCAGAATCGGGCCGAGAAGCAAGGCACTCGCGCTGGCTCCCAGAATAATCGCGAGCTGCTGATACTTGGGCGTCGCGCCAACCAGGAACCCGGTTTTCAAATCTTGCGAAGTTGCGCCGGCATTGGACGCGGCGACGCAAACGATGCCGCCCACCGAAAGCGCTGTGACGTAGTAGGTCCTGCCCGTCCAACCGACAACCAGGAAAGCCAGGCAGGTGAACAGCAAGGTGGCAACGGTCATCCCGGAAATGGGATTCGAGGAGGAGCCGATTTCGCCCGTCAGTCGGGAGGAAACCGTCACGAACAGGAAACCGAAGAGCACGATGAGAACCGCGCCAAGCCAATTCATGTGCAGCGAGGGTGCGGCCCAGATGGCAACGACCAGGGCCAGGATACCACCGGCAACCAGCTTCATCGAGAGGTCGCGCTCCGTGCGGAGAAACGAGGCGTGGGTGACGGCCGCGGCCCGGAAATCCGAGAGGCCGGACCGAAGGCCACTCCAAATAATGGGTAATGACCGAACCAGACTGATAATGCCGCCAGCAGCGACCGCGCCGGCACCAATGTAGAGAACGTAAGCGCCGCGGATTTCGCCCGGACTCATATCGACAATCGGCTTTGTTCCCGGAGCCAGCGCGCCCGCTCCCTGGGCAAAGAACTTGATCAACGGAGTCAGCAGCAGGGCGCTCAGCACTCCGCCCGCCATCATGATCGAACCGATCCGCGGCCCGATGATGTAACCGACGCCGAGCAGTTCGGGGGAAATCTCAGCCGAGATTGAGCCTCCTTTCAACGGCGCGCCGAAAATCTTTTCCGGCGTGTCCTTCCAAAGCTTGAAGGCATTCATGAGGCTTTTATAGACCAGTCCCACCCCAAATCCGGAAAAGATGGTCGCGGCGCGGAGGCCACGGTAGGGGTGGGCCTCCACACTCGTGGCCGGAGACCGGTGCGCCCCGCCTTCGCTGTCCTCGGCGACAGCCCGCGATTCCTCGGACGCGCCGGCCTTGAGCACTTCGGCGCATGCGGTGCCTTCAGGATATTTAAGCTGTCCGTGCTGGGCAACAATCAGCGCCCGGCGCAAGGGGATCATCATCAGGATGCCCAGCAAACTACCGAGCAGGCCGACCAGCATCACCCGACCGATTTCAAGATCGAACCCCAGAATCATAATTGCGGGCATCGTGACCCCGAGTCCGAACGCAATGGATTCTCCCGCCGAGCCCGCAGTCTGGACGATATTATTCTCCAGGATGGTGGCATCGCGGCCACCGGTCGAGGACCATAGCCGGAAGAGTGTCACCGAGATCACCGCGACGGGGATGGAGGCGCTAACGGTGAGGCCGACCTTGAGCACGAGGTAAAGCGAGGAGGCTCCGAACACCATGCCCAGCAACGTGCCCAAAATGACAGCGCGCCAGGTAAACTCGTGCAGGGTCGTTTGCGACGGGATGTAAGAATGGGCGGCGGGGCTGGGTTGCTTTGAATGCTCAAGCTCGGCGGCCATGTTGCTGGAACATCTGATACCCTACTCCGAGAGGGCCGAGCAACACGTTTCGGCGGAGTAGAGAAGTCATATAACCGCACAAGTCCTGTTCCTGACTGCTCAATTTTTCTTGGCCCTGCCCGCGTACCATCTAAAATACCTTCCCACGGGCAAGCTCGTTCGCCGGAACTTGTTGGCCGCGAGAAATGTCTCAGCAATCAAACTGCAAGAGCTTATGAACAAACCAGCATCTCCATTCCACACTCCGCCCTCCACCCTCCGCACGCAGGCGCTCTCCCGCCGTCACTTCCTCAAACACTCCTCCCTCGCGGTGGCGGGCGCGGCAGCCCTGACCGAATTCCCCTTCGTCAACACCAGCCAGGCGGCGCCGGACGACCCGATTCGGATTGGCCTCATCGGTTGCGGCGGGCGCGGCACGGGCGCGGTCGCCGATGCTCTGGGCGCCGCCACGGATGTCAACTATCCACAAGCGGGCTATCACACCGAAACCATCAAAGCCAATGCAACCGCGGCGAACAAAAACCTCAAGGTCGTTGCCCTGGCTGATGTGTTTCCGGACCGCCTCAACTCCTGCCGCGAGCAGCTCCAGAAACTGAACATGCCGATTTCCGACGAGAAGTGCTTTACCGGCTTTGACGCCTACCAAAAGCTGCTGGCAGTGCCGGAGGTGAATTACGTTATTCTTGCCACCCCACCGCACTTCCGTCCGCTGCACCTCAAGGCGGCGATCGAGGCCGGTAAAAATGCGTTCATCGAAAAGCCGTGCGCGGTGGATGGCCCGGGGGTGAAGCTGGTCATGGAAGCCGGTGAGCTGGCCAGGCAGAAAAATCTCGGCATCGCCGCCGGGACGCAACGCCGCCACATGCGCAGCTATGGCGAGGCGATCAAACGTCTCCAGGATGGCGCGATCGGGGACCTGCTTTATGGTCGGGCTTACTGGAACGGCGGGGTTATTTGGGTCGTTGAACGCCAATCGGGCTGGACGGACATGGAGTGGCAGCTCCGGAACTGGAATTATTTCACCTGGCTCTCGGGCGACCATATCGTCGAGCAGCACGTTCACAATCTCGACATCATCAACTGGGCCTTCAATTCGCACCCCGTCAAAGCCCTGGCCCTGGGCGGGCGGCAGGCGCGACCCAACCAGAGTTATGGTCACATTTACGACCACTTTGCTGTTGAATACGAGTACCCGAATGGTGCGCGCATGTTCAGCCAATGCCGGCAGATGAACGGTTGCGAAGGCAAGGTCGAGGAGGCCGTCGTCGGCACCAAGGGCTCGAGCAATTGCAAAGATTGGATTCGGGGCGGCGACAAACAACTGGTCTGGCGGTTCCGCAGTCAGGACGTGAATCCCTATCAGCAGGAGCACCAGGACTTGATTGACAGCATCCGCGCCGGCAAACCGTTAAACGAAGCCAAGGCGGTCGCCGAAAGCACCCTTACCGGGATCATGGGCCGTGAATCGGCCTACAGTGGCCGCTCCGTCGAGTGGGATGAATTACTTAACTCGCCGACCCGGCTCGGGCCGGCGAAATACGAGATGGGGAGCCTCCCGTTCCCGGAGGTGGCGATGCCGGGCCAATATCGGCTTTCCTGAAAGAGGTTCAAAAAACGTGATGCGTGAAACGTAAAACGTGAAACGTGAGTTTCCTATCCGATGGGACCCATCGGACTCGTTTCACGTTTCACGTTTCACGTTTCACGTTTCACGTTCCCGGTGCCTCGCCAGAAACCCGGGTTCACTTCCTCCCAGGTCCGTCCGCCGCTGGCGGGCCAGTAATTCGCCGTAAACGCGGGCGTCCCGAATGAGCATCTCGAGACGCTTTTCGAGTGAATCGCTGACAATTTGGCCGTCTTTCACATCCATGTCGTCAGCAAAAGAGACCCCATAGGGTAGCGTCCAGGCGTAGCATTGGCGTGCAATCGTGCGGAGCTGGTCGGTAACCGTGAGGCCTTTTTCATGCGAAGCCACAATAGTGGCGAACAGTTTCCCGGCGAACTCGTGCCAAAAGTGGTCGAGGAAGTTTTTCGTCGCGCCGCTCAGGCTGCCGTGGTAATCCGGCGTGCCCAGGACAATGACATCGGCTCGGTCCACCCGCCCCTGCAATTCCGCGTAACCGGCCAAATAGTGCGCGGTGTCAGGATTATAGAGCGCAAGCGGCTCCTTCAAAAAATCAAGCACGTCCACGGCGCAGCCGGAGCTGCGCAATCGCTCGGTCACGTAATGAATGACGGCCCGGGTAACCGAGCCGCGCTGAAGGCTGCCGACTACGGCCAGCACGTTGAGGAGTGGTTCTGGCATCGCGGCATAGCATACTTATGCCAGAAAAAAATGTCGAATCCGGCCTGCACGGCCTGCACGGGAGCATCCAGGATGCGCCCGGCCAAAAGGTGGATCGGGATGCCGCCCCCAGCGCCTGTCCGCCGTCAGACAGGTTTCGTCGCACAATACATAGTAGAGGCCACTGTCGCCAACCGCGACCGGGCCGGAAAACAGAAAACCGTACAAACAAAGATGAAAACCCAGCCCCCGTGCCACCTTCCCGCTTCTCGCCGCCGCGCGTCCACCTTAAGCCGCTATCGCGGCCTTAACACTCTATAACACTGTATAACACTCTATAACACTAATTTTTTTCCGGACCCCTTCCCATGCCGATTTCACTCCAGCCACGAGACCCCGCCGGGCCGCTCCCTCTCCCCCCGGGGGCGGGGTGGCTCCTGCGGCGCACTGCCGCCCCGAAGGCGGACCTCTCACTCCTGGCCTCGGAAAGCGGCTATCGCCGGTTCACCTTGAGAGAAATAAACGCGGAAATGGACCTCGAACGGGTCCATCTCCGCGGATGATTTCACCGCCGTCACAAGTCGGGCAAACTGCCGTCCGACTCTTGAACCCAAGCCGTTTACGGATTGGGAGCGCCCGGGGTATCAGGGCTCGGTGTGGGGTTGGCGCCCGGACTGCCGTTCAAATCGAGGCTGTTGGTGGCGGTGCCGCTGCTGGCTCCGCCCGGTCCAGCGCCGGTTTCACCTGGGCTGTTTTCGGGTGTGCCCTTCGTGCCGCTGGCGGCGGGATCGGTGCTCGGGTTCGTGTTCCTGGAGCCACTCATCGTATCGGAACTGGCGCCGTAGCTCGAGTTATTTTGATCGGAGGTTCCTCCACGATTTTCTTTCGAGGCGCAACCCGCCGCCACGAGACCAGCCAGCGCAGTGATTGTTATCAGTCTTTTCATGATTGTTTTTCCTTTCAACGGTTTGCCATCAACTTCCTCCCGGGGCGATTGGCCTCAATAAGGCTTTTACCCGACCTCCGACAAAATATCACCCCTGGAGCGGAAAGGCCGAGTTTATCTCAACATATCGAACGGCGTCCCATCGTCTCAATGGGGAATTCACCTGAGACAAGCACCATTGCCCGATTAATTCTGGTCCATGAGCGCTCGGACCGAAAAAAAGTGAAATGCGGCCGCTGCCTTCGCGCCTGGACAATTTCACTTCCGCCTTGGCAATCCAACTTGCAACCCTGATATTCTGTGTTCGGACGTATGGCAGATAATAAAAAAAATGTGTACGACGAGAGCAAGATCAAGACGCTCTCTTCGCTGGAACATATCCGGCTGCGCACTGGGATGTATATCGGCCGCATCGGGGATGGGTCCCATCACGATGACGGCTGCTATATCCTGCTCAAAGAGGTCATCGATAACGCGATCGACGAATTCATCATGGGCGCCGGCAAGGAGGTCCAGATTACGATCCAGGACAAAGTGGTCACCGTCCGCGATTTCGGGCGCGGCATTCCGCTGGGCAAGGTCGTCGATTGCGTTTCCCAGATTAACACCGGCGCCAAGTACAACGATGACGTCTTTCAATTCAGCGTCGGCCTCAATGGCGTCGGCACCAAGGCCGTCAACGCCCTCTCCAAGGAATTTTTCGTCCGCAGCTTCCGGGAAGGCCAATATGTCGAGGCCTTCTTCAAACAGGGCAAGCTCAAGAAGGAAAACAAGGGCAAAGCCAGCGAGCCGGACGGCACGCTCATCCGCTTCGAGCCGGACCCGGAGATTTTCAAAGAGGTCGAATTTCGCCCCGAGCACGTGGAATGGCGTCTCCGCCATTACAGCTATCTCAACACCGGTCTCAAGCTGCTTTTCAACGACAAAGTGTTTCAGTCGCGCAACGGCCTGCTCGACCTGGTGATGGAAGATTTGCAGGCCGATGGCAGCGAACCCATATATCCCCCGCTCCATTACGCGGAGAAAATGCTCGAGTTTTGCTTTACCCATAGCAATAGCCGCTTCGGCGAAACTTTCTATTCCTTCGTCAATGGGCAATACACCAGCGACGGCGGCACCCACTTAAGCGCGTTCCGCGAAGGCCTGCTCAAGGCGGTTAACGAATACGCCCACGAAAAATTTGAAGGCGATGATGTCCGCGAAAGCATGGTCGGCGCCGTTTCTATCCGCCTGAAGGACCCGGTGTTTGAGTCCCAGACCAAGAACAAGCTCGGCAACACCGAAATCCGCACCGATCTGGTCAACCGCGTCCGGGAGGAACTGCTTCACTTCTTCAACCGGAACAAGGAAATCGCCGAGAAAATCGTCACGAAAGTCCAGGACACGCGCCAACTGCGCAAGGAATTGCAGGAGGTCAAGAAACTGGCGCGCGAGCGAGCCAAGGCCATCACCATTCGGATTCCGCAGCTTAAGGACTGTAAAATCCACTTCGACAAAACAAAGGGAAAGGGCAAAGGCTCGATGGTTTTCCTGACGGAGGGCCAATCCGCCGCCGGCTCGATCGTCAGTTGCCGCGACGTCAACACGCAGGCGATTTTCGTCCTCAAAGGCAAGCCGCTCAATGTGTGGGACCTCAAGCGCGACATTGTCTATAAGAACGATGAGATGTACAACTTGATGCGCAGCCTCGATATCGAGGACAACCTTGAGGGTTTGCGTTATGAAAAAGTTATTCTGGCCACCGACGCCGACGTGGACGGCCTGCACATCCGCAATTTGCTGATCACTTACTTTTTCCGCTTCTTCGATCAGCTCGTGCATGATGGCCATCTTTTTGTATTGGAAACTCCGCTCTTCCGCGTGCGCAACAAGGAGCAAACGATTTATTGCTACTCGGAAGCCGAGCGCGACGCCGCGGCCCAAAAGCTCGGCAAGAGCGCAGAAATCACCCGGTTCAAAGGGCTGGGCGAAATCTCGCCTGCCGAGTTCAAGCAATTCATCGGCAAGGAAATGCGCCTCAGCCAGGTCGAGTACGCCCCCAAGCAGGACGCCTCCGGAATCCTGACCTTTTATATGGGCAAGAACACACCGGAGCGGAAAGACTACATCATGGAGAATCTGGTGGTGCCGGTGGAGGATTAGGGCGCCATAGTTTGACATTCCAGTGGCAAGTGTTTAAGTAATTTTATGACGGAGCTATTGGAGCAATTATGAGTTACGTAACTCTCGAGGTTGACTTTGACCATGGAAATATTGTCCCCCGTGAACCTGCCAAGCTGCCTGAGAAGGGCAAGGGACTCCTCACTGTGCTGGAACCCTCTGCGGAGGGGCATGCGGCAGAAGAAATGACGCAACTTGAAGCATTTCACGCTCTTCAAAAGAGTTTGAATCTCGATGAGGCCAAAGCCAGAGCATGGATGGATATGATTCGTGATGCCCGCCGTTAGGCCGTTGTTTTTTGATGACTCATCTGGACACCAATTTTCTCATTAGCGCGATCCAAACCGGTTCGGCTGAGGCGGGGAAAGTAAACGCTTGGCTCACCACAAAGGAACCTCTGGGTATCTCTGCGGTGGCCTGGGCAGAGTTCTTTTGCGGACCGCTCTCAGCGCAAGCTGAACTCATGGCCAGAAAGATGTTTAGGGACGTTGAACCCTTTTCAGGCCACGACGCCGAACTTGCCGCAGACCTCTTCAACAAAACAGGCCGCCGTTCTAAAACGCTGGCCGACTGCATGATCGCGGCTGTCGCTATTCGTTGCGGAGCGAAGTTGGCCACTGTCAACACTACTGATTTTCGGCCTTTCGCGTCGCACGGGTTAAGCTTGGCCTAAGCCAATCGCCTTGTAACGTTTCTCGAATGTCAGCAAAACGTAAGAAAAACCCCAATCAACCGGAACTGCCGATTCAGGAAGCTCCGGATAACACGCCCGGCGCAGTGCACGCCGCTCCCGCTCCGGCAACCACCAATGGACACGCCCCCAAATCCAAGCTGGCCAAAAATGGCAAAAGCGAAACCCACGTCCTCGCCGAAAGTGTTGCCACACCCCCTCCACCGCGTCCATTCGTGCCGGGCAAGATCGAACTGCCGCTCCATCGCCGCGTTAACCGCAGCTTCCTTGATTACGCCTCCTACGTCATTCGTGACCGCGCCATCCCACACATCGCCGATGGCCTGAAGCCGGTCCAGCGCCGGATTCTCTGGGCATTGCACGAGAAGGACGATGGGCGCTTCATCAAGGTGGCCAATGTCGTTGGCCACGCGATGCAGTATCACCCTCACGGCGATGCCTCTATCGGCGATGCACTGGTCGTTCTGGCTAACAAGCGCTACCTCATCGATCGTCAGGGCAATTTTGGCAATATCTTCACAGGAGACCAGGCTGCTGCGCCTCGCTATATCGAGTGTCGCCTTACCGAGTTGGCGCGTGCCGAGGTCTTCAACGACGCAATTACTGAGTTTGTTCCAAGTTACGATGGCCGCAACAAAGAGCCGATCACCCTCCCCTGCAAACTGCCGCTGCTCCTGATGCTCGGCACCGAGGGGATCGCGGTCGGCATGTCCTCGCGCATCCTGCCCCACAATTTTCCCGAGTTGCTCGAAGCCCAGATCGCTATTCTCAAGAAGCAACCGTTCAAGTGCCTGCCGGATTTCCAAACCGGCGGCCTTATGGACGCGCGCGGCTACAAGGATGGCGCTGGGGAGATCAAGATCCGCGCCAAAATCAAGATCAAGGACGAGTCCACTGTCGCGATAAAAGAAATCCCGGCTTCGACAACAACAGAGTCGCTGATGGCCTCAATCGAAGACGCCTCTCGCAAAGGCAAGATCAAGGTCAAGAGCGTCAATGATTACACCTCCGAAGACGTCGAGATCGAAGTCAAAGCCCCCAGCGGCCTCAGTGCCGAACAGTTGGTCGATGCCCTCTATGCGTTCACCGATTGCGAAGTCACTATCGCCAGCCGCATCGTGCTCATCAAAGATAATCGGCCGGTCGAGATGACCGTTTCGGATGTTTTGCGCGAGAATACCGCGCAGCTTGTCGAAATCCTCAAACGCGAGCTTGAGCTCAAGCAGGGCAAGCTCCAGGAAGAACTCCATTTCCGCACGCTCGAACGCATCTTCATCGAGGAACGCATCTACAAGAAAATCGAGCAGTGCAAAACCAACGAAGCGGTCCTGGCGGCGGTCCACGAAGGCTTCAAACCTTTCCGCAAGCAATTGGTCCGCGAACTGTCCGATGCCGACGTGGAGCGCCTGCTCCAGGTTCGCATTCGCCGCATCTCCTTGTTCGACATCAACAAGCATCGCGAGGAGATGGAGCAGATCAAAGCTGACCTCGAGGAGACCCGCAAGAATCTCAAAGGCCTCACGAAGTACGTCATTGGCCACCTGGAAGCCCTGCTGGCCAAGTACGGACCCATCTATCCGCGCCTGACCAAATCCAGCCGCTATGATGAAGTCGATGCCCGCGAGGTTGCCTTCAAGGCCTTCAAAGTCGCCTATGACCGCGAGTCCGGCTACGTCGGCCACAAGGTTTCGGGTGAGGAATTCAAGGTGGATTGCACCAAGTTCGACAAGCTCGTCCTGGTGTTCAAGGATGGGCATTACCAGGTGGTTGAACTGCCGGAGAAGCTCTTCGTCGGCCCCGATCTGGTCCATTGCGGCCTGCCCGAGCGCGAACGGACTTTCACCTGCGCGTACACCAACCGCGAGGCCACCTACCTGAAACGCTTCACCTTTGGCGGCACGATCCTGAACAAGATTTATCATTGCATCCCGCCCAAATCCAAGGTGCTGTTCTTCGAGCCGGAGACACCCCCCGAGCTCTACATAAAATACAAGCCGGCGCCTTACCAAAAAATCAACCAGCAGACTTGCAATCCGGCGGAGATCGAAATCAAAGGGCCCAAGACGCGCGGCCGGCAGATTTCGATCAAGGACGTCTCCTCGATCACCAGCAAACCGACACGCGGGTGGGACCCCGAGGCACCCACCACGAAATTGCAGTTCACTTGACGGCAGGCCTTCATCGAATACCTGCCCCCGGCGGTTCGTCTCTCTCTCGGCGATCGGGCTTGTCCCCGGCTGCAGCTTTGGTTATTTGTTAGCAAATGATTTTATAAAATGAAAACATCTCACACTCTCTGCTTTTGTTTCGCGCTGGCGGGCTTGCTTTCCTGCTCTCAGGCCGCCGACACCCCGAAAGACCAACCGGCGGCCACCTCGGGCGATATGGTCCCCCTTGACCTTAAGCTGCCTGCCCCCGCTTTCAAAGGGACCCCCAAGGACATCCAGATCAGTTCCTATGTCGAACCGCTCTCTGACAAACCGCGCCCGCCGATGATGGTCCCGCCCGGCCTCAAGAACCTCGCCAAAGACGCCAAAATCACCTGCAGCGATAAAAACGCCACGGGCGACACCCTGGACAAACTCAAGGACGGCGACAAGGAAGCTTCCGAGCAGAGCATCATCTACTTGCGCAAGGGCACTCAGTGGGTCCAGATGGATTTCGGCAGCCCCCAGGAGCTTTTTGCCCTGGCCATCTGGCACGCCCATAATTCCGCCAAGGTCTATCACGATGTAATCGTCCAGGTCTCCGACGATCCGGACTTCGTCAACCAGGTGCGCACCATTTTCAATAACGACCAGGATAACAGCTCGGGGCTGGGCGTGGGCACGGACCGCGAATACTTCGAAACGCACGAAGGCAAACTGATCGATGCCAAAGGCGTAAAGGCCCGCTACATCCGTTTTTACTCGAAAGGCAGCACCGAGAGCGCACTGAACGAATACACGGAGATCGAGGTGTATGGCCGCCCGGCCAAGTGAACTCTAATTCCCTCATTTCCAACCGAGCCTGGAGCCGGCTGGCAAATCAACAAAATCCAAACTCCCAACTCCCAACTCCGGAAAAACTCCAAAACTCAAACTGCTGAACCGCGCTGATTAGCTACTGCGTGCATCGTTTCGGCTGTGCTTGGGATTTGATGCTTGGAGTTTTCCTGGTGTTTGGGATTTGGAGTTTTCTTTGGTGCTTGGGTTTCGGAGTCTTGGACATGAGTCGTACGCTCACACTAGTCCTGCTGCTGGCCGCGGCAGCTCTGGTTTTGCGCCTGCCCAGGCTCGAGCATCGACCGATGCACAACGACGAGGCGGTCAACGCCATCAAATTCGGCCGGCTTTGGGAACAAGGCACTTACAAGTACGACCCGAACGAGCACCACGGCCCCTCGCTTTACTACGCCACGCTGCTCCTGGGACGCCTGACCGGCGCGCCGGATTTTGACCACTACAGCGAAAATCGGCTGCGCCTCGTCACGGTTCTCTTTGGGGTCGGGTTGGTCCTCCTCGTGCCTCTGCTCGGCGACGGCCTGGGGCGCCAGGGTGTCTCCTGGGCGGGTCTCTTCGCGATCGTGTCTCCTGCCATGGTGTTTTACAGCCGGTATTATATCCACGAGATGCTGCTGGTTTTCTTTACGATGCTGGCGCTGGCGGCGGGCTGGCGTTACTGGCGCTTGCGCCGGCTCGGCTGGGCGCTGCTCGCCGGCGCGGCACTTGGCCTGATGAGCGCCACCAAGGAAACGTTCGTCATCACGCTCGGCGCCGCCGCCCTGGCGCTGTTTCTGAACCAGGCCTGGAACCGCGCGCTGGACGCCAGCGCGCCGCCGTTTAAAGCCCTGCCGCTGAATCTCGGGCATCTGGCTGCTGCTCTCGGCGTGTGGGTCGTAGTCGCGCTGCTGTTGTTTTCTTCCTTCCTCACCAACGCCAGCGGCCCGCTCGATGCCGTCCGCACTTACCTGCCCTGGCTTCACCGCGCGGCCGGTGAATCCCCGCACATCCACCCCTGGCATTTCTATTTGCACCGTCTGCTCTGGTTTCATGAAGGCAATGGGCCTCGTTGGACTGAGGTGCTCATTTTCGTCCTGGCGCTTATCGCCGCCCACGCCGGGTTTGCCCGCCGGCGCCTTGGCGGTGCCAATGCCAGTTTCGTCCGGTTCCTGGTCTTTTACACGTTCCTCCTGACAGCCTTCTACAGCCTGATTGCCTACAAGACGCCCTGGTGCCTGTTGAACTTCTGGCTCGACATGATTCTCCTGGCAGGCATCGGCGTCGGGGTGCTCTTGCGCGTTGTACGCCGACAGAACCTCCGTCTCACAATTAGTTTTCTTCTCATCGCTGGCGCGGGCCATCTCACCTGGCAGACCTGGCTGGCCAACACCACCTACGCCGCAGCCTCGTGCAACCCGTATGTCTATGCCCAAACCTCACCGGATATTCTAAACCTTGTCACCCGGGTCGAATCCCTGGCCGACGTTCACCCTCAAGGCCGCGCCATGGTCATTAAAGTCATGGCGCCCGAAGGTGATTACTGGCCGCTACCCTGGTATTTGCGAACCTTCAAACACGTCGGCTGGTACGACAAGCTGCCCGAAGACCCGTTCGCGCCGGTGATGATTGTCTCGACCACCTTCCAAGCCGGGCTTGATGAAAAGAAAACCCATGTGATGCCCCAACTCTCCGCCCTGCGCCCGGGAGTTTTTTTGGAACTCTACGTCCAAACCGAACTCTGGCGCGACTGGCTGGCGAAACACCCGGCGAAACCGGAATAGCCAGAAACGAGTTAACTGGTTTCCCGCGGCGTTGCTGCCGACAAGATATCCGCGCGCTGCTCAGGGCCGCGCTCCGCCTGGCGGGAAATTGCGCGCCGGCTTTTCCAACGCCGCCTTCACCTCCTCCGCGCTCGCCGGTACCGGCCAGACGGCATCCTTCGCGCGCACCCATTGTCTGGTTGCTTCCGGCGAGGGGGTCGGGTCGCCCCCATCATCCACTCCGTCCACGCCCACTGAGTACAGCCGGAACGAACCATCGGGGTTCAGCCGGTAACGCTGCGGCTGGCCGTCAATAATATCGCGAGGCATCTCGGTGAGGAACTCCGGCACGAGTTGCGCCAGTTCCGCCGGGTAGGCCCCGTGCCGCACCTGGTAACGTTTCAGAGCAATCGCCGTCACTAACAAGGAGCGTTGGATTTCCGCGAGTTCAATACGCATGAAAAATCGCAGCGTGAGGTCAGGGGTCCCAACACCGAACCACATGCCGGCCCTGGGGTGCGCCTGGCGCAGCTTCGCGGCCTCGCAGTCGAGCTGCTGGAACGCCCGGCCGAGGGCCTTCTCCTGTCGCGCCTTGCGCGCCGCTTCGAGGGAGGCCTGGACCATTTGTGCGTTGGCCAGTTCATCGTCATAGGATTGCCACCACTTCCACGCCCAATAGCCCGGATATCGATAGACAATCGCTTTCAGGCCCGCCCGCGGATTCTCCAGAACGCCCTTGCCCAGTTCCGCAAGTTCGGACAAGGCCGAACCCCCTCCACCGGTTCCCATGAAGCTGCGTGCGATATTCCCGGAGCCACGCGCGTCAGCGAAGCTCTTTTCGGCCCCCGCCCCGCTCCATCCCGAGCGACGCTTCGGCTTGGGAGAGAAAATCCACCCCTTCCCAGCCGGTTTGCAGCGCCTTGAGCTGCGCCTCCGTGCAATCGGAAGCCTGCAGCGCTTCCCACGACGCAGCGCCTGCGATGGCCGCGATGGAAACCCGCACCAACTCCGAAATCATGAGCGGCTCGCCCTTGTACCTTTCCGCCAGCGTGGTCAGCGCTAACAAATCCTCGAACGCATTGGTCGCCCGGCCCTCGTGCAACTCGACCACGGTTGCCGCCGATAGCCATTGTGCCACTCCCTTAAGTCGGGCCAGGTGCGGTAGCAGCAGGCTGGCCCCCTGGCGATAATTCAGATCAAATGTTAATGTCGGGGCGCGCAGCACCGCCCGGATTTCCGCCAGCGCTGCCTGGCTCGTTGCCACCTCCCGGCTTGACCCGGGCCACAGGCTGCTCGCCTCACTGTTCGACAGCACTTCCTGCTGCCAGGACACGCGCGCTTTGCCGGGCGCGATGAAAGTCATCACCGGCAGGAAATTCGTCCAGGGAGGCCGCACCAGGTTGGCCGCCTGCATCAGCTCGAAAGAGGCCCTGAACGCCTCGGGTGCGGGCAACGGGGTGAGTTCCACAACGCTCAACTTCTCGCCGGCGGCTTTAAGCGCAAGTTTGTATTTCTCGAGCCGCCCTTTGGCCCGATAGTGCGCCGCCACGAGCATGCCTACCCCCGCGCCCAAAATCAGAAGGGGCCGCTCCCAGGATGATGATTCGCCGCCGCATTGCCTTGCGCCTATATCTCAAGACCAAGCCGGAGTAAATGAGTCACGGGTCCGGGCGGAGTGGAGTGATGGGGCCATCGAGAGAGGAGGGTGGCTCGGGACGAAGCTTGAAACGTGAAACGTGATACGCCTCTCCGAACGGCGCCCAACTCTGGAGCGTCAATGCGTCAGGGCATAAACCGCGATGTTAAGCGTTAGTTTCTGGCCGTCTTCAGGGCTGACGCCTTTGCCCTCGTTGCAAGTGTTGTTGGCGCTGAAGGCGCAGCAAAGCCCATCCTCGCACATTACGGCGACCAGGTTACCATCGCAGAACAGACCTTCGAGCTGGATATCGCGTGACTCGTTAAGGCAGCGGACGTGGTCGATCTTGTAAAAAGAGCGATAAATCAAATGGTCATAAGGAATGGGCTTCACCTTTTCGTTGGGGAAGATGCGGCTGAACTCGCGGCGCCAGGCGCGCGGGAAATTGGGGTTCGTGCAGCAGCCCGAGGCAAAAAAGAAACCGCCGTGGCCGAAATACTTGACCAGGTTGGCGATTTCCGCCTCAGTCAGGACGAAATCGTTGTGGCCGTTCATGAACAGGAATGGGGTTTCGAAGAG
>DATMQA010000092.1:0-16566 GCA_035566895.1 Binatia bacterium
CGGAAGCCCCGGGCCCCGGGAAACTTGTCTGCTGGACACTTGAACGCCCCCACGTTCTTGGCAATGTACGGACCGATTTCCCCGCCGATCAACTTGTTGGTGTCGTAATTATCGGGATTGGGCGCGCTGGGCGGAAGATCCCAACTCAGCACGCCGGTCGTCCACGCGTCGGGCGTATTGAGATAGCCCCGGTTCTGGGCCAGCTTGTCGGCGTTATCGTCGGCATACATATGCCAGGCCAGTTGCATCTGTTTGAGATTGTTGAGACAGGCAATTCCCTCCGCTTTGGTTTTAGCCTTGGACAACGCCGGCAGCAGCATCGCCGCCAGGATAGCAATGATGGCTATCACGACCAGCAGTTCGATCAACGTGAAGCCCGGGGCGGCCGATAACCAAGCAAAACGTCGTGAGCGTGAAGGAGTATGCGATTGACGCAAAATGGGCATTTTCAACTCGAGTTTAGCATAGCCCGGCCCTCAAGTCTCTCCCAATCCGGCGGCGGAACCCAAGCCGCGGTTGTCCCAAGCCCCCGGCCCGTGCTACGCTTTTGCGGTTGAAGCGAAAGCCAAAAAACCATCCCAATCCCCGACGAACATCTGCGGGCGCCGGCCAGCAACTCACACCGGCTCTCGCGGGGCTACGCCCAATCCGGCGTTCCGCCAGGCGGCAGTGGCTCTTCCGCCTGGTTGCCCTCTCGCTCGTGCCGCTGTTGTTGGGCGCACTCGAAATTGGTTTGCGCCTGGGCGGCTATGGCTACTCGACCTGGTTGTTCAAACCATTGCGCATCGGCAACGAACAATTCCTGGTCGAAAATCCCGACTTCAGCCTTCGGTTCTTTCCGCCCGAACTGGCGCGCACGCCCGGGCCGATCCGAATGAAACCCACCAAGGCGCCCGGCACTTACCGCATCTTCATCCTGGGCGAATCGGCGGCGATGGGCGATCCGGAGCCGGGGTTCGGCGCGGGCCGATATCTCGAAGTGCTGTTGCGTGAACGTTTTCCCGAGGCCTACTTCGAAATTGTCAACGTCGCGTTCACGGCCATCAACTCGCACGTGATCGTGCCCATCGCCCGCGACTGCGCCCGCCAGCAGGGAGACTTGTGGATCATCTACATGGGCAACAACGAGATGGTGGGCCCCTTCGGCGCCGCAACGGTCTTTGGGGCCAAAGCGCCTCCCGCTTTTCTGGTCCGAATAGGTCTGGCAATTCAGCAAACTCGTGTCGGCCAACTGTTGGCCGCTCTGGGCCGGCACCTCAGTTCCAAATCCTCGGCTCCCGCATCCTGGGGCGGCATGCAGATGTTTTTGAACAATCAGGTCGCGCCGGATTCTCCGCTCAAGGCAGCAGTTTATCGCAACTTCCGCCGGAACCTGCGGGACATTTTGCGGGCCGGACGCCAGTCCGGCGCCCGGATTTTATTGAACACCGTGGCCGTTAACTTGCGGGACAGTCCCCCGTTCGGTTCGCTGGCGAGCACGAATTTGCCGGCAGACCAGCGAGGCCCTTACGAACACTTCGTGGGCGCCGCAGAGTCGAACCGGGCACAGGACCGGTTTGCTGAAGCCGGCGATGATTACGACCAGGCAGCCAGGTTCAACGCCTTGTCTGCTGACATCCAATTCCGCTGGGCCAATTGCCTTCTTTCTCTCACCAATCTCACCGCCGCCCGGCGGCATTTCCAGGCCGCCTGCGATTTGGATGCGCTGCCTTTCCGGACCGATTCATGGCTCAACGGCCTCATTGCCGAAGCCGCCCGCGAGGCCGCCAATTCCGCGCTGGTGTTGTTCGATGCCGCCGCCTGGCTGGCCACCAACAGCCCAACCGGCATTCCCGGCCAGGAAAGTTTTTACGAGCACGTCCATTTCAATTTTGACGGGAACTACCGCCTGGCGCTCGGCTGGGCTGAGCAAGTGGCGCGCTGCTTGCCCGCGAGCTTCACCGGCCACGCGGCGGCAGATTGGGCCTCGCAGGCGCTCTGCGAGCGCCGGCTCGGCTTGAGCGATTGGAACCGGTGCATCGTTGGCGAGAACATGCTTGAACGCTTTCGGCAGGCTCCTTTAAGCCAACAATCGAATAACAGCCAGCGGGCCGAAACACTCCAGGCGCAGATTAAGAGCTGGCGCAGCCGAATGGATGGGGCCGCCGCCGCCAAAGCCCGCGAGCTCTACGTGGAAGACATTCAGCGCGCCCCGAGCGATTATTGCCTGAGCGAAAACTTCGCCAGTTTCCTCGTGGCGACCGGCGATCTGGCGGGCGCGGTCGCGCAATGGCAACGCGTCCACGAAATCATTCCGCAGGACTATCTCGCCGCCTTTCGTCTCGGCGAGCTGCTGCCGCAATTGGGGAAGATGGCCGAAGCCCAGGCGATGCTGACCCAAGCGGCTGCCAGGCGGCCCTTCCTCAGCGATCCTTGGGTTGAGCTCGGCAAAATCCATATTACCCAAGGCAAACTCGAATGGGCCCTGGAGGATTTCTCCCATGCCCGAAAGCTCCGGCCGACCGACCCGGAGCGCAGCTATCATACCGGCCGGGCGCTGGCGCTATTGAACCGCCCCCAGGAGGCCATAGAAGCGTTTCGGGAGGCCATTCGGCTGAACCCCGGCTATTGGCAAGCCCATGACGCGCTGGGTGGTCTCCTGGGGTTGGCGAACAACATCGCAGAAGCCAAAGCCGAATTGGAGCAGGTTGTCCGCCTGCAGCCTTCTTATGGACGGGCGCATTTGAACTTGGGGGTGGCCTTGCTCAAAGGAGGCGATGCCTTCTCCGCTGCGCGCGAGTTCCAGGAAACGTTGCGCCTGGAACCGACCAATTCTGTGGCCGCCGATTACCTGCGCAAGGCCCAAGCCGCCGGCAGATGACCGGTCAAATCCGAAATCCGAAAACCGGCACTACTGCTGCAGCCGGTAGAAGCGGCCCGCGCCCGACAACACGGGCAGCGTAGCGGTAAAAACGGTGCCGGTTCTTTGGATGGCGTTGGTTACCGGCAGCCAGACGGCCTGGGGTCCCAAATTACTCGCGACGGTGAGCACCGAACCCGCTCCGCTTAATGGCCAACTCAAGCTCAGCACGCCGGAACTCAAAGCCGCGCTGACTTGAAGCGGCGCGGCCAATTGTCCCACCGCATCGGTGACCGGCAAGGCGTTGCCGCCGGAATCAAAAAACGATTTGCTCTCGAATCCTGCAGTGTTCACCCCCGGCACTGCCTGGTATTCGGCGCCCCACCAAACCACGCCGGCGCCCAGCCCTCCCGGCACACCCAGGGCCTGTTGCGCCAGCGTGGCGGTGAAGTCCACCTGGCCGGTTGGGGTTGCCGGGATGCCGTAGATGTTGGTGGAATTGGTCCAGGGAAACGCCGTCTCGACCACCATCACCGGTTTATGGTATCGCGCCGCGGCATTGGTGAGACAAGTGTTGAGGCCCTCCAGGGGACCGTGCCAGAACGGGTAATAGCTCTCGCAAATGATATCAAAGGGCACTTGCTGCTGGGTCAAATGATCGAAAAACCACTCTGTGCCGCCCCAATCTCCGCCCCGGTCGATGTGCACAATGATTTTTGGCATCTGCGCACCCGCTGCATCACGAATTCCGGTGATGGCATTGGTCAATAACTGCGCCAGTTTCGACCACTGAGCCGGCGTATCGTTAGTGCCGCCGACCTGCCCATCGGGCCAGAGCAAACCACCGCTGATTTCGTTACCGACCTGCACAAAATCGGGCATCGCGCCGGCGTTTTTGAATGCGGCGATGCAATTGCTGTTGTATTGCCGCATTTGCCCGGTCAATTGCGCAAACGTCAGCCCGGCCCAGGCCGCCGGTTTGCTCTGATGTCCCGGATCGGCCCAGGTATCGGAGTAATGAAAATCCAGCATGAACTGCAGGCCGGCGTTTTTGACCCGCAATGCCAACGGCAAGGTGTAATTGAGATTGTTGGTGTAATCGTAGGGGTCCGCCTGCGCCTGCGCGGCACTGCTGGTAAATAACCGCAGCCGGACGCAAGTCAAACCGTGGCTTTTGAGAATGGCCAACCCGTCCTTCGGCTGTCCGCCGTCGCGATAGACGACGCCGTGGGATTCGAAGAACGCAAGGTGCGAAAAATCGGCTCCGGCGACAAAACCGCTATTGGCGCGCGCCTGGCCCGTCAGGGCCAGCACTGAACCGAGAACCAGCCCGCTCCGCGCTTTACGCCAATTGATGCGAATTCTTATAATTCGCGTAATTCGCGGATTAACTAGTGCAATTTGCGTAATTCGTGGGCGAATCGGCAATTGGCAACTGATGGCGCTTACGGGCCTAGACGGAAGAACAACATGCCGCTGCCGATTGGCCAATTGGTCGCGCTCAGACCGTCGGTTTCCGGGTGATCCAGCCAAGAGCCACTGTGCAGGTCGGCCCGGGTTTGCAGACGCACGCCCGGCCGTCCCTCCCACACCAGAAGCACATTACCCGGGGTCGAGCAGGAGGTGAACAGGCCGCCTACCGGCGGGTTGGTTTCCGCCAGTTGATGGCCGAACGTATCGAGCGGCATGACGTAGCGGCCCGTGGCGCGGACGTACCGGACGTGATTTGAACCCGCCCCCGCCTCATCGTCGTTGCCGTCAATTCCGTATTTGTAGGTTTGTTGAATCGGGCTTCCCTTCGGCACCAGCAAGTCGAGGGAGTAAACTTCGCTCCCGAGGGGGTTATTCGTGAGCTGCGGCAAGGACGTATTCCACGCCGCAAAGTTTGGCACCCCATTGAGAAAAACCTGGTCAGAGGCGGGATTGAAGTTGGTGCCGTCTGTGCCCACAGCGTTGGTCATACTGACGCTAAAGGTCACCACGGTATCGGCCGGGAGCGGCCAGGGACCATTTACATCGTCGAATGGGGCCACCGCCAGGGTCTGAGCCGGTTGGTTGACGATTTGGAACGCGCGGTTGGCAGCCATCGTCTCCCAGCCGCCGTTCGCCGAGACCGTGGACCAGAACTTGTAAAAGTCGCTCGCCCCGACACCGCCCGAGAGCGGAATCACTACCTTGTAAACCGCAGGATTGGTGGAAGACCAATCGTTGGTGCAGAGGATTTGAGGCGCCCCCCAACTGTTAAAATTACCGCGCAGTTCAACGTGGCCGCTGCACGGATCGAAGTTGCCCGAGGCGATCTGAGCGCCCATATCGACTTGGAACGTCACCTGATTGGTGGCTACTGGCGCGTAGGGCTGGTCGCTGAAGAAGACAATCGGCAATGTCTGCGTAAGGTTGGAGGAGAGGGTGAAAAAGCGGTTGTTGCTGTCATTGGGATCGCCGGTATTCGGAGCGGGAGCTTCCCAGTTGGCGCCGGTGTCAATGTAATACTTGTAGTCGAGAGTCTGCCCGGGCGAACCGCTGACCGTGAACGTGCCGACGTACACATTGGAGGTCACCAGCCCATTTTGATTAGTCCTGAGAATCGTTGGGTCGTTGGTCAGCGTGGAAGTGCTCCAGCCATTAAAACCCCCACGTCCGGAGGGCACCGAGGTGCCCGGGATGAACGCACCCACGTTGATCTGCTGTGCCAGGTCCACCTGGAACGTGACATCGACAGCCGCTGGGCTCGGCGGGTTGTCGTCGAAATACGCTGGCGGGATAACCAGGCTGCCGCCGCTATTCGACGGCAGGGTCTGATTCCGGTTATGACTAGTTTCGAAGGTGACGTTCGTCATGATGACGTATTTGAAGGCAATCACACTCCCGTTGAGCGGGAGGTTGGTTGTGCCGGTATAGAGCCCCGGGGTGGTGCCGAGGGGGTTGTTGGTCAAGGCGACAGGGTGGGCGCCCCAACCTTCGAAGTTGCCGCGGACCTGGACGGATTGGGTAAGGGGGTCGAACGCGAGGTTGGTGATAGCGACGCTCATGTCCACCTGGAAGGTCACGATGGAACTGGCAGCGGTGGCCCCGGCTACCGAGCCGAGGAACAAACCGGCGCTAAGCGCGTATTTGATGAGCTTGGTTTTCATGATGCGATGAGTTTGCTGTTGAGTTGAGGTTTGGATTTGCGACGGTTCAAATCGGTTTTGGGCACAAGATTAGGCTATAGCTGACATTACCACCGTGCCTGAAAGCGGCCCGGAATACTACCGCATATTTGTGCGGTATCGCGTGGCACTGCGTCAATCGTGGATTACCCCCATCATCCGCGCAGGTATTTCACCACCGCCTCGGTCCGGGAATGGACGTGGAGCTTATCATAGACCGCGCGCACGTAACTGCGGACCGTCTCAATAGAGATCCCCATGCGGTCGGCGATTTCCTTATAGGCATACCCCGTGGCAAGTTGTTGGAGGAACTCCTTCTCACCCGCCGTAAGCCGAGCGACGGGGGAATCGGTTCCCGGGGGTTGGGAGAACAACTGGACCACGCGCCTGGCGAGTTGCGGCGTCATGGGCGAACCGCCCGCATACACGTCGCGGATGGCATCCAACAGTTTGGCGGAAGCGGTGCGTTTGAGCAGGTACCCGCTGGCGCCCGCCTTCAGGGAATTGAACAGCGAATCGCTGTCTTCATAGACGGTCAACATCAGGACCTGCACCGCAGGCACCTCAACCTTTAACTGGCGGACGCATTCGATGCCATTGATCCCCGGCAGGTTGATATCCATCAGGACCACGTCCGGTGGGCGGCTGGGAATCTCCCGCAACGCAGTTTCAGCATCGGGGTAATCGCCGGCGAGCCGCAGGGCCGTCGTACGATGGATCAGCGCAGCCAGGCCTGCTCGGATGCCTTCGTCGTCCTCCACGAGGGCAACCTTGATGGGCAAATCGTCTGCCAGTCTGGCACTCACGCCAGCGACACTGACACAGCGAACAGCGAACCTGCAACCGCATGAACGTGCGGCGGTACGGGTCGAGCGTTGGCCGCCTGTAGCGTGAGTGGTCAGGTCACATGGCCGAAGACCAGCTTGGTCATCTCGAACATGCTGACGCGGTCCTTGCCGTCGAACACTTCCTTGAGCTTTTCGTCAGCCTTGATGAACGTCTTGTTCTCCGGGTCCTGGAGATTGTGGGTGCGAATATAATCCCAAAGCTTGCGCGTAATTTCGGTGCGGGAAACGGGTTCGCTCCCGATGATAGCGGCCAGTTTGTCGTCCGGCTGAACCGGTTTCATGAAGGCCGCACTCGGCCGCCGCCTGGTCTTGGTTGATTCCTCGCCCATAAAGGTGTTCTGCGTTGTGAAAAGAACCTAGAATGAAGCGCAAAACCCGGCCAATGGGGTCTTTACCCCCCGCTGCTTCGCGCCTTTGTTCATTTGCCACCCGCCACCGCCCGGTTCAGCGCGCTGACCACCGCGCGTACTGACGCCAGCTCGATGTTCGTGTCGACCCCCGCGCCCCAGCGGGTCTGACCGTCCACGCCTTTGAGCTGGATGTAGGCGATCGCCGCCGCCTCCTCGCCCGCGCTCAAGGCGTGTTCGCTGTAGTTCGCGATTTCGAATCGCGGGATCCCCAGCGTGCTGAATCCGTGGACCAGCGCCGCCAGAGGTCCGTTGCCCTGACCGGAAAACTCGACCGGTTTGCCTTCCCGCAACAAGCGCGCCTGGCAGCGGACGGTACCGTTGCGGCTCTCGGTTTCGAAAGCGCCCAATTGCCAGGGTGAGGTGCGCTCGATGTATTCGCGCCAGAACATCGCCTTCAATTCCGCGCCGCTGACTTCGCGCCCGAGCCGGTCCACTTCGTCGTTCGCAATCGGGCCAAACTCACGCTGCATGTCCTTGGGCAGCACGATGCCGAACTCGTTCTCGAGGAGGTAGGCGACGCCGCCTTTGCCCGATTGGCTGTTGACCCGGATGACCTCGCGGTATTCACGCCCGATGTCCCGCGGGTCGATGGTCAGATAGGGCACGTCCCAATGCTGGTGCCCGCCGTTTTTTGCCCACTCCGTGAGGCCCTTCTTGATCGCGTCCTGGTGCGAGCCGCTGAAAGCGGTGAAGACCAACTCCCCGGCGTACGGGTGGCGCGCTGGCACGGTCATGCCGGTGCAGCGCTCGTAAACCTCGATCAGCGCGTTGAGATTCGTGAAATCCAGCTTCGGGTCGATGCCGTGCATGTAGAGATTGAGCGCCACCGTCACGATATCGAGATTGCCGGTGCGTTCGCCGTTGCCGAACAGCGTGCCTTCGACACGGTCAGCGCCGGCCAGCAAGCCCAATTCGGTCGCGGCCACGCCTGTGCAGCGGTCATTGTGCGTGTGGAGGCTGACAATGAGCGAATCGCGGCTCCTGATGTTTGTGCAAATCCACTCGATTTGGTCCGCATACACGTTGGGGGTCGCCACTTCGACGGTGTCCGGGAGGTTAAGGATCATCTTGCGCAGCGGGGTTGGTTGCCAGACGTCCATCACCGCTTCGGAAACTTCTTTGGCGAACTCGACTTCGGTCGCGCTGAAACTTTCGGGCGAGTATTGGAGCATGACCTGGGTGTCCTTCAGCAGCGGCAAACGTTCCTGGATCAATTTGGCGCCTTTGACGGCGACCGCCAGGATTTGGTCCTTGGTCATGCCAAAGACAACCCGGCGCTGGGCTGGGGAGGTGGAATTGTAAAGGTGAATGATAGCCTTGCGCGCGCCGACGAGCGATTGGAACGTGCGCTCGATGAGGTCCTCGCGTGCTTGCACAAGGACCTGGAGCCAGACGTCTTCGGGGGCGCGATGCTCCTCAATCAGCCGGCGGTTGAAAGTGAACTCGGTATTCGAGGCGGAAGGAAAACCCACCTCGATCTCCTTGAAGCCGCATTTGACCAGCGTCTGGAACAACTCAAGCTTCTGGCTGACGTTCATCGGGACCGCGAGCGCCTGGTTCCCATCGCGCAAGTCCACGCTGCACCAGAGCGGCGCCTGGGTCATCGTCCGATTGGGCCACTGGCGCTGGTCAAGTTGGACCGGGGGGAAGGGCCGGTATTTTTGTGACGGTTCTTTGAGCATATTTAGTCGTTGTTGGCGCCGGCTGGGCGGTTGGGCAACAAAAAACCCACCGCCAGGCTCGGCAGTGGGTTCAGTAAATTCTTGTGAAGACTTTAGAACCCGCCTGCCGTGCTGCGCAGCAGCAGCACGTTCGATAGCAGCAGATCCAGATTCTGTTTCACGCCTTCAAATTAACAGGACGGTTCAGCGCCGGTCAAATAGTATTTTTAACCACGAATGAACACGAATGGACACGAACTCAACGGGGAAAATTCACCATATGTTGAACGGAAGTACGTTTGCTGTTCCCATTGTTTCTTCTTCGTGTCCATTTGTGTCCATTCGGAGTTGCGTTGAGCCGCTGCGACGAAGACACTCCCGCGACTTCATGCTTTGGAAACGCAAGATTAGCGGCGGGTTTCTGGCAGTGGTGGGCTACATGCTTTCTCCACTGTCCTGGTGGAATGATGCCTTTGTGAATTTGCCGCTGGCGCTGGCGTTCGCCTGGGTGGTGAGCCTGTTTTACGAACCTGCATTCAAGCCAGCCGTCGTACTCGGCTACTGGCTGACCAATATTATCGGGTTCATCTTGCTACACAAAGGCGGGCAACAGATGTTGACGAAAGATCCGAAAGGATACTCCCGGCGCGATTTGATGAGAGATGTGGGCATCTCATTGCTCTACACGGCCCTCATTGTGATTCTGCTCAAGCTCGGCGTTCTCAAGCCGCTGCAGGATTATTTCCCGAGGAAGTGAAACTCCGCGTCAGCCCAAGAACGCGGCATGAACCGCGCGCATGGCCTGCTCGCCTTTGGCCAGGTCGATGACGACGGAAATCTTAATCTCGCTCGTGGAGATCATTTCGATGTTGATGCCCTGGGTGGCGAGGGTGTCGAACATTTTGCCGGCCACGCCGCTGTGGCTCTTCATTCCCACGCCCACAATGGAGAGCTTGGCGATGTTTTCCGTGGCGATAACCTTGCCGAAACCGACCTCTTGTTTCAGGCCGTCAATGACCTTTTGTGCCTTCAGCAGTTCAGGCTTATCCACGGTAAAAGAAAGATCGGTGAACCTTTCGCCTGTGCCATGACTGATATTCTGCACGATCATATCGACGTTGATATTGGCGTCGCCGATGGCTTTGAGGATCCGGGCGGCCACACCGGGCTTATCCGGGACGGCCACCAGGGTGACCTTGGCCTGGTTCTTGTCGAGCGAGACGCCGCGCACGACGACGTCTTCCATGTTTCTGGTTTCTTCTTTCACAATGGTTCCTGGATGTTCGTTGAGGCTGGAGCGGACTTCAAAGATCACTTCAAACTTTTTTGCGAATTCCACCGAGCGTGATTGCATGACTTTGGCGCCGAGACTGGCCAACTCGAGCATTTCGTCGTAGGAAATCTCGTCGAGTTTTTTGGCGCCCGGCACAATGCGCGGGTCGGCAGTGTAAACGCCGTCCACATCGGTGTAAATCTGGCACAGGTCGGCTTTGACCGCCGCGGCGAGGGCAATGGCGGTCAGGTCCGAACCGCCGCGCCCGAGGGTGGTAATCTGGCCCTCGATGGTCTGGCCCTGAAACCCGGCGACAATCACGACCTGGCCGTCATTCAGCAAGTCATGAATCTTTTTCGGGGTGATATTCTGAATTTTGGCTTTGGTATGAACCCCATCGGTGACGATGCCGGCCTGGGCGCCGGTGAGTGAAACCGCGGGAACACCCAACGAGTGCAGCGCGATGGCCGTCAGAGCGATCGTGGTCTGCTCGCCGGTAGCCAGCAGGACGTCCATCTCGCGTTCGTTGGGCAGAGGCATGAGGTCCTTGGCCAGCTTGATGAGATTGTCGGTCACGCCGCTCATGGCGGAGACCACGACGACGATTTGGTCGCCCTGGGCGCGGTATTTGGCGACCCGAGAAGCGACGTTTTTGATGCGCTCGGTGTTGGCGACCGACGTGCCGCCGTATTTCTGGACGATCAAAGCCATGCGAAGAAAAGGGGTGAGGGAGTGGCGGGGTCGTGGGGCATCGGAGCAAGTCAGTTGAAATTCTCCACTCGGATGATGACGGGTTGGCCGCGGACGACGGACAGAGCGCCGACGGTCTTGAGCGCCTTCGAGACCGTGCCGTTGGGAGCATCGTGCAGCATAAAAATCAAAGGCACGCTTGCTCCTTCATGGCCTTCGGGCTGGATGACCGAGGAAATCCCAATTTTGGAATCGCCGAAAATCCTGGCGATTTTTGCCAGAGTGCCGGGCACATCGACGACACTTAACCGGACAAAGTAACGCGAGACGACCTCACCCAGGGGCAGGACCGAGCCGTTGGTTTCATGAGGGACGAACGGTGGCAGGCGGTGCTTGGTTCCGAACTTCAAATCCAGGGCGGCATCCGCCAGGTCGCTGAGCACGGCGCTGGCCGTGGCGTCCTTGCCCGCGCCGCGTCCATAGAACAGCGTGTCACCGACGACATCGCCGCGGACGAACACGGCATTGAAGACATGGTTGACGCTCGCCAGCACGTGTTCATTCGGTATGAGGGCGGGATAAACAGAAACCTGGACGCGCCGGCGGGGGGAATCTTTGCTCTTTGATTTTGGATTTTTGAGTTTGGAAACGCCTCGGCCATCGTGCAGTTGTTTGATTACTCCCAGCAGCTTGATGGTATAATCCAGTTGGCCGGCGAACTTGATGTCCAGCGCGCTGATATGCCGAATGCCCTCGACGTAAATGTCTTTGGGTTTAACCCAGAACCCGTGCGCCAGCGAGGCCAGGATCCCGATTTTGTGCTGGGCGTCGAAGCCATCAACGTCGAGGGAGGGTTCGGCCTCGGCATAGCCCTGGGCCTGGGCGTCTTTGAGCATGTCGGCGAAATCGGCCCCTTCCAGTTTCATCCGGGTGAGGATGTAATTGCAGGTGCCGTTGACGATGCCGTAGAGGTGCGTGATCCGATTGCCGACGAAACCCTCACGGAGCGCTTTGATGATGGGAATACCGCCGCAGACGCTGGCTTCGTAATAGAGATTGGTGCGATGCCTTTTTGCGGCGGCGAAGAGTTCTTCTCCGTGAGCGGAGAGGAGAGCCTTGTTGGCGGTGATGACAGGTTTGCCGAGGTTCAGCGCGGTCAGGATCATGGTGCGGGCCAGGGAGGTGCCGCCGACCAGTTCGGTGACCAGATGAACCTGCGGGTCATTGACGACGCTCTGCCAATCAGTGGTCATCAGGGACTCGGGAATGGCGTAGGGGCGCGGTTCGTCGAAGGCTTTGACCGCAACCTTGCGGACATTGACCCGGACGCCGATGCGGGACGCCATCAGCCCGCCGTTGAGCCGGAGGGCGTGGAACGCACCACTGCCGACCGTCCCGCCGCCGAGCATACCGAGGTTGACCTGCTGCATAATGGGCGCAGAGAATGCCGGGAAGCGGGCGAGCGGACAATGATTTTTTGGAGAATTCCCTGTTAATTGCCGGTTTCTTGCTTGAAAAAGCCGCCGAAACTCGCGATGCTTGTGATAATGAGCAAGGTTCAAGAAATTGAGGCTGAATTGCAGAAGCTTTCGCCCAAAGAGATTCTGCAGGTTCGTGACTGGCTTGAAAATTTTCTCGAGGACCAGCTCGAGTTTACGGAAGAATTCGAGGCCAAAATCCAGCAGTCCGAGGGCGATATGGCTGCGAGCACTCCCTCTCGAACTCGCCGTTCCACGGCGCGCCGGTGAGCGCGGCGCTTCAGATCTATTACCAGACGTTCGATGCGGATTTCTTCCGCCTGCCGACCGCAGTCCAGGAACGGATCACAGCGAAGATTGACCAGATGGGACTCCAGCTTGATCGCTTTCCGCACTATCGGCTGACGGGGAGTAATCGTTATCGGCTCCGGGTTGGTGATTATCGGGTTATCTATACTTTTGATGCGAGCCTTGGCAGACTTCACCTTCTCGCAGTAGGACACCGCCGCGAGGTTTACCGCGAGAAGTGACGCAAAGAAATGAAAATCATAATACATTTATTGGGTGTTGTTGGGCTGGCGCTCTCATGGGTCGCCACTGCCAAGGCTGAAGCCGAGTCGGCATCGGTCGAGTGCGACAAATCCTCGAGTTTCCTGGCACCGCTAGATAGCGCTCCGGGCCGGCAGTACGCTCCGGACCGCGAGGTGCAGATGCTCCACCTGGCGTTGGACATCACGCCCGATTTCAAGCAACGGACCATCGAAGGACAGGCGACGCTGCGGTTCAAGCCGCTGGCCAAGCCGGCACGGGAAGTGAAGCTGGACGCTGTCGATCTGAACATTCACTCCGTCACTGCCTCGGAAAAAATTCAAGGTTACCAGGTCACTACCGATAAAGTCATTATCACCTTTGCCGAGCCGCTGGCCCCGGACAAGGAGGCCAGCGTGACGATCGCTTATTCCGCCGAGCCGACGAAGGGACTTTACTTCCGGACGCCCGAAATGGGCTACAAGGAAGGCGACGCGCACCTGTTCACGCAGGGGGAAGAAATCGATGAACGGCAATGGTACCCCTGCCTGGATTCGCCCAATCAGCGGTTGACTTCTGAAATCACCTGCCGGGTGCCCGAGGGGATGACGGTGATTTCGAACGGCCGACTGGTTTCCGAAGCCAAAGACGCGGCGACCGGGCTGGTGGCGGTGCATTGGTCGCAGGACAAGCCGCACTCCAACTACCTCGTTTCGCTCGTGGCCGGTTATTTCAAGAAGGTAGAGGACAAATGCGGGGACATTCCGCTGGCGTTTTTCACACCGCCGTCGGAAATCAACGAAGCGACCAATTCCTTTCGCGAGACGAAGGAAATCATGGAGTTCTTCCAGCAGGAGATCGGCGTCGCCTATCCCTGGGACAAGTATTACCAGGTTTGCGTGAATGACTTTGTCGAAGGCGGGATGGAAAATACCAGCGCGACGACGCTGACGGACCGGACGCTGTTCACGGACGCGACCGAGAACATTCGGGACAGCCGTGGCCTGGTCGCCCACGAGATGGCGCATCAATGGTTTGGGGACCTGGTCACGTGCAAGGATTGGAGCCAGATTTGGCTCAACGAGGGTTTTGCGACGTTTTACGAGACACGGTACAACGGCCACA
Organism: Binatia bacterium; assembly: GCA_035566895.1. Classification (GTDB taxonomy): domain Bacteria; phylum Verrucomicrobiota; class Verrucomicrobiia; order Limisphaerales; family UBA8199; genus DATMQA01. The sequence goes on from DATMQA010000092.1 coordinate 14,005, forward strand.
AGAATGGGCGAGATGCGATGCTGTATTCACTTTACCAACGCGCCCGCCAGATCACCGGCATGTCCAACGACTTCAACCCGATCGTCCGCCGGACCTACAACGAACCGCATGAGATGTTTAACTATCTCGTCTATCCCAAAGCGGCCTGGATCCTGCACACGCTGCGGGCCGAACTGGGCGAAGACCTGTTCCGCCGGTGCATAAAGACTTACCTGGAACGGCATGAGTATGGGAACGTGGTCACTGAAGACTTGCGGCGGGTCATCGAGGAGCTTTCGGGCCGCTCTTACGATCAGTTCTTCGATCAATGGTATTATCACGGGCATTTTCCCGAGCTGCAAGTGAATTACGCTTGGGATGAAACCGCCAAGCTGGCGAAGGTTTCGATTCATCAAACGCAGGAGGTGAATCAGAATGTGTTGCTGTTCGAGTTGCCGGTGACGGTGCGGTTCAAAGGCAAAGCGGGCGTGGAAGACCGGCCCATCCGAGTGACGAAGAAGGAAGAGGATTTCTATTTCCCGCTGGCATCGGCGCCGGAGATCGTCCGGCTCGACCCGGGTTACACATTGCTGGCCAAGGTGACCTTTACGCTGCCGAACCCGATGCTCTACGCGCAGCTCGCTGACCAGGAGGACGTCGTGGGGCGTTTGCTGGCGGTGGACCAATTGGCCACGAGGCGCGACAAGGAAGCTGTCGCGAAATTGAAAGAAGCACTCAATCACGATTCGTTTTTTGGGTTGCGAATGGAGGCGGCGCGGGCGCTGCGCAGCATTCGGACGGATGAAGCGCGGGACGCGTTGCTGGCCTCGACTAAACAGGAGGACGCGCGCGTCCGCCAGCAGGTCGTGATGGAGATTGCGGGTTTCTATGGCGAAAAGCCTTACGATTCAGCGCGGCAAACGCTAACCCAGGAGAAGAACCCGGCGATTCTGATGTCGGCCATTCACGACCTGGGCGGCTACGCCAAACCCGACGTGCGCGAGACGCTGTTGAAGTTTCTGGGTTCGGAGTCGTATCGGAACGAATTGGCGGATGCGGCGATTTCAGCGATGCGTTTGCAGGATGATCCGAGCTATATCCAGCCGCTACAGGACACTCTTTCCCGAAAGGAACCCGACTTTACCAGCCGCGGTTATGGGCAGGGCCTGGAAACGCTGGCGTACCTGGCGCGCAACGAGGAGAAGCGGGATGAGGTTCGGAATTTTATCCTCGGGAAAGTGGACCACAAGAAGCAGAGCATTCAGTTGGCCGCGATTAGTTCGCTGGGAACGCTGGAAGATCCCAAGGCAATCGCGGTGTTGGAGAGATTTGCCAGTGCCGGGAAGGACACGCCGGAGCGGGCGGCGGCGGAGCGTTCCATCGCAATTCTGCGCGCCGGGCGCAAGCCGGTGGATGATTTCAAGAACCTGCGACAGGAGGTGCTTGACCTGGAGAAGGCGAACCGGGATTTGCGGAAAGAGGTGGATGATCTCAAGAAAAAGGCGGAGGCGAAAGGTGAGGGAGGTCGACAGTCCACAGTCCGCGGTTCGCAGTCGAAGAAAACGAGTCCAAAGTCCAAGGTCCAAAGTCCAAAGTCTGAAGCGCCCGAGCGGTAGAACTGGTCTGCGCTGCCCGGCCTCCGCATCGCGGGAGGCGTGTGGAGTGCGTGAAGCTTGTTTCCGCTATCGGAGGCTGAGGTCGAAATAACTCTTCTTCCTTAAGCCCCGCTCACATCCTTTTCTCATCCGCGTCGATGAAATCCACAAACGTCTGTATGTCATCCCGATGGGCCAGGCCCGCGTGTTCTTTGCGCATCTTCAGCCGCGCTTGCATCTCGGGGTCGTCCTTTCTCGGAGAATTCAGCATCCGGTCCCGGTGCGCCGCTTTCACGGCCTCCGGCTTCTTCACATTCTTCAGTACCCAATCGCAAACCTCCCCGTCCGTCGTCGAGTTGCGGACCACCTCGATGAACTTTTGCGCCTCCACCCCGGCGCGCTCGAGCCACAAACCGTCAAACCCCTTGCCGAAATTGGCCTGGTAATCCGGGTGCAGCTTCCCGGCCAGGTGCAGTCGGATTTTGTCGATGTAACGCGGCAGGTGTATCCAGCCGCACATGGTCTCGCGCGGGCTCCGTGGGTAAATGATTTCGCTGCTCATGCGAAGAGGATTGGCGGGCGCATTCAAACTGTCAATCAAACGCCGCGATGAAGACCCGCGCTAGTGCCGCACAAACCCCGATCTGCAAACACCAAACCCCGATCTGCAAACACCAAACACCAAGCTCCAAACACCAAATAAACATCAAATTCCAAACACCCTGAAATTCAACGCAAAGACGCAAAGGAGCAAAGGCGCGAAGAATTTCAGGGTAAAATTTGAGACCGGGACGTGGGTTCCGCCGAACCAACCTGGGACCACAGCGCAGATAAGCGCGGAAGGAGAGGAGATGTCCCGGCGATAGTTGGAATTGGAGGTGGTTCTCCTGCCGTCCATCAAACAGGATGGGCGGTTGAGTAAAAGAAACAATCAACCAGGAGAACCAATGTGAGAAAGTACCGAAGACAGCAGCAACAAGCCAAAGAA
>DATMQA010000093.1:0-7844 GCA_035566895.1 Binatia bacterium
GCCAAAACCACCGCCGCCCAACTCAAAAAACTCGACCCCAAACGCGTCTTCACCGAACAGGAGAACCTGGACCTGCTCGACCGCACCGACGACCTCCTCGGTTACAAATCCGCCGAGCGCATCAGGGCCGAAATGCAACAAACCGACCCCCGATCTCCTCCAGCTCGCGCGAGAACTACGGGACGCCGTCTGTCCTGAACCCGCCCCCAAACCCACCATGCAGGACGTCATCAAAGACCTGCGCGAAGTCCGCGACCTCGTATGCAACAAATAACACCTCTTCGCATTTTACGTTTCACGCGTCAACTCTTCCGCTCCCGGCACTACAAACCTCCCCTGCTTTTATAGATGCGATGGACCGGTTCAACGCGGATACTTGACACGTATGAACCAATTGATAACCATGCGCCTATATAAAGCAGTGGGAGTAAATGGCAGGCCGGGACGGATTATGAAAATCATTCCATCATTGGCACTGTTGGCTGCCGTGGCCGCCGTGGGGCTTTGCTCCCCGAGCCTCCACGCCGCCGACGAAGACGGCGTCGCCCTGGCCATTATTTATGACACCTCCGGCAGCATGCGCGACCCCGTGCGCGACGAGTCCGGCGGGTCCACCCCCAAATACCTCATCGCCAATCGCGCCTTGCTGGCCGTCACCAAACAGCTCCAGGCCTTTGCCACCAACAACCCCGGTGGCGCCCCCCGAAAGATTTACGCCGGCCTCTTCATTTTCCAGGGCCAGGGCGCCCGCGAGGTCGTCAAGCTCGGCCCCTTTGACCCGGCGGCCTTCGAGGACTGGGCGACGCACTTTTCCAATCCAAGCGGCAACACACCGTTGGGCAACGCCCTGAACACCGCCAGCCGCGCGGTCCTGGATTCCCCGCTCTCCCGCAAACATGTCCTCGTCATCACCGACGGCATGAACACGGCCGGTCCGCCGCCGGAAGTGGTCCTGCCTCGCGTTAAAAAGCAAGCCGACCAAAAACAAGCCAGTCTTTCGGTCCACTTCGTTGCCTTCGATGTGAACGCGAAAGTGTTCGACCCCATCAAGAAGCTCGGGGCGACGGTCGTCAGCGCCGCCGATGAGAAGCAGCTTAACTCGCAATTGGATTTCATCCTGAAGCGCAAAATCCTGCTCGAAGAAGAAGAACCGGCGGCAAAAGCGAAATAAGTTACAGGGTTACACAGTTGCATGGTTACAATGTTACATGGTCATGTCAGACTCGCCCATGCAACGATGTAACCATGTAACGGTGTAACCTTTTAACTGTGTAACAGAACAACGCGGAACCGGAATAAACGATAAACCATAAAAACCTATGTTCAGAGCGATTAAACGATTGTTCATTTGGATGGGCCTGATGGCCGAAAAAGCCACCGAAACCGACGCCATTAACCAAGCCGTCGTCGAACGCGGCATCCGCGATTCCAAAGCCAAGGCCGACAAGGCCCATTACGCCAACGGCCAGCTTGCCGGCCAGATCGCTCTCTTGCGCGACCAGATCAAACGCCAGCAACGCCAGAAAGAGGAACTCCAGAGCCTGCTCCAGGCGGCGGCCGCGGCCAACGACGAGGCCAACGGCTCGCATTACGCCGAGGAACTCGCCACCCTCGAATCCGACCTCGGCGACAATGTCAGCCAGGCCGATAACCTGGAAGCCCTTTACAAGCAGAACACCGAAATCATCGCCGAGAGCCTGCGCGAAATTCAGCGGTTCCAGCGCGAGTTCGAATCCGTCAAAGCCAAGGTCGCGATCGGCCGTTCACTGGAAAGTCTCGCCGGCATGATGAAAAGCTCGATCACCGAACTGCAAGGCATGATGGGTGGCGAGTTGGGCCAATCCATGCAGCAACTCCGCCAATCCGCTGCCTCCGGCGAAGGCCAGATGCGCGCCACTCTCGACCTGGCCAAAGAAATGGGCTCCGGCATCTCCCGCCAGCAGGAAGCGCGCAAAATGCGCGGCGCCGCTCTCTTCCAGGAATACAAAAAGAAAATGGGCATGGTCCAACCCGATGCCGCCGTCGCCGCGCCCGCTCAAGCCGCGCCCGCCCAACCCGACCGCCAAAAAATCGCCGAGAAATAGCCGCCAGGAACTGGGAAGCGGATCAAAACCCAACAATCCATTTATCCATTAATCCAGCAATCCATTAATCCATTCATTCCGAAGATCTTATGACCACTAAAGGCAAAATAGTTCTCACAATCCTGTTCCTGGGCATTGTCGGGTTCGGCGTCTATCGCTGGTGGGACAAAATCGTCCCCCAGATGAAACCCCAGACCATGTCCATCGACGTCAACGAAGTCAAAAAGGCCGTGGCCGCGGCCCATGAAGCCCCCGCCGACATCCCCCTGCTCATCGGCACCAACGCCGCCACCATGGTCGAGCGCTCCGGCATCCCCGCCGTCACCGGTGTCAGCGATTACAAAAAGGAGATGAAGGACAACAAAATTGTCGTCGAATTTCCCATCAACGTCTGGCCCGGCTGGGCGCCCATTATCGTCGCCAACCAGGGCCTCGAACCCAACGACCAGAGCGTCTTCGCCAAAAAATACGGCTTCTATGTCCGGCTCAGCATCGTCGATGACCCCGTTAAGGCCCGCGACCTCTTTGCCGCCGGCCAAAGCCATATTCTTTGGGGCACGCTCGACATGATCGCCCTCTTCGCCCCGGAACTGGTCAAGGACAGCCGAACCGTGCCGGTCGTTTGCCAGCAAATCGATTTCTCCGGCGGCGGCGACGGCGTGGTGGCCCGCGGCGAAATCCGCAGCATCAACGACCTGCGCATGGTCAACGGCAAGCGCAAGAAAATCATCCTGGCCCAAAACTCTCCCAGCCATTACCTCATCATGTCGCTGCTCATCGATGCCGGCATCGACCCTGGCGACCTCGATTTTAAATGGGCCGCCGACGCCCCTTCGGCTGCCAAGATTTTCGTGACCGACCCCAGCTTCGATGTCTTTGTCGGCTGGTCGCCCGACATCTACAACATCACCGACAAAATGAAGGGCAGCACGCGCCTGGTGGTGACGACCGGCACCGCCAACCATCTCATCGCTGACGTCTGGGCCGTCCGCAACGATTTCTATCGCGACCATCCGGACATCGTCTCGGGCCTGGTGCGCGGCATTTTCGACGGCATGGATATGGTCCGCAAAGACCCCAAGATGGCCGCCCGCGCCCTCGCCACCGCCTTCAAACTTCCCGAGGAAGACTGCGGCAAAATGATCGGCAGTGACGGCGGCATCGTCGAGGGCGATGCTCACCTGACCAATTATCGCGAGAACGCCAAGTTCTTCCTGGACCCCTTCAACCCTGCGAATTTCGAAGTCGTTTGGAACAGCTCGGCCACCATTTACAAGTCCCTGGGGACCATCAACTCGATCGTCCCGGCCGCCAAAGTCAAGGCCGGCACCATCCTCTCGGCCATGTCCGAGGCCTACAAAGACGTGCGCGACCTCTCTCAGCCAACGTTCAGGCCCGATGCGCTGTTGAAGCTCAGCGCCGAAGCCGGCGCCGGCCAGGTCCTGACCAAGGCCGTTATGGTTTCCTTCGAGCCGAACAAGTCCGTGCTCAACCAGGAATACGACTCCACCATCCCGGCCACCCTCGAAGAAATCGGCAAGCTCGCCGGCAAGTTCGGCAACGCCTATATAATCATCGAAGGCAACACCGACGCCAGCCGCAAGGGCATCGTTCCTCCCGATCTCGTCCGCCAGCTCTCCTACGATCGCGCCGACTCCGTCCGCCGCGCCATCATGGACAAATACAAATTCGACCCCAACAAATTCAAAGTCATCGGCAACGGTTGGGACAATCCGCTGCCGGCCTGCACCGACCCCAGCAACGCCGACCACAACAAGAAAAATCGCCGCGTCGAAGTCAAAGTCTTCCCGCTGGAATCAGGCTCGTAAACGGCGTTTTCCGAATTCCGGAAGGGGAACGGCAGATGAAATGCCAAATCCTAAGCCAATGCGAATCACATTCAATACGGACGAGGCGTCTGGTTCGAACGATTGCTTTCCCCTCACCCCTGCCCTCTCCCCAACGGAGAGGGCAGGGGTGAGGGGGAAAAGGCCGTCCGCTCGTCGTTTGGCAAGATCGGTGTACCTGGCTGCGCTACCCCACCTATTTAACCCAATTACCTGATTTAACTCATTTAACACATCCCCCCAGTTATGGCCGACTTCCTCCGTTTCCTGCTCTTCGCGCTGGCCTTCGTCGCGCTGCTGACTCTGTCGGTTCGCCTGGCGCGGCTGCGCGTCAACTCGGGTTTGCCTTACATCCGGGCGTTGGGGTTGACCGCGCTTTTCATCGGGTTGCTCCTGGCGGTCTGGTGGTTCGTGACTCGCGGTGGACCCGGTGATCGAATCGTTCAGTCGCTGATCCTTCCCAGCCCGATGGAAGTCCTTCGCGCCTTCCGCCCCTTGCACTTCGAGCAGGGCCTGGTCCTTAGCGCCTATTATTCCTGGCTGCGCGTGACCGCTGGATTCGCCCTGGCGGCCCTGGTGGCGATTCCTCTCGGAGTGTATATGGCCACCTTCCCACCCATCGCTGCCTTCTTTCGCCCCCTCTCACTGGCCGGTGCCTACGTGCCGATTGTGGTTTTCATCCCGCTCACCATGACCTGGTTTGGGACCGGCGAGGCCCAGAAAATCGGTTTCCTCTTTATCGGCTGCTTTGTCGCACTGCTGCCTCTCGTTATCAAAGACATCGCCGACGTGCCGACGGCCTTCCTCGATGTCGCAGTCACTAAAGGCGCCACCCAATGGCAACTCGTGCGTCATGTCCTGTTTCCCGTCGCCAAAGCCAACGTCTGGGACCATCTGCGCGGCGTCTATGGCGTCGGTTGGGGCTGGATCATAATGGCCGAAGTCTTCGTGCGGCCCGAGTACGGCCTGGGCGGGCTCATCGAGGTCTCCAATCGGAGGAGCCAGACCGGGTCCATTTTCGCCATTATCATTGTCATCGTTCTCATCGCGGTCGCCTGCGACAAAGCGTGGAAACTTAGCGGCGACTTCCTCTTCCCTTACCGCAAAACTGAATGATCATGAGCGAACCCGACGCCAAACCTTCCGAGACCAGGGCCCCCCATCACGCCGCCGTATCCGAGTCCAATCCGCCATCTGAACACTCGAAACCGGAATCGCATGCCTCTCCCTCTACCCCCCCGGGGGAGAAGGCTGGGGAGCGGAAGCCCTCTGACGCTGAATCACCTCGCTCAGTCCTGGAAAGCACGGCACCCGAACCCAAGCCCGCAGAGCGGCCGCACGTGGTTGTCTTCAAAAACGTCACCAAAAGCTTTGGCGTCGGCCACGAGGCCAAGGTGGCCATCCAGGATATTTGCTTCGTGGTCGAAGACCTGCCCAACATCGGCGAACTGGTCACGATTGTCGGTCCGTCCGGTTGCGGCAAATCGACCCTGCTGCGGATCATCGCCGGGCTCAAACCCCATTTCCCGCCCAGCCATGGCGAGGTTCAAATCTTCGGCAAACCCATTTCCGAACCGGGACCGGACCGCGGCCTGGTGGACCAAAAATATTCCCTGCTGCCCCACCTCACCGTGGTGGATAACGTCGCTTTCGGTTTGAAACTCCGGGGCGTTTCCCGTTCCGAGCGGCGCGACCGCGCGCAGGATTGGATTAAGAAGGTGGGGTTGGAAGGTTGCGACAAAAAATATCCCTCCGAACTTTCCGGCGGGATGCAACAGCGCGTGGCCATCGCCGCCACGCTCATCCTCCAGCCGCGCATCCTCCTCATGGACGAACCCTTTGGCGCGCTCGACCCGGGCATTCGCTTGCGGATGCAGGAATTGTTGATCCAGCTTTGGAACGAGAAAGAGGAAACCGTGTTCCTGGTGACGCATTCGGTCGAGGAGGCGGTTTATTTGGGCGACCGCGTTTTCCTCATGGCCCCCAACCCGGGGCGCCTGGTCGAGATCCTGAAAGTGCCGCGCCCAGGCGAACCGCCTGAAGAAAGCCGCCGCAAACCCTGGTTCATCAACTTTTGCCAGACCTTATTGGAGAGATTGGAACAAGAATCGTCGGCGCCCCCCGGAGCGAAGGTATAGATGGACGACCAACCGCCAAGTTATCACCGTGAGTTTTTCGCCAGCCCGCACCACGCGACGCTCGCACTGGTGACGCTTGGCCTGGGCTTTCTCAGCGCCACGGTCCTGGGCCTCATCGCCGGGGTCACCGCCTACGTCCTCGGTTGGATCTATCTGCCCGACTTGCCCTTCTTCCGCCGCTGGGTGGACAGCCGCCATGATTCCGCCAAGCGCGCCGAGGAGGCGCAAAAGGTCGCTCAGTTCGTTCAGCGCCGCGACGCGTTGCTCCGCTCTCTCGCCCCTCAGCGCCGCGAACGCTATGCCCGCCTCGTTCAGGTCTGCCGCGATATCGAAACCGCCAGCGCGGATAATATGCTCGCCTCCGCCGATCCGACGACCGACCCGCGCCTGCGCAAGCTGGATGAACTCATGTGGACCTACCTGCGCCTGCTGGGCATCGAAGAGTCCCTCCAACAATTCCTGGAAACCGAGCAGCGCGAGAATGTCCCCGCGATCCTGAAAGACGCCGAGGCCGAAGCCACGCGCCTGAGCAGCGAGGTCGATGCTCTCAAAGCCAAAGGCGGCGATTCCACCCTCGAAACCAAGCAGCGCTACCTTGGCTCGCGCCTGGACCGATTGGAGGTCTTGCGCAAACGGACCCAGCGTAGCGAACAGGCCCAGGCCAACCTGGCCCTGGTAGTTTCCGAACAGGAACGCCTCGACCAGCAGATCAAGCTCATCCGAGCCGACGCGGTCGCCACCAAGAACGCCGAGACGCTCACCGCTCGCATCGATGCCACGGTCGAACACCTCGACCAAACCAACAAATGGCTTTCCGAACTGGACGAGTTCAAAGACCTCGTCGGGGACATGCCGTCGACTGAACTGCGCGTGGGCTATCAGGCCACGCCGCCTTGTCCGCCGCCTCTCATTACCGATCCGCAGCAACTCAAAAAACGCGATGCCGCGCGCCAGCGACAAACAGGATGAAAACTGAAGCAAATAGCAGAATGATTAGCGCAGAATCATTCTGCCCTAATCATTTTGCCAATTGTTCTACGGCCCTTTCGGATTTCGGATTTCGGATTTCTTTTGGATTTCGGATTTCGGAATTCTTTTAGACACGCCATGAAAACCGAAACTGCTTCCCCGCTTACCACCAATGGTTCTCCCTCGCGCCTGCCCCTGAGAGGCTGGGCCCTCGAACTCGCCCGCCGCTGGAACGGCGGCACCTATTCGCTCTTCGTGCTGCACGGAAATATCTTCGACCTGTTTCCCGTGCAGGATGGTTCGAATCTCTCCTATGTTCCGCTCAAGACCTTCCTCGTGCGCCGCCTCTTCCCCGAACGCGCCTGCATGCTCTTTTACGACATCAGCGACGGTCTGACCTTCGGCTCGGGCGACATGCAAAAACGCTTTTTCGAATGGCTGGAAGTCTATGACAGTGTCGAAGGCACGAACTTCCACGAAGCCGGACCGCCGCGCGATTTCATCCGACTGGCCCCATTGCTCCGCCGCTTCTTCCTGCGCGTGGCCGATGAGAAAGAGAAATGGAAAGGCGTCACGCTCATCATCGATTTCCCGGAGAAGCTTATCCCCGCCGCCGAGGAAGCCAGTGCCAGCGTCGATGAGCGCGTCAACCTGGTGACCTTCCTCAAATGGGCCGCCGCCCCCGAGATGGCCAAGCTCGACATCGGCGTCCTCCTCGTCACCGAATCCGCCGCCCAACTCAACGCGCGTCTGCTCCAAAATCCTTACATCGCCCAGGTGCGAATCGATTTGCCCGACGCGGACGA
>DATMQA010000094.1:0-12696 GCA_035566895.1 Binatia bacterium
ACAACACGTTCGTAACATACTCCGGCCCCCGGACAAGCTGGGCGTGCGCATCGGGAGCGGCCCCCGGCCAGATCGGCAATTGCGTGTGTCCCGGCGATGGCTGCCAGACATTCGTCTGCGCACCTAGACTGCCACAGGCAAAAACGACGCAGGTAACGAACCCTATCTTTGCGGTCATTCCTTTCATGGCGCTTGATGATGCTTGACGTTCGCGGTCAGGCAGGGCGGGCCAAGCGCGTTCAGAAAGCCACAGAACGGCGGCATCGCCCTTGCCTGCACCGCGCTCTGTTAGGGCTGCGCATCTTGGCCTCTCTTACGAAAGGTCGCATACAAGTAGCACGAAATCGCACAGCAAATCGCTCCGGCCCCGGCTAGGCAAATCCCCAAACGCATGTAGCCGATGGGACCTATGTATCCCTCGCTGTCCCAGCCCGGCTCGTGTGCTTCGGGCGGCAGAGGGACTCGATAGTAATGGTCACAGGACGCGAAACCAAAGACAATCGCGAGGATGCCCACCACAAGAAGCGCTCTGGACCAAGCTCTCATCGGAAACCCCTAACGGTCCATATAGGCACAGCCGCCGGAGCGGAGCGTCAGCCTGCAATGATGATGTTCGAGTTTCATAAATCGGTCAACTGCTCGGCGCGGCGGCGCTTGCCTGGAGCGCCTTCTTCGCCCCTCCCTCTTGGTTCAAATCTCTCAATCACCTCCGTTTCTTGGTTCTCCGGCGTAACGATGCCGGGTAGCCCGACAATATCCACCAAATCCTGGAGAAAGGCACATAGCGCCGCCCATCTCGGTGGAGTGCGATAGTCTTCGGGGCGAAAATCCAACTCGATTTCAGAATCCGAAAAAAAGTGGCAGCACAGAAAGCCGTCGCCGACTGGAACACTGAGGCAAGGCGATGCGGTGGCACGCAGAGCGAAGATGTCCTCGAACGTGGAAGGAAGCGGCGAGACCTGTGTATCGACTCGGAAGCAATCGTCTCGAATGCTGAGCCGCACAAATCCGAGAAAGCGGTTCCAGTGGAATGCACTCGCGCCGAAAACGTAGAAGTCACGCAACGATCCGTCCGACGCAAGGTCTGGAACAATATCCTGGAACTGACGTGGCATGGGTCAATGGGGCGAACGACAGAACTGAGCGATGCGGGCGGCAAAGTGCGTCCGAATTGACAACGGACACGGCCCGCCCGCATTCGCTCCAGTGATTTTGTTAGCCCTGTTGTTTCCAGTTTTCATTGATCGCTCTGGCCGCCTTACTTAAACGGTCAAACTCTTCCACGTCGCGGCATACTACGGCGAAGCTCTGGACGCTTGACTCGTCATACTCGTCGCAAACCTGATCAGCGATGCGGACGAATTTGTTCAGATCCAAGTCTCCGTAGCCTGCACCAAGTGGGCTCGTGATCACGGATTTGATGCTCGCAAGCTCCACGCACCGCCGCACGCACTTTCTCAGGATCGCCAGGACCGTTTCGGGCCGGGTGTAATAAAGTTCATCTGTCGCGACGGTGTGGAAAATGATTTTCCAAGGCATTCCCGGCGATCTCGTTTCGAAAACATCCCCCACTTCTGCCATTTGTCGCCCAGTACCCCCTGAACAGCAGAGGAGTTCATTTTGAATAGCCAGGCCAAACCTCTCCAAGAGTGCCGCGCCAACGCCCCCGGTCAGTGCCAGCCGAACATTGGTCGAATAGATGAGTGCGTCGCCTTGAGCATCGATGATGTTCGACCTGATAAGTTGGCGCTTCATAGTTGGCTAACGCCGCGCCTCACCTACCGCCGCCGGAGATGCGGGTGGAGCGCAGAAACGATACACAAACAAGGGCGAGCCTGCGAGCGGAAAGCGCAGGCGGCGGTTAGGTGCAGGCGCCTCGTTGGGCAGCGTCATATCACTTGCCACTCCTCTCCATCGCCTCAGGGATGCGCTTGATGATCTCGCCGGGTGGCTGCGGACGCAAGAGGATGACCTGTGTCAGATTGGTATCATAACCAAACTGGAGGGCGACTCCTATCGTCTTGGGAGAATACCAGCCAAGCTTGCCGCCATCGGTGGTGTCGGTTGGCTCCTGCGCTGGAGCACCAAATGCCTCCCGCAGAAACGCCTCAACCTCGAAGAACCGCTCGCGGGGCAGATGCAAAACCACGCCATACTGGTCCTCGGAGTAGCTCCAATTCCCGCCGACCACCGGTAGGCCGTTGGTGGCTACCGGACGCGCGCCACGCTTCAGAGCCTGATGTATGACGAACTGGCCCATGTCGCCTGTGCCTTTGGTAAAGCGCATCTCTTTCTCGCCTGCGCAGCCACAAACAAACAAGAGTGCAACAGCAGTTAATAACGCGAGTCTTTGCATACGCACGCGAGCGGCCCAACGCCCGTGATGAGGTGCGGCAGGCCGAGCGCGGTAAACATGGAACAGGCGCGGAATCCCGCCGTCGCCTCGATCACGTTAGGCCGATGCTCTGTATTCAGCGATCTCTTCACTGGTGAGTTCATGCGGATATAAATCGCGGCCCTTGGCCCACCCGCCACCCCAAATGATATCCATGGCATCTGTGATAGCGTCTGCCTTTGGGTCGTCGCCCTGAAACAACAGATGATAGTGCTCATAGAGAAAGTATAAATCTATCTGCGAGACTCCCTCGTCACGAAGTGCGTGCGCCAAGTCCCACAGACTGGGCCCTGGTGATTCAGAACCTAACGCCTGCTCAAACCTCTGCATATGTTCGGGGCGCTTCATAGCAGCCTAACGCGCCAGCTCAGGCACAGCCGCCGGAGCCGGAGGTGACCTGAAATGATGATGTTCGAGTTCCATAAACTGGTCAACAGCACGGCGGGGCGGCTGTTGCCTGAAGCGCCGGGTTGAACGAAGCCGCTGCGCGGGGAGGGAGATTGGAGGCGTAAGGGAGGTCCCGGAGTTCCACACTTCGGGTCATGAATAATATATATTCCAATCCAACTCCCTTACGCCAAAAGTTCATCGAGTATCTCACGCTCAACCGCAAGGCTGAGCGCACGGTTCACGCTTACGTCAGTTTCATCTATGCGCTGGCCAAGTATTACCGGCGCTCACCCGAGTTGCTCGGTCCCCAGGACCTTCAACACTGGCTTTATCACCTAATCGCCGAGCGCAAGCAAGCCGCTTCCACCGTCAACCTCGCCATCAACGCCGTGCGCTCCTTCTACGGCGGAATGCTCCAGCGCGATATCGAAGCGCTCCTGCGTCAGATCAAACGCCCCAAACGCCCCACTCGCGCGCCTCGGGTTTACAGCATGGCCGAAATCGAAAGGCTCCTGACTCTCGGGACCGAGGGCAACCTGCGCGCCCGCGCTTTCCTTAGTTGCGTCTATGGCGGCGGACTGCGCCTCTCGGAAGCCACTCACATCCGCATCAAGGATCTGGACAGTGACCGCCAGCGCTTGCTGGTCTCTCACCCCAAGGGCCAACGCCAACGCTACACGCTCTTGAGCGCCAATCTGCTGGTTGTCCTGCGGCAATACTATCGCCAAGCCCACCCCAAAGATTTCCTCTTTCCCGGCGATGAACCCCTCCAACCTATGAGCAAAGGCACCGGCCAAAGCATCTTCTATGGCGCCGTGGCCAGGAGCGGCCTGCCCGACCGCGGCGGCATCCATTGCCTGCGCCATAGTTTTGCCACCCATTGCCTGGAGAACGGCATCGAGATTACCGTGGTTCAAACCCTCCTGGGCCATGCCTCGCTTCACACCACGGCCGGCTATCTCCACGTGCGCGCCGAACGCCTGGCCCAGATCCAGAGCCCGCTTGGATTGCTCGATCTCAAGTCGCCGCTGATCCCCTCATGAGCTGCCACTCCGGCCCCGTGCCGGAGTTGACGGTCGCCCAAGTGTTGAAGGTATTCCTGCCCGAATACCTCGACCGTCATTCTGTGCCAACTCATCATCTGAAGGTCCTGCGCCGTCTGGCCCGGTGTCGCTCCGGCGAACTGGGCTGGACGGTTTGGCAATGTCAGCAATGCCACCGCTCCCACTGGCGGCCTCACGGCTGCGGCGACCGGCATTGTCCCTCCTGCCAGCATCAGCGCAGCTTGCAGTGGCTGCAGCGCCAACGCAGTTCTCTCTTGCCCGTCCGCTACTTCCACTGGGTCTTCACCCTGCCGGCAGCTTTGCGCGCGATGGTGCTGCAAAACCCGGCCGCGCTCTACTCGTTGCTCTTTGAGAGCGTCAGCGCCACACTGCTGCAATTCGGCCACGAACGCTTCCAGGCCGAGTTGGGCATCACCGCCATCCTCCACACCTGGGGCCAGAACCTGATGAATCACCCGCATCTGCATTGCCTGGTCACCGGTGGCGGACTGACTCCCAAAAATACCTGGGCCGGACCCACGCAAGCACGCTGGCTCTTCCCTGTGCAGGCAGTGGCCAAAATGTACCAGGGCAAGTTCTGCGCCGCACTGCTCCAACTGCACACCACCGGCAAACTCCAGTTCCACGGAGAGTTGCAACACCTCCAGGCCCCGGCTGCCTTCGCGGCACTGCTGCGCCAGGTCCGCTCCCGCCGCTGGATCGTTTTTGCCAAGGGCTCCGTCGTGGGACCCGACTGCGTCCTGGACTATCTGGGACGCTACACTCATCGCGTCGCCATCAGCAACTCGCGGCTGCGCGCCATCGATCCCAGCGCTCGCACCGTTACCTTTACCTATAAAGATTACGCCGATGCCAGCCGCATCAAACCCATGCCCTTGAGGGGAGTCGAATTCATCCGGCGCTTCCGGCTGCACCTGCTGCCGCCGAGCTTCACCAAAATCCGTCACTACGGATTGCTCGGGAACAATCGTCGCCACCAGCGCGTGCCCCTGGCACGAACCGCCCTGGAAACCTCACCACTGCGCTTCAGTCCAAAGCTCGCCCAGCCTCCCTTGACCCCGACCGCCCCTCCGTTCCTCTGCCCACACTGCCAGAGCACCCTACTGCGCTGCATCGGCCGAGCCGATCGCTGGGGCAAACTAACCCTCTTTACCCGCGCCATACTCCTGGCCGCGGTTCCTCTTTACGCCGACAGCTCATGAACCACTTGTTTGCCCAACCGATGCACCGCCCGGCCAGACCGCCACGCCGTTTTGAGCGCACCAACGGTCACGCTCAATCTTTGTCATTAGGTCGCTCGCAGCACCATTGCTTCCTCCACCAACTCACGCTGGACCACCAAACGCTCCCTACCGCTGAGCCAGGCAACGCAGGATTTCAATCGGCACGCTGGCCAATTCGCCGTCGAGTGAACAACTTCCGGCTACTTCTCCTCTAGCATCGCACGCCCGCCGCAGCCGCTTCGTCCAACCTGCGAGGTAAGCAGCGCGCCCGGCCATCAACAATTCAAGAGCGATTCAGCCGGGCGCGCTGCCTACCTCGCATCCCTGTTATGCCGTTTCCGGAGCAAGAATGCGGCCGCAGCAACCAGCGAAACCACCACCGCCTGAAAAGGGAATACAAGATACACGAATGGGCCGATGTGAATCCCGGACCGAGAATCGTAAATGGTAAGCGCTAGGGGCCAACCCAAGTTCCAAACAGGATATCCCGGGTCAGAGCCCGTGTAGCGAAAGTAGGGAGCCCCGCGCCATGGGAACAGATCCATCACGACAAAGACGACAAGACAACCAATGGCGACACGCCACCAAACCCGAGTCTGTCCACTGGACTGATCACGCATAGGCATAACACCAAATAGGCGCGCCGGGCCGCTGAGCCAGGAAATCACGGACGGCGCAACCCGGCGTCGCCTGGAGCGACGGGTTAAACATTAGGCTCATGTGGTAGTTCCTGGGCCTCTCTCAGTGGACCTGGTGGGCGCGGGCGCAATGCGCACGGCTTCCCGGCAGCGCCCTCGTCCGAATCCTCTACCAACTCGACCGAAAGCAGGCGGACACCAGGCAATTTTACCGTCTCGAACGCTTTGCGAGCGTCCGCAGCGGAAGCCGCCGGCATGCTATAGGCTTCAACTTTCTCGCTGGCAGCCCACCGGATTTTGTATGTCCTCATGACGCTCATATGCGGAGATGTTTAACGTCAGGGCTCAGGCGGAAACCCGGCATCCACTCCAGCACGATGGTTGGACAAGTTGCTCACTGTAGCTCACTCAGGATGCGTGATGCTTTCCGCATCAACTCCTCGTTTTCTGTGTCTGTGTCCGGAATAACTGCTTCCCGCTTTCGGGGGTGTGTCTCCCGATACGCTTTGAGCGACCGCAGCGTGCCCAATGCTGCGTCACCGTTCGGGCCACCCACTTTGGACAGAGAACCCTTCATTATAATGATGGAAGAGTCCATCTGCTGTTCGAGCAGCTCCAAGGCATTGGTCAGCCGACCGTCACGCAACTCCGTCAGAAGAATCTTGTCCTGCAATGCGTTCCCTTGCGCATCCAAGAGAATTCGAACGTGCGGATTGTCCGGTTTGCGTGAACAGCCGGCAAAAGGCAGGAGCACAACCATTGTTGCTAAAATAAAGCGCATACGTGACGAGCCTTTCGTGTCCAACAACGCTGGTCAGTGGCGCGCCATCCACAAAGCACCAAATGGAACGCGGACGTAATCGGCGCGTCCACTCCACCAGCCGGGTTCGGTGTCATTGTTGGACTCCTAAATGTAGTGGATGAACCCCGACTAAGGTGCTCACATTGTTGGTTTGCAGGTAGATCGCGGCGCCAATATCCCGGACTCCCCAGCCAGCTTTGTTCGGCTGGGGACCAAATGCTGACGCGAGAAACGCCTGTACCTCGGTGTAGGACGATAGCGGAAACAAAAGGCCAACCCCGTGTTCGTCCTGGATATAGCTCCATTCACCGCCAAGGCTCGGGAGCCCGTTCGTGCTCACAGGACGACCGCCGTAAGCCACGGTGCGTTGAAGCATGAACTGCCCGGCATCTCCGTGGCCACTCACATAGTGTGCATGCCGACAGCCGAGCGCTAGCCCCAGACAACAAAGGATTATTGAGCTTGTAATTCTCATAGCGTGCCAAGACGCCGAACTATAGTTGTACATTTAATTAAATGCTATTGGATATTAGGGCCTAAAACATTTAATTGATCCTGGGTGCGGTTTCCATTAGCATCCGGTTACAGGATATGGAGTTTCATAAGCCACGTCAATGGCTAAACTGGGCCGCTGGGCCGCGGAACACGCCGGCCAGGCCCACCCCACTGGTAATGCGCGGGGAGCTCATTACGCCCAATCCCAAGTTAAAGCTGATGGAACAGGTTCGGGAGATCCTCCGCCTTAAGCATTACGCCATCCGCACCGAGCGGTCCTACTGCGACTGGATTAAACGCTACGTGCATTTTCATGAGATGAAGCTGCGCCAGGAGTTGTTTGACAGGGCGGAAGCCAAGCTCGAAGAGTTTCTGAGCGACCTGGCGGTCAACGGCCACGTCGCCGCTTCGACCCAGAATCAGGCATTTAACGCGCTTTTGTTCTTGTACCAACAGGTTCTCCACCAGCAATTCGGCAACATCCAGGCGGTGCGTGCCGATCGTCCCGTGCGCGTCCCGGTGGTTTCCCTGGATTGCCTCGAACCAGGCTCTCCTGCTCCCTTACCGCGCCCAACTTTAAGCCAGTCCTTTCCAGAATTTGGACACCCTGCCATCCCTCCCTGTCCCCCACTTTCTCTCCCTGGTTGCTGTTTCCCCATTTTCACGGTCGATTTCACGCCCTCCCATAAGCTCCCCTCAACAATAAGATAACCTAAACTGTACAAACATTGGCAGCCAGATTGCTTAATCCATCTCGGCCTATCGAATGGTGGCTGCGTCTAAAACAGGCCGCCACTAAGTCACCGCGCGCCGACCGGCCATCGGCAGGGAAAAAGGACCTGCATGTCCGCCAGTCTATGCCGGCTGCCGACAGCCGATTGTGTCAGAGGAGTACCACCTCCCCACTCCCAAACTCTGCCCTCTCCACTCCGCATTCTTGGGCGCCCTCCATCAGTCCATTCTGCACTCCGCATTCTCCATTCTGCACTTGCACCACCGCTCCCACCCCCGAGCTTGCCCTCTCCACTCCCCATTTCTCGGCACCATCCACCAAATCCACCAATCCATCAATCCACCAATCCATCATCCACTCTGCACTCCTCACTCTGCACTCAGATGCCGCCCCTGCGCCGGTAACCTTCCCCCCGCCCACGGTAACCTGTGGTAACCGTTGGTAACCTGTGGAAGGTAAAAACTTTTTTTCGCTCCATCACTTCATTCCTGCACTCACTATATGAATATGAATACTCAATCTCCGCCGGCTCCAGCCTCCACCGCTCCCGCTCCGCCCACTTTGCCCCCGCCGCCCTTGCAACTGCTCTCCCCGCCCCCCACCAAACCCCGCAAAACCCGCCGCAACGGCGTCATCGCCCGCCTCCCCAGGCTCGAACGCGATATGGTCAGCCGCATGATCTACGACGGCATCCGCTATGAAACCATCCGCGATGCCCTCGACGAGCATGACATCAGGGTCACCGTCCGCAATATCTCCAACTGGAAAACCCACGGCGGCTACGACGAATACCGCCAGGAGCAGGCCCAGCTCCTCCAACTCCGCCTCGAGCAGGATGCCCTCACCGATTTCCTCCGCCCGGACCCCAACGAACTCCCCGAAGTCGGTCTCCAGCTCGCCGCCACCCGCATCTCCCAGCTCTTCCTCCGTCCCGATATCCAGGCCAGGCTCCAAGCCGACCCCAAACAATTCCTGCCCATCCTTTCCATGCTCAGCCGCCTGAGCCGCGATATCCTCAACCTCCAGAAATACCGCGACCTGCGCCAGACTGCTGGTAACCCCGGCTACCGGCGCGAGCGCGAAAAGCAGGAAGCCCAAAAGGAAGTCGAGCTCACCCGGCAGGTTTACAGCGGTGAACTCACCGAAAACGACCAGTCTCCCAAACCACAGCCGGCCCCGAAACCGTCGCTTTCCCCGGCCGTCCCTCAACCCGCGGCCCCGCCCGCGGCTGCCACCGTCTCCCCAATCGAAAATCAGAATTCGAAAATCGAAAATTCCCCTTCGTTACCTCCTGTTCAAAATCCGGATCAGACACCAATCGAAAATCCCTCATCTCCTGTTCAAAACTCCGACGCGAATCCGGCTGCGGTCCCCTCTCCTCGGGGAGAGGGTCAGGGTGAGGGGGAACAGCCCGCACCTCAGCAACCCGTCGCCCCAATCGAAAATCAAAATTCAAAAACCGAAACTTCCTCCCCTCAGTTAGCTCCGTTTCCTCCTGTTCAAAAATCCGACGGGAATTCCGCCGCCCAAAACTCGGCGCCCCAACCTTCAACGCCTGAACCAATCGAAAATCAGAATTCGAAAATCGAAAATCCCCCTTCGTTACCTCCTGTTCAAAATCCGGATCAGCCCCCAATCGCAAATCAAAATCCAAAAGCCGAAAACTCTCCCTCCCCTCAGTTAGCTCCGTTATCTCCTGTTCAAGAACCTAACGGCAATGCGCCCGCCCAAAACTCGGCGCCCCAGCCTTCAACGCCTGAACCAATCGAAAATCCAAATTCGAAAATCCAAAATTCCTCTTCGTTACCTCCTGTTCAAAATCCGGATCAGCCCCCAACCGAAAATCAAAATTCAAAAATCCAAAATTCGCCAACCCTCCCTTTCCCTGAGTTCAAACACAACGATCGTCAACTTCTCAGCACTCAACATTGTCCCAAATGCCAAATCCTCCTCCCTGAGTTCTGGCCTGACGGCTCTCCACCCTTTCTGAAATGCGAGAAATGCGGCGCCGAACTCAAAAACGTCTATGGCAATTCCGTTGAGCGTTGTCCCGCTTGCAATATACCTCTGCCGCCGCTGCTCCCCAACGGCCAGCGGCCCAGCCCGCTCTGCTCCGTTTGTGGCTGCAGCCTCTATGCCCCTAAAACCCCCGGCCCCCACCCGCCGGCCCTCCGGCTTAACGCCCGCGTTTGCATGTTCTGCCGCACCCCCATTCCCTGGTTCTGCGAAGGCAGCCGCCCCTCTCCCTACTGCGCCAAATGCCACAACCGCCTCCCCCGCATCGTCTATTCCACCGCCAAGCCCATCTCGCCGCTGCCCCCGGAACTTAAGGTGTTCGCCCCGGTCCCCGCCCCCGAGTATTACTAATCTAATCCATAAGATTCCTACCTTGCCTCCAATCGAAATTCAAAAATCAAAAATCAAAATTCCCCTGCCCCCTGATTGGAATGGACGCCACGCTCCTTTCCTGTACCATACGCCGCACCTTAAATGAATGCCCGCTATCTCCTGCTCGCCGCGGGTGTACTGACACTCTCCGGTGCTCTTTATTTCGCGCGGCGGCATGCCACTACGAGGTCCAATCATCCCGCTGAGCCACCGGCCCGCGCCGCCGCCGTCGCTCCGGGCGCCAGCCAACCGCTCTCCGCTGCCCCCGCTCAGACCCCAGGCACCAATCAAGGCACGTCCGAGTTCGACCTCTCAAAGAATCCTTACGCGGCCTCGTTGCGGGAGCCCAGCAAATCAAAACGCGCCTGGGACCCGCGGTTCCTGCGCGACCTTACCAACGCCGCCAGCGGCGAACCGATTCGCTTCGAACTCACCGACGGCGTGATGGCCTCGGGCACCATCAAGCTCACCCAATACCGCGAAGGAGAATTGACTTATATCTCCGGCGAGCTGGACCAGCCCGACCGAGGCAAATTCTTCTTCCTGACACCGCCCCCGGGCGGCAAGGCCGGCAAAGCCGCCGGAGTGATTGAATTCCCGGCCAGCCAAACGTCCTATCGCATCGAACCGACCGGCCCCAATGGCGACCCCGAACTGCGTCAGCGCCGCCTCGACGAGGTCCTCTGCCAGAGCATGCCGCCGGTGGACGAAACCATCGCTACCAATGAAAGCGTCAACATCCCTCCGCTGCGGCCCGATACGGTGCCCGATTACATCCCCAGTTATAACAGCAACATCGTCTCGCTGCAAAGCTACCCCGGCTCCTCCGCGGTGCTGTTGCTGGACTTTTTCGGCGGCTACACCCCGACCTGGGGCGGCGTCAGCTATGCCCGGCCGAACGTCAGCAACGCCCAGATCAAGGACCTGTGGAAACGCGTCGCCGAGGATTTCATGCCCTTCAACATCAACGTCACCACCGACCTGCGCGTCTATCAAAACGCGCCCATCTCCAGCCGCCAGAAGTGTGTCTTTACCATTTCGGCCTCGACCAACCCCCTGGGCCCGGGCGGCGCGGGCGTCGCCTACGTCGGTTCGTGGAACTGGGGCAGCGACACGGTTTGCTGGTCCGGCTACAGCAGCGGCAAAGCGGGTGGTGAAGTCGGCGCGCATGAGCCCGGCCATACCCTCGGGCTGAGCCACGAGACGACCGATATCAACGGCGTCCATACCGAGTATTTCACTGGCCAGGGCAGCGGCGTAACCGGCTGGGCGCCGATCATGGGCGCCGGCTATTATCAACCCGTCACCACCTGGGCCAAAGGCGAGTACCAATACGCCGGCAACCTCCAGGACCAGGTCAATATCATCGTCACCCAGAACAACAATGTCACCAACCGCGCCGACGACACCGGCAGCACGCTGGCGACCTCGCGCTACCTCGAAGTCTATGCCGGCTTCACCGCCTCGGCCGAAGGCGTCATCGAACGGGCCGCCGATACCGACGCCTTCCAGTTCACCACCGCCGGCGGCCAGGTCTCCCTGACGGCCAACCCCGTCGGTGATTGGGCCGACCTCGCCCTGATGGCGACGCTGGCGAACGCTTCCGACATTGTCATCAACAGTAACAATCCCCAAACCAGCCTTTCCGCAACTATCACCACCAACCTGCCGGCGGGCACTTACACCTTCCGCGTGACTGGCGCGGGCCGCAACAGTCCCCTGACCAATGGCTTCAGTGCTTACTCCAGCCTCGGATATTACTCGATCACCGGCTCGGTCGCGGGCGCGCGACTGCCCACCCGCTTGAGTGTCGCCGAGCACGCCCCCAACGGCACGCTCGTCGGAACCGTCCCCGCCAATAACGTCTTCGGCAGCCCCCTCGCCTATGCGATCCGCTCCGGCAACAACGGCAGCACCTTCTCGATTGATGCCGCCGGCGCCGTCCGGGTAGCCAGCAACACCCTGCTCGATTATTACCGGCTGGCCACCAACACGATGTTGCCCGTCCAATTCGAGCTCCTGGTCAATATCACCAACCTGGCCAACTCTGCCCTGACCGAACTTAACCGCCGCGTCGTCATCGCGGTCCTGAACGTGAATGATGCGCCGCTGGTGGCCGGGTTCACCAACTCAGTCCTCGAACACAGCCAGCTCGGGCTCGCGCTGGGCACCGTCACTGCCACCGATCCCGATTTCTTCGAAACCCTCAGCTTCAGCATCGTCGGCGGCAACACCAACGGCGCGTTTGCCATCGACCAGAACGGCCTCGTCACCGTGGCCGCCAACCTCAACGCCGCCAGCCAGAATGTCTATAACCTCCTGATCGCGGCGAGTGACAACTTCCCCGGCAACCCGCTCGTCAGCACCGGCTTTGTCACCATCAATGTCGTCACCAACCTCACGCCGTTCCAGCCCGGCACCATCAGCTACGCTCTTTATGACAATATCGGCTCCGGCCAGCTCGTGAGCGACCTGACCACCAATGCGCGGTTCCCGAACGATCCCACCTCCGAGAAGCAGATGCCCACCTTTGAGGGTGACAGCAACCGGGCTGTCAATTACGGCGCC
>DATMQA010000095.1:0-3138 GCA_035566895.1 Binatia bacterium
CAGATTCATCGTTGGGGAGTTACCGGCTCTTTCCGAGATAGATCCTCGAATGTCGGCAAGGCTTCGCTCATCGGTTTCCCGGGAATTATCTGTTTTTGACAGGACAAACCACGTTTCCAGGACTGCAAAGCTGGAAACGCGCAGTGGCGATGTAACCGGCCAAACTCTCCTCATTTTGATTCAGTTGATTTTGAGTTTGCGTATTTTGGCGAGGATCTTGGTGAGTCGGTTGGCGAGCCTGTCGAGGCGGGAGCGCGCATGGGCTTTGGTCAAGGAGCGGCAGAACATCTCCATGGCATGCTGGGTGGCAATTGGAGAATTGATCAGGCGAAATCGGCGTTCGGATCTCAAGGTGGCCGTTGAGAAACGCCTGATTTCCGATAATGCCGCACAGAAACAACGAACGGCCAGCGTCTCCACTGCCCGTTCGTTTCGCTGAGTTGGAAAAATGAGGAGTGTTACAGTTTCGCTTCCACGTAGTTGTAATCGTTATACTGCCAGGCCACGTTGATGTACGACCACAAGCGCGCGTACACCGTTTTGCCGTGTGTGGGGATTTTGGTCACGCTTAACGACGTCGCGGTGATCGCCGAGCTGGCATAAACGTCCTTGCCGCCCTGTGTTGTGCCTACCCACAACTGGTAGGACGAGACGCTCGTGCCCGCGCTCCAGGTGAAGGTTTGCGAACTGCCGGTCAGCGTCGAACCCGGCGTAGGCGTGCTCATAGTGGCCTTCGCCGGAGCGGTAGTGGCGGTGATGGTCACGGTGCTCGCAGAGCCGCTGGGCAGGCCGCGGTTATCCGCCACCTGCAGGCTCGCTGTGTAAGTGCCAGCCGCCGAGTAGGTGTGCTGAACCGTGGCAGAGGTCTGCCAGCCTGTGGATGCGCCATCGCCAAAGGTGAACCGATAATACGCAATGTTCGCTCCTCCGGCGGCTGTCGAAGAGGAACCGCTCAACGTGACTGCAAGCGGCGCAGTCCCCGTTGTGGGGCTCACCGCAAGCTGGGCCACTGGCGCCGCATTGGCGGCGCAGGTGGAGTTGCCGACCAGCGTATAAGGCACTGCCGCACCGGCCGACTCCTGGGTCAGGCCCACACCCGCCGAAGTCGTACCCGTGAGATCGTCGGCCGCCGATGTCCGGGTCTCTGCGTCAAGGTGGGTAAGCTGGTCGCCGGTCGCGAGACCGAAGGCAAACTTGTTCAGCACGAGAGCGATCGTGCCATCGGGGGTAAAGTTGCTCGCCGCGTTCAATGAGCCGAGAACCTGGAATTGGCCGAATCCCGCAGCATTGACCGTGCGGTATCCGTAGTTGAACACCGGGGAGGGACCGTCCGCGCTCACCATGGCGACGTAGTAATAGCCTATGTTGGGCGCGCTCCGTCCGGCCACATTGAAGAAGAATATCCAGCGGAAGCCCGGCTCGACAGTGGTGAGATTGTTGACCTTCATGGTGAAGACAAGCTCACCCGGCATGCTCGCAGGCTCGCTTATGGAGCCATATTGGATCACATCGGTACCGCCGCCGATATCCT
The DNA here is from genome assembly GCA_035566895.1 of Binatia bacterium. Taxonomy (GTDB): domain Bacteria; phylum Verrucomicrobiota; class Verrucomicrobiia; order Limisphaerales; family UBA8199; genus DATMQA01. Next base: position 1,532 of record DATMQA010000095.1, read on the forward strand.
GTCCCTCGGTACCGGAAAACTCGCCGGGGGTGGCCTGAATCAGCACATCGCCGTTGGCTGCGCAGCCCGGTGGGGTGCCTAGCACGGTGATTGCCTTGCTTAGCGGAGCACTCAGGGCACCGCCTGAGTTGGTGACCTGAAGCGACACCGTATGGACGCCGGTGGCGGTGTAGGTATGGGAAGGCAGACTTGGAGTGCTTTGGACAGCGACCGATCCATCGCCGTAGTCAAGCCCGAAGTTTGTGAGCGCCCGCCCGGCGGGATCACTGGAAGCGCTCGCGTTAAAGGTGGCCGTAAGAGGCGCGACCCCCACAGCGTTTGTCACGGCCAGCGCGGCGGTAGGCCCCGGCACCTGGTTGGGTGGCACGCAACCCGCCGGAGCGGTATACCCCGCCGAATTCAGCGCCGCGTCGACGAACGCGATGTCGAAGCTGCCGTAGCCCGTTGTGTAATCCCAGCCCGGAGCGGCCGAAAACTCCCCATTGCTGCCCAGGAGAACGTCATGAAAGCCGGCCGCGGTTGAACCGGGTTGTTGCGTTGTGTCGAGCCCATAGATGATCGGCGCCTCAAAGCCGAGGTTGTTGCAACGCGCGCTCTCAAGCCGCGCCCACGCGCCGACATTTAACGGCGAAGACCAGCTCGTGCCCAAAACGCCGGCGTCGGCTCCGTTTACAACAATTTCGGCATACGTGCCGACACCGGTGCCGGCCGCACCTTCGGGCCCCGCCGCCATCGCAATATCCGGCAGCGCACGCAAGCCTGCTGTAGAACCCGTGGGCACTGCGGGGTCATCGAATTGCCACATGGGCGCAGGTTCCAGGTTGCTGGTTCCACCGCCTCCAGCATCCCACGCAAGCTCAGTCACATAGTTGTAGTTGGAGTTGACAAAGAGCGACGTTCCCCCCACAGCCACGACTTCCGGCGACGAGGCCGGATATTCCACGCTGCTGGGCACGCCCTCATCCGGGGTGGCTAAATTGACCAACACCGCGCAGGCAGCACCGGAATCACCGGAGGAGGCTGACCAGGTCTGCCCCTGGGAGACGGCTTCCGCGAAGACTTCGTCGAAAACGTTCGTTCCCACGCTCCCAAGATTGTCCTTTAGAGTGGAATCCTCAACGTCCTCGCAACCGCCGTACGACATATTGCCCACCTTCGCTATGTCGTCGGTCGCAAAGGCGTCATTGGCCAGGAGGAGATCGGAATCGTTCAGGCTCCCGGTGTTGTAAAAGATCAACTTTTTGACGTTGTACGCAAGACCCGTGATGGACTGGCTATCGAGAGCCCATTCGTCGTTGCCGCTCGTATCCTGGGGATTGGGAACAGGTTCGACCTGCCGCACCTCAACCGGGATCAGGGGAAGCTGGTTCTCCAGCTCAAATTGGCGCAAATCCGATATCACCTGTTGCAGATCGGAACCGGCGCTCACCACGGCCACAACGGTGTTCCCGCCAGTCGAGGTAGTCCCCGCATCGTAGGCCGTGCGCAGGTTGCCGGGACTCAAGCCGGCAATACTAAGATCCGCGCCGCCGGCCGATGGGTTCATCACAAAGCTTGACGTTTGATCCATCACCTGAAGGTTCTGGTTCGCCGACAGCTTTCGACTG
>DATMQA010000096.1:0-70175 GCA_035566895.1 Binatia bacterium
AGTTGACCGCCGGCGCTCCGAACAATGCCATTTTCAATGCCAGCGCGGCCGGCCAGTTCGCCATCTCCTGGATGCAAAACAATAGCTGGACCGAAGGCACCGGCACACCGCAGACCCCCACGACCACCGGGATAACGTTTTCCACCCTCAGCAACTTTGTGGGCGTTGCCGACGAAAATCTCGGCACCTTCAGTTACAACGGCGCCACCAGCGGCAGCTCAGCCTACACCCTCGGCCTGACTCCGTCCTTTTCCGCTGATGTTCTCGCCGGTGGCACGGTCAGCTTGCGTATATTTGCGGCGGATAGCGCCGTCAGTTACCTGTCCGACTCCCGCACTTTCGGCACCGCCTCCAGCCGCCCGCTGCTGACCATCTCCGCCGTCCCGGAGCCGGGCGCGTTCGCGCTGGGCCTGCTAAGCCTTGGTGTCGCCGCTGGTTGCCGCTCCGCTTTCCGCTCCCGGACAGGATGAAGTCCGCCCGCTCACCCCGCGCTTTCACGCTCATCGAACTGCTCGTTGTCGTTGCTATCATTGCAGTTCTGGCCGGGTTGCTGCTGCCCGCGTTGAACCGCGCCCGGGATCGGGCGCGTTCCACTCAATGCCTGGGCAACCTGCGCCAATGGGGACTCGCCTACCGCCAGTACGCCGATGACAACAAAGACTACCTGCCCCGCCGCGGCCAGGGCGTGAAGCCCCTGGACCAAATTGACCGGCCCGAGGATTGGTTCAACGCCCTGCCGCCCTATGTGAGCTTGTCGTCCTACCAGCAGCTCTTTACCAACGGCCAAAGACTTCAGGCGAAAGCGCCGTCCGTATTTGTCTGTCCCGCTGCGGCTGACCCCGGCAGCAATCATTTCCTGCCCTACGCCATGAACATGAACCTCTGCCCCTGGGGCAATTCCGGGACCACCGAACCCACGAAGTTCGGCGATGTCGTTCGTCCCGCCGAGGTCGTCGCCCTGGCGGACGCCTTCGGCCCTTACTCGGCGGCTTACCCCTCGAAAAATGCCTACAGCCCCCTACCGAGGCACAACCATCGGGTGAACCTTCTTTTCCTCGCTGGCCAGGCGCAATCCTTTGCCGGCGATTATGTCGGCTGCGGCGTCGGCGATCCGGGCCGCGTGGACGTGCGATGGCTCACCGGAACCGATAGTGACGCGGGCGCCGCCAAATACTGATATCCCGGCCCGCGCTCAACCGTGCAGCAGCTTGCGCAGTTTCCCCCAGGTCCCCTTCATCGCCTTCTCGCTCTGCTTTTCCATTCGCCGGTACAGCCCCACTACTTCCCATCCGGCCGCCGTGAGCTTTGCCCCGCCGCCGGTCTTCCCGCCGCGAACCACTTCCACCACCGGCCGGCTGAACCACCGGTTCGTCGTCTTCACCAGCGTCCACGCCCGCATGTAAGACATATCCATTCGCGCGGCCGCCGCTCGCAGACTCCCCGTTTCGGCAACGTGCTCCAGCAGGTCCACGCGCCCCGGCCCCAGCGCCGTTTCGCCATGGCACATCACCCGCAAACGTGGCCGCAGCACCACCCCGCCGCGAACTTTCTTGTCCTTGCGCATACCCACCTAAGTTGCGGCCCGCCCGCCGCCACCGTCAACTCCCAACTGCCTTTCAAATGCAGGGCAGGGAGGATGGGCTTTCGCGCGCGCCGGGTTCGTCGAGGAGCGAATGCGATTGATCGAACTGCGCCGCGACGACCGATAACGTTGAAACAATGAAAACGAGTGCGACCAGTGCTCTTGAGCTGTTCATGTGTCCCTCACTTTAGTGCTCCCGTGCAACTGTTGCCACCGTCGGCAACTCCAGGCGAGACAATTCTCGCCGGTTTCGGATTCATTCGTGTGATATGTCCCCCATCACTGCCTCATCTCGACCGACTGAAAGAATCCTTCCGCAGTCCAGTTGCGAAACCAGAGTTTCAGGTCGGCGGCGAGTTGCTCCACTTCGGCATTCCCGGTCATGGCGGCGCGTTCGACCGCTTCGCCGATGGTCTGCCCTTCCTTGATAGCGTGCAGCAGCTCAAATTCGATGCGAGAGAGATTGTAGCGGCGAACGATGTAGTCGCGGCGGGTGAGTGCAACGAACGATTCGCACAAAGAGGGGATGGGAACAGGCTTGTCGTCTTTCGCCCGCCTCATTGCCGTGTAGTAGTCGTTCACCGGAAACCGCGCAGACAATAGCTGCAAACAAGAGGCGGGATGAAGCCGCGCCTGCGCCCAGCGATGAGGTGAGATGCAAAGAAGTTGGCCGGCAACAAGCAGCGGCTTGCCCTCAACGCCTGGACCGTCGAAGACTTCATAAATGGCCCATTCGAGCCGTGCGAGGTCTATAAAAAAGTCAGGCCAATCCTGCGCGAAAGCCGGTTCCTCGCCCGCTGAATCTGCTAAAGCGGAGTCAGATTCGTCGGGGCCAGGACTCGGACGAGTTTCCTGAAGGTAACGCGGAAAATGCCTTCCCAGTTCGTTAAGTGTATAGCTGCGGGAGGGATATTCCTGAAGGTAGCCGAAAGCGAACCCATCGAAAGCTTCTTCGCCAAGCGTCCGCTTCAACATCGGATAAACTTCGCCGAGGCATTCCAGGAGGCGCGTGTGATAGGCATTCGCGTAAATGGCCACTCGTTCAGCGGCAGAAAGCGCCCGCGAACGAGTAATGACTTTTTCAAGCTGGCCGGGAGGCAGATGCATGAGGCGTTTTGCCGCGTCCGAGTCCGCGCCCGCTTGGACACCGTCGGGGTGCGTGATGACCGCTTGAAACCAGCGCTGGACCCGGCTGACTTCTTCAGGTGGAACGCGGTGCGCGTTCATAGCACCTCGGCGGCGATGTGGTGGAGCGGATGCGGCACGGCGAGGTCGCCTTCAGAGACACCCATCGCCGCGGTTGCCTGCTCGCCGTTCGCTGCGGCCATCCTTGTGTCAGCCAACTCTTCGCCCATATGCTGTTTGGCCTTGAGCACCTCGGCGTGCAGCACGGGGAATGGCGGGATCCTCGCGTCCCATTCCAGCAAGGTCGAAACCCCGCCTGTGAGTCTGTGCGCCAGGCCATAGAGTTTCCACACCGGGTCGATGACGTGGTTGTCGTGGGTGTCAATCAGGTGCGTCTGGCGATTGGTATGTCCGGCCAGATGAAACTGAACGACGCGCTCGTGCGGCACGCTGCGAATGAATTCTTCCGGGTCGAAGTCGTGGTTCACGCTGGAGACGTATACGTTGTTCACGTCGAGCAGCAGACCGCAGTTCACCTCCTCAGCCATCCGCGCAATAAACTCCCATTCGCTCAGGGTAGAACCCGTGAAACCCACGTAAGTGCTGGGATTCTCAAGAACTAACGGACGCTCCAAAAAATCCTGGACCGTGCGGATGCGCTCGACGACGTGCTTGAGAGACAGCTCAGTGAGCGGCATAGGCAGCAAGTCGTGTGTGTTGCGTCCGGCGACACCCGTCCAACAGACGTGATCGGAAATCCACAGCGGTTTGATGTCCCGGGCCAGCCCTTTGAGCTTATCCAGGTATTCAAAGTTGAGCGGATCGGCGCTGCCAATCGAGAGCGAAACCCCGTGCATGACCACCGGGTAACGCTCGGCAATCCGCTCGAGCACGTATCGGGGACGCCCCTGCGAGTCCATGAAATTCTCCGAGATGACCTCGAACCAATCCACGTTGGGCTGGTTCTCGAGAATATAATCGAAGTGAACAGTTCGGAGACCCAACCCCAAACCAAGATGTGGATGGCCAAGTCGTTTGGTGATCATGATAATAAGTCTGCGGCGGTGCTGAATGGAATTCGGGGAGGCGGGCGGCCTGAGAACTCCCGAACCGCTGCCTTGCCCGTAGCGTGTTTTGAGCCAGCGTGCTTCTGCGGCCTCAGGCCTTCGCCTTGGGAGCGTCGCCGAATGTCTTGCCTGCCTTTTTCATCTGGGCTTCAAAAGCCTTGCGCGCCTTCTTCCAGGTTTTTTCCTTCAGCGGCACTTCGCAACCCCCTTGGCCTTTGCAGGAGTTCTGCCCGGGATACTCGCCGCAACCGCCCTGGCCTTTGCAGGAGTTGTCGCCCTTGCAGGAATGTTTTTCCGCGACGGCGCAATTGCCCTGGCCAGCGCAGGAATTGTCACCCCCTTTTCCTTTGCCTTTGCAGGTGTTCAAGCCGCGGCAGACGTGTTTGTCCTCCAGTAGCAGGGCCGGGTCGTGTTTTTCGTTCTTGTCGGCGGCACGTCCTGCCAGGCTTGTGCCCAGTAGCACTCCACCAAAGGCAGCCATCGTCAGCTTGCTGAAGTCGCGGCGCGACAGCCTTGCCGATGTTACACTGATTCGATTTTTCATGTCGTTTTCTTTGTTATTCGGCTGATGACCTGGTTCAGTCGCACACACCATGTGCGCGACTCATCAGTTGGTTTCTCCAAAGTGTGAACGCTGTGCGGGGAGATTTATTCCACGTTTTCCAGTGGTTGAGCGGTTTCACAAATACTTCCGGAGTACGGCCTCACCGGCGGTGCTGGTGAGCAGGTAGGTTTTGGGTCCCCTGGCCCAACCGGCAGTCGTCACGCCATCGCTCTGCGAAAGATGCGGGGTCTCGGAGGGAGTGAAATCGCGAAACTGCGTGCGATCAATGATGAACAAGTCCACGTGCTCCTTGCCGTTGAGCACGAAACAGAGCAGCGTTACTTTTTGACCTTTCCAGTCCACTACCCGACACCCTTCCGTTGGTTTGCCGCGCAACGCGGCGGGGAGATCAAAGTTAGCATCGATGTCCCGCTCTTTCAACCATTGCTGAATTCTGCCCAAATCCTGGGCCATAAAGCTCACGTGCTCGGTCATGTTCATCGAGTTCTGGATCATGGCCTTGCGGAAAGCGGAGAATTGCGGTTGATTTGACGGCCTGGGCCAAAACGTCCCGATGGCGGCAAGCAGCACTATCGCCGCCGCCGCCGCCAGCCATGCGGGTTGTCTCCACCATGCGACCCGGCGGACGAGCTTTCGCTGTGCCAGCAGGTTGGCTTTCAAATGCGCCGGCGGTTTTACTGAGGCTCTCAGTTTGGCTTGGATGCGGCTCTCGATGGCGGTTTCGTCGGCAAACCATCGCGCGAGTTCCGGGTCGCGCTTGAGATGCTCCAGTGCCTCCTGGAACTGGTGATCTGCGGCATCCTGACCGCCCAGGCGGTAGGCTTGCAGAATCAATTTGGTCTCCTGATTGTTCATGCTACGACTGCTTGGCTTTCGATTGCTGGTCCAGCGGCACGATCTTGCGCTGTGCGCTAGCGCCCTTGGCGGCCAACGATTCGCGCATGAGCGCTTTGGCCCTCGAGAGCCGCGACATGACTGTGCCGATGGGAATGTCAAGAATCTCGGCGATTTCCGTATAAGAGTGCTCTTCCAAATAGTAGAGTATGAGCGGTACTCGATAGCGCTCATTGATTCCGAGCAACGCTTCCCGAACGGTGTCATTTTCGAGTGTGTCCGCCATTTCGGCCGTGACGAACGGCAGCTCGTGTTCCACCGTGCTGATTTCCAGGTGCGGCAGCCGCGCCTCCCGGTTTTTCCAGCCCAGAAAGACGCGGTACAGCGCCGTGAACAACCAGCTCTTCAGCCTTGTATGGTCACGAACCTGCCCGCCCTTGGTGAGAAGCCGGGCAAAGGTCTCTTGCGTCAGTTCGCAGGCATCGTTCTCGTTGCCTGTTAGACTGTACGCAAACCCATACAGACTTTCATAGAACGAGCTCACGGCTTGCTCGTAATCCGGTTCGTTCACATCAGTACGAGAGTTCTGGAAGTCCATTTATTCCCGCGAGTAAGCAAATCCTCAGCTTTGCCCGGGAAACCCGCGGGCAAATCGGTTCGGTCCCCTTGCGTTAGGTTTCATCCAGGCACTGGCGCACGGTCTGGAGCAGCGCGCTGGAGGCGCAGGGCTTGTGGAGAAAGCGGCTTTTGGTGCGCCGAAAAAACTCGGTGTCCTGGCCGACCACGTCGGCGCTATAGCCGCTCATAAAAATCACGCGCAACCCTGGCTGCCGGCCCCGGAGTTGTTCGGCCAGGTCCCGTCCGTTTAAGCCTTCCGGCATCACGATGTCGCTCAGGAGCAGCGCAATCTCCGCACCGTTGCGGTCCCAGACTTCCAACGCTTCCCGGCCGCTGCGGGCTTCGTGAACCTTGTAGCCGTAGCTCTCCAGCATCCGGCGTGTCACCCGCCGGACCGACTCCTCGTCTTCGACCAGCAGGACGGTTTCAGTGCCGCCGGGCGGCTTGAGTTCGGCCCGCTGCCCCGCCCCTGCTTTGGCCGGCGGCGGAATGGCGGGCAGGAAAACATTGAAAGTCGTGCCCTTGCCGACCTGGCTCGACACCTCGACCCAGCCCTGGTGCTGCTTCACGATTCCATAGACGGTCGCCAGCCCCAACCCGGTGCCTTTGCCCGGCTCTTTCGTGGTAAAGAACGGATCGAAAATCCGGGGCAAATGTTCGGGCGCGATCCCGGTCCCGGTGTCACTCACGCTCAAGCAGACGAATTCCCCGGGCCTGGCTTCAGCCCGGCCGTGAGCCGCGGCCTCATCCAGGACCACCTTGGCGGTGGCGATACGGACCTGGCCGCCGCGGGGCATCGCATCGCGCGCGTTGACGACCAGGTTCAGCAGCACCTGCTCAATCATCCCGGGGTCGGCTTCGACGAAGGAAGACTCCTTCTCGTAAACGCATTCCAGCCGGATATCCTCGCGAATGAGGCGCTGCAGCATTTTGATTAAGTTCTTAATCAAATCATCCAGCACCAGCGGCTGAGAACGCATCAGCTCTTTGCGGCTGAACAGGAGGAGCTGGCGGGTGAGGTTGGCCGCCCGTTCGGCAGCGGCGATCACCTGGTTTAGACCCTGGCTGGTTTCAGCGCTGAGCTGGCCGGGCTCCAGCGACAGCAGTTCGGCATTGCCGCGGATCACCGCCAGCATGTTGTTGAAATCATGCGCCACGCCGCCTGCCAGTTGCCCGATGGCTTCCAGCTTTTGGGACTGGCGGAACTGCGCCTCGAGCCGCTTTTGCTCGGTGATGTCGCGGTGGGTCCAGATCCTCCCGTAGTGGGTCCCATCCTTGCCCAGCACCGGAGAGGAATAGCGGTCCAGAACCGTTCCGTCGGTGAGTTCGAGCTCATCCCGGCTGACATCGTTCGGGTGAGCGTAGAGGTGCTCGACTTTCGCCAGGAAAGCCTGAGGGTCCTTCATCTTCCCCATCGCGAACTGCAATTGTTTTCGCTCATCAACGTCGTTGGAGATCTCCGGGGGAATTTTCCACAGCGCGTTCAACCGCTGGTTCTGAAGGATCTTCTTTCCCTCGGTGTTGACCACCAGGATGCCATCCAGCGACGAGTTCACCTGCGCCTCGAGGAATGCGGTCTTCCACTGCAGCTCGGCTTCGGCCTGTTTTTGGACCGTAATATCCTGGGCGGTGCCAACGAGGCGCACTATTTTTCCAGCCTCATCACGAACCGCGCAGCCCAGCTCGCGGACCACCCGTTTCTCTCCCGCCGGCGTGCTAATCCCATAAACGATCTCAAAGGACTTGCCTTCCGTGCGGGCTTGCCGGTTTGTCTCAAGCACCCTTTCTCGGTCAGACACGTCCACCCTCTCGAAAAACGAATTATAGTTGGTGGCAAGTTTGCCTTTTTCGAGCCCGAAAATGCGGTAGAGTTCGTCCGACCAGGCGATCCGGTCGGCGGCGATATCCCAGCTCCAATTCCCGTATTTGGCCAGCCGTTGCGCCTCGGCCAGTTCCGCCTCACTCCGCCGCAGGGCTTCTTCCGCCTCTTTCCGTTCCGTGACGTCCTGTTTAACGGCGATGAAGTGGGTGACCGCTCCCGGTTCGTCCCGCACGGGTGTGATCGTGCTCTCTTCGGTGTAAAGGCTGCCGTCCTTCCGGCGGTTGATCATTTCCGCGTGCCACACCCGCCCGGCGCGAATGGTGGCCCAAAGCGCTTTGTAAAAGGCAGGGTCGTGCGCGCCGGATTTGAGCAGGCTCGACTTCCGGCCGCAGGCCTCCCCCGAGGAGTAGCCGGTCAACTCGCTGAAAGCCGGGTTGACCCAAAGGATTACGCCTTCGCTGTCGGTGATAGCGACCGCGTTAGCCGTTGCCTCCAGTGCCGTGCTCAGCAACCGCAACTGCTCCTCGCCGTGTTTGCGCTCGGTGACGTCCCAGTTGGTTCCCAATATGCGGATTGGGAGTCCGGAAGCATCCCGCTGGACCAGGCCGGCCGCCTTGATGTAATGAACGGAGTTGTCCGGCCAGAGGACGCGAAACTCAGTGTCAAAGTCCTTCTCACCGCGCAGGGCCATTTGGACCTCTTCGTTCGCGCGCGCCCGATCCTCGTGGTGCACGCCGGCCTGCCAGGCCTCGTAAGCGCCTTTGAATTGGTCGGGATTAATGCCATAGAGCCGGTACATGGCCTCGTCCCAGACGAGCTTATCGGTGATAAGGTCGTGGTCCCAGATGCCGACATTGGCTGCGCGCGTGGCCAGCAGCAGCCGGTCGGCTAGCTGGCGGGAATTCTCCTCGGCTTGCTGGCGGGCGCGGCGCAGCTCCCGTTGCTCCAAAGAGCGGCGCACCACCGGCGCCAATCGCGCCAGATGGTCCTTCACCACATAATCGGTCGCGCCCGACTTGAGGCTTTCGACCGCGCGCTCTGCGCCGATGGTCCCGGACACAAAGATAAACGGCACCTCCGGGCAAGCCTGGCGGGCGAGGACTAACGCCTTGGCCCCATCGAATGACGGCAAGGTGAAGTCCGAAAAAATCAGGTCAAACTTCTCCCGGCCAAGTGCCTGCTCATACTCCGCTTGTGTTTTGACATAAGTGAATTCACAGACCAGGCCGTCGCGGGCAAGCGCGGCGGCGACCAGTTCGCGGTCGCGCGAATCGTCCTCTAAATATAAAATCCTGAGCGGTGTTCCCACAATTCCACCCTTAAGCAGCAGGTAGCGTGCCGGAAGGGCCCTTCGCGGGCGCCATTTCGTTCAGTAGGAGACGACGGCAGGAGTCTCTAAACCCATTTAACTCTTTGGTTGCGGCACAGCCGCGCTGTGCCCGTCCCGTTCGTTGCCTCAACACGTGATCGCGAAATCGTACAGCCCATCTTCGGACCTGAACGCCACCTCGACGTCCTTCATGGCCTTCCCCTTCGCAAACAAGGTCGCCTCTCGGCTGCCCTTGAAGCAACGTGCCTTCGCTCCATCCGCGACCCACTGTTCCCCTTCCTGGAAGAACAGCCGGCTCTTAACACCGCGCAATAATACTCTCATAGATTTCAAGTTACCTCGCTGGGGCGCCGTATTGAAAGGAAATAACATTTTTTCTTTATTATAATGCCGGCTATCACTCGCATTTCTTATGCCAGGAAAGGCAGGTTCCCACATGACCACTGACCCCCGGTCACCGATTTCAAAGGGTCCAGCGGCGGTAGTGGATCAGCTCGCGGTGACCATTACCGTGAGCGTCCACCAACACCTGGAAATGAATCCGGTCGGTGTCCCCAACCTTGCCGGACAACGCCACGCGCAGCATCCTGAGCAGGTCCCAAAGACGCCCAGTAATCGACTGACCACCCTTTAGTTCAAGGACTTCGCCCCCACCCTCTGACTTCCTCCAGGTTCCACCCGCCTCAACGGTCTCGGCTCAGGCCGTGCGCGTGATGGCCATCGGCACTTTGAACCCGGCCTGTTTACAGAGCGGTTGCCCCTGGTCATCCGTGGCCGTGGTCAAATCCACCAACCCCCCATCGGCAATCGCCTGGGCACGGGTATAACGGTAGATAGGCTCACCCCAAAAGCTGTCGCCTTGGTTTTCCATGGTCGTTTTTTAGGGCTCGTTCGGGGATATCAGATGCCCCTCGGGAGCGCTCGGGGGTTCAATGCGTCTTACGTCTTGCAACTGAACGAGGCGCGCCAGGTGCTTTACGATTTTGTTGAGACGCGAGACAATGAGCAGGGGTAGAATCAGCCACGATATGGCCAGCGTCAGAAGCAGAGCGAGCGCAGCCACACCGGCGAGCCCGCCCACCAGGTCAGGAAGGTTATTCATAAGTTTGGATTTGTGTTTTTGGTTTCAGTTATATCTTTCTGTGAGGTCTCTCACCCGTAAAATTCTGAGCGACCGCCAGGCACACAACGCCCGAGCCCTAATATCTTGCCTTGCCAGGCAAAGGGTTCCACAAGGTCAGGCTCTACTTGCACTTAATCTATTGACTTCCAATCCCCCCGAAGGAGATTACCCGCATGGACGATTTTATTCTTCTCGATGCTGACAGCTCGGGCGGTCACGGTCTGCCACCGACATACTTGGTTGCAGTCGGCGTGGGCATGCATGGGCAACACGGCTGGTGGAAAGACCATGTTGTCATGGGGAGCGACTGCGTCACGCACGAGGAATGGGACCACATGGTCAATCGCTTAATCAAATCTCTCGAAACGGTTCGGCGTAAAGGGCACGCCAAGCTTGAGAAAAACTATTCTCAAACAGGCGCAACGATGGCCGAAGTAAAATGAGCTTTGAAGAGGAAATGGAGAAGTTCTGGAAGGCGTTCCCCGAACCGGAGAAGCGGAAAAGCATGGAGTCCTATCCGCCGTATCAAAAGGCAATCCAGGCCCATGATGTTCGCAAAGCCTCAGAAATTGCCTGCTCCTTCTTTTCCGGGGATGCGAAGGCGCAGGCGGAAGCTTTGTCGAAGCACGGGTTCCTCTATGTGGAGATTTTCGGGCCGAACAAGAGGATTATTCCGGGGGTCTTACGCTAGGCGGTGAAAGTCACCCTTAATGCATCAGAGATGGAGGTTCTTTTCCGTCAAGACCCACGCACAGAGCGGCGGGGAGGTTACCAGAGCTTTCTTGTTAAATTGCAGCGCAAAACTGACCGACCGACAGTCGCGCTGGCGCTCACGGATTCGGATTTGGAAAAGATTCCGCGCTACGCTTTTGACTATGGCAACGGCGGATGGGAGGACAGACTGCGGGGTGTCTTCGAGCGGCACTTGGGAGGGCGGCTCGGAAGGCAAGTGAGATTGCCTGAATAGATATGACAAACGAAGCGATTCGCAGTGCGCTCTTTGAGAGGCTCGCAAAAAGACGGTGGATTTCCAAAACGTGGACCAAGGACCTTGCACCAAATCAAATGCAATACAGGGTGGAGTTTACAGAGTTGGGCATTGCCCGGATTCGAGACCTCTATCCATTGTTGGACGAGTTGGGATTCCTAACGGGCTGGCTCGGTGGGGAGCTTGAGTATTTGTGCATGTTGGTCGGGGATTGTATTAAGGAGCACGGCCCCGGAACCGCAGGCGACACGGGCGAACCTCAAGGTCCCCGGCGAGGTTTATGACAACAAACGAGTTGGCGCTGTTTGTTAATGCCATTAGAGAACACGACACTTTCAGTCTGATTCAGTTCATCGTCCTTTTGCTTGTTTCCGGTGTCGGTGCCGCGATTGGGGCCTACTTGGTGGAAAAAGGAAAGAACAGGGCAACCAAGGAGGACGTGAGCAAGATAACCAGTCAGATTGAGTCAGTGAAAACTGAGTTTCGACTGGTGGAAAAGAAGGCTGAGAACGCTTTTGCGTTAAGCGCAACGTCGCACATGGCAAACACGGCTTTCGATAAGCACATTGAATTTTGCGAGAAATACGCGGCTGAGATGGACAAAGGTCTGTCGATTCTTATTCAAAAGGGCACCACAGTTGAGGCGCTGGAAATTTCGGTGCGACTCTTTGCCATCAGGCGACAATTTGTGCTTTGGGTGCCGAAAGACGTGGGCGCTCGATTGGACAAGCTGGAGGCAGCGCTCCGCCGGGTGGGTGCCGACGAGCACCTTTTGCCCCATTTACCGGTTGGGGAAAAACGATCCAAGCTGGTTCATGAGCTGCTTGACCTGTTCAGCAAGATTACAACGATAGAAGACCTGCCCGACAAACCGGCTCCTGAGCTTGCCCATGTCAAAATTATTGAGGGCTTGAGGGACATCCTGGGAGTCGAGAAGCTTACCCAGTTACGGAACCACTTTTTCGACCAAGCGCTGTCCGCCGTAAGAGAGACCGTTCAGAAATGCGAGAAATGACCCGAAGAGAATTTATCCAACAGTGCCGCACACTGGCCAAAGACCTCCGGCGCGCCCAACACAAGCGGGACAGCTTGATCCGCGCCATGGCGCACACCCTGGCGTGGGTTGATTTTTGGGGGACACACGATCCCGCAGGCATTATCGGCCTGTTATAATATGTGGCTGGACCTCCTGTTTCCCCTGATATTGATCGGTGTGACGTTCCTGGTCGCCTTGCTCTGTGACAGCGGTTCCGAGTTGCTCAAATATGCGTGGTGTTTCGCTGCGTTCGTGACGGTCTGTTGCTTTGGGCTGGCAGCCATTTTTTACGGGAAACCGATCCAAGGCGTGCTGATGCCCCTTGCGTTATTCTCTATTCTCTGGTTTTTAGTGCTCTATAGTTCGAGGAATTGAGGATGGCCAACAGGCTTTTTCTTTTTTGAAGAATTGAGTTGATCGAGACCGGTGGCGGCTGAAAAGTGTCGGGATATTGACCAACGTGCGCTTTGGAGCGCACCAACGAAAGAACATAATATGAGTGCTGATTCCAGAGAGAAAAAGAACGCCCTTTATGCGACTGGTAGTGAGTTTGAAGTTGGACACGACGAAGAAGGTAAAGGCTTGATTCGGATAAAAAGAGTAAGCCCAATTCCTGGTGAGCTTATATTCCACGCTTCAGAAATCAAAATTCTTCAGGATATACTCCAACACGAAGCATCTTCCCTGCGTTAGCCCGACGACGCGGTCTCCCGCTCAGGCGGCGGGTGCGCCGATGGCCAGGTCCAGATAATACTCCGTGCCCTTAACGAAGCTGCCAAAGCCGCTGGAGTTTTCGATAGTCCTGACCAGCGCAAAATAAGGCAGCCAGTCAAACCACTGGTTCGCAAAGTCAGGAGCCTGGCTTTTGACGTGCGTGAAGGTGACGACCTTCCGGTCAATCACGGACTTCGGCGCAAAGCGCTTTGCAGCGAACGGATCATTTTGTGCTCATAAAGATTCCTCCGTTTTATTGCGGGCGGCAGCGACGAGCGCGTCCTTCATGTGGTGAGGTGAGGTAAGGCCCCTGATGGAATGCTGATGAAAGAGCAGGCCCCTAACCAGCTTTCCTGCTTCCATACCCGCGCTCCACTTTAAATCAGTTTCTTCCAAAATTTGGACACTCCCGTGTGCCCTCCCTATCCCCCAACTTCCTCTGCCTCCACCGCAGTAGCTCTCTATCCCTATTTTTCCAGCTAATTTCACGAACTGCTATAAGCTTCCAAAAAGCATAAGATAAGCTATACTGTCAAGCGTAATTGGCAGCGGAAATGCTTCATCTTTTTCGGCCTATCCAATGGTCGCTGCGTCTAAAAGCAGACCGCTCAAAGTGACCGCGCGCCGACCGGCCATCGGCAGGCAAAAGGACCATATGTCCGCCATATTATGCCGGCTGCCCGACAGCCGATTTCGTCAAAGGAGCACTACCGCCCCAGCCCGCCCTCTCTGTGCTCACCGATCCCTCAATCCACCAATCCATTAATCCACCATCGCTCATCCGCCTTATGAGCGCCATCCTCCCCTGTCTCGCCATCGACTCCGACGCCAAGCTGCTCAAGCATTTCATGCCTCACCAGCTCAATTGGATCGACGCCGAGGAACAAATCCACGCCCTCGGCAAACAAGCCTTCGCCTTCGCCGAAAAAGCCGTCCGCATCGGCTGGACCTATGCCGACGGCTTCAAAAATGTCCGCAAACGCCTCCGCTTCAAAAAACGCCATTACCTCTTCGCCACCAAAGATTGGCCCAGCGCCCTCGAATACATGAACCAGGTTTACGAATTCGCCGAATTCTTCAACCTCACCGGCACCATCGTCTCCCATGGCGAAGAGTCTCTCCAGGTCCCACGCCTCGACCCCGATGGCCGCGAAAGCGCCTTCACCGAGGAAGTCAAAATCGGCTCGATTAAGTTCGACAATGGCTCCCGCATCATCGCTTTCTCCTCCAACCCCCAGGCCATGGCTGTCTACGGCGGCGATGTCGGCCTCGACGAATTCGCCAAACATCGCAACGCCAAACTTCTCTGGCAAACCGCTCAGGGCCGCGTCGCCCTCGGCCACGACGCCACGGTTTGGTCCTCCCACGACGGCGAAGACACTCTCTTCAATGAGTTCGCCCAGCTCGCCCGCGCCGGCAAAGGTCCCTGGAACCTTTACTACCGCGTCACCCTCCCCGACGCCCTCGACTCCGGCCTCCTCGACCTCGTCAACCGCCTCCGCCCTTCCCTCCCCACCTCCTCGAACAGTTCGTTCAATGGATTTCCATGCGCCTGGCCGCCGCCTCTGAATCCTCCGCCATCGCCGAGGACCCCAAGGCCGAACTCCGGGACCTGCGTAACTTCCTCACCGATATCGTCCCCCTCCGCCGTAGTGAACTTATCTCCCGCCGCATCCGCCTCGAAGAGCAGCGCCTTGCCATGGCCCACTCCAAAAACGAGCAGGAACTCGAAAAACTGTTCTGGAAATGGACCAGGCGCCCCGACATCGTGGCCAAACTCTTCCCTTACCGCGACCCCGATAAAGCCCGCCGCGGTGTCGTCCGCCTCATCGATCGCGAACTCCTCGGTATCAACCGTCCTTATTCTGATGAACCCGAACCCGAACCCGCTTGCTATATCTGACCATGACCCTGCCTGGCCGCCATTGCGACTTATTCCGAGTTATTCCGAGTTATTCCGACTGGAAAAAAATAAAAAACCCCAATCCTAAGCGCCTCACTCATGTTTCCCCAACCATTCGACCTCCTTATTTTACTCGTTCTTTGACATTGTAATCTGCTGCCTCAAGCTGCGCGCCACCTCCCGACAAAGCTGCTCGCGCCGGCTGCGGGTTTGGGTATGCTGGCGGGACGATGTTGGAAACTGAATTCATATCGGCCCAAGAGAAAGGGTCGCACCGGTTGTTGATCATGCTGCACGGGTTGGGCGACAGCATCGAAGGTTACCGCTGGGTGCCCGAGGCGCTGAATCTGCCGTGGTTGAATTATCTGCTGGTCAATGCGCCCGACGAATATTACGGCGGTTATTCGTGGTATGATTTTGCGGGCGACATCGCGCCCGGGGTGGCGCGCAGCCGGGGGCTGCTGTTCGAGTTGCTGGAGGCGCAACGCGGACGGGGCTTTCCGACGGAGCAGACGGTGCTGGGCGGTTTCTCGCAGGGATGTTTGATGGCGATGGAAGTGGGTTTGCGCTATCCGCACCGGTTCGCGTGCATCGTCGGCATAAGCGGGTATATTTGTGACCCGGAAAAGCTGCTCGAGGAGCTGTCGCCGGTGGCAATGCAGCAGCGTATTCTAATGACGCATGGACTGGTCGATCCGATGCTGCCGTTTGCGCAAACGCGCGAGCAGGTGAACCTGCTCAAAGCGGCGGGGCTGCGCATCGAGTGGCACGAGTTCATGAAAGGGCACACGATCGCGGGCGAGCAGGAGCTGGAGGTGGTGCGCGGGTTTGTGGGTGCCGGTTATGCGGCTAAGTGAGGGGGCTAAAAAAGTTAAAAGGGTTAATTGAGTTAAAGGGGTTACATCGGTTACATGGTTGCATGGGTTACAGGGTTGCAGGATTTCCGAAAGAAGGCGAACCTCCGCGATTTGTCGCGAAGCGTTTGGAGTGCGTGCGCTCGGCGCCGCTTTCCTTGACCGACTCAGCGGCGTCAACCATGTAACCATGTAACCGATGTAACCATGTAACCGATGTAACCATGTAACCGATGTAACCATGTAACCGATGTAACCATGTAACCGATGTAACCGATGTAACCATGTAACCATGTAACCGATGTAACCGATGTAACCGATGTAACCATGTAACCATGTAACCGATGTGCAACCCTTAAGCTCGGACCCTTGACAGCAAGGAGCCACTCGGTATCAGTACTCTTATGCAAATGGAACGGCTGACGATCAAATCCCAGGAAGCGTTGCAAGAGGCGCAACGCATCGCGCAGGGGTATTCGCACCAGGAGGTCGATGGGGAACACTTGCTGCTGGCGCTGCTCGGCCAGGGCGAGAGTCTCATCCCCGAGTTGCTGGAGAAAATCGGGGTGCCGCCGGCCAAGCTGAAGCCCGACCTCGAACGCGAGCTGGCCCGCCGGCACAAGGTGCAAGGGGCCGCCGACGTGTTCCTGAGTCCGAGCTTGAAAAAGGCGCTCGAGGCAGCCCAGGCGGAAGCCGGCAAGCTCAAGGACGATTATATCAGCACGGAGCATTTGCTGCTGGGGTTGCTGGCTGAGGGGGATAGCTCGCTCAAGAAGATTTTCCAGACGCACGGGCTCAAGCGTGACCTGGTGCTGCGCGCGCTGGCCGACTTGCGCGGCAACCAGCGCGTGACCGATCCGAACCCGGAAGACAAATTTCAGGCGCTCGACAAATACGGGCGCGACCTGACGGAGCTGGCGCGGCAGGGGAAGATCGACCCGGTTATCGGCCGGGACGAGGAGATTCGCCGGGTGATGCAGGTGCTGACGCGGCGGACGAAGAATAACCCGGTGCTTATCGGCGAACCCGGGGTAGGCAAGACGGCGATCGCCGAGGGGCTGGCGCGGCGGATTGTGAGCGGCGACGTTCCCGAGACGCTGAAGAACAAGCGGCTGGTGGCGATGGACCTGAGCGCGATGATCGCCGGGGCGAAGTACCGCGGGGAATTCGAAGACCGGCTGAAGGCTTTTCTGAAGGAAATCGTGTCCAGCGAGGGCAAGATCATTTTGTTCATCGACGAGTTGCATACTTTGGTCGGGGCGGGCGCCGCCGAAGGGGCGACCGACGCGGCCAATATTATGAAGCCGCAGCTTGCGCGCGGGGAGTTGCGGGCCATCGGGGCGACGACGCTGGACGAGTACCGCAAGCACATCGAGAAAGACCCGGCGCTGGAGCGCCGTTTCCAGCCGGTCTTCATCGCCGAACCGGGGGTCGAGGCGACGATTGCGATTCTGCGCGGGCTCAAGGAACGCTACGAGGTGCATCACGGCGTGCGGATCACGGATTCGGCGCTGGTCGCCGCGGCGACGCTTTCGCACCGGTACATCACCGACCGGTTTTTGCCGGACAAGGCGATTGACCTGGTGGACGAAGCGGGCTCGCGGTTGCGGATGGAGCTGGATTCGATGCCGACGGAGATTGACAAGCTGGAGCGGCAGATCCTGCAGTTGGAAATCGAGCAAAATGCGTTAAAGCGCGAGAAGGACGAGGGTTCGCGCGAGCGGCTTAAGCGGCTGGAAAAGGATTTGGCCAATCTCAAAGAGAAATCCAACCAGCTCAAAGCGCAGTGGCAAAACGAAAAGGCGGCCATCAACGCGGTCAGCATCATCAACAGCCAGCTCGAGCAAACCAAGCTCGAGCTGGAACAAGCCCAGCGCCGGGGCGACCTGAACGTGGCGGCGCAAATCCAGTATGGGCGGCTGCCGGATTTGCAGAAGAAGCTCGCGGCGGCGGAAAAAGCTCTGCGCGAAAAACCCGCCGGCCAGCGTTTGCTCCACGAGGAGGTGACCGACGAAGACATCGCGCGGGTGGTTTCCGCCTGGACCGGTATCCCGGTGTCACGAATGCTGGAGACCGAGCGCCAGAAGCTCGTCAAAATGGAAGAACGGCTCGAACAGCGCGTGGTCGGGCAGCGGGAGGCCATCCACGCCGTCGCGAATGCGGTGCGCCGTTCCCGGAGCGGGTTGCAGGACCCCAACCGGCCGATCGGGTCGTTCATTTTTCTGGGTCCGACGGGTGTCGGGAAGACCGAGACGGCGAGGGCGCTGGCGGAGTTTTTGTTCGATGACGAGAACGCGATGGTGCGCATCGACATGAGCGAGTATATGGAGAAGCACACGGTGGCGCGGTTGATTGGGGCGCCACCGGGGTATGTGGGCTACGAAGAGGGCGGCCAGCTCAGCGAGGCGGTTCGGCGCCGCCCGTATAGCGTGGTGCTGTTCGACGAGATCGAAAAAGCGCATCACGATGTTTTCAATGTGCTGCTGCAGGTGCTCGATGATGGCCGGCTGACGGACGGGCAGGGGAGAACGGTGGATTTTAGAAATGCCATCATCATTATGACGAGCAACATCGGTTCGCCGATCATCCAGGAATATTACACGGCCGGCAAACTGGGGCCGAAAGACCATGCGGAGATGGAACGGCTGGTCCGGACCGAGCTGCGCGCGCATTTCCGGCCGGAGTTCCTCAACCGCGTCGATGACATTATCATCTTCCACAGCCTTGACGAAAAACAGCTTTCGCATATCGTCGAGATTCAATTGAACCGATTGGAAAAGCGCCTGGCGCAACAGCTACTCACTCTGGAGCTGGACCGCTCGGCCAAACAGTTGATTGCCAAGGAAGGCTACGACCCGCAGTTCGGCGCGCGCCCGCTCAAGCGCGCGATCCAGGACTTGCTGCTGGACCCGCTGGCGACGAAGCTGCTGGTCGGCGACTTCAAACCGGGCGACCGGATCAAAGTAGCCGCGCACGATGGGGAGCTGGAATTCGAGAAGAAGTAGCCCCGCATGCGTTTAATCGGCCATTTGCCCAGCGAGACCAGCGCTCGCACCTTTGGGGATTATATTTACTCGCAAGGGATTGAGAACCAGCTTGAGTTTACGCAAGGCGATGGGTGGGGGGTCTGGGTGAACGACGAGGAGCAACTCGAAAACGCCACCAAATTGCTGGACGCTTTCCGCGCGAATCCCACCGACCCCAAATACCGGGCCCAAGCCAAGAGCGCTGAGGAGTTGCGCGCGCAGAAGGCGAAGAGCGACGAGGCCTGGCGCAAGAAGCTGAAAGACCGCCGCCAGTTGTTCCGGCCCCTGACCGGTTACGGTTTCGGGCCGGTAACGTTTGCCCTGATCGCGTTCAGCGTCGCGGTGGCTTTTCTCTCCAATGTCGGCATGAACCCAGAGCGGGTTCACCGTCTTTTCATCACGGACTTTAAGACGATTGATAATTTCATCACCTGGGACTCCAGTCTTCCGGAAATCCGCCACGGCCAAATCTGGCGGCTCTTCACTCCGATGTTCATTCACTTCGGCGTGGCCCACATCCTGTTTAATATGCTTTGGCTGCGTGACCTGGGCAGTATGATTGAAGGACGCCAAAGCTCCTGGTACCTGGCGGTGCTGACGCTAGTCATCGCGGCCGGCTCAAACCTGGCACAGTTTTATATCGGCCCTGGGCATGGGCCGGATTTTGGCGGAATGTCGGGGGTGGTTTACGGGTTGCTGGGCTATATCTGGATGCGGGGAAAGTTCGATCCGGCGTCCGGCCTCTACTTGCACCCTTCGACGGTCGTGATGATGCTCATCTGGTTGGTCGCGGGATTTACCGGTATTCTCACCCTATTGGTGGGGCCGGTTGCGAACACCGTCCATCTGGCCGGCCTGGTGATCGGCGCGGCGTGGGGTTACCTTTCGAGTTTGCGACACCGATGAGCGGTGCGGACGTGGTGCTAACCTGATTGAGGGTTAATATGCAGCGGCGTCATCGCATCATCCTGTTCCTGATCGCGGTGCTGGCCATCGCCACCTTCACCTTCGGCATCCTCGCGCTCCTCGGTGCCGTAAAATGACCGGTACTGCACTCAGGAGCGAACTGACATTGCTCGTGGAGGCAACGACGAGGTGGTCATTCGTCTCAGCGAGCCTGCCCCGGACCTAATCCATTGGAAAATCGTCCTCAACATCGATGGACTCATCAAACTTTTTGCCGCTGCTTTCCAGGATCTTTCGGATTTGTGGCGAGACCCAGCGCTTTTGCTCTTTTTTCTTCTCGGGCCGCAGGAGGCGGTAGTGGCCGGTGGAGTCCGACTCGACGACTCCCTTTTCCACCAGGCGTCCAAGGACCTGGACCGCCCAATTAGGGTCCTCGTGAAACCGCTTTTTCCCGGCAGCGCGCCGGCAGATTTCATTCATCCCGATGAATTGCCCCGGCCACCCTTTCAAATAAAGGCAAATTTCGCGTTCATCAGCATCCATCACTCTCAGGTTGCAAATTCAACCTCAAAAAGTCCAGCCAAACTTCGCCATCGGTCAGGGTGCGGCAGTCGGGAGCAGCGGAGCGCGGACATTCTTGTCCGCAGCGACTTCCGAACGCCCTCACAACTCGGATTTTATGCCGTTCTCGCGCGTAACACATTGCTGCGGACAGGAATGTCCGCGCTCCGCTCGCCGTCATTGACCGATTATCAAGTTCGCCCTTTCAAATTGACTTCCGAAACGGGCCCGCGAAAAATGCCGGTGAAGATTCTACTATGAAACCTCTCTCCCGCCGTCAATTCCTGGCCCGGTCCGGCCTGGCCGTGAGCATCGCCCCGGCGCTGGCGACTGGTGGTGTTTCGCTCCTGACATCCCCCGCGCGCGCCGCCGTCAGCGCCAATGAAAAAGTGCGCCTTGGCCTGATCGGCTGCGGCGGCATGGGGCAGGGGGACCTGGAATGTTTTTTCCTTAACCCGGAAGTGGAGTGTACCGTGATTTGCGATGTGGATGACGCGCGCCTGGCGAAGGGCGTGGAAATCTGCGAAAAGAAACGCGGCAAAAAGCCGGACACGGTAAAAGATTTTCGCCGCGTGCTGGACCGCAAGGACGTTGATGTCGTCTTGATTGCCACGCCCGACCACTGGCACGCGCTGCCGACGGTGCTGGCTTGCCAGGCGGGCAAAGATGTTTATGTGGAAAAGCCGCTGGCCAAAACCATTGATGAAGGCCGCGCGATGCTGGAGGCTGCCCGGCGCCACCAGCGCGTCGTCCAGATGGGCTCACAATGGCGTAGTTGCAAGCACATCATGGAGGCCGGGGAGTTGATCCGTTCCGGCAAACTGGGCAAAGTCAGCGTCGTGCGGGGTTGGGCCTACCTGGATTGGCTCAACCCAATTGGCAAGCCCGCCGACTGCCCGCCGCCTGCCGGCGTGGATTATAACATGTGGCTCGGGCCGGCGCCGCAGCACGCCTTCAATCCGAACCGGTTCCATTTCAACTTCCGCTGGTTCTGGGATTACGCCGGCGGGCTGATGACCGATTGGGGCGTCCATCTCATCAACATGATGCTGATGGGCATGGGCAACGAAGCTCCCAAGAACGCCTGCTCCAGCGGCGGCAAATTCGTCTTTGATGACAATTCGGAAACCCCGGATTCACAGGTGACCGTGTATGAGTTTCCCGGTTACATGTTGATCTGGGAACACAAGGCCGGCCTTAACAACGGCCTGAACGGGAGATCGTGGGGGGTGGAATGGAACGGCACCGAGGGCACCATCATTTTGAACGACGAGGGATGGGAAATCCGCACGGAACGGAAGTCGGCCAATCTCGACTCGCAGAAAAGACCCGGCAGCGGCGATCCCCGTCCCGCCCATGTCCGCAACTTCCTCGATTGCGTTAAATCGCGCAACCAGCCGGCGCTCAACCTGGAAATCGGACACCACGTCTCCACCGTCGCGCACCTGGGCAACATCGCGTATCGCACTGGGCGCAAGGTCACCTGGGACGCGGCCAAGGAACGCATCGTGAGTGATCCTGAGGCCGACAAACTGGTTGGGGTCCATTACCGAAAGCCGTGGTCGCTGCCCTATGCGAGGAGGGTATAAGCCCCAATCGTAATCCCGAACGTAACCACAGCATCAGTGGGTGGATTCGCAATAGCCCTCCCACACCGCGATAACATTTTTTGCGGAAGATTTAGCATCTATTGCACAGCCCTCGGGAGACGCGTGCCCAAAACCCCTGACTTTCAGGTGTTTTCACGAGAAGACGGCGGCTGGAATCCGGGACCTGCTCCACTCGTCCGTTGACACTCCTTTGGGCTTTGTTAGAGTCTATGCCACTGTTTCTGAGGAATTATCCGCCGAAACCTTGAATTGAAAGATTGAATTTATGGCAACTAATTCGAAACCCGTAAAATACGTTTATCTGTTTGGAAACAAGAAGGCCGATGGCGACGGCGGCATGAAGCCGTTGCTCGGCGGCAAAGGCGCAAATCTGGCCGAGATGAGCCGCATCGGTTTGCCGGTGCCGCCCGGCTTCACCATCACGACCGAGGTCTGCACTTACTATTACGCCAATAAGAGGACTTACCCGAAGACTCTCGAACCGGCCGCGCGGAATGGCATCGCTTTCATCGAGAACATCATGGGGACAAAGTTTGGCGATAAAGACGCGATGCCGCTCCTGGTCTCGGTCCGTTCCGGGGCGCGGGACTCGATGCCCGGCATGATGGACACCATCCTCAACCTCGGGCTGAATGACGAAACCGTCCTGGCCCTCGTCAAAGCCACCAAGAACGAGCGGTTCGCCTGGGACTGCTACCGCCGGTTCATCCAGATGTACGGGGATGTGGTCATGGGCGTGCAGAAGCGCCCCGGCGAAGACCACGAACCCTTCGAAGTCGTTATCGAGAGCCTTAAGCACCAGCGCTATCACGCCGACATCGAGGATACCAAACTCAGCGTCGTTGATCTCAAGGAATTGGTCGCCCGTTTCAAGGCTCTGATCAAGGAGCGGACCGGCGCGGAATTCCCGCAGGACCCCTGGAAACAGCTTTGGGGCGCCTCCGGGGCCGTGTTCGGTTCCTGGATGAATGACCGCGCGATTGTCTATCGCCGCAAATATAATATCCCCACCGAATGGGGAACCGCCGTCAACGTCCAGGCGATGGTCTACGGCAATACCGGCGACAACTCGGGCTCGGGCGTCGCCTTCACCCGCGACCCGGCTACCGGTGAGAAGGTTTTCTACGGCGAATTCCTCATCAACGCGCAGGGCGAAGACGTCGTCGCCGGCGTGCGCACCCCGGAACCGGTCGCGCAGCTAACGAACCACATGCCGGCGGCTTTCATCGAACTGGAGAGCATTCGCATGACCCTCGAGAGACACTTCAAGGACGTCCAGGACTTTGAATTTACCATCCAGGACGGCAAAGTGTTCATGCTCCAGACCCGCAACGGCAAACGCACCGGGCTTGCGGCCGTCCGTTTCGCCATTGAAATGGAGAAGGAGAAGCTGATTGACTGGAAGACCGCCATCCGGCGCGTGCCCGCTGATCAGCTCGACCAGGTGCTCGCGCCGATCTTTGACCGTAAGGCGGTGAAGGCCGCCAAGTGCATCGCCAAAGGCCTCCCTGCCGGCCCGGGCGCCGCCACCGGCAAAATGTATCTCAACGCCGAACGCGCGGTTGAAGCCGCCCACAAAGGCGAAAGGGTCCTGCTGGTCCGAAACGAAACCTCTCCGGAAGATCTGCGCGGGATGATCGCTGCGGAAGGCATCCTTACCGCCAAGGGCGGCGTCAGTTCGCACGCGGCTCTCGTGGCCCGGCAGATGGGCAAGGTCTGCGTTTGCGGCGCCGCCGCGTTGCAGATTGATTACGCCGCCAGGACGATGACCGTCGATGGCGTCACCTACAAAGAAGGCGATTACCTCTCTATCAGCGGCACCGCGGGCGAAGTTTATCCCGGCGAAATTCCGACCGCTGCCTCCGAAATCGTCCAGGTGCTCGTCGAGAAGTCACTCGATGGCAAGGAAAGCGCCACCTATCAAATGTTCCAGAAGCTGATGAATTGGTGCGCGAAGGCCACCCGGCTCCAGGTCCGCACCAACGCCGACACCCCGGAACAGACCGAGAACGCCATCGCGTTCGGCGCCACCGGCATCGGCCTGACGCGCACCGAGCACATGTTCTTCGAGGGCGACCGCATCGACGCGATGCGCGAAATGATTCTCGCCGAGAACAAGGAGGATCGGAAGAAGGCGCTCGCGAAGCTGTTGCCGTATCAGAAGGGCGACTTCGCCGGCATCTTCCACGCGCTTAAGGGCCTGCCGGCCACCATCCGTTTCCTCGACCCGCCGTTGCACGAGTTCCTGCCGCACGACCACGCCGCGCAGAATCTGCTCGCCGAGAAAATGGGCATCAGCGTTGACAAAATCGCCCAGCGCGTGAAGGAACTGCATGAGTTTAACCCGATGCTTGGTTTCCGCGGCTGCCGGCTCGGCCTGGTCTATCCCGAAATCTCCGAGATGCAGGCCCGCGCTGTCTTTGAAGCCGCCGCCGAAGTGCAGAAGGCCGGCATCAAAGTGAAGCCCGAAATCATGATCCCGCTCGTCGGGTTCAAACGCGAACTCGATCTTCAGGTCGAGCTCGTGCATCAGGTCGCCAAGGAAGTCATGGCCGAGAAGAAGGTCAAAATCGCTTACTTGGTCGGCACCATGATCGAGATCCCGCGCGGCGCCCTCACCGCGGATGAAATCGCCCAAACCGCCGAGTTCTTCAGCTTCGGCACCAACGACCTGACCCAGACCTGTCTGGGCATGAGCCGCGACGATTCCGGCTCGTTCCTGCCGCCGTACCAGGAATTGGAAATCATCCGCAAGAACCCCTTCGCCTCGATCGACCAGACTGGCGTTGGCGAGCTTATGAAGATCGCGGTCGAAAAGGGCCGCAGCACCCGCCCCGACATCAAGCTCGGCATTTGCGGCGAGCACGGTGGCGATCCGGACAGCGTGAAGTTCTGTCATCGGCTTGGTCTGGCCTACGTCAGCTGCTCGCCCTTCCGCGTGCCGGTGGCCCGCCTGGCCGCCGCGCAGGCGGCGCTCGAAGAAGAGGACAAGGCCAAGAAACTCAATGGCCATGTCCGCAAAGTCGATGGCGTCAAACGCGCCACTCGCGGCAAGCGCCGCATGCAACGGCTCTAAGCCGCTCGCAACTTTACACGAAGGCCGCTCCCGAAACGGGGCGGCTTTTTTTTCAGACATCGCCCTTCACGGTTCACGCATCAGCCCAATTGGCGTAGGTGGAAACCCCATTCCTCCGGTCCACCGTCCCTGGTAGGAGGACAATGGAATGACTGCTCGCTTACCAGGGAGGGCGAGACACGAAGTCGTTGTTGGAGCGGCGATCCGGTAACGGTTCGCCGCTTTTCTCATTCCCTATCTCTGAATCCGTGCAGACCCGCCTTTGGCAAACGCCCGGACCTGCTCCAGGGTCGCCATGGTCGTATCGCCCGGAAAGGTCGTGAGCAACGCGCCGTGCGCCCAGCCCAGTTTCACCGCTTCTTCCTCCGGCTCGCCCGTGAGCAACCCGTAAAAGAACCCGGCCGCGAAACCGTCTCCCCCGCCGACGCGATCATAGACATCCAGCTCGCAGGTCGGGGCCATGAAGGTCTTGCCGTTGATCCAGGCCACGGCGCCCCAACTGTGACGGTTAGTCGAATGGACCTCGCGCAGTGTCGTCGCTACAATCTTAACCTGAGGATGTTTCTTGGTGACCTTGTCAATCATTCCGATAAAGGCGCTCGGGTCCAGCTTGGATTTTGCCGCCACCTCCGGACCGGGAATCCCCAGCCCCATCTGCAGGTCCTCTTCGTTACCGACCAGCACATCGACGTTCTTTACGATCCGGTCGAGCACTGCCACCGCTCGCTCATGCCCGCCGGAAATATTCCATAGCTTGGCCCGGTAATTGAGATCGAAAGAGATAATAGCGCCCGCTGCCTTGGCCGCTTTCATCCCTTCGACAATGACTTCTGCCGTCGTGGGCGACAGTGCGGCGAAGATGCCGCCGCTATGAAACCAGCGCACGCCTCCGCCAAAGATTGCCTTCCAGTCGAAATCGCCGGGCTTAAGCTGCGCGCCGGCTTCGTTGCAACGGTTGTAGAATACCACAGGGGCCCGCACTCCCTGGCCGCGGTCGCTATAGACCGTCGCCATATTCGGACCATGGACGCCATCGTGTTTGAAATGCTTGTAAAACGGCTTCACGCCCATCGCCCGCACCCGTTCGGCGATCAGCTCACCAACAGGATAGTCCACCATCGCGCTGGCAATGGCAGTCTGAAGCTGGAAACAATCCGATAGATTCGCCGCGACGTTGAATTCGCCGCCACTGACGTGAATCTTGCACTTGCTTGCCTTTCGGAATGGGATGATTCCCGGATCGAGCCGATGCACCAGCGCGCCAAGGGAGACCAGGTCCAGACCTCCCGCCGGACGGATGTTCAAGCCGTATTTCATCGTTTTCACTTTCTGATTCAGAATTGTCAGCAGTAATGGGCCGTTGCAGCAGGACGGAGCGCCGTCACTGAAGGGCCTCACGCTAATAAATCCGCCGCGGCGTTCAAGCGAAAATCGAGCGAAAAGCATCGAGGCAATTTAGGTTCGACAGTTTTGGCGACGGTCCGCATCCTTGGACCATGCTGCCAAGCATCCAGGAGCGACCTTTAGAAGGCGGAGCCGAGGCTCCGCCTGAAGTGTTGCACGAATTCTTTGCGCGGCAGGCGGCCATTCGCCCCGACCAGGTGGCGGTGGTCTGCGGCGGCAAAAGCTGGACGTACGGAGAATTGGACGGCCATGCCAACCAGTTAGCGCGCTTTCTCCGAAATTGTGGGATCGGGCGCGGAGAGTGTGTGGGCCTGTTGCTGCCGCGGTCGCTGGACGTTTATATGGCCTTGCTGTGCATTCTCAAGGCCGGAGCGGCTTACGTGCCCTTGGATCCGGATTATCCCGCTGACCGAGTGCAGTTCATTTTGGCGGATTGCAAAGCAGGCGCACTGGTGACCACAACCGCACTGGAAGGCAAGGCCACTGGATTTCGCGGCCACGTTATTTGCCTGGATGAGAAAAGGGCGGCAATCTTGTCGATTTCCGCCGAAGGGCTTGAGCGCGGCGAGGTCGGTGCAAGGGCTCGCGACCTCGCCTATATTATTTATACCTCGGGTACGACCGGCCGGCCCAAAGGAGTCCAAATCGAGCATCGAAGTGTGTGCCACTTGGTACGCGCGGAGAGCGAGATTTTCCAGGTCAGGCCTAACGACCGGGTTTATCAAGGATTCTCGCTCGCTTTTGATGCTTCAGTGGAAGAGATCTGGCTGGCGTTTTTCGCCGGGGCCACGTTGGTCGGAGGCACCAGTGAGATGATTCATGCCGGCCCGGCGCTTCCGCGGTTGCTTGCTGAGGCCGGGGTGACGGTTCTTTCCTGTGTGCCGACCTTGCTCTCGATGATGGAGGAGGATGTGCCCTCGATCCGTCTGCTTATCCTCGGGGGCGAAGCCTGTCCGCCGGACCTGGTAAAGCGCTGGTGGAAACCAGGACGACGAGTCGTCAATACGTACGGTCCGACTGAGGCTACCGTGATCGCGACCTATGCGGAGTGCCATCCCGCCAAACCGGTAACCATTGGGCGGCCTTTGTCGAATTACGCGGTATGCATTTTGGACGAGCAGCTTCAACCGGTCCATGATGGCGCCTCCGGCGAGTTGTGCATCGGGGGCATAGGCCTGGCACGGGGATATGTTGGTCGTCCCGAATTGGACCGCGAAAAGTTCGTGTCGCTCTCACTCAATGGCGAGCCGTCTCAGCGCTTTTATCGCACGGGCGATTTGGCGCGCAGGACTGGCGACGGTGAAATCGAGTTCCTTGGCCGGCTCGATGCCCAAGTGAAGATTCGAGGCTTTCGCGTCGAGCTCTCGGAAATTGAGGCCGTGCTGCTGGAATGCCGCGACGTGCAAGCTGCCGCGGTGGCGCTGCGCGAAGACACACCGGGCGTCCAACAACTCGTCGGCTATGTGGTGCCCCGTGACAACAAGCCCCTGGCGCAGGACCCGCTCCGCGCTGTGCTGCGTGCCCGTCTGCCCGTTTATATGATTCCTACGGTGCTGGAAACGCTGCCCAAGCTGCCAATCCTGCCCAGTGGCAAGGTGGACCGTAAAGCGCTACCGGCTCCAAGCGCCGAGGCAGGATTTGAGCGACGTCATATCAAACCTCCGCGCACCCCCCTGGAACAGCAGCTCGGCGCCGTCTGGGGAAGGTTATTTGCGCCAATGCAGGCAGGCGTGACGGACGATTTCTTTTTGGAACTTGGCGGGCATTCGCTCCTGGCTGCGCGGATGGTTTCGGAATTGCGCAAAACCCCGCCGTTTCAGCGCCTCTCGATGCTGGACGTTTACCAGCATCCCACGATTGAATCCCTCGCCGCGCACTTTGAAACCAGCGCGAAAGCCTCGCCCGAGCCAGCAGAAGCCGAAAAGGACAGGGGAGTAGAACGAGGGAAGGAGCGGTCAACTCCAGGCCATCATCCGATATCCACCACCTCCGCCACGGTCCCTTTTTGGCGCCATTTCTGGTGCGGCACGGCCCAGATGGTCAGCCTATTCTTCGTGCTCAGCTTCTTTGCCTTGCAATGGCTGGCGCCTTACTTGACCTATACGGTGTTGGTTGAGGAGGATTACGATTTCATCGAGGCCGTCCTGGGCGCTTTCGCCAGTCTCATCGTGCTCTATCCGGTGATGCTGGCGATTCCGATCATCGTAAAGTGGCTCGTCATCGGACGCTATAAGCCGGGGGCTTACCCGCTTTGGGGAAGTTACTATTTCCGTTGGTGGCTAACGACGACGATTGAGGCCGCGGTACCCGTGGGCTATCTGGCGGGCACGCCTCTGCTGAATATCTATCTCCGCTTGATGGGCGCCAGGATTGGCCGCAATGTCCATCTCGATTCGGATAGTTTCGCGATCTATGACCTCCTTTCCATCGGCGATGACGCCAGCATCAACGTCGATTCCAATTTGCTCGGCTACACCGTGGAGGATGGATGCCTGAAGCTCGGCGGGATCGCCATCGGTCGGCGCTGCTTTGTCGGTGCGCGTGCGGCCGTACGCGAAGACGCGCGGATGGAGGACGATTCCGCCCTGGAGGATCTCTCCCTGGTGGGACGAGGGCAGGTGATCCCGCGCGGGGAAACCTGGACGGGCTCGCCCGGCCGCAAGAGTGCGGATGATGGAGTGCGCCCGTCCCCGGGCGCAGCGACTTCGGCCGGCGCTACGCTTTCGGAAAACTCCGACCGCTCACAGCAGCCGCGCCCTGCTGCGCCCGGGGACGGGCGCACTCCGGCGAGCCTGACACGGCGATTCTTCTTCGGGGTTCTTCACGGCCTCGGTTTGCTGATTTTTCCGGTGCTGGTCGTGGCCGCGCTGTTCCCGGGCATCGTGGTAATGAACCAGTTGAATTATATCGATCCTTATTACTGGTATTTGTTTCTCTCACCGCTGGTGGGCTTTTCCTTCATTCTCTTGCTCGCGCTGGAGATTGCGGCGGTCAAATGGCTTCTGCTGGGGAAGGTCAAACCGGGGCGGCATCCGCTTCACAGCTTCTATTATCTGCGCAAGTGGTTTGTGGATCAGACGATGGACCTGAGCCTCGACGTGCTGGGGCCGCTCTATGCCTCAGTTTACCTGGCGCCCTGGTACCAGCTGCTCGGCGCCAAGCTGGGTAAAGGGGCGGAAGTTTCCACCGCCTCGTTCATCTCGCCGGACCTGCTCTCCATTGGGGAGGAGAGCTTCATCGCGGACAGCGTTTCGCTGGGCGCGCCGCGCGTGCGGGATGGCTTCATGAACATCGGCGCCAACCGGGTTGGCAAGCGCTCCTTCATCGGCAACAGCGCCATGCTGCCCCCGGGAACGGTAATCGGGGACAGCGTGCTCATTGGCTGCCTGTCGGCGCCACCGCCCAACCCCGCCGACGCATTGCGCGAAGACAGCACCTGGTTGGGCTCCCCGCCGCTCTTTCTACCGCAGCGGGAAAAGAGCGTGGCTTTCGGCGATGAAAGAACCTTCAATCCTCCACCGAGGTTGCGTGCGCTCCGAGCGGCCATCGAGTTCGTGCGGGTGATTTCGCCTTCAACCTTTTTCATCGTGTTGTTAAGCCTGCTCTTTTCGGCGTTGCTGCTGATTCATGATGAATACAGCTTGCTTCATACCCTTCTGCTTTTCCCGTTCCTCTATATCGGCTGCGGGCTGGCGGCGGCCCTGTTCACCATTGCCGCCAAGTGGATTCTGGTCTGGCGCTATCGGCCGGGCGAGCGACCTCTTTGGAGTTCTTTCGTCTGGCGGAATGAACTTCTCAATGCCCTCCACGAACACCTGGCTGAACCGTTCCTGGTCGGTGCGCTCACCGGCACTCCTTTCGTCTGTTGGTATTTTCGACTGCTGGGCGCGCACATTGGCCGCCGGGTGTACATGGAGACGACTGATTTGAGCGAGTTCGATTTAGCTGCAGTCGGCGACGAAGCCACCCTGAATGCGGACTGCACTATCCAGACCCATTTGTTCGAGGACCGTGTGATGAAAATGGACACCGTGACCATCGGGCCCCGCTGTCATGTGGGCGCCGGTTCGCTCGTGCTCTATGACACGCGAATGGAGGACGGCGCTGCCCTGGGTGACCTGTCCCTGCTGATGAAGGGTGAAGTCCTGCCGCCAGGCACGCGGTGGGTGGGTATTCCGGCGCGGGCGGAAGGCTAACGAGAGCGAGAATTGAGAACTTCAAATTGGCTCGGCAGCCGAGCCATACCAATCCTTCATCAACTCCTCAGGCTGGCAACCTTTCGCCCGCAATGAGCGGAGACTCAAAGCCTCGTGCCGTTTAGCCAAACGCAGCCCTGACTCGTCGGTGACCAACGGGCAATGATAGAACGTCGGAGGCGTCAGCCCCAGCGCGCGATAAAGCAGCAGTTGGCGCGAGGTGGATTTGAGCAGGTCCTTGCCACGGACCACTTCAGTGATTTGCATCGCGGCGTCATCCACGACCACGGCGAGTTGGTAAGCGGGAATGTCATCATGCCGCCAAATGATGAAGTCGCCGAAGTCCTTTCCGGCGACGAACCGCTGCGATCCATAATGACCATCTATAAATGAGACGACCTCGCCGTCGGGTACCCGGAAGCGCCAGTTGACAAGTAACGAGGGGCGGGTGACGGGTGACGAGCGGGAAGTGATGCTCGACATGTGGTTCGTGATCATCGAGGCGCTCGCTGAAAGAATGTTCTCGTCACTCATCACTTGTCCCTCGTCACCTTTCCCAGGACGACACGTGCCCGGATAGACCGGTTCGTCTTCGCCGGCATGCGGCGCCTGGAGCGCGCGCAGGACATCCTGCCGGGAACAGGTACAGGGATAAATGAACCCGCCCTCACGAAGCTTCTCAAAGGCTGACACGTAAAACTGCCCGCGTTCGCTTTGCGTATAAGGACCAAAAGCGCCGCCACGGTCCGGGCCTTCCTGCCATTCAAAGCCAAACCAGCGGAGATCTTCAAGCATCGCGGCGACGAACTGGGGTTTGGCTCGCGACTTATCCAAATCCTCGTTGCGCAGCACGAGGGTCCCGCCGCAGTTGCGTGCGCGTTGCTGTGCTATCCAAAAAGTGTGTGCGTGCCCGAGATGTAGAAAGCCAGTAGGGGAGGGAGCTAGCCGGCCACGATAGGGGGCAAGTGATGTGTGTGTCCTGGACTTCGTGTCCATGGGTGTCGATTCGCGGTTTTGGACTAGAACGCCTCCTTTGGGTGATTGGCCAGCCAGTCACTCAATCCGGGCAAAGGGAATGAAAGCAGGCTTTGGGCTTTGGCGCAATTGAGCGAGGAGTCGGCCGGCCGCGGCGCGCCCTGGTAGCTTTTAAGAGATTCCGGCACAAGCTTCGGATTCAACTCGGGCCAGCGGGAGGCGAGGCATTGGCCGATCTGCCAGCGGGACATCCTTTCGGCGCCCGCCACGTGGTAAAGACCAGGCTTGTCACGCGACAAAAGTTCCCAAACCGCCTGCGCGGTCACCGTCGCCGGAGTCGGGGACCGAAACTCGTCGGTGAAGAGCGTGACCGTTCGTCCCGCTTGCCAGGCGCGACGCAGTTGCTCGTTAAACCCGCGGTCGCCAGCAGGCGAAGTCCCACCGTTGAGCGAGGTGCGCACAACGGTGTGCTTCGGGTTTTTCAGGACCACGCCCTCCGCCGTGACTTTGGTTTCGGCATACACGCTCAGTGGGTTGACCGGAGCAGATTCGTCATAGTTGCCGCTGCGCCCGTCGAAAACCAGGTCTGAGGACAGGAACACAAAAGAGATTTCGGCGGCCAATTCGGCGAGCAGCGCCGTGACTTCCACGTTCAGCTTGCGCGCCAGCGGCGGGTTGTCCTGGCATTCGGGGCTGCGGCTCAACGCGGCGCAGTGAATTAGGAGCCGTGGGGTTTGATGGCGGAACTCGCGCCGAACTGCCGCAAAATCGGTCAAGTCCAGACGGGCACGAGTCAGCCCAATAATCGTCGCCTCGGGAACAAACTGCGCAGCCGTTTGGACCAGGTAATTGCCGATCAAACCGCCAGCGCCGGTGATCCAGATTCTATCGGGCATGCACAAAACACCAAATACCAAACCCCAAGCTCCAGAAAAGCACCAAATCTCAAAATGCAAACAATGAAGGTTGGTTCCTGTTGTTTCGTATAGCTGCTCGCCATCGCTGCTAATCAATTAGACGCCTGGTCAGGTCGCCGTAGGCATCGATGCGCCGGTCGCGCAGGAACGGCCAGTGGGTGCGCGTCGAATCCACTTTGGCAAGATCCAGCGGGATCACCAGCGTTTCGTCTCGTTCGGCGTTGGCTCGGGCCAGAATCTCGCCGGAAGTGCCAGCCACAAAGCTCCGGCCCCAAAATTCGATTCCCTCTCCGGCCAACTTTTCATGACCGACGCGGTTCGGCACTGCCACATAGCATCCATTCGCGATAGCGTGACTCCGCTGAATCGTCTCCCAGGCGGCGTGCTGTCCTTCGCCGTCCTGCGCCTTCTCGGCCGGATGCCAGCCGATCGCGGTCGGGTAGAAAAGAATCTCGGCGCCCTGCAGCGCCGTCAACCGCGCCGCTTCGGGATACCACTGGTCCCAGCAAATCAACACGCCAATCTTCGCGAAGCGCGTTTGCCAGGCCCGGAATCCAAGGTCGCCGGGAGTGAAATAGAACTTTTCATAGTAGAGCGGGTCGTCCGGGATATGCATTTTGCGATACACACCGAGCAGCGAACCGTCGGCATCAATAATCGCCGCGCTGTTGTGGTATAGGCCCGAAGCCCGCTTCTCAAAAATCGAAGCGATGATTACCACCTGCCTTTTTCCGGCGAGCTTCTGAAACGCCTCCGTGGTCGGCCCAGGAATCGGCTCCGCCAATTGGAAATGCCTGTGGTCCTCCGACTGGCAGAAATATTGGGACCGAAACAACTCCTGCGTGCAGATGATTTGGGCCCCGGCCTGGGCGGCCTGTTCGGCGTGCGCCAGCGCCTTGGTGAGATTCGCCGCCGGCTCAGACGAACACGCCATCTGCACCAGACCGGCCGTGACAATGTTTGCTGAAGGGGCAACGGGCATATTAAGAATTGAGGCGTGAATCCGAACCAAAAGTGAGCACTCTTTAAACCTGAAAAGAGCCGACCTCGGAAGACGCGGCGCTTGCGAACACTCGTTTTCCTTGAAGTCCGCTCCCGTCCTCCTTCACTGAACCGTTATGAGACATCGGCGTTACTCTCGGGAGTAGGGTCGGGAGGCTTCCAGCAGTGCCGTGGCGCCATGGGTGTTGGAGATGGCGGATGAGGGAATCGCGTGCCCGAATAATTCCCGAATAAACCGGCCGAGGGTTTCATTGGTGGGTCCGTAACCGGAGTGGTAAATATAGTGCTCCAAATCATACAAAAACTCGTCGGCGTTGGGATACCGTTTACTAAGGTCGCGCGCCAGGGCGCGGTGCAGAACCCAGTTGAGCCGCTCGTCGACTCGCTGGTCCAATGCCTGGAAATCCGGGATGGGCAAATTGATCATCCGCTGCCGCGATTCCTCCGCGTTGGCGCCCTTGAAAATGTTTTTCCCCAGCAGCAGGTGCGCCAGTACCACCCCGGCGGAGAACAGGTCGGAGCGCTTGTCGGTGATCTGGAAATTGGCCTGTTCGGGACTCATGTAATCCGCCTTGCCGGCAACGACTTCGCCCTCATTATCGACGAGAAAGCCCCGCGCTTTGGCAATGCCGAAATCGGTAAGTTTTACGTCGCCTTCAAACGCAATCATGATGTTTTTGAAGCTGACGTCGCGATGGACGATGCCCAGCGGCCGTCCATCCTTGTCGGTTTTGGCATGGGCGTAAGCCAGCCCGCGGGCGACTCGGCTGACGATGAAAATGGCCAGTTCCTTGGGCAAAGCGCGCTGTTTGTCCGCCAGTTGCTGGGTGAACTGCTCGAGGTTGGCCCCCCGAATCAACTCCATCGCCATAAAATAAACACCACGGGTTTCCCCGAGATGATAGGTCTGCACAATATTGGTGTGAATGAGGTCGGCAACCAGCTTGGCCTCGCCGATGAAGTTTTCGATGAACTGCTGCTGGTCGGCGTAGTTCTGGCGAATGACCTTGATGGCCACGCGCTTTACGAAATCGCGCGCGCCTTGCTGCTCGGCCTCGTAAACGATGCCCATGCCGCCTTCATACACTTTGCGCACGATTTCGTAACGAAACTCGTTCTGGATCGTGAAAAGGGCCACGCTCTGATGTTGCTCGAACACGGAACGAAGTCAAGTCCAGCCGCAACCGTATCGTCAGGGCGCCAGGGCAGACGCGCGGAGACGGCGGGCTTTTGGGGATTGATTCCACCGCTGATTTGACTAAGGTTGGGCAGGAATGGCGGGCGAAGGACGGCCTTTGCTGGGGTGAAGTCAAGAGACGCAGAGCAAAAAATGGGGCGTTTGCCCCAAAAAAAGTGTTGGCGCCCCCCCTCCCGCTTCTGCGATAGTCTCGCGCTTGAAATTTATGAAAAATAAACAATACTGGTTCTGGCTCGTAATCCTGTTCGGCTCTCTACTGGGTTCAACTGGCGCCTACGCCAGCGAATCGGACATCGTCATCCCCGACCTGACCACCGTGCGTTTTGACGGTTTGGGCGGCGTCAGCGGGGTAACGTTGATGTATTTGGGCATTCTGATCTGTTTTGTCGGAGCCATCTTCGGCCTCGTCCAATACCGGCAGACCAAGGCCTTGCCGGTGCACGACAGCATGGCGAAAGTCTCGAATACTATTTGGGAGACGTGCAAAACTTACCTGTTCACCCAAGGCAAATTTCTGGCCATTCTCTGGGTGCTGATTGCGGCCTGCATGGTCTATTATTTCATGGGGCTGCAGCACAAAGGGTTCGGCAACGTCGTTATCATTCTCCTGGCCTCGATCCTGGGTATCCTGGGCTCCTACGGCGTGGCGTGGTTCGGCATCCGCATTAACACTGTCTCGAACTCCCGCACCGCCTTCTCCGCTCTCAAAGGCAACCCATTGGCTACCCTGGGCATCCCGCTCCGTTCCGGCATGAGCGTCGGTTTGCTGCTCGTCGCCGTCGAGCTGTTTTTCATGATCTGCATCCTGGTCTTCCTGAAGGACCTGGCCGGGCCCTGCTTCATCGGGTTTGCCATCGGCGAATCCCTTGGCGCCAGCGTGCTGCGCATCTGCGGCGGCATCTTCACCAAAATCGCCGACATCGGCTCGGACCTGATGAAGATCGTCTTCAAACTGCCCGAAGACGACCCCAAGAACCCCGGCGTCATTGCCGACTGCACCGGGGACAACGCGGGCGACTCCGTCGGCCCGACGGCAGACGGATTCGAAACTTACGGCGTGACCGGCGTGGCGCTGATCGCCTTCCTCGCTCTCGCGTTGGCGGGCAGCCCGGCCATCGGCGCGACCCTCATCATCTGGCTGTTCGTCATGCGCGCGCTTATGATCGTCACCTCGTTGGCGTCTTACTTCATCAATGAGGCCATCAGCAAAGCAAAGTTTGGCGGCCAGAAAGATTTCGACTTCGAAGCCCCGTTGACCCATCTCGTATGGCTGACCTCGGCCGTGTCCATCGTGGTTACCTTCGGCGCCAGCTACCTGCTGCTCGGGGACTTCAAAACGGATGCCGGCCCTCAAACTTCCCTGTGGTGGGTGCTCTCGGCGATCATCAGTTGCGGCACGGTGGCCGGAGCCTTGATTCCCGAGTTCACAAAAATATTCGTCAGCACCACTTCCAAACACGTAAAGGAAGTGACCAATTGCTCAAAGCACGGCGGCGCTTCGCTGAACATCCTTTCTGGCTTCGTGGCAGGTAATATGTCCGCTTTTTGGATGGGTCTGGTGATCCTCCTCCTGATGTTCACCAGCTATCTCTTCGCGACTTACCAGGGGTCACCCGTCGTCGCACTGCTCCCTGACGCCTTCAAATTTGCCGCGCCGATCTTCGCGTTCGGCCTGGTGGCCTTCGGCTTCCTCGGCATGGGACCGGTGACCATCGCCGTCGATAGCTACGGCCCGGTCACGGACAATGCGCAATCGGTCTATGAGTTGAGCCAGATCGAAGGCATCAAAAACGTGAAGCAGCAGATCAAAACGGAGTTCGGCTTCGATGCTGACTTCGAGAACGCCAAGTATCAACTTGAAAAGGGCGACGGAGCCGGCAACACCTTCAAGGCCACGGCCAAGCCCGTGCTCATCGGCACTGCGGTCGTGGGCGCCACCACGATGGTGTTCGGCATTATCATGATGCTCATCAAGACCTGGACCGCCGAGCACTTCAACCTGGTTGAAGGTGCGGTGGCAACACCCGAGCAGCTTCACGAGGGAGTGCAGTTCGTCATGAGTTCTCTCAGCGCGTTGCAGCCGCAGCTCTTGCTCGGTCTGCTGATGGGGGGTGCCGTGATTTATTGGTTCACCGGTGCGTCCTGCCAGGCGGTAGTCACCGGCGCCTATCGCGCCGTGGTGTATATCAAAGAAAACATGCATCTCGACGCGACCACCGCGTCGGACAAGGACAGCAAAGAAGTGGTGCGCATCTGCACCGAATACGCGCAGAAAGGCATGTGGAACATCTTCATCGTGATCTTCTGCTTCGCGCTAGCCCTGCCGTTCTTCAATCCTTACTTCTTCATCGGCTATCTGATCGCCATCGCCTTCTTTGGGCTATTCCAGGCCATCTTCATGGCCAACGCGGGCGGCGCCTGGGACAACGCCAAGAAGATTGTCGAAGTGGACTTGCGCCAGAAAGGCACCGAGCTTCATGCCGCCACCGTCGTCGGCGACACTGTCGGCGATCCCTTCAAAGACACTTCCTCAGTGGCGATGAACCCGGTCATCAAGTTCACCACGCTCTTCGGCCTGCTGGCGGTGGAAATCGCCGTCACCATGAAAGACCAGGCCTGGAAGACCGGCATCGGCGCTTTCTTCTTCATCGTCGCGCTGTGTTTTGTCTATCGTTCGTTCTACGCTATGCGCATCCCTGAGGAAACTGCCGAGAGCAATCCCACGCCCACTCCGAAGGTCCGCGAGCCGGAGTTGGCCGGCAAGCACTGAGCCCATCTGTCTTTTCAGACGCGACAGCGCCCCCCGGCTCATGAAGCCTGGCGGGCGTTGCCGCCCAGACCAATGTGTCGGCGGCAGACTCATCGGCAACGGAGGGGTGGCAAGATGCTCCAGCAGTGGGACGACGGCATGGCAAAAAGTTCTCGGCGGGACGGGTTTGAATGAGACACCGGGAGGCATCATTTGTGGCTTAAAAAGGCTTAAAAAGGTTTAAATAGGCTTCAAATGGTTTAAGTCGGTGCTGGGTGATCGGCACGGGAAAATTTCCCCGGAGGGTGGCTTTTGGCAGGAGAGGGAAAAGAAATAAATATTTCGGTGCGGATAGGTGAGGATAGGTGAGGATAGCCGCGGATAGGCGCCGACGGTTGACGGGAGCAGGCGGCCTAGGCGGAGAGTGGGGGGATAGGGGGTGTCTTGGGGGTGTACAGCCGTCCCACCGTCCCAAGGCCGGTAAACACGGGCGATTCTCACTCTTGCAGCCGTCCCACGAGCGTCCCGGACCGTCCCAGCCGTCCCACGGACGACGAAGAGTGGGTAGTGGATGTGGACGGAAAAGCTTTAAGGGGCTTCCAAGATCGACCGACAGCTTACCGACCGTAGCGACCGAACCGGTTAGATGTGTAACATGAGTGGATTGCTTATGTTTAGCCGGACTGTGGGCACCAACCAGGACGGTCCCCCCACGGATGCTCGAGTTTAGTCGAAGGTGGTGTCCAAAGCGGTCAAACTCGAATGGAAGGCGGCAACGGGCAATCCAGGGTGTCTGCGATGGCGCGGAGTAATTCCACCTCCGTTTCCTGGATGACACCATCCGCCGCGACGACCTGGGCGCAGGCGTCCAGCACATTCTTTTTGATTTGCGGCACCGCTTGCGAGAGGCGGTTCAGCGCCGTATCAACTTTGTCGAGACCCCAATCCTTTTCTGCGAGCAACTGGATATCCGCCTGAGCCGCATAGCGCAGCAACTGCGCTCCCTGTTCGAAGGCGCTGGCCACCTTTTCCGGCTCCTGCTGGCCGATGTAGGCCAATCCCGACAACAGCACGGCGCAGTCGCCGGCCAGGGGCTTGAGCGCGTAGTATTGGATTACGGGCCGCCGGGCACCCAGGTAATGCGGTTCCAGGTGCCGCATGACGATCTTCTGCAGGACATACTCGAACAAATCGATCTCGCCGTCGCTTTCCACCAGCACTTTTACCGCGGCGCTGAACTGCCGGAACTGAAGCGGTGACATGTGGCGCAACCCGGGCAGCGCCAGATCGACCAACGGGAGTTTGGCATGCGCGGCGACGCCGGCCACCTGGGGCAGTATGCGGAGCGTCTCCTGGCAAACCTCAGCGGAAGTTGCCGCGGCCAGTTCGTCGAGCTGTTTCTTCTGCACCGTTTCGTCCTCGCTCAACAGCAGTCCATAAATCAACGTGCAGGACCCCAGCCCTTCGCCGGCTGCCGCTTGCAGGGCAGGGGGAATGGCGTTCCGCAGTTCCTCGGCATAGCGCAAGTGAGTCGGCGTGGGAGTACCGGTGTGGGCCAGGACTCTTTGCGCGGTAACGGCCGGCGGAGCGGGGAACGAGGGCCGGCGCGGCTCCACCCAGTCCGATGGCGGTGCGGAACCCAAGCTGCTCAGCGGCATGGCAGCAGCGCCGAGCGCTGACTCGAGAAACGAAGGCGCATGGGATTGCCGCTCAAATTCCGCCAGCGCGGCGGCCTGGACAACCGGAATCTGTTCTTTGGACAGCGGCGGGAACTTGCCATCCCAGGCCGGATCGATTGCCCGAATCCGCTCGTCGATTGGCGGATGCGTCGCCATTAACCCGAAGAACGGTTCGCCCATGCCGTTGCCGAAAAACATGTGGCTGGCCTGCTCAGCTTGCGGAGAGAGAAGGCGCGAACCATAGCTGTAGCGGCCAATCTTTTGAAGCGCCCCGGAGAGCCCGGCCGGGTTGCGGGTGAACTGGACCGACGAGGCATCGGCGAGGAATTCTCGTTGACGGCTGACGGCGGCCTGGATGAGTCGGCCAAAGAACACGCCTACCCACCCGATGAGCAGCAGCGCCAGTCCGAGCAGCGGCAGCGGATTGCGGTCGCGACTGCTTCGCGAGCGTGTCTGCAGGAGAACGCGGCCGATGATCGCCAGGCACAAAATGCCGAAAATGGCACCCATCAAGCGCAGGTTGAGCCGCATGTCGCCATTCAGGATATGACTGAACTCGTGGCCGATTACGCCCTGCAATTCGTCTCGCGTCAGCATTCTCATGCTGCCTTCGGTGACGGTGATGACCGCGTCACTGGTGGAATGCCCGGCGGCAAACGCGTTGATAGCTTGCTCGTCGGGCAGCAAATACACTTGCGGCACGGGCACGCCCGAGGCGATGGCCATCTCCTCGACGACATTCAAAAGCTTCCGTTCGTCCGGGTCGGTGGTGCTGGAACTGACAGGTCTGCCCCCGAGCATGGACGCTACCGCGCTGCCGCCCTGGGCCAGTTCGAGTGTCTTGTAACCGCTGCCCAAGGCGATAACGGCCAGCGTGCCAATCGATACGCCGAGGAAGAGACGCGGGTTCCAAAGCGTCTGCAGCGGCGGCTCCTCCTCGTAGCCATAATGATGGCGGCTATGATAGCGTGCGTCGACCCCGGTAAAGATGAGCGCGGTGACAAGATAAACCGCGGCTATCAGCATCGCCACGCCCGCGATAAAATACAGTACCAACCACTTGGTGGCGCGACGGGCTTTATCCTGGCGCTCGAAGAAGTCCATTTCTGCTTCGAAAGGTTAAATCAGAACGCGCCGGGACGAGTGCACTCATTTAACCCGTTTGGCTCACTTGACGACTCAAGAGAACGATACCTTTGGCGCTTCCTTCTCCTCCGGCTTTTCAATCACAAACAGTTCCGCCGGCATGAAATTAAACGGCCCGGCGATCAGGTTGGTGGGGAAGGTTTCCCGCACGGTGTTATAGCTCATCACCGAATCGTTGTAAGCCTGGCGGGCGAAGGCCACCTTGTTCTCTGTTGAGGTCAGCTCCTCCATCAGGCTCATCATGGTCGTATTGGCCTTCAAATCCGGGTAGGCCTCCGACAAGGCGAACAGCCGGCCCAGCGTGCCGGTTAGTGCGGTTTCTGCGCCGGACAATTCTTTCATGGCCGCGGCGTCGCCGGGGGTCTGCGCGGCGCGCGTGTTGGCAGCCGCGGCGGCATTGCGGGCGGCAACAACGGCTTCGAGCGTACCACGTTCATGTTTGATGTAGCCCTTCGCGGTCTCGACCAGGTTGGGGATCAAATCGTAACGGCGCTTGAGCTGCACATCGATTTGGGCATAGCCGTTCTTGTAGCGGTTGCGCAAAGCGACCAGCCGATTATAGCCGCCCACGACCCACATCAGGACGAAAAACAGCGGCACCACCAGCACCACCACGACAATGATTAAAACAGAGCCAACACCCATATGCAGTCCTTTCGTTCGTTACCTAACAGCTAGGCCAAGAGGGCAGGGGAGGCAATTACAAAATGGGCAGGGGAATGGAGTCGTGAAGCGTGAAACGTAAAACGTGAAACGTAAAACGTAAAATTTGTCTCAAGCTGGATGACGCCGGTGGGAGCAAGGGCGAGGACGAAGCGGACGGTATGCTGGGATTACAATGCAGCCAAGCCGGGACTTCAGGCCCCAGCCTCGCGCTTGCTCAACTACTCCCCCCGCGTCCGGTCACTTCATTCCCGAACGCGGTAGAATTTCTCCATCCCGGAAACGGCGACTGCCCAAGACCAAGCTCGGGCTCAAAGTCGCCCGGAACGGCTCCGCCACCCTCGATCCCCGGCTGGCTAGATCCTGACTCAGAGAAAACCGGATTGCCATCATCCAAATGCATGATTTTGGAGATAGCGTGCCTCGGTAGTGCTCGGCCGTTTGCACTACGTGCTTCGCCGTTGGACTCTTAAGGCCGCGCGGCAAGCTTGCCGTGAAGATTGTTCCATGTTATGGCAACCGTATGGATTCGGCGCAGATCGCGAGCGTGGAACCGGCATGAAACGGCAGCAGTTGGTCTCGAAGGGGG
Source organism: Binatia bacterium (assembly GCA_035566895.1). GTDB lineage: Bacteria > Verrucomicrobiota > Verrucomicrobiia > Limisphaerales > UBA8199 > DATMQA01. The sequence continues at coordinate 41,259 of DATMQA010000096.1, forward strand.
CTCTGAACCGGATGCAGCAGACCGCCGGGGAGTCCTGGCAACGCCAGGACTATCAGCAGTATTTCGAGACCATGGAGCGCGCCTGCCGGTTGGATCCGGCCAATCATGGGCTTTTGCTGGACCTGGGCTCCGCCTACGGCATGCGTTACGATTACCCCGCCGCCGAGCGCTGCTTCGAGAAGGCCGTCCGCGTCGCCCTACGAAAGGAGAACGCGCTGGCGATGGCCGGCCTGCACTGCCGCAATTTTGCGCGCTATGAGCTGGCGCGGCGCTACTTCGAGCGGGCGATCGAACAACCGAATGCGTCACCCGCTTCCTTCGTAAAGCTGGCGGAACTCTACGAGCGGTTTCACTTTGCCGAGGAGGCCGACAGACTCGTCGAACGCGCGTTGCAACTCGACCCAGCCTGCGCCCTGGCAGTGCTGGTGCGCGCGAGATTGGACCGCCTGGCCGGCCGGGTGGAAGCCGCCGAAGGGCGGATTCGTCCGCTGCTGGCAAATTCCGACCGCGATACTTGGTCGACGCGCATTCGCGGCTGGTACGAACTGGGGGCGATCCTGGATCGCCAGGGGCGTTTTGACGAGGCCATGGACGCATTTCTCCAGGCCAAGGCCCTGATCCTTCCGCAAGCCGGAAAGTACCTCTTCGCCCAACAAACGGTGCATGTGCTTTTGAAAAAGGCGGAGGATGATATTTCTGAGAGTGTTCTGCGGCGGTGGTTTGAGTTCGGAGCCGCCCTCCAACCACCACGCCAACTGGCGCTGCTCTGCGGCCATCCGCGCTCGGGCACGACGCTGCTGGAACAGGTTCTGGATTCCCACCCGGCCATCACCTCCGCCGAGGAAACCGCGATCTTTTTTGAAACCTACCTGTTCCTCAAACGTGATTTGCCGGCGGATACTCTCATGCTTTCGGTTCTCGACTCGGCCACGCCCGACTCGCTGCAGCAGGCGCGGCGATCCTATTTCCGCTCGATGGAAAGTTTTCTGGGCGGTCCCCAGGGTGACCGGCTGTTGATCGACAAGAATCCCTCGCTCACCGCATTGGTTCCCGGGGTTGTTCGCGTGCTGCCGGAAACGAAGTTTCTGACCGCGTTGCGCGACCCTCGAGACGTGTGCCTCAGTTGCTTCATGCAACCCTTGCCCCTCAACCAGATCAGCGCCGTGTTCCTGAGTCTCGAAGGGGCGGTCGAGGAATACACCTCGATGATGGGGCTCTGGCGGGCTATGGCTCCACGGTTACCGAACCCGTACCTGGAAGTCCGTTATGAGGACCTGGTCGAGGATTTGCAATCGGTTTCCCGGCGGGTGCTGGACTTCCTCGGCGTCCCCTGGGATGAACGGGTGATGCGTTTCCACGAGCATGCGCAAAAAAAGCTGGTGCGCTCGCCGACCTACCAGGACGTGACCAGGCCGGTCTCCAAAGGCGCGGTCGGCCGTTGGCGGAACTATCAAAAGCACCTCGAGCCTTATCTCGAAAAACTGGCTCCGTTTCTGAAGGCGTTTGGATACGAATAGGCAGCGCCAGGGGAGCCGTTGCCGCGGAGAGAGAGCGCAGTCGAAGGCAGAGGCCGGGAACCGATCCCGGCCTCTGCTGGTGATTGCTTTAACTAGCGGATGCTGAGTCGCCGAGCATCCCCTGCCTCTCACTTTATTGTGAGAGGACCAGCCGGTAGAACTGCGTGCCAGTCGCCGGCGTTACGGTTAGCTGGTAGTTCTGACCGGCAATGGGATAGGGCGACGCGAGGAGCGTCCAGCCGGCGGAGTTGGTCAGGCTGGAGTTCTTCTCCAACTGGTAACCGCCGACTCCAACGGGCCAGGAGAGCACCACGCCACCGCTGCCGTTCCGGACAATCGAGAGGGCCGGAAGCGGGACGAAGGTGAAATTGCTGATCGTTTGGAAGGAATTGACGCCGCCGGTGGCGCCGGTGAATCCGATCAGAGCCTTGTTAGTTCCCACCACGCTCGACAGTGGACCGATGACCATGTTGGTACCCACTGTTCCAAGGGTGGTAGCATCCGTCAGCGTCAGCGCGAGGTTATTTCCATTATACACAACGTTGACGTTGATGGGATGGCCACTGCCCGTGTCCACCGTCGGCGGCGTTACGGTATAATTGCCAGTCGAATCAGGACTGACGCCCCCGGTGACGTATTGGTATCCCCTGCCGTTGGGGTTATACACGTTAATTGCGACAGCAGCGCTATGATCGATGCCGGCATAGGCAAGCGAGCCTCCCCCGCCGCCCAAGGCGCTGAGTCCAGCAGCCGAATTCTGGATGCAGAAGGTGACGCCATCCGCCAGGTTGTTGGACCCTGACGAGCCCGTCGCCGCCTGGTAAGTGAAGGAGGCCTTGAAGGCTCCGATGTACATTGGGATGTTGAACCACGCAGTTCGATTTTGGCCGTTAGCGCCGGTGGTTAGCGCCAGTGCATTCGCGGAGATGCTGGCTCCGTTGTTCAAGGTCCAGCCCGAGCCATCGGTATTAAAGAGAGGCTCGTTTTCGATGATAAGCTGTCCAACGGAGCTCGCGATGTTAAAAGGTGAGATGCCGTTCGTAATGAATACCTGGTAGTTGCCGTCGTCATTGGTCTGGGCGTTGGCGATGACCAGGGTCAGGTTAGTTGTGCCGCTGACACGGCCGCCGCGGTCGCCCTCGTGCAGCGGAGCCGTATTATAGTACCACTGGTTGGTGAGCGGGCGATTGCCGGCGACATCCACCGACAGAAGGGCCGGGCTGCCGACAATCCCGTAGATAGTCGGGGGCAGGTCCTGGTTGAAGAAGGGCGAGCTAGAGCTGACCGTGAGACTAGCGCTAAAAGTATTGGTCGCGCCATAGATATTGGTGACGGTGCAGAAGTAGCTGCCGGGCCCGCCATTGGGAGGCGTCCCAGTCTCATTGAGGTTGTTCAAGGTCACCGTGTTGTTGGTTGCGCCCGGAATCACGCCGCCCGGGCCAGACCACTGGTAACCCAGGATCGGGGCGCCGTTCGCCACCGTTCTGAAAGTGACACTGCCTCCGACGAAGCCGTTAAAGTTTGTCGGCTCGGTAACAATGAAGGGCGGGACTTCAGCCGCAACCCAGAGATTAGACACTTGCGTTCCCGAGAGGGCGTGATCATAGAGCGCCACTTGACCAATCGAACCCTGGAAAAACCGGTCGTTATGGTCCGGAACACCACCTATCCAGAAATCCCTGGCGTTTCCAGGGGTGGCATTAGGCTGGTTGCGTGTGTCAACCAGCAACCCGTCAACGTAGAGGAAAATCTCCTTTGCGACGGCATCATAGACGCCCACAACCTGATGCCAGACGGCGCCGTTTTTCAAAACCGGCCCGCCAACCGCGTCAGAGGGTCCGTTATTATTGAAGTGGGCTATACCGCCGCCATCCACATCCGTCCGATAGGAAGAATCGCCTTTGCCCGCCGGCGTCTCAAAGTTTGAACCGCCCCCGTTCACCCAGATTAAGAGAGCCATGGAGCTCTTGAGATCGACGCCGCTGCCGGGGACATCGGCAAAGCTCGAGGCACCGCTGAAACTGTAGGCAAAGCTCGGTGAACCGAAACCAGTTGTGGGCCCAGTAGAGCCAATGGTAACGCCTCCCTGAATGGGTCCATTGTTCCCGCCAAGGTAATCATAAGCGATTCCGCCAGCGGTCTCCGTCAGAGGCCAGTAAGCGGTGGGGCTAAGGGCCAGCATGGCAACGGCACCTGGAGTGGTGGGTGGGGAGATGATGGTCACCGGGAGAGGATTATTAGTGGCCGTGCCGAAGGAGTTGCTGACGATGCAGGAGTACGTCGCCGATGCCGTGATGTTGGTAAACCCGAAGGAACCGGCATTGGTGGTGATGCCGGCAGTTACACCGTTGGCTTGCCAGTAGTAGATGAGGGGGGCTTGTCCCAAGGCGGTCACCGACAGCCCGAAATGATTTTGGGCCGTGTAGAGTATCAGAGCGTTAGTGCTGGATTGCGCCAGGATCAGTGGCCCGGCAGCAATGGTGAGGTTTGCCACCGAACTGGTGGCAGCGCCGAGCGTGTTGGTCACGACGAAGAAATAGCTTCCCGACTGGGCAGCCAGCGCATTGGGAAACGTCAGCGTGTTGCTGTTTTGGCCGGAGACCAGGGTGCCGGGGGGAGTGCCGCTGTACCATTGGGAAACCACGGCCGGATTACCCCTGCCTTGCGCGACTAAAGTCGCGGTTGTGCCTTGGGAGTACTCCGAGGACACCGGCTGTTGAATAACGGTGGGCTTTGCGGCAACCGAGACCGAAGGAACCAGTTGGAGTCCATTGAAGTCGCCTTCGCCGGACGCTCCACTGATGGCGTTGCTAACCGCCCCCCAGGTGACATTGATTGTCGTGTCAGCAGCCGGCGTGACGTTGTTGTACACGACGTAGTTGGTTCCGAAAACGAAATTGGTGAGGGGCCCGCTACCGGCGGCGATGTTGGGATTTATGGCCGTGAAGACGCCATTGGATGGGGTGCCGCTGCTGGAAATAAAAGTAGCTCCGCGGGTGCCGTCGAAGTTGGCGCCATAAAGGTAGAGGTCGTAGATGCCCGGTGGAACATTGCTGAGGGTAATGAGGCCCAAAGGATTGGCGCTGGTTCCGATGCCCGGGCTGCCAGAGTTCACAATGGCGGCGCCGGAAAGAACGAAGGGTGCCACGTTGGTTCTCGACTTGTCGTTCGACGGTTGAAAGGCAGCGCCATTGTCGCTCGCATAAACCATGCGAGGGATAGTGATGGGCGAATGGGCTCCCGCGGAGGTGGCGTTGCCCCAAGTGTGATCCCAGGTTCCTGCGGCTGCGGCAGTAGGAGAAAACAGGGTGGGACCATTCGCGAAAGAGGGTGTACTATGGCTCCAGGCATATGGGTTCCCGGGATTGCCGGGCAGCAAACCGTCGTCTGTGTGGGGGCCTCCAAAACACCAGCCGGTGCCGGGTTGACCATTGCCAAAGCCGTTCCAGACGTTGTTCCCTGGGTCGGAAGCGACGCCTTGGCCAAACGCGGTGCAATTGTACCCTGTGTAGAAGGGAAATCCTTGCTGTCCGGTTTCGTGGACGTTAAAGACCTGTCCTTGGGCGGCGGAACCTACGAAGACTCCGGCCAGGAAGCCCAGTCTAAGGACCGTTGATTTTTTCATAAGTATTGAGTGAGGTTGGGTGCTTGGTTTGGTTTGAGACGGGTTTTGGGAATCAAGACGGGCAAATCGTTAAACAGCCTAATCGGTGTCAATTCTCAAGGCGGGCACGGCGCGCACGTTCATAGTTTGTTTCTCTGGCTACAACCAGACTGTCCTCCAATCAGAAGGAAAGGGGTATCATTCAAATGGATGATTTTGACCGGACGAGCAGAGGAAGCATGAAGGCTAAAGGATGGTGGGGCGGAGGAGCGGTCCGCCTTCTTGTCATCGTCCTCGTGCTCGTCTTCGCAAGTTAGACCATCAGGGATGTAAGGGAGGACGAGGACCAAGGCGGGTTCACTTGAGGAACTTCACGACGGCTTCGGTGCGGGAGCGGACATGCAGTTTCTCGTAAATGTGCTGGAGGTGAGTGCGGACGGTGTTGACGCTGACGGAGAGGCGGTCGGCTATTTCTTTGGTGGAATAGCCTTTGGAAAGGTGTTGCAGGATTTCTTCCTCGCGCTGGGAGAGTTTCTGGTCTTTGACCGCGCCGATGGGCGATTCCCGGAATGACTGTACGACGCGGCGGGCGATTTGGCTGCTCATGGGAGCGCCACCCTGTTTGACTTCCTGGATCGCGTGGAGGATATCAGCCGGGTCGGAGCGTTTAAGCAGGTAACCGCTGGCGCCGGCTTTGAGCGCGCCGAAAACGCGCTCGTTATCTTCATAGACGGTGAGGATAAGAATCTGGAGCGAAGGGCAGAGTTCTTTGAGGTGCCGGGTGCAATCCACGCCGGACATATTGGGGAGGTGAATGTCCATGAGCACGACATCGGGAACGAGGCGCGGGATCTTCTGAAGCGCCTCCTCGGACGTGCTGCAGGTGCAGACGCAACGGTGGCCTGGCGCCTCGTTGAGGTAGCGCGCCAGGCTGGCGCGAAAGTCAGCGTTATCCTCAACTATGGCGATGCTGGTCAGCATGTTTTCAGAGGCCAAGGTCAGTAATCAGTAATCAGTGGTCAGTAGTTGGTAGTAAGTGGAGTGGTAAATCAGAAATCAGCAGGATGAACACTCGTCGCAACGGGGTCCGCTTTGCGTATGCAAACGTTCATGGCCAAAATATATCACGCAGCGGGAGGCGGGCGGCATCGTCCAAATGGATGAATTGCACGGCTTCAGGACGCCGGGTTTGGAACCTGCACTTCCAGCGGAAGCCAAATCCGGCAGAGGGTCCCGGCGGCTGGCCTGGTTTCCAGGTCGAACCGGCCGCCGATTTTTTCGACGCGCCGGCGCATGTTGGCCAGGCCCTCCCCACCCGGGACGGACTCCGGGGCGAAGCCACGGCCATTATCCTGGAGGACGATGGCCAGGGAGTGGTCGTGGGTTTGAATGCGCAGCCAGACTTCGGTGGCATTTGAGTGCTTGGCGACATTATTGAGGGCCTCACGGACCGCGAGATAGACGTTATGGCGCACCTCTGAGGTCACTGGAACCTGTGGGAGCAGTTCGTCCACATCCAAGCGACAGCGGATGGGGGCGGCGCGCAGGAATTCTTCGGCGAATTGGCAGAGATAGGTGGCCAGGTGCGGGAGCGAGTCGTTGGCCGGATTGACCGCCCAAACAATTTCGTCGAGGGAGGCAACCATCTGGAGGGACTTCTCGGAAATCCGTCCCATTTGGGAACGAGCGGGCGCTGGCACCAGCGAATCGCGGCTTTCCAGGGCGCTGAGAAAGCGGATTTCGGTGAGCGTCGCGCCGAGGTCGTCGTGCAAATCACGGGCGATGCGAGAGCGTTCCTCCTCGAGGGAGCGCTGGCGTTCGGTTTGTTCATGGCGGCGCACGACGTCGGCCAGTTGCAGGGAGCGTTGCTCGACCTTGCGGCGCAGGAGGGTGATCCAAACCGTCGCCGCCAGCAGGACCAGGCCCATGGCGCCCCCCGCCATCAGCGTGTGACGGAGGTTCCACCAGGGCGGGCGCTGGAGGACGCGAATGTCCAAGAGCGAATTGAGCAGCAACTCGAAGGAATCGATGTCGCGGCCGGAAGCCGGGTCGCCGCCCTGGCCGGCATAAACCCCGGTCAACTCGAGGTGGCTGCCGGGCAACAGGTCCTGGAGGTTTCCACGGCTGGAATCGAGGCGGGCCACAAAGCCGCGCGTGCCGGTCTGCAACGCGAGGATCTGGTCGAAGCGGTCGGAGCTGACGCTGGCAAGGCGGGCTTCCACGTTGACCAAAGTGGCGTCATAGCGGCGGCTGAGGAGATTGGTATCAGAGAGAGATTGCGGCGCCGGGAGTGGCGCGTGGCCTGTGCGGCGGGCGAGGGCCTCGCGCAAGACGGGGGAGGGGCCGCCCAGCTCCGGGAAACCGACGACTTCAAGCAGGTCGCCGGGGGCCAGGTCGAGACGCTGCTGGGAGACAAAGCGCAGGCCGTTGGCGCCTTCGACCAAGAAATACTCGCCATGCCGGCGGTGAAGGAGTTGGCCCGCGAGCTTGACGCGCTGGATGGCACTGGCATGGGGATCAAAGCGGAGCAAGTCGGGGATGTGTTTGAGGGGAGCGGCGAAGGGGTCGCCCGGCGCCGGCTCGTCCACGTTGATGGAGGCATTGGAAAAGTTGAGGCGGCCCAGTTCGACCTGGTGAGTATTGGCGTCGCCGCCCGAGATCACGCACCCGCGAACGCGGATCAGCGCATTCTCGTAACGCTTCAGGGATTCGGATTCGACATCCGAGAGTTGCAATTTGATTTTGCCGCTTCGCGTGAGCAGGGCCATCCCGTCCGCGTCAATGCCGGTCACGACGCCCTGGACTTCGACGTAGCGGGAATCGAAGCTGCCATTGATCAACTGGTCCCAGGTGGGACGCAGGGGCTCCGGCAGCAGCCCGGTCCCGAGCCGAACGGCCCGGCGCGCGCGGATGTTGGGAGCGAAGTTGGCGAAGGTAATGCCTTCGATTTCCCAGTACTCGCCCACCTGGGGCAAATCCGTTTTGATCGTGTTCTGCCAGAGGACGTAAATGGCCCAGGTGGCATCCTGGATAAAAAATCCGCCAACGAACTGGCTCGTCACGACGCCGCGAATCCTGACCGGGTAAAATCGTTGCGCTTCCCTGCGGCTGAGGCTCTTGACCTGCTCGATCGTGGTGAGCAACGGCAGGGAAGTGGCCGGCAAATTGGTCTTGTCGGGCAGTTCGCGATAAAAGGCGGGTCGCAGCACGATGTTGGTACCGGCAAGGCTCCATCGGCCGAGCGCCTCGACCAGGGCGCCTTGAGGCCCGGGAGGAGGCTGGGTGGTCTCGAGCAGGAGTTGGCCCGTGTCATCCGCCAGCCGCAAGGGCTCGCCGGGTTTGCGGGCATCCAACCGGCCCCGGACGTGGACCAGCGTCTCGACCATCGCCAAGCAATTCGTTCCGCCCAGGGCACTGATCGGCAGGGTGGCATGGCCGGTCCAAAGGCCGGGGGCAAGCTCGAGGAGCTCCAGGCCGTCCATGCCGGGGGTCAGGATCTGCCCCGCGACGGACTGGCCATCGGACGTGAAGGTATTCCGGCAAATGCCCACCACACGAACGCGGCTGTTCAAGAGCATCGCCGGCGAACAGTTGGTTGTCTCGGCAATCTCGACGAGCATCCGGCCAGTGCCGGAGGTCAGCTCCAGTTCAAGGTTGCCGTCTCCTTCCCCGACAAAACTGACGCGGCCCTCGACCTGGGTCCATTGGTCCTGCTGGTCAGGGGTGAGCACCTGGCGGACGGCGATGGGGCGCGGGGCGGCGATGATATTGGTGCCGATGACTTCAAGGCGGGGCGCCCGCTCGTCCATGAACAACAGGCTCCCGTCATCGGAAACGGTCGAGAACGTGTAGAGGCCGTCCTGCGGCACTTCGAGGTAAGTGCTGAATTCCAGCCCGACCCGGTCGATTCGGGAGGCGGCCTTGGGATCGAAATTCGCCGCCGTTCCTTCTCTGACCGGGTCGAGCAGGTTGCAATCAGGAACGCGCGGCCAGGCGCCCTCGTAGCAGCGGTACTCGACCCCCTGGACCCAGCGGACAGTTCCGTTCTCGATTTCAGGGAGGAACAGTGCTCCAGCCGGAATGCGTTGCCGAGGCAAGCCCGGCCCCTGGTAATAAAGCTCGAGGCCGTATTGGGTCTCCCGATTGAACCACGAGAGGTGCAGCGGCTGTTTGCCCGCTTTCAGATAAATCGTGCCGGTCCGCTCGGCCATCGAATGGACGCCATCGTTATCCACGAGAGTCGGCTGGCTCAGGACCAGCCTGGGTCCTTCCACCGTCCAAACCCCTTCCAAAGCGACCATCTGGCCCGCGCGCGGTGGCGGTCCGCGCAAATCGGTTTCCAGGAGGGCGGCCCCGGACTCGTCCTGAAAGGCGAGCACACCCCGGGTCGGGCTGGAGGCCAGCACGAGGCCCTGCAACCGCATCGGACAAATGACGTGCCGGCCGCTCTCGCCCAGGCGGCGGAGTTCGGCGACGGTTCCAGCCGGGAGCCGCGCGGGCTTGGAGGGCGCGGCGCGGACCTCGAGCTGTTCGAGGGTGGGAACCAGCAAGCGCCTGAGCGCGCGCGGCCCGCTTTCCAGATCCGTGCTGCGGCAGAGCCCGCGGGCGCGCACCTGGCTGAAAAGCGCGGGCGCCTGCCCCGAAGCGTCCGCGACCTCCAGCCAGACCCGGTTGGTTCCGGACCACAGCTCGGCTTCCAATCCGCCCATGCGATGGAAGTGAAGTGACAGAACCGTGCCTTCCAGCTCGACCCATTGCCATTCCTGCTCCTCCGTGAGCGTTTCTCCGGCAATGACCGCGCGCGGGACCGGCAGCGTGTCGGCGGCCAAAATGCTCAGTCGCAACGAGGTTTCGCCGACGTACAAGCGGCTCCCGTCATCGGACCGAAGCCAAAACGTGTACAGCCCCTCGCGCGGCACTTCCAAATAACCGCTGAACTGCAGGGCAACGTCCTGATCGCGTGTCCGGGCGGCGAGGTCGAAATTGGTGACCGTGCCGGTCCTGGTTGCCGGCAGGCGGTCGAAATCCGGCAAAGCCTCCCAGTGACCCTGAAAACAGCGGTAGTCCAGGCCGTGGGTCTGAGGGTTGGTTTCGCCGGAAACCTCGGGTTGGGCCCGAAAGAGCAAGGTATCCGGAATGCGCTGCCGTGGCAGGCCTGGGCCTTCCCATTCGATACTCAGGTCGAAGCTGGCCGGGCCGTTGAACCATTCGGCCCGAATCGGCTGGCGCCCGGCCTCAAGATAGATCCTTTCCGACTTCTCTAGCGCCGGGTGGAGGCCGTCGTTATCGACCAGGGCTGCCTGGAGCCGGCTGTGACCGGCGACGCCGCTCCCTTCAAGGTGGGCCCGCTGCCCCGGTGCCAGGGCGGGCAGGTTGGCCAAATCCACGCGGATGCTCCCGGACTCGTCCCACAAGACCAACTGGTCGTGTACGGGGCTGACCCACAACACGACCCCGTCAAGCCGGACGGCGCAGCCGACGCTTTCCGACCTGGCCGCCAGGCGCCGCACCTGGGCTACATTGGTCAGGAGCGAGGCAGCGGGACCGGGCCAGTTGAGTTCCACGGATGGCAGGGCCGCCGTTGCGTTCAGCGCCGTCAGGGCCACTCCCCAGGCCAGGTTAATTGCAGACTTTCGGTTCACGACTCGCTGTTCCGCGGTATTGGGCTTCGTAATCTATTAGCAGATTTTGGGAGGATTTGAAACAGCAAAGTGCATACTGGCTTAATGACGCGGTCGGACCGCGGACATTCCTGTCAAACATTCCTGTCCGCGGCAATGCCTTACGGGCTAAATTCCGGCGGACGGCTTTAATCCTATTCTCCGTCTACGGAGTCTATGCCTCTAACCTCAACGGCAGTACCAAGTCGCAAGCAGGGTCCTCGTAGCGCAACACAACCTCCATGTCCGCAAGGTTTTGAGCTCGGCTCAACCGGGTGGCACTTTCCACGGTCTCAAAATCGTGGGCCACGGAACTATTCCCGGTCCATCCGTTTGACCCGGCGTAGTAATGTTTGGTTTCCTGGTTCCGCAAAAACACCTTCATCTTAAGTAACGCCTTTCAGGTTCCGGAACGCTGCCCGTTCCGCTTAAGTGTTTTCACCTCCAGGTCACTTGGGAAAATAACGCGCTTTTGATCTGCGTCCCTGGCGAGGTTCATCCCCAGCTTGAGATAGACCCGGCCCTCATGCTTGAACCGCGTGCCGATAGGCAGCGCGGCAAACGTCGTCCTCTTCATCAATTTTTGAGGTCCTGTGGTGGACCGCCCTGCCAGCAACCGGGGTATTTCCGCATCAAAGGACGTGAGCTTCGCGCCCAAGGTTACATTGGCGCCGAATCAAATAGCGGGGTGTGTCCTGAAACTGGGCCAATTGCCTCGGAAGTGGACGGGACGGAAGGATCACCGGCGGGGTGCGCCATGCGGGAACCCGACGCGCATGGGCCGATTGGGATTCAGGCTCGGCTACGCAGCGGACCGGAAGGGCGCGAGGAACAATTCGATGTTTCGGAAGCCCATCTGGAAGGCGAGGCTGATGGCCTCCCTTTCAGTTTGAAAGTCAAGGGCTTCCTCCGGACGGCCGGTCCACTCTCCTGGGCCTTTCAGATAAAGGCCCGTTTCGGTGCTGCGAAGAAGAACTCGGGCTTGAGTTTCGGTGTGACTCGGTTTCACAGTGGCACCTGGAAAGCAGGAAATCGGCCAAGAAAGTAGAATTAATCATTGACATTATTAGGGTTGCTTGACTAACGGGGTGACACCACCGGCAGGATCGGCAGTTCGGCAAACTCTCTTTGCACCCAGCATGTTTACTTACCGGCAGTCATCGGGCGCTTAGCATTATGTTTTGAGCAAAGCTTCCGCGTGTTTGCGGGCGGCCTCGGTTTGGCCGCCCAACATCCGGGTCAGTTCGGTTACGCGGTTCTGCTTATCGAGGAGGGTGATTTCGGAAATAGTGCGGCCGGCCTTGAGCTGCTTGGTGGCGACAAAATGGGCGGTGGCGGTGGCGGCGACCTGGGGAAGGTGGGTGATGCAAAGGACCTGCCGTTTTTGGGCGAGCTGCCGCATTTTTTCGCCGACGGCATTAGCGGTTTCGCCGCCGACATTGGCATCGACTTCATCGAAAACGAGCACGGGGATCTGGTCCTCGGCAGCGAGGACGGTTTTGAGGGCCAACATGACGCGGGCCAGTTCGCCGGAAGAGGCGATGGCGCGGAGTGGCCGGGGCGGCTCGCCGGGATTGGGCGCGAACTGGAATTCAACCGTATCGAAGCCGGAGGAGTTGAGAGATTTGGGATGCGCCGGAGCGCGGCCGTCTGAGGGTGACGCGTGACGGGTGACGCGTGACGGGAGCTGGCCGCCGCCGCTGCCACTCGCCACTCGCCCCTCGTCACTCCTGAGGGCGACGTCGAAGCGGCTTTGTTTGAAGCCGAGGTCGGCAAGCTGTTGGCCGGCGGCCTTGCTGAGTTGCGGAATGACTTTGCGGCGTTTGGCCGAGAGGGCCTGGCCGGCGCGCGCCAGTTCGGCCTCGAGTTTTTCGAGGGCGGTATTGATGCGCGCGAGTTCGGCATCGCGTTGTTCGAGGCTTTCGAGTTTGCGCCGGGCTTCTTCTCCGAAGCCGAGCACTTCGGTGAGTGTGGCGCCATATTTGCGCTTGAGGGAATGAATCAGATTAAGGCGCTCCTCGAGCTGCTGCAGGCGGGCCGGATCGACTTCCACTTTATCCGTGTAGTGGGAGAGCGCATTTTGCAAATCGCGCAGGAGCGAGACGGTTTGTTCATGCAGGGCCAGCAGGGCGGCGGCGGAGGTGTCGATGCGTTGGAGCTCCTGCAAAGTGCGGCCGATGATGCCGGCCTGAGTGAGCAGGGAAGTTTCGTTTTCGGCCAGGAGCTCGAGGGCGGCCTGGCTGAGCTGGAGCAGCCGGGCCGAGTTGCTGCCGCGGCGGTGCTCCTGTTCGACCTGCGTTTCCTCGTCCGGTTGAAGGCGGGCGGCGGCGATTTCGCTCACCTGGAAACGGAGCAGGTCCAGTTGTTGGGCATAGGTTTTCTCGTCGACAATGAGGGCAGCCTTTTCGGTTTCAAGGGCCGCCCGGCGGCGGACCAACTCGGCAAACTCCGCGCGGTCGTGCTCGAGCTTGCCGAAGGCATCGAGGATATCGAGCTGCCTGGCCGGGTGGAGGAGGGACTGATGCTCGTGCGGGCCGTGGATATCGACCAGCCACTCGCCGAGGCTCGCCAGCGCGGCCAGGGTGGAAGGCGAGCCGTTAATGAATTGGCGATTGGCGCCGGCGCCGGTAAAGGCGCGTTTGAGGACGAGCTGTTGGTCTTCGCAAGGTTCCAGGCCGTTGTCTTCGAGGAAAGATTTGAGCGGGGCCCTGAGCCGGGTGACATCGAACACGGCCTCGACCGAGCAACTGTCGCTGCCGCTGCGGATGAGGGTGCGGTCGGCGCGTTCGCCCAGGACGAGGCTGAGCGCGCCGATGAGGATCGATTTGCCGGCGCCGGTCTCACCGGTGATGACATTATAGCCGGGCTGCAATTCGAGCGTGAGGTCCGCCACCAGGGCGAGGTTCTTGATGCGCAGCGTCGTCAGCATGTCACAATTCCTGCGCTGAATCTGAGGGAACAACGGCGGCCGGCAAAGGAAAATTTGTCAGGCGGGATTTTCGGACGCAATGCCACTCCTGGACTATTTCTGGAGCCGGTAAAATGTGGGGCTATTGGTGGCCGGCAACAACGCGCAATGTTGGCCGTTGGTCAGCGTAAGCGTGGGGCTCAGAACGGTCCAATTCGTGGTGGCGAGGTTATGGTTGGCGAGGAGTTTCCAGTTGGCGCCGGTATCGGCCCAGCACACCATGGCGTTGGCGCCGGAGCGGCTGATTGAAAGGCTGGGAATCGTGTTGGTGATGTGGGTGATAATTTGTGGATAGTAAGTGGCGATGTCGGCTGCATAGGTTAAGTCGCCGTACACCGAGGTGTTCGCCGGTTGACCAGTCAGGTTCGCAACGTAAAGGAGTTGGCCGACCAGTTCCCAAGTCGAGCCGTTCTTTTGGAAAACACCGCCGCCGGAATCACCCGCGGCCGCCTGGGCTTCATCCGAGGTCTGCCCGCTTAGAGAAAAATCTGTGGTGAAGACGGTGACCGGCCCCAGCCCGGCGTCAATAACCATTGTGCCGCCGCTATCGACGTTGTTATTGCCCCAGCTTTTGGATTCGCTGCTCGACCAGTAAAAACCGGTGAGGCCAGGGCCGAAATTGGTTTGGGCTGAGCCCGCGATGAGGCCAAAGGCGATCAGGTCCACTTGCGCCAAAGCCGCCGGCGTAGTGGTGGTTACCGGCAACCTGGGCAGCGGGGGCAAAGCGTTCAGGTGAAACATCACCAGGTCATTGCTGGAGCCGGTGGAGTTGGTCAGGCGGAAAGAAGTGCCGTCCGGGGCATAGAGCGTGCCATCGAGGGTAATGTCGCCGGCACCGCCGGTATGGGCGGTGGTGAGGACCCAGCCGGCGCCCAGATAGATGCCGCTGGCGAAATGGATAGTGCCAATGTTCGCCCAGGGGGCGCCGTCGGCCGGGGCGTTGGTGTTGGAGCGGGAGTTTGCATCGACAATGGCCGACGCGCTGGTGGCGCCGAGGACCCAGATGGCCAGGGAGAGCAGGAGGAACGTGCAAGGGTGGAAGCGGGACTCGGCGTGATAATGGTTCATGTCGGTGCGCGTTTCGTGGAGATTATAACACACCTTTCCGGGCGGCAAGGCGGGGTTATTCGCGGGTGCGGGTTTTTCGCTGGTCCACCGGCGATTTTAGTATGGCAGCACACGATATAAGCGGCTGCGAACAGCAGAAGGCGGGCTGCGCCCATTCTGGCCTGTGTCGAGAAAGGATTGGGCGCCACCGGCGAGGTTAGTGAAGGTCTGCATAAGCTGCCAGTTACCGCGCGAGAGGCCGTCGCAGGATTGGATTTGCCAGAGGCTGCCGGCCGGGGTGGTGACCGTGAGTTGCGGTGTGGCCAGGGGCGGACAGGCCAGGGCGAGCCGCAGCGCCGCCGGATGAACGGCAGCTACGGCCGAGAGGCTTACATCAAAAGCGATGTCGTCATAATCGGAACCCCAGGTGTTGGAAAGCTGAACGGCGAGAGTGTTGATGCCGGGTTGTAGGAGCGTAGCGAAAGGCGTGAGGTCAAAATACCGAGTTTCGTTTCCTTGGACCGTAACGGCGTCGATGGTCGATTTGATTTCGGTTCCGTTCAACCAAACGCGCAAGGGAATGACATCGGTGCAAGTGGCGGCGAGGAGAAGCTCTTCCACGTCGGCTGTTGGGGCAACGAATCTGGTACGGAAGTAGTAGCTGGGCAGCAATTGAGGGAGAATGGTGATGAGGTTGGTCGGTCCGCTGCCCGCGCCCAGCTTGGCCGTGCCCAGCAGCCAGGCGGTATCATTGAAATTGGTCCCCGTCCAGTTGCCGAGCGGAGGGGTAAGGGAGTAACGCCATTGAGCGCCGAACGGCAGCAGCGAGGTCCAAGGGCTCGAGGAAGGCGATGGGATTTGCCGAAAAAAGAGATTGTCGAGATAAAGCGAGCCGCTGCCCGGAGCAGCGATGGTGTAGCGGTGGCGCAATTCGATGTTGGGAAAGCCGGCTGGGAGCTGGAACGTGCGGTTCTCGTAGGTCCAATCGGCCTGGGTGGTGCCGATGACAAAATGCGGGGTAAAGTAAAACGGATAGGGCAGGATGGGGCGAGTATTGGTATCATATCCGGTGAGAGTCGAGCTCCACTCAAGCCAATGTTCGGAGGGTTGCGAGATGCCGGTGCTTTTGAACCAGCCGCCATAGCTGTAGAATGCGCCGGGAGTGACATAAACTGTGGAATCAGGGATGCCGTATTGATTGTATTGGGCGATGGTGCTGCTGTTGCCTTGATTCAAAAGGACAATTTGCATCGAGCGCTGGCCCTGGAAAGCGACATTGGTGCTGACCGTCATGTTGGTGACCTCGAGGCTGCCGGTGAACCATTTGTCCCAATGACTGTTGTCGTTCTCCTCGAAGCCGGCATTGGCGAGGAGATTGCTGTTCAGCAGCGAGAGAACCGCGAAAGGAGCGGAGAGAACGGTGTTGGTGCCATAGACCGCGCCGACCTCATAGAAATATTGCCAGCCGGGTTTCAGGCCATAGTCGGTAAAAGAAAAAGTGTTGGCGGTGACAGCCGCAACGGGGATGAACGGGCCGGCGGCCTGGTCGGCGCGATAGAGTCGGTAACATTGGGCGGCAGAGGCATTGGTCCAACTGAACGCCGCGCGGTTGTAGCCGCCGGTTTTCCTGGTGACCAGAGGCGTGCCAGGCGGATAGAGCGAGACGCCGTGGTTGCCGTCGCGGCGCATGTTGCCCCGATGAGTGGCCCAGGAGACGCGGTTCGTGGTCGTGGCGCCGAAGTTCTGCACATACACCTGGCCGGTGAGCGAGCGGTAGATGACATCGAGCCGGCCATTACCCTCGACGGCCGCTAAAGCAGGAATGTGCTTGATACCACCAGCAACGGGTATCGACTGTTTCAGCGTGCCGTCGAGGGCGTAAATGAGGAGATTGCCCGTGGAAGGTGTCACCGAAGGATTGTAGGTGCCGATAATGATTTCCTCGGCGCCGTCGCCGTCCACATCACCGACCACCGGGGGCGTGGGCAGGAAGGGATAGAAATTCTTGGGCCAGCCGGGACGGTCCGCGAGTTCGATGCCGTTCCAGTAACGGAAAGTGATTTCGTAGGAGTGATTGAAACCGAGCACGTCGATGTGGTTGTCGTGGTCGGGATTGATGGGGATGAGGGAAGCGCTATTGAGCCAGCCGAAGTTATTGATGAAGTTGGTTTGCGGCAGCCAGCGGCGCCAGAGAATGGCGCCGTCGTCGTCGAGGATGGTTTCATTCGGCTCCCACAGCGTGCTGGGCGAGACGCCGGCAACCAGGACCTCATCCAGGCCATCACCATCGAGGTCGGCGGTGTAAATATCGACGGGGAATTGGTAGGAACCGGTCATGACACGCTGGTTTTTGCCGAACTGTTTGTGAAGCATCCCCTTGCCCCAGAGGCCGAAGGGCTGGGTTTTGTCAAACGAGACGACGCTGTCGCTGTCATTCAACTCGTAGATATTCAAAGCCCCGGCTGGCTTGGCCTGGCCGACGGCGAGTCCGGATTCCACGAGCTGATGAATGTGATAAACAAAATTCTGCGCGCCGTTGGTCGCGTTATGGGTGACAATGCCGCCTGACCAGGTTTCACCTATCGTGCCCCATTGGCCGAAGCCGTAGATTGGGCAAATGAATGGATTGTAGTCCTGACCCGCGCCCGACGGGTCGGGTTGGATTTTCCAGGCCGTAATGACTTCGTATTTACCGGTGCCGGTCAGGTCCATGACCATGGGCGGCGAAACTTGCGAGGAGAATACGGCGGTGCTCGGCAGGTGGCTCAGCCAGGTCCCGCTGGGATACCAGTAGAAACCATTGGTAACGGTTTGGTAGCCACCGTTGGGGACGTAACAGGTAGAATCGACCGTGTTCGACCACATGACCGAACCATCGCCATGCAGGGCAATGACGTGGTTGCCCCGCGTGAAAATGATTTCATCGCGGCCATCGTGGTCGAGGTCGTAAATGGTCGGAGAAACATTGATGGCATCGCCGCCAGCGGCGTATGGGAAGCCCGGCAGCCGCTGGCCCGTGTATTTGAAAGCGTCGAGGAACCAATTCCCTGAGGAATCGCGGTAGGGAATAATGATGGCCTGATCGGGTGTCCCCAACAGGTTTCCGACGGCCAGGGTGCCAAGGTGCCAGCCGCTGTCACCGGCCTGGAAGGTTGAGACCTGGGCGGCGCGAGCCGGATTCAAAACACCAAACGACAAACCGAAAACACCAAACACCAAACACCAAGCTTCAGAGAAGCTCCAAAGTCGAAATCGTTTCCGATTCGCGGTTTCATGCGGCATAGGTGTGAATTGATTTTTCCACCGTGCAGCTTACCTGAGTCAGGACTTCCGAGGCAGGCGAAAGTGCATAACTGTACTAAGGAAATTCCTCGGAAATGAGTTCCTACTTCGCGAGCCCCTGGCAAAACCGCTCGAGCCGCTCCAAGCCCTTCTCGATATTCGCCATACCGGTGGCGTAACTAATGCGGATGTAATCGTCCGCCCCAAATGCGATTCCGGGCACGGCCGCCACCTTCTCGGCTTCGAGCAGTTTGGCGCAGAACTCGGCTGATTTCAGGCCGGTTTTCGAGATGTTCGGAAAAAGGTAAAAAGCGCCTTTAGCGTTCACGCACGAAATCCCCGGAATGCTGTTGAGCTTTTGCCAGGCGAAGGTTCGGCGTTTGTTGAACTCGGCCAGCCAGGTCTTCAGATGCTCCTGCGAACCGGTGAGCGCGGCGACCGCGCCCTTTTGTGCGAACGAAGTCGGGTTGCTCGTGCTATGGCTTTGGACGGCATCAATAGCCTTGGCGATCGGCTCGGGCGCCGCGCACCAACCCAAGCGCCAACCGGTCATGCTCCAAGCCTTGGCAAAGCCGTGGACGACGATCGTGTGTTCAAGATGGGCCGGTGAAAAGCTGGCGACGGTCTTGTGCGTTGCACCATCATAAAGCAGGTGCTCGTAAATCTCGTCGCTCATGATAAGCACGTTCTTTTCAACGCAGATGTCGCCGAGGGCTTTTATCTCCGCTGGTGTATAGACGGAGCCGGTGGGATTGCTGGGCGAATTCAAAACGAACAGGCGCGTCCGGGGGGTAATGGCGCCACGCAGAGCTTCGGGGGTCATCTTGAACTCGGTCTGGTCCGTGGTCTCGACGATGACAGGCTTAGCGCTGGCCATCTTGACCATCTCCGGATAGCTCAGCCAGTAGGGGGCGGGAATGATGACTTCGTCGCCCTCCTCGCACGTGGCGAAAATGACATTAAAGCAGGAATGCTTGCCGCCGCAGGACACAATGATTTGTGAAGGCTTGTAGGTCAGGCCGTTCTCGCGCTTATGTTTGTCGGCAATGGCCTGGCGCAGTTCGGGAATACCGGCGGCTGGGGTGTACTTCGTGAAACCGGCGGCCAGCGCTTTGGCTGCCGCGTCTTTGATATGCTGGGGTGTGTCGAAATCCGGTTCGCCGGCGCCGAAGCCGACAACATCGTGGCCGTCGGCCTTCATCTGCTTGGCTTTGGAGTCAATGGCCAGGGTCAGGGAAGGGGAGAGGGCGGCAGCGCGCCGCGCAATTTTGTAATTCATATAGCGTCAGACAAATAGCACCAGAAGGCGCGAGCGCAAGTGGGAATTAAAAAAGAACAGGCAGAATGATGAATCACTCTACCTGTTTCACAGATCGTCCGCGAGGCGTTTCATCGCGTTTTGCACGCGAAGGAAATCCGGCAACTCGGCGGCGGAGGGCACCTGCCCCAGATACCGGAAGGTCATTGGGACTCGCCATCGCCAGTGTTCGACGTGCCCGTCGGCGAAGGAGAGATTGGCCCCGTGGTTGTGGCGATCAGCCGGCATATCGAACCAAATTTGGGGGTACCCAGGCAAGTCGACGGGGTTCCCAAACTGCGCATCAAGGAGGGTGTCGGGATGCTCATCGATGAAGACAAAAAGCTGCGAGGGGCTTGGACGACGGATTTGGGCGAACTTTTTCCAACAGGGCAGATTGTTGATGGGCGGTGGCAGGGTTAGCAGGAACTCGGGGAAGCCGTTAGCCGATTGGCTCATGTTGTAGCTGCGGTTGCGTAGTGGAGGCAGCAATTGGCCGCTGGAATCCTCAATGTGCGAAAGGTCGGAAGGACAATGGTAAATGGCGACGGAGTGGTTGTAGGGAAACAGACACCCGGTCTCCAAATCCGTGGTCGTGGTGTCCGTCCGCGCGTGATCCGGGCTCCAGGAGATTCCGCTGGCGAGCACGCCGCCGCCGATGGCCGTGATCGAATTGTTCGGCGCCAAAACGTCCTGGTTGTCCACCACATACAGGTGCAAACAGGCCTCCAGTTGCTTCAGGTTGCCCATGCAGACAATGGACTTGGATTTTTCCTTGGCCTGGCTCAACGCCGGCAGCAGCATCGCCGCCAGAATGGCGATGATCGCAATGACCACCAGCAACTCGATCAGGGTGAACGCGAAAGTCTCAGACGAGCACTGGGCCCGTCCGCCGAGCACGGCAAGTTGCCCAGACCGACGGTCGGAACGGGCAAACAGTTTTATTTCGGGCCGCGTGTTCACTTGAAAGCTGCTAAGTGATTAATCCCAGCTTTGCCGATATCCGGCCTGCAGCCTGCGGTAGTCGGGCAATTCCCCAGGGGGAACCGCTTGCGGCAGACTGCCGGAGACGGCTTTGGGCACCAGCCATTTCCAGTGTTCGGCATGGCCGTCACCAAAAGAAAGATTGCAGCCCTGGGCGTGCCGATTGGCAGGGACATCCCACCAGACCTGGGCGTCGCCCCAATACTGGAAAGCCGGCATCCCAAACGTGGAGTCGGCAATTTCGTCTTCGTGCACGTCCAAAAAGACGAAGAGTTTGGCGGGGTCAGGATTCCTGATCAAGGTGAGCTTGCTGAAACTGGGATTAGACCAACCATAAGGGTCCAAATCAGGTCTGCCGTTAATGCAAAGGTTCATATTATAACTGCGCCAGCGTAGTTGGCTCAGTGGGGGGCTGCCGGGAGGCTGGACTGTTGATCGGTCTGCGGGGCAGTGATAGATGGGCAGCGAGGCATTGTAAGGAAAGAGAACGCCGTTGGTGATACCGGCGGGGTCCACGTCTGTTTTGGCATAATTGGAACACCAGGAGGCTGCGCTGGCCATGGGACCGCCGCCGATCAGGCCGATGGAGTTGTTGGGCGGCAGGACGTCACTGTGATCGACCGCATACAAATGCCAGCAGGTCTCCATCTGTTTGAGATTATTCAGGCAGGAAAGACTCCAAGCGCGGGTTTTGGCGCCGGCCAGCGCGGGCAACAGCATGGCCGCCAGAATGGCGATGATGGCGATGACAACCAGCAGCTCAATCAAGGTAAACCCGAATGATTCGCACGAGTAGCGCCTTCGTCCGTCAAGGACTAGATGTTGCTCAGATCGCCACGCGAAAGGAGCGAACGATTTCATTGCGAGCCAGGTGGTTATATAAACGTTGTTACTATAACGTATTTGACAAGCTTGTCACGGAAAAACGCCTTGCAAAGAAACGGCGGCCGCTTCCTGAGACTGAGATTCAAGTTGTGGAGGCAGGCTTCCGGCCGCCACGGTGGAAGATGCGCCCCGCCCGGGGACGAACCAAAGCAGTGAGTTCGCGTTTTGTGAGTTTACGCGTCCGGGGCAGCGGGTCGCGCAAATCGTACGATTGAATCGTATTTCTCAGCTCACTCTTGCAGTTCCCCGCTCTGCACCTTCTTGGCTACATGGTTCAGTCCGAGCGCGATTTGTTCGGTTTCCTCCCGGGTGGCATCCGGAGTGAAGATAAGCAGCCCATCGGTGATGTGGGTGGCGATTTTAGGGGCCCCAAGCCAGCGGCCAGCATTGAGCTTGTCTTCGCCGCGGTTCACAAACTGGCTAAAGAGGGCGATGTGTTTCCCGCGTCCGGCGGCGGTGTATTGCTCCAATAACCAGCTTCCCTGGCGGTTAAACTGGACGCTCAGGGCGAACCCGCCGACCGTATCGACCACCTTCGCTTCCTTAACGAGGGCCTCGGTGAGAAAGGGTGCTTTATTAATGGTGAGCTTCACTACGGGATCGCGATGAACCGTGACTTCTTCGGTTCGACCCATAGGGTCGGGGTTGGCTTCCTGGTAGAGGCGGAGCGTGGCGAGTTGCTTTTTGCGCTTTCCCTCGGCGGTGTGACATCCGCAAATCAGCCCCGTCGCTATCACCAGCAACAGATAGATGTTGAATCGGTCCCAGCGAATCCGCATAGTGCGCCAAACAATCGCATCGCGTTAATAAAGTAAAGAATTATGAGCAAACAATCCAACAAAGTGGAAAAGCGAAAACGTCGGAACGCCTATCTGAAGCGTAAAAAGGCCGCCGGTAAAAAGCCGGCTTCGGCGCCAGTTCCCGCCGCTTGATTGATCCGGCAGGTAAAACCGGCCCGCGAAACTTCACAGGAGAACTTGTTCACAAAGCGTTCCCGGGTCGCGGCGGGGCGGTGAATAATTTTTTCGCAGGGTGCGCCGGGTCCCTGATTTTTCAAGGGTGCTACGAATTATTCACCGTTTATTCACCGGGTGGATTTGGTGAATAACCTTGTGCATAAGTATCCATTGTCAGGGTACACTACTATGATAAGCTGTTATCAGTTCATTGAAAGAACTGAGACGGACGGCGGCGGTCAACAGATTGACGCTGGTCGTCTCAAGGATAATCCCAGGTGACTGGGGAACGGTTGGGCCAGGCTGGTTGGCTCAGCCCCTCTGAGGCCCGGGCCGCAAGGCCAGGACAGCGGAGGCAGGATTCACCAGTTCCTCTGGCGGCGTTCGCGCGCTGTCAGTACACGCGAAAAAGGAACTGAGCGATAAGGAGCGATTAGAAACCGCTTCGAGTCGAGTCAGGCAGTCCGGGAGAGTTTCGAACCCGGGCCCATCGCAGTTACCAGAGGGTATCCGGTTGCTACTGTGGATCAGCACGGGCGAAGGACTCTGGCGGTCTCCGAAAGGAGGTCAGCCAAAGGAAAGACGCCGAAAGGCGGGACAAAGTGAGCTTTCGCACCGGGGAGGACACGGGGTCTAGGCAGGACCCGTGAAAACCTTCCGAAACGCCGGCGATAGTAAAAACGCTACCGCTGGCCTGTGGATAAAAGGCAACCTGAGAGCAAGAGGCGAGACCCGTGGCACCGGGCAAACGCGCCGTCAAAAGCGGCGGCTGACCCGGCGCTTAGCGGTGAAGACGCGGACCCAAAGTCGCAGACGTGTCTTAACCTGGTTCGCAAGCCGGTGGCGCAACCATCAGCCCAAGCGAGCTGAAAAGCCTCACTCAAAATCCAGTGACCGCAAGGCGCTGGACGGCCCTGCTACGAGGCCGCAGACTCCGCTTGCCGTGGAGAATAGCGTCGGGAAGTTGGCAGCCCCGCCTAGCGGGGCGCCCAATGCCAGCATGGGAAAGAGAGCGTGGCGAACTCCCATCCCCCATTTGGCCCCTGCTCGACCGCAAGGTCGGGCGGGGGCTTTTTGTTTTGGGCGACCGGGGTCAGAAAACACCAAATTCCAAACGCCAAGCTCCAGAAAAACTTCAAAGCTTCAAAGCCGCACGTATTGAAGCTTCTTTCTTTAAGCTTTCCTGGAATTTGGATTTTGGAATTTGGTGTTTTTTCCTGGAGCCTGGTGGTTGGAATTTGGATTTTTTCCCGCTTGCGTTGTCCACTTGCCTCGCTACATTTTCCAGACTCAATGGACAGCAACTGTAAACAAAACCACTAACGCACTTTTCTTATGGGACGCATCTACAACAACATCGTCGAGACCGTTGGCCGCACCCCACTGGTTCGTTTGAATAAAGTTACTGACGGCGCGCCCGCCACGATCCTGTTGAAATGTGAATTCTTCAATCCGTTAGGCAGCGTCAAGGACCGCATTGGCATGTCCATGATCGAGGATGCGGAGCGTCGGGGTATACTCAAGAAGGAAACGGTGATTATCGAGCCGACCAGCGGGAATACGGGGATCGCCCTGGCCTTTGTCGCGGCGGCCAAAGGTTATCAGCTTATCCTCACGATGCCGGAGACGATGTCATTGGAGCGGCGCACGTTGCTGGCGATGCTGGGCGCAAAGTTGGTCCTCACACCTGGCACCGAAGGCATGAAGGGCGCCATTGCCAAGGCCGAGCAATTGGCGAAAGAAACGCCCAATTCCTGGATTCCTCAGCAGTTCGACAACCCGGCAAACCCCGAGGTCCATCGCAAGACCACCGCGGAAGAGATTTGGGATGATACCGATGGCAAAGTCGACATTCTGATTTCGGCTGTCGGTACCGGGGGCACGATCACCGGCTGCGTTGAGGTGATCAAGCCGCGTAAAGCTTCTTTCCAGGCCATCGCCGTCGAACCGAAGGATTCACCGGTGATTTCTCAGACGCTAGCCGGCCAGCCCGTCAAGCCCGGCCCGCACAAAATTCAGGGGACCGGCGCCGGGTTTGTGCCGAAGAACCTGCATCTGAAGGACTCAAAGGGCAATCCGCAGATTGTCGAGTGCATCCAGGTGACCAACGACGACTCATTCGCCATGGCGCGTCGTTTGGCCAAAGAGGAGGGCATCCTCGCCGGGATTTCCTCGGGTGCCAACGTCTGGGCGGCGATTCAAGTGGCCAAACGGCCCGAGAACAAGGGCAAGACGATTGTGACGGTGGCCTGCTCGACCGGCGAGCGTTACCTCAGCACCCCCTTGGCGGCAGATGCCCGGGCCCAGGTCGGTGGTTAATCTTAATCGTAATCTCAAGGGCTAATCCGCACCCGGTTCGTCATCTGAAACGGGGTTTGTTGCTGACAGACCGGCAGCCGACGGGGGCACGTATTTAGGGACAATTCGCCTGGTTTTGCCGGGATTAGCTACGATAAAAAACTTGAAAAAAGTAGTTGCGCCCGCGCCGCTTCGCAGCTAAAGAATAGGTGTAGCGAAGGTTCGTTAGCTGCGGGGCGGTAAGCAGTTTCTTGTCAGCCGGCGCAGCGGCTTCCCAATGTTCGAAGTTCTAAATGGGTTTCGGGGATAAATTCTAGAAAGCCTTCGACCACACACTGATAAGTATGAGTGCAGCAACAAAGACTGATAATCACAATACAGCCACGGCCGAACAATACGGCTCCGGCTACCTGGAGATCTCCGAAAAAGGGTTCGGGTTTCTGCGGACCGCCGAAAACCATTTCCACCCCAAACCCAGCGACATCTTCGTCACGCCCGACACCATTAAACGGAGTTTTCTGCGGGAAGGCAGCCTGGTCGAAGGGCCCACCCAGCCGCCGCACCGGGGCAACAGCCCGCAACTCAAAGCGGTTGATAAGGTCAACGCCATGCCCTTCGACGAGTACACCAAATCGGTGCGATTCGAGAACCTG
This sequence comes from Binatia bacterium, assembly GCA_035566895.1. Taxonomy (GTDB): domain Bacteria; phylum Verrucomicrobiota; class Verrucomicrobiia; order Limisphaerales; family UBA8199; genus DATMQA01. The sequence goes on from DATMQA010000096.1 coordinate 66,410, forward strand.
ACAACCATCGACCCGATCGAGAAATTCAGGCTGGAAACCAGCCCGGACCTGATCGAGACGCGCGTCATCGACATGGTCACGCCGCTGGGCAAAGGCACGCGCGGCTTGATTGTCGCGCCGCCGCGCACGGGCAAAACCACTATTTTGAAACAAGTCGCCAACGCCATCACGGCCAACCATCCCGAGGTGCATGTGATGGTGCTGCTGATCGACGAGCGTCCCGAGGAAGTGACTGATTTCCAGCGTTCGGTGAAGGCCGAGGTGGTGGCTTCCTCCAACGACCAGGACCTGGAAACCCACGTGCGGCTCTCGCGATTCATGATCGAGCGCTGCCGGCGGATGGTCGAGGCAGGCAAAGATGTCTTTGTGCTGCTGGATTCTATCACCCGGGTGGCCCGGGCGTACAACAGTGTTCATGGCGGCAGCGGGCGCACCATGACGGGCGGCGTCGATGCCCGCGCGTTGGAAATACCGCGCAAAATGTTTGCCTCGGCGCGCAAAATCGAGGAGGGCGGTTCGTTAACAATCATCGCCACCGCCCTGGTGGATACCGGTTCGCGGATGGACGAGTTGATCTTCCAGGAATTCAAAGGCACCGGCAATATGGAACTGATTCTGGACCGCAAACTTTCCGACCGCCGTTTGTTCCCCGCCATCGATATTCCCAAGAGCGGCACGCGCAAGGAAGAGAAACTCTTTCCCAAGAACCAGATCGACGCCGTGCGGAAGCTGCGCCGAATGATGGTGGACCTTAACCCGGTCGAAGCCATGGAAACTTTGGTGGCCGCGCTCAAGAAACACAAAACGAACGACGAATTGCTCGCCAAGCTGATGGTCTGAGCCGGGGTAGGCTCGCAGCTATATGGGTGGTGTGGGGGGCTTGACCGCCGCTGGATTACAGTGTTCTCCGGGTTACAGCGGTGAAACGAGTTCCGCGGTTGCAGAGGAAAATCCCTGCCCGCATCCGTTCCAACCAGCTAACGTTGCAACGCTCTAACGCTTCCACTTTATGGGGTTTCCGGGCAACCATACGAAATCCACTGCCCCGACTGCTCGCGCTCGCCCGCCCCTGGAGCGAATGCTGCGGATCCACCAGGCCATTCAGTCCGGGGCCTATCCGAACGCCACCAGCCTGGCGGTCGAACTGGAGGTCAGTCCCAAATCCATCCATCGCGACCTGGAGTTTATGCGGGACCGGCTGGATTTGCCGCTGGAGTTTGACTACGCCCACCGTGGCTTCCATTACACCGAGCAAGTCAATGCGTTCCCGACGGTGCAGATGACTGAGGGCGAACTTTTCGCGCTCGTGGTAGCGGAAAAAGCTCTCCAACAGTATCGCGGCACCAGTTTCGAGAAACCGCTGTTGAGCGCCCTCAGAAAAATGGAGGAATCCCTGCCCGAAACCATTTCTCTCGACCTGGCCGATGTGGACCGGACCATCTCGTTCCGCACCCGCGCGGAGCCGGTCCTGGACCTGCGCGTCTTCGACCTTTTAGCCAAGGCGACAACGGCGCGCCAGCAGCTTGAATTGACATATCGCAAACCTGGGCACCCGGAAACCGAACAGCGGGTTGTCGATCCCTATCATCTGGCCAACATTAACGGCGAATGGTTCCTCTTCGCTTACGACCACCTTCGCCAGGACATTCGCACCTTCGTTCCCGCGCGCATCAAAAGCGTGCGGCGCACCGGCAAAACCTTTGCCCGGCGGCAAAAATTCTCGCTGGAACAGCGATTGCGCGACAGTTTCGGCGTGCAATCCGGGCAGGGCAAATTTGGAGTGATCATCCGGTTCAACCCGCAGGTGGCGGATTATATTCGGGAGAAGAAATGGCACGATTCACAGCGATTGCGTGAGTTGAAGAACGGGGGTGTCGAGTTGCGGCTCAAGCTCTCCGGCCTCTCGGAAATCGAGCGCTGGGTTCTGAGCTGGGGGGGCAATGCCGTTGTCGTGAGACCCGTCGAACTCGCGGTTTCGGTCCAGCAGGCCGCCCGCAGAATTCTCGGGCAAAAAGAGCGCTCTCAATTGTAACCTGTACTGTCATCTCTGTGGGCGCGGCTCTCATGGTTAGGATTGAGTTAGGATTTGCGAGGTTTTCGGTCCATTGCTCTTATGCTCCATCCAGTCAACACCGTGCAATTCCACCTTGCCCTTTATGGCCGCCTAACTTTTGCATCAAGGCTGGGGCACACACCCCAATGCGCAGTCAGCACTCTGCGAGAGATATTCTCCCGCATGGAAATTCACAGGAACCAGGAAAGGGAACTTCCTGACTGGGAGGAGCGACGGCAGATTCTGCATTGGGCGGGATTAGTTCTGGCCAAGGCGCGAGCCTTGGTGGAGCGCCTGGACCAAACAGAGAAAGAGCTCAATTGGAGTGCACCGGAAACGCAGAGCAAGGGTTTCACTTGGATTTGGCGACAATAACGATTGCGGAATTGCAATCGGCACCGGTCCGATTCCAGGGCATTGCGGAGGGCATTGGTCGTGCGTAATCCATTTCACCACTTGCTCAGCAGACGCTTCCGGGGCCGTGGCCAACACGTTGTGGTCGGCTCGCCAGATGATTTTGAAAGCGCGCAGCGCCGGACAGTTTTTCTTTAACCAACGACGGACCCAAATCCAAGGAACAATCGGGTCTAGCGCGCCGGTAAGGGCGTAAACCGGCAACGAAGTCTGTTGCGCAATTCGTCGCGGATCATTTTGTGCCACCAGGCCAAGGCGATGCTGGGCGGCCTGTTTGTCCTCCAGCGTGCGCCGGGCGATGAATTCCTCCATGCTCTTCCGCACCTCCGGAGAATGCCGGTAGCGAAACCGCGCGACGCTCGCGTAACCGGCCAGAAGGGGCTTGAGCAAACGCATTGAAACGCCACCAGTCAGGTGCTGCGCAAACCGGGCAGCCAAGGGTGTCGGATGACGCGCGAAACCACCCGCCAGGATGATGCTCTCAATTTGGAACCGTTTACGGGCGGCCATCGACCACACCACCTGCGAACTGAATGATTCACCCAGCAGCCAGCCGGCGGTAATTCCGGCAGCCGCCAGGGCCTTTTCAACACCGGCAGCATAGTCATCCAGCGACCAGCTCAAGGTGCGTGGATAGGTCGCTTCCACGAAGCGCATCCGCCCGGCCAGGGCCCGCCGGAAGCTGGCGACCAGTGTCCAGTCCCCGTGCAGGCCGGGAAGGTAGATGAGAGTCGGCAGGGCAGGGGAACCGTGCACCCGGAGTTCCACTTTTTCTATTGTCGTCATTGTTTGCAATGGTGAAACGTGAAAGGTGAAGAAGAGATTCTGCCAAGACTCACATTTTACGCCTCGAGTGTTTCAATTCATCCTTTCCAGTTCACGGTGGTTTAACTTGCCGCTGCCCAGGCGGGGCAGTTCGTGCAGGAGTTTGATTTCTCGCGGGACCGCGAGGTTGCTCAGCCCGCGCGCCCGAATCGCCTCCCGTGCCTGGTCCAGAGTGAGCCTCGGGTCATTGGTAACCGCAATCAGCTTTTCCCCTTTGGCCTCATCGGGCTTGCTGATGATTGCGATGGCGAATTTTGCGCCGTAGTGGGGAAACGCGCCGGCCAGAAGGTCCTCCACGGCGGTGAGGCTGACCATTTCGCCGCTGACTTTGGCAAAACGCTTCAGCCGACCGAGAATATAGAGGAAACCGTCGGCATCCACTTTGGCGATATCACCCGTATCGTACCAGCCGCCCAGGCGCTGAAACGTCGCATTCGCGTCGGCATTCAGATAACCCTTCATCACGTTCGGCCC
>DATMQA010000097.1:0-8098 GCA_035566895.1 Binatia bacterium
GATCTGGTCTCGGCGCTGTTCGAGTTGAGAGAAAGAGTTACGCATAAGGTGTATTGTATCTCTATAGATACAACAAGCAAGCAAAAAAATAACCAACGGAGGCCTGGTTTCCAGTTTCGGTGACTTTGCCGTCTCACACCCCGCTTGCCTTTTGGGCGGGCCTCGGCCACTGTGTCCGGCGCGTTGCAACCGCATTGCGTACCGCGGACTAATCATGCTGAATGAATTGACCATCGCTGAGCTGGTGTCAAAGCTGGCCAAACGGGAAGCGACCTCACGAGCCGTCACGCAGGCCTGTATCGACCAAATCCAGAGGGTCGATAGTCGGATTCGGGCCTTTCTCAGCTACGATATTCCGGACGCCCTCGCGCAAGCCGATGCCGCCGACAAAGCGCTGGCGGCGGGCGAAACCCACGGCCAAAAACCGCTGCTCGGAGTGCCGATTGCGATCAAGGATGTCATCGCAGTGAAAGGCCAGCCGCTCAATTGCGGTTCGAAGGTTCTAGGTAAGTTCATTTCGCCCTACGACGCGACGGTGATTCAGAAATTGAAGGCGGCCGGGGCGGTCGTCTTTGGGCGGCTGAACATGGACGAGTTTGCGATGGGCAGCTCGACGGAGAACTCCGCTTTCCAAATAACGCGCAACCCATGGGACACCTCGCGGATTCCGGGCGGTTCGTCTGGCGGCTCGGCGGCGGCGGTGGTGGCGGACGAATGCCTGGCCGCGCTCGGCTCCGACACCGGCGGTTCGATTCGCCAGCCGGCCGCGTTGTGCGGCTGCGTTGGGCTTAAGCCCTCTTACGGCCGGGTATCGCGCTATGGGCTAGTGGCGTATGCATCGTCGCTGGACCAGATCGGATGCTTTGGCAAAACGGTACGTGACACGGCGACCTTGCTGGAGGTTTTGAGCGGCGTGGACCACTGCGATTCGACGAGCGTACCGCACCCAGTGCCCCATTACGCTGCCGGCCTGACCAGCGACATCAAGGGTCTCAAGGTCGGGTTGCCCAAAGAATACATGGTAGGCGGCATGGAGACCGAGGTGAAGCAGGCGGTGGACGCGGCCCTGAAGCAGATCGACAAAATGGGCGCGGAGGTTATCGAAATCTCTTTGCCGCACACCGATTATGCGATTGCGACCTACTACATCGTCGCTACTGCTGAGGCGAGCGCCAACCTGGCGCGTTTCGATGGGATTCGCTACGGCGCACGGGTCGAAGGCACCGACCCGATCGAGCTTTACAGCAAAACGCGCGGTGCGGGGTTCGGCGCAGAAGTGAAGCGGCGCATCATCCTGGGCACCTACGTCCTCAGCAGCGGCTACTATGACGCGTATTACTTGCGCGCCCAAAAGGTCCGCACGCTCATTCGCAACGATTTTCTGGAGGCGTTCGAGAAAGTGGATGCCGTCGTCACACCGACTTCACCCATCGCGGCGTGCAAAATCGGCGAGAAGATCGATGATCCCTTGCAGATGTACCTGATGGACATCTTCACCATCTCGGCGAACCTCGCGGGCATCTGCGGCATCAGCGTGCCGTGCGGGTTTACGGGAGAGTCCAAAGTCCAAAGTCCAAGGTCCAAAGTCCAAGGTCAGGAGGCGGGAGTGGCTGAGCTAACGCTGAGGCTGCCGATTGGACTGCAGTTGCTGGGCAAACCGTTCGGCGAAGAAACGATTTTGAGAGTGGCGCATGCGTATGAACGGTCGACGGAGTGGCATAGGGAAAAGCCGCAAATTGGTGATGGCGTTAAATCGGCTAAATAATTAAGAGGGTTAACTGGGCAGTCAGGGTATCGCCAGGAGGTTCGTCGCCACACCGGTGCGCTGCAGGGCCTTGCGCAAAGCGGCGGTGGTGAGTTGGATGACCGAGCCATCAGGGAAGGAAACGTACCCGCAGTCAGAGTGGAGTTCCTTCGTCCAACTCACAAGCTGGCCTGCACTGAGTTTCATAATGCCTCCTGTGTTTCCTATCCCGTTTGACAGACTGCGATCCCCTGACAGGAAAATCGCGGCGTTGGTGGGGACCGCTTCGAGGCCGACAAAATAACTCAACGTGCTGTTGTTGAAATCGGAGTCAAAGCTAATGGCAGGACCTCGCTTTGTGTCGGCTGGGCAGAGGAGGATCTTTGGCGTGCTCAGTTCGTTAGACATCACCCGAAAGTGAACAAACGCATTTCCTCCGGCCACAAATTCCAGGGTGCCGCCCTCATTGGTGGAGACTTGCATCGGGTACCTGTCATTGTTGTCGTTGGCCCAAACCTTGAAGCAAATCGAGATTTGTTTCTGATTGCTCAGACAGCGCGAATGCGAGGGAGAACGGTGTGAACGCGCCAGAGGTGGCAATAGCACCAGTGCCAATATGGCCAGGACGCCCATCACAATCAGCAGTTCCGGAACCGTGAGCGCCGCAACTTTCTGGCAACCGCGCCGCCTCATGCTTGCGACTCTAAGCCGCACGAAGGCTACGTCAATGCAGAACTACGCCAGGCGCGCCAAGGCAGACACCCCTTCTTGACCCAGCGGACCCATAGGGTACCATCCCCGAGAAACGAAATTATCGACTAAGCGTTCCAAAAGTATGCCTAAGAAAATTGTTATCAAACCGGCCGGATCGGCCCCGGCGGTCGGACCGTACAACCATGCCGTACGCATCGGCGATTTGCTCTTCTGCGCGGGCCAGATTCCGATTGAACCCGCTACAAGCAACCTGGTCGCAGGCGATATCAAAGCGCAAACGGAACGCGTGCTGCAGAACGTCAAAGCCATCCTGGACGACCAGAAGCTGACGTTTGCCAATGTTGTGAAGAGCACGGTCTTTCTGACGAACCTGGCGGACTTCGCCGCGATGAACGAGGTTTACGCGAAGCACTTCACTACGGATTATCCGGCGCGCTCGACGATACAAGTTGCCGCGCTGCCCAAAGGGGCCAACGTAGAAATCGAAGTTGTCGCGCATTTTTAAACGCGCGCGGAGGGCATCCTCATGAAAACGAAGAAGACCTGGGGCGAGAAACTAGCCGATAGCAAGGGTCTGCCGAAGGTCGGCAAAGTGGCGGGCAAGATGAGCCGGCGCTGGGGGGAAGGGACGATGGTAATCCCTGCGCCGCTGGAGGTGGATGGATTGATGAAACAGGTGCCCAGGGGAAAGCTCGTCACGATCAATGAGCTACGGGCAGCTTTGGCCGCGAAGCACAAAGTGACCTTCGCATGTCCGATGACCACGGGAATTTTTTCATGGATTGCGGCGCATGCGGCCAATGAGGCCGAAACCGCCGGAGGCAGGGGGATTACGCCTTATTGGCGCACTTTGAAGACCGGCGGGGAATTGAATCCAAAGTATCCCGGCGGTGTGGAGGGTTTAGCGGAGCGGTTGAAGGCCGAAGGGCACAAGATTGTGCGCAGGGGCAAGCGGTCTCTAGTGGCAGATTACGAAAGGGCCCTGTTCCACCGGTTAGTCTGAGGCTGCGCGATGTCTCCCCTGGCCTATATTCTAGCGGGAATTCTCGTCGGCATCGTCGTTGGGTGGCTGTTGCGAGCCTTGCGCCACCCCCCACTCGCGGACAACCGGCTGGAGGCTGAATTTCGTCAACAACTGGCCCAGCGTGAAGTTGAGCTGAGCGGCCTGCGTTCGCAATTGACAGAGGCTACCAACGCGCGGGCGGCGGCGGAAGCGGGATGCGCCGCAGCAGGGCGACTGGTGGCGGACCAGCGCGAGATCCACGGCCGGACGATACGCGAGGCAAAGGAGGCACAGGAGGAAGCCTTGGCGGATTTGCGGGAGGCTTTTCGGGCGCTTAGCGCCGAGGCTCTGAAGCAGACCGCGCCGGAGTTTTTGCGGCTGGCGGAGCAGAATTTCGGAAAATTGCAGGCGGCGGCCAAAGGCGAGCTCGCGGAACGACAGGAGGCGATTAAGACGCTGGTCGAACCGCTGAAGCAACAATTGGAAACCTATCAGCAGCGGCTGCAGCAAGCGGAGAACGCTCAAGCCACCGCACTGGGCGAGGTGAAGAAACAGCTTGAGACGCTTGGGCAGCAGAGCCTGACCCTGGCACAGGAGACACTGCAGTTCCGCATTGTGCTGAAGTCCAACCAGGCCCGCGGACGTTGGGGGGAGGAAACGTTGCGGCGGGTGGTCGAGGCTGCAGGGATGAGCGCCCACTGTGACTTCAGCGAACAGACCCAAGCCGGCGATGGCAAGCCGGATCTCGTAGTGAAATTGCCAGGCGAGCGCCTGATCATCGTGGATGCGAAGGTCCCGGACCTGGATTTTCTCAGCGCGATGGAATCGGCCGACCCAACCAACCGCGCGGAGTCCCTGGTCGCGCATGCGGCCAAGCTCAAAGCCACGATCAAAGCCCTGGCCGACCGCGATTACCCTGCCCAGTTTCCAAATGCCCTGGACCACGTGGTGCTTTTCCTGCCGGCGGAGTCGCTGTTCAGTGCGGCACTGGAAGGCGATCGAGACTTAATTATTTGGGCGGCCAGCAAACGCATCTTGCTGGCCACGCCGGCTTCACTCATCGCGCTTTTGCGTTCGGTCAGCGTGAGCTGGCAGCAACATGCGCAAACCGAGAATGCGCAAAAGATCGGCGAGGCCGCCCAGGAACTCTACGCGCGAGTCTCAAAGTTTTCCGAACATTTCAAGCGCATACGAGCAGGACTTGAGGGAGCGAATGCTGCGTTCAATGATGCGGTAGGTAGCTATGAGCGGATGGTGCGGCCGAGCGGCGAGAGATTGGTAAAGCTCTCCGCCGGGGTGCCCGGCAAAGAACTGGGGGAAATCGAGCCGGTTAAAAGCGCGCTGCGGTTGCCGGCCAACGGACAGGATTAAGGTAAAAATGACTGGCGAGGTTTGCGAAGCTTTCAGAGCCGGTCCACGTGCTTCTGCATGGCCTCTTCCTGCCGTTCGATGGACTCAACCAGTTTGAATTGTGTCCGACAGCGATCGAGGTTATGGGCCGGGCGATGGATGCGAAAGTAGGAATCGCCGCTGAGGTAATCGGTCAGAAAGCGAAGGCCGATTTCAAAGGTGATTAACTTGCCGGAGAAGGCGATATGGGATTTCTCCGCTTTGGTGAGGAATTGTCCGGCGGTCGCAAGATAACCCTCGGCCAGCTTCTTGAACATCGGCATCTGCATTTTGACCTTTGAGAGGTCGGGCTCGTCTTCCAAAGTAGGACTCGTGGTGGTTCGAACCATGTCGCCAAAGTCGTAGAGCGCGCAGCCCGGCATAACGGTGTCCAGGTCCACAATGCACATGGCCTCGCCGGTCAGGACATCGAGCATCACATTATTGAACTTGGTGTCGTTATGGGTGATGCGCTCGGGGATCTTGCCCTTGGCCATGGCATTCAGGATGACATCGACCACTGGCTCGTGTTTGAAGGCAAAATCGAGTTCCCCTTTGGCGTCTTTGGCGCGGTTATAATGGTCGTTCTTGAGAGCCTGTTGGAGGGCGCCGAAGCGTTTGCGGCTGTGATGAAAGTCCGGGATGGTTTCGAAGAGGCGGTCGCCCGGCAGGTCCACCAGCAGATGCTGGAATTCGCCGAAGGCGCGGCCAGCCTGGTAAGCCTGCTGAGGCGATTGAACGGCTTCGTAGGTTTCCACACCTTCAACAAAAACGAACGTCCGCCAAACCTCACTGTCGCCGTTTTGGTAATAGGAATTCCCGTCGCGGGTGGGGATGACGATCAGCGAACGCCGGGTGAGATCGCGGACCCCGCGGGCTTCGAGTTTCTTGCGGATGTGCATCGTAACGCGCATCACGTTTTTCATGACCGAGGCCGGGTTTTTAAAGACGCTCTTGTTGATCTTCTGATGGATGTAACGAACACGGGTGCCACCCTGGTCGTAAGTGGCGGTGTAGGTTTCGTTAATGTGACCGATTTTGAGCGTCTCGGCGTGGAGGATTTCGCCGTAGATTTGGAACTTTTTGGAGATATCCTGGAGTTGCTTTTCCTGATAGGCCATAACTGATTTAGGTTCCGCTTATGGTGGGGACTGAGGAGCAGGCTGGCAATCCGTATTTACACAGACTGGGACTTCTTCAACCTGAGATGAAACTGGAGCTTGCCTCGACAAGCCTTTAAAGTTTGGGTTAGGATTTCGTTGTGAATATGGATGATTCTCGGGGGAGGGAACCCTGGTGATAACGCAGGGGACACCAGTGCGCGGCGAGGAGTTCGTTACGAACCAATCGTCTCCCGAGGCAAAAATTGCGCTGTTTCGCTCTTTATTTCGAGGCCGTGAGGACGTTTACCCCCGGCGATTCGAGAGTCGAAAAATCGGTCGTGGCGGATACGCACCTGCCTGTGGTAACGAATGGGTCCGGGGAGTATGCGAAAAGCCCAGAATCAAGTGCGTGGAGTGTCCCAACCGAAATTTCCTGCCGGTCACTGATGAAGTCATCCGGCAACACCTCTCGGGTCGGGATCCGCTGGGGCGAGATTTCGTCATCGGCGTTTATCCAATGCTACAGGACGAAACGTGTTATTTTCTGGCCGCGGATTTCGATGGCGATTCCTGGCAGCAAGATGTACATGCAGTTCGGCAAACGTGCACTCGGTTGGGATTGCCAGTTGCGCTGGAACGCTCCCGCTCGGGCAAGGGCGGACATCTCTGGCTCTTCTTTGCGGAAGCTGTTCCTGCGAGTATCGCAAGGAATTTGGGATCTTACCTGCTTACCGAGGCAATGGAGAGCCGCCCCGAGATTGGGCTTACTTCTTATGACCGGCTTTTTCCCAACCAGGACACATTGCCTAAAGGGGGATTCGGCAACCTGATTGCTCTTCCGCTGCAAAGGCGGCCCCGAGAAACGGGGAGTAGCGTTTTTGTCGACGAGCAGTTTCAGCCCTACAAAGACCAATGGGCTTTCCTCGCCTCGGTCCGGAAGATCACGCGGACGCAAGCGGAAGCGTTGGCGCGCGAAGCGGAGCGGCGAGGCAGAATCACCGGGGTGCGACTCGCCCTGACCGAGGAGGACGAGGATTTGCCCTGGGCATTCCCGCCATCCCGTCAGCGGAAGGCCTCGCCGATTCCCGGGCCTTTGCCCAAGACGCTCGAGTTGGTGCTCGGCGATCAGATCTATATCTCCAAGGAACAACTCCCACCAGAACTGCGTAACCGCCTGATCCGGTTAGCCGCATTCCAAAATCCGGAATTCTACCGGGCACAGTCAATGCGGTTGCCCACCTTTGACAAACCGCGCATCATCCATTGCGCGGAGGACTTGCCGAAACATCTTGCGCTGCCCCGCGGCTGTCTGGAGGAGGTGAGGGAGGTGCTCTCCGCATTACGGATTGAGCCGCTTCTACGCGATGAGCGCTTCGTTGGAACCCCGCTGGGCGTGCGGTTTCATGGCGAGTTGCGACCCCAACAGAAATTGGCCGCGGATGCTTTGGCGGCACACGATAACGGAGTGCTCGCCGCCACCACAGCTTTTGGGAAAACGGTCGTCGCGGCCTGGCTTATCGCGCGCCGCGGTGTGAACACGCTGGTTCTGGTTCATCGCCAACAACTCCTGGAGCAATGGGTCGAACGGCTGGCGTCATTTTTGGAACTGCCCGCCAAGTCAATCGGCAAACTCGGCGGAGGCCGAAAGAAACTCACCGGAGAATTAGATGTGGCGCTAATGCAAAGCCTGGTACGCAAGGGCATCGTCAGTGACCGCGTCGGCGATTACGGCCATTTGGTGGTGGATGAATGCCATCATCTTCCGGCCCACAGCTTTGAACTGATCGCTCGCCGGACCAAGGCGCGATATATTACCGGGCTTTCGGCTTCTGTTAACCGCAAAGACGGGCATCACCCGATTATCTTCATGCAATGCGGACCAGCACGTCATCGCGTCAGCGCCCGGCAACAGGCAGTGCTTCAGCCATTTGTTCACCATGTCCTGGTACGGCCGACCGGATTTCGGGCGACGAACATTGCCGCCGCGGATATGCGAGTGGAGTTCCAGAAGCTTAACGAGGACTTGATGCAGTCACCGCGCCGCAACCAGATGATCTGCGCAGATGTGCTTGCCGCACTGAAAGCCGGTCGGTGTCCCCTGGTGCTGACGGAACGGACGGAACATTTGCGCCTTCTGGCAGAGGA
>DATMQA010000098.1:0-14859 GCA_035566895.1 Binatia bacterium
TGGTGCGCTTCTCGCCTGCTGCTGCCGGAAGCTTCACCAACACGGTAACATTCACTACCGGAAACGGCGGCAACAGCACCAATACGGTCACTGGAATCGCCCTGACGCCGCCGCAACTGGCCGTCTCGCCGCCCAGCCTCAGCCTCGGCACCGTAATTGTGGGCACCAACGCTCAGGCCAGTTTCGTCGTCACCAATACCGGGGGCGCCACCCTCAGCAACGGAGTCGCTACAATTACGGCTGGTCCCTTTACGATTCTCTCTGGAACCCCCTTCACCCTGCCCGGCTTTGGAACAACCAATCTCGTGGTGCGCTTCACACCTGCCGTTGCCGGAAGCTTCACCAACACGGTAACATTCACTACCGGAAACGGCGGCAACAGCACCAATACGGTTACCGGCACCGGCGCAGTCGTGCCCGCTGCGAATTTCGTCGGCAGCCCGACCAATGGGGCCTGGCCATTGACCGTCGCCTTCACCGATAACTCGACGGGCACCATCACCAACAGTTTCTGGGATTTCGGTGACGGCTCGACGACTAACACTACTTTCACCAGCCTCAATCACACCTACGCCGCTCCCGGCACCAATTCGGTGCTGCTGACGGTTACCGGTCCGGTGGGCAGCAATACCCTGGTTAGGGCTGGCTACATCGTCGTCACCAACCCTGCGCCGGTGACCCTCACGATTGCTATTGTGACCAATCATGTGCAACTAACGTGGGCCAGCGGCACCCTGCAATCTGCCCTTCAGGTTTCAGGTACTTATACCAATATCACGGGCGCCGTTTCGCCTTACACGCTGCCGCCGGCGGAAACCACGCGCTTCTTCCGAGTCAAGGTGAGGTAACGCAGCCGCCCGCCAGTTCGCGCTCGGTTTTCAGGCGGAGCTGGCCACAAGCCGCGTCGATGTCGTGGCCCTTTTCGCGCCGCAACGTGGCCGTGACCTTCTGCTGTTCCAGCGCATGGAGAAAGGCCTCCTGCGCCTCTTCGGCGGGCCGGACCCACGCCAAACCTTCGACCTGGTTGTAAGGGATTAGATTCACCTTCGCACGAAGCCGCCGCGCCAAAGCCGCCAGAGGTTTGACCTGGTCCAGACCGTCATTGACGCCGGCGATCAGTATGTACTCGAACGTCAGCATCCGGCCCTGCTTTTCCTGGTAATATTCGCATGCGGCCGTCAGTTCTTTCAGCGGAAACTTGCGATTCACCGGCATGATCTTGCTGCGGACGGCATCGGTCGCCCCGTGCAGCGAAATCGCCAGCCGGAATTGCAGCGGTTCGTCGGCCAGCTTCCGGATTTGCGGGGCGAGGCCGCTGGTCGAAATGGTGATTTTGCGCGCGCCTATCGCGCCACCCCAAGGCGCGTTGAGGATTCTTAAGGCCTTGAGCAGGTTATCGTAATTGGCTAGCGGCTCGCCCATGCCCATGATGACCAGGTTCGAAATGAGCCGGGAGGCGGAGGAACGTGCGACATGGACTTTGGACTTTGGACTTTGGACTTTGGACCCGCCATCATTCCACCGTTCAACCGCCAGAACCTGGTCCACGATTTCCTCGACGTGGAGATTGCGCTTCCAGCCTTCGAGCCCGCTGGCGCAGAATTTGCAACCGTAAGCGCATCCGACCTGGGTCGAAACACACAGCGTGTGCCGGTCGCTCGACTCGCCATACAGGGCCGGATTGGCCGGGATCAGAACGCTCTCGATAAGCGAGTGGTCGGTGAGACGCCAGAGAAATTTCAGGGTGGTATCGTGCGAGCCCTGCTTTCGGACCAGTTCGAGTGAACTCAATGTGTAATGGCTGCGGAGCTGCTCGCGCAATGTTTTGGGCAGATTCGTCATCGCCTCCCAATTGCTCCCCCGGTGCACGTAGAGCCACTCGAGCAATTGCGGCAGGCGATAAGCCGGCTGCCTCCAGGCCTCGAAGCGCATCTTCAACTCTTCGTCGGTTTGCGATTTGATATCCGTCAGCACGAGAGGAGCGTAGCGCATTCCAGGAGGGAATCCAACCGGCCATGCAGGGAGGGGCGGAGGGATGTGTCAAACGCGAAACGTGATTGAGAAAGCACGACGGGCTCCTGGGCCCATCACTCCATTCCGCCTCTCCCCCTCTCGTCACTTCGCCAGGTAATATTTCTGGGCGTATTCTCGCACCATGCGGTCGGTGGTGAACTGGGGCACGAGGGTAACCATGGCGCGGCGGATGCGCTGGAGCCATTTGCGCGGAATGCCCTGCGCGTCCCGTTCGAAGAACAGTGGAATGACCTCCTCGGTTAACACTTTGTAGAGGTTGGCGCTGTCGGTGCGGTCCTGCACTTCGACAGACTCGGCGTGAGAATCCTCGCCGATGGCAAAGCCGTTGGTGCCATCATAGCCTTCGCGCCACCAGCCATCCATGATGCTGAGGTTCAAACAGCCGTGACAGCCCGCCTTCATGCCGCTGGTGCCCGAAGCTTCAAGCGGACGGCGCGGGTTGTTCAGCCAGACATCGCACCCCGAAACCATCTGGCGGGCGACGTGCATGTCGTAATTTTCGATGAAGATCAGGTTCCCTTGCAGGTCGCTGTATTTACTCAGGTGAATAATATGTTGAATGTACCGCTTGCCGTCGTCGTCACGCGGGTGCGCTTTGCCGGCGAAAACAAACTGGACCGGGCGGTTCTTATCGCGGGTGAGCTTCACGATGTTGGCAAACTGCTGGAAAATGAGCGGCGCCCGTTTGTAAGTGGCAAAGCGTCGGGCGAAGCCGATGGTCAAAGCGTCGGGATTGAGCAACTGATCGAACGCGATGAAGTCGCCCTGGGTGAGGCGCTGGCCCTGGAGGAGCAGGCGCCGGCGGGCGAATTCGATGAGTTCGCGGCGAAGGCGATAGCGCAACGCCCACAGTTCTTCATCGGAAACGAAGCCGGGCTCGGCGAGGCGCTGCCAGAAGTCGGCGGAGTTGAGCTGGGTTTCCCAAGCCGCAGCGGGGGCGGGCGGGAAGGCGGGGCCGGCGCCGGGAGAATCTCCGGCGAGTTGGCGGCGCCAGAAGCGGCGGACGGTGCCTTTCATCCAGCCGAGGAGGTGGATACCGTTGGTGATGTGGCCGATGGGGACTTGTTCGACGGCTTTATCGGGGAACAGGGAGTGCCACATGTGGCGGCTGACGCGACCGTGGAGTTCGCTGACGGCGTTGGCGGCCCGGGAGAGTTTGAGGGCCAGGACGGTCATGCAGAAGGGTTCCCGCAGGTTTTGGGGGTTGACTCGGCCGAGTTTCATGATTTCCGGAAAGGGCGCGGAGAGCTGGGCGCGGAACCGGTGCATGGCGTAGTCCATGAGGTCCGGGCTGAAGCGGTCGTGGCCGGCCTCGACGGGGGTGTGGGTGGTGAAGATGCATTCGGTCTTGGTCTGGGTGAGGGCGTCGGGGAAGTTTTTGCCGGCGGCCATTTTCTCCCGGATCAGTTCAAGGGTGAGGAAGGCGGCATGGCCCTCGTTCATGTGGAAGACGGAGGGATTGAGGCCGAGGGCGCGCAGGAGGCGCACGCCGCCGATGCCCAGGAGGATCTCCTGCATGATGCGCGTGGTGCTGTCCCCGCCGTAAACGCGCAGGGTGAGGTCGCGAAAGAGTTGCTCGTTTTCGGGGCGATTGGTGTCGAGCAGGTAAACGGGGACGCGCCCGACGTTGGCGCGCCAGGCCTGGAAGGCCACTTGGTTGAGGCCGAGTTCGACGCGGCAGACGAGGGGCTCGCCTTTGGCGTCGAGGACGGGTTCGACGGGGAGGTTTTTGGGGTTGAGAAGGGTGTAGTATTCGGTCTGCCAGTTGTTGGCATCGAAGGCCTGCTGGAAGTAGCCCTCGCGATAGAACAGGCTCAGGCCGGCAAAGCCCAGGCCGAGGTCGCTGGCGGATTTGGCGTGGTCGCCGGCGAGCATGCCCAGGCCGCCGGCGGCGATGGGGAGGGTTTCATGGAAGCCGAATTCGGCGGAGAAGTAGGCGACGGGGTTGGCGAGCAGGGATGGGGCGTTTTTTGCGCCCCAGGTGTTTTTTTCGCCGAGGTAGGCTTCGAAGGCCTGGAGGACCTGGCGGACGCGTTCGGCGAAGTCGCCCTCGCAGAGGCGGACGCGCAATTCGTAATCGGACACTTCATGCAAAACGGCGACGGCGTTGTGGTAGAGGTTCTGCCAGCAACGCGGGGAGAGCTCCTGGAAGAGTTCCTGGGCGGCCTGGTCCCAGGTCCACCAGAGGTTGCGGGCGAGTTTGTGCAGGCCCTGCGTTAATTTCGTTATGTCTTCGCTGGTCGGCGGTGTCTTGGTCATAGGTTTGGCAAAACTTCCTTTAAGCCAGGGTTCTACCGGTTATTTGCCGACACACCGTAGTCAGGGGCCGCGTTCCTCGCAAATAAAATCGCGGATTAAATGGGGTGACCGGGTTGGAAAGGGGTTAAATGGCCCCAGGGCCGAGCCTTAGGGCAACGGACGCAGAATTCGCGCTTCAGTTTCCAATTCCAACTCATGGCATGCACCGCCTGCGCAAACTTCTTGCGGTCCCCAAAACTCGTGTCCCGCATGCAAGGAGGCACCCACCACCACCAGACAGATTAGCGAGCAAAAGATCAGGGTCCCGCGAACCTGTGCATCCGTGGACTCGCTCAGCGGTCTGCCTGTTCCGAACATGCCCATTATTTCACCAAACAGTATAATTGGGATAAATCACCCGTGCAAAGACAAAGTCAATTGGACCGTCGCCGGGTCACATCGATATTTCGCATCAATGATATTTTCCGCTCGCTGCCAAACGAACGAAACAGCATAGCCCAGCACCAGACTCCAGGCGGCTGCGAGGAGCAGGAGCAGCAGACGCATCGTGCGAGTATTGTCCCAGAGGCCGAAAAATCCGGCCATGGGCGCGTTTAAGATTGCCGCAAACCGGTGCATGACGGTGAGCCACCAGGGAGGCCCGCCTTCAGCCGGGCTCGCAAGCACGTCGACCACCGCCAGAAACAAGACTGCCGCCCCGAGAGCCGCGGAGAACAGAACATGAATCGACGCAGTGATGAGTGCCCGAAGATGGAATATCGAGGCGGTGCGCATTTGGACGTCCCAGGGGGATTCACCCCATCGTTGCCAGAAAGGCCGAGTGGAATGTTTGTTTATGAGAATTTGGATGAAACGATTCTTTGGCTTTTTGGCCATCCTTGGATTGCTTTCCGGTTCCGGGTGTGTGATCCGCGAAGGCCATGGTGGAGATCGGGACCGCTATTGGCATGACGAAGGTCACGAAGGACATTGGGATCGAGACCATTGGGACCGAGACGATCGGCATTGAACGGCTGCCATTGGCCGGGGAGCAAGGTTAATCGGCGTTCGTGATGATCGCCACGAGCCAGGAAACAGAATCATGGCCGGGCAGAATCGCGTGGAAAGGCATTCACCGGCAATTCCAACTGCTATGATTCTGTCCGGCGATGATTCTGTCGCCCTTCTGGTCGGCGCGAATCTCATGGCGTTCTGCTCAATGCCTGCCTGGCCTCAAGGCACTGATTCACAACTTTTGGAAGAGCCTCTGGGTTCGCCGCCACAATCTTTCCTTGCCGGTCGATGATGTATGCAGTGGGAATCCCGTTGAGGTGAAAGGCCTTTTTGGCTTCGGCGCCTACCCAGACGTTGTGCGTTTGGACCCATCCTTTTGCTTTTAAGTGTTTCGAGGGTACTGCCTGATTGTCATCGACGCTGGCGGCGATTAAAACCACTTTGTCTTTCCAGCCAGGGTTTTTCTCAGAATAGGTCTGGAGCTCCGCCACTTTCGGTTGACAGAGGCCACACCAGGTCGCCCAAAACTCCAAAACGATGATTCTGTCGGCGAAATCCGATAAGTGCTCTGGCTTCCCATCCGCCAAACCGACCATCTCGGTGTCGGGCGCTTTGGCGCCGGGCGTGAGCAGCACGCCGTCTCCCCAGGCAGACAGAGCTTTAACCTCCCCGCGCACGAAACTCAACACCCGAGCCCGGGACTCGTCCTCTCCAGCAATGAACGAATCAGTACCCGAGCTCGGTTTTGCGCTGAGCCGCAGTCGGCAGCGGGTCTTTTTTCTTCACGATGGATTCCTGCCCGGAGTCTTTTATGCGCCTGGACTCAGCGGCATTGAACTCCATGCTGGACTGAAATTCCTGGGGAACATCGCCTTCGGCGTAGATCGCTTGGACGGGACAGACTTCCACGCAGGCGGTGCAATCGATGCAGTCGTCCGGGTGAATGACGAGTTGGTTGTCCATTTCGTAGAAGCAGGCCACGGGGCATACTTCGACGCAATCGGTGAACTTGCACCCCTGACATTTGTTGGTGACGACGTGAGCCATAATTTCGAGGGTAGCTTCGTGGGTCCGGGGTCAATTTGCAAACCGATTTTCGCCAGGCCCGAATGCGCGCTTGCAGCCCCTTATGTTGAGTTTATGTTCTATACGGACACACGCGGCTTTGGGCCGCGCTTCAGAGAACAGTACGTCATGATGCGCAAAGCTCAGTTTATTTGCTCCGTTATCCTCGCCACTTTTATGATCTCCTCTTCAATCAGCCCGGCACCCGGCGCCGAGCCCGCCCAGCTCCAACATCTGGTGGACGATAATACGGCGTTTGCCCTGGACCTTTACGGCCAGCTCAAAACGCAGCCGGGCAATGTCTTTTTTTCGCCTTACAGCATCTCGACCTGCCTGGCCATGGCCTATGCCGGCGCGCGCGGCGAGACGGCAGCCCAAATGGCGAAGGTGCTCCACTTCAGCGAAGAGCCGCAACGGCTTCACGCGGGTTTTGGCCAGCTCCAACGCCAGCTCAGGCAGGTCCAGAACCAAAAGGGAATCGAGTTGAATATCGCCAACGCGCTTTGGACTCAACAGCGACATCCTTTCATTCCGGGCTTCCTCAAAATCGCGCAGGAAGAATACCAGGCCAATGCGAAGCAGGCCGATTTCAAGACTGGGGCCGAAGCCGCGCGGAAGGGAATCAACCAGTGGGTCGCCGAAGCAACCAAGGATAAAATCAATGACATTCTGCCGTCCGGCAGCGTGAACGTGATGACGCGGCTCGTGCTGGCAAATGCGGTGTATTTCAAAGGGGCCTGGACGGTCCCGTTTCCAAAACTTGAAACGTCAACGCAGCCGTTTCATGTGACGGCGGGCAGCCAGGTGAACGTGTCGCTGATGCACCATTCGGACACGGTCAGGTACATGGAGAACAACGAATTCCAGGCGGTGGAACTGCCCTATGGCAGCAACGAGCTTTCCATGGTAATTCTGCTCCCGCGCCAGGTGGATGGTCTCGCCCGGTTGGAAAACCGGCTCTCCCCTGCCCTGCTCTCGCGCGCGCTCGGCGAGATGAAAAAACTGAAGGCCGACATCTTTTTGCCGAAGTTCAAATTGGAATCCAGTGTGATGCTCAATGATGAGCTGGCGAAGATGGGGATGCGGGATGCTTTTGGCTCGAAGGCTGATTTCTCCGGCATCGACGGCACGAGGCTGCTTTACATTTCCGGTGTTTTCCACAAGGCCTGGGGGGAGGTCAACGAGGAAGGGACCGAAGCGGCGGCCGCCACGACAGTCACTATCAAAACGCTGGCGCTGCAAAGGCCAATTCAGCCCCCGCCGGTGTTCCGCGCGGATCACCCGTTCGTGTTCCTTATCCGCGAAACGGGCAGCGGGAGTGTGCTTTTTTTGGGGCGGTTGGTGGTGCCGGGCGACGGAAGAGGTTAATTGAGTTAACTGGGAAGGGCATTGCAGCAAGAGGCCGTCACTCTTTTCTTTCCATTGCGGGGTATTTGTTGTTAAACTCAGCCCGGATGAAACGGAAGCCAAAGTCCACCCCGAAGGGAAGGGTCACCGGCATCGGGGGGGTCTTCCTCAAGGCGCGGGACCCCAAACGGATGGCGGCCTGGTATCGCAAGCACCTGGGAATACAATCGCAAGAGGGCCATGCCGATTTTCTTTGGCGGGAAAAGGACCGGCCGGGCAAAGTGAGCCGGACGGTTTGGGCGTTGTTTCCGGCCGACACAGATTATTTCAAGCCCTCGCGCTCGCCGTTCATGCTGAATTACCGGGTGACCAACCTGGGGCACCTGGTGGAGGAGCTTCGCCGCAAGGGGGTCAAGATCGAGAAGGTCGCGCAAGACGATTATGGCCGATTTGCCTGGCTGAGCGACCCGGAAGGCAACCGGGTGGAGCTTTGGGAGCCGAAGGACAAACCAAATCCTGTGGTGAGAACCGCAAAAAAGGGTTAGTCCAGCCTGGGGGTTCCCTTTACTTTATTACCGGCAAGCAGGTGAAAGCGTTCGGCCGGGTCTGGCCCGGCACGCCGCGGCCCGTTGATGCCAACACGAATGAGCATGACAGTTCCACCGGCCAAACCGGGGCTTTCGACCCTGGGGTCCCCTGCCCTCGCCGAACCGCGAGCAGCGGCGCCTGCGCCATTGACGAACCGTCAACGTTTTCTGGACGCCTGCCATGGCCAGGCCGTGGACCGGCCGCCGGTGTGGCTGATGCGCCAGGCGGGACGGGCCCTGCCGGAATACCGCGCGCTGAAGAAAAAGCATTCCTTCCTGGAACTGGTTCAAACGCCCGACCTGGCGGCGGAAGTCACGCTGCAGCCGATCCGGCGGTTTGATTTCGACGCGGCCATCCTCTTCAGCGATATCCTGGTCATCGCGGAGGGCCTGGGCCAGCCTTACCGCTTTCTCGACCGGGGGGGCATCGAAATGGAATTTCTCTTGAATTCGGCGGCGGACGTGGAGCGGCTGCAAGTGGAAGCGGTGACCGATCGGCTGCAGTACGTGGCCAAAGCGCTGCCGCTGGTCAAATCGGTCCTCGGCGGCCGCACTGCGCTGATCGGGTTTGCCGGCTCGCCGTGGACGCTGGCCAATTTCATGATCGAGGGCGCGGGGGTCAAAGAGTACACCAAAGCCAAGGCGCTGTTTTATTCCGACCCGGGCCTGTTCGGAAAGCTGCTCGACAAGCTGACGCGCGCCGTCGCGGGGTTCCTCCAACTGCAAATTGACGCCGGGGCGGATGCGGTCCAGATTTTTGATAGCCTCGGCGGGGTTCTGTCCGAGGGCAATTTTGGCCCGGCCTCGGCGGGGTGGATAAAACAGATCGTGGCCTCGTTAAAAGGGCAAGTGCCGGTGATTGTGTTTGCCAAAGGCGTGCATGGCAATTGGGGTGAGCTCGTCGCGACGGGGGCCCAGGTGCTGGGCGTGGACTGGAACATCCGGCTGGCGGACGTGCGAAGCCGGTTGCCGGACGAGGTGGGCGTCCAGGGCAATCTCGATCCGTTCTTGCTGAGCACGACACCGGAAATCGTCGCGGCGGAGACCCACCGGATTCTGCGCGAGATGCGTGGGCGGCCCGGGCATATATTTAATCTGGGCCATGGCGTCCCCCCGAATGCTAAGCTCGAAAACATTCAGAGCCTGGTGGATGCGGTCAGAAGCGGAGGCACGACGAAGTTAAAGGCGGGGGTGTCGTAGGGCGCCGGTTATGTTAAAATAGTATGAGCATGTTGAAAGTCGATCTGGACCTGGTGCAGAAGTACAACGTGGCGGGGCCGCGCTATACTTCTTATCCGCCCGCCACGAAGTTCACCGAGGCGCTGAAGTGGCCGGAGCTGGCGGAGCGGATCCTCGACAACAACCGCACGGAACGCGAGCTCTCGCTTTATTTTCACATCCCGTTTTGCGAAACCCTTTGCTGGTATTGCGGCTGCACCACGGTGATCACCCTTAACCACAACCAGGGTTCGACCTATATTAATTACCTCGAAAAGGAAGTCGCCCAAATGAGCACCTTGCTCAACCCGCGGCGCAAGGCGGTCCAGCTCCACTGGGGCGGGGGTTCTCCGACCTTCCTCAGCCCGGATGAAATCCGCCGGCTGGGCGAAATCATTCACCGGCATTTCACCTTCTCAGACGACCTGGAAGCGGGGGTCGAGATCGACCCGCGCCGGCTGACGCGCGATCATATCGTCGCCCTCCGCGAAATCGGATTTAATCGCGCCTCGCTGGGCGTGCAGGATTTCGACCCGGGGGTGCAGGAAGCCGTCCACCGCATCCAGCCGCGCGAAATGACCGAGCAGGTGCTGGGCTGGGTCCGGGAATTGGGCTTCGCCTCGATCAATTTCGACCTCATTTACGGCTTGCCGCACCAGACCGTTGAGTCTTTCAATCGCACCCTGGACAGCGTGCTGTCGCTGCAACCGGACCGGCTGGCAGTGTTCAGCTACGCCCACGTGCCGTGGGTAAAACCAGCCCAAAAAATTCTCGAACACAAAGTCCTGCCGCCCCCGGAGGTCAAGCTGCAGTTGCTCAAAATGGTCATCGAGCGCCTGACGGAGAACAACCGCTATGTCTATATCGGCATGGACCATTTTGCGCGGCCCGGCGACGAGCTGGCGGTGGCCCAGAGCCGCAAAAAGCTCCAGCGCAATTTCCAGGGCTACAGCACACGCGCCGGGGCGGACATTTACTCGTTCGGGATGTCGTCGATCTCGCAAATCCCGGAGGCTTACTGGCAAAATGAGAAGGACCTGGTGAAATATTACGCCGCGCTGGACAGCGGCCAGGTGCCTCTGGTGCGCGGCTACCTGGTGACGGAGGAGGACAAGCTCCGGCGCGAGACGATCATGCGCGTGATGTGCGACCTCTCGCTGGATTATGCGGCGATGTCCCAGCGGTTGGGCATTAATTTCGCGTCGCATTTCGAGCGCGAACTGGAGTCGTTGGCTCCGTTTGAAACGGACGGGCTGGTGCACCGTTCGCCGTCGGGAATGGAGGTCACCAACATGGGGCGGCTCTTCATCCGCAACATCGCGATGAGTTTCGACAATACCCTAGCGCCGATCAGCGAGCGGAAGCATTCCCGGACGATTTGATGAGCCCGGTCGCAATTATCGGCGCCGGGATTACAGGGCTGACTGCGGGCTTTTATCTCCAGCGCAAGGGCGTGCCAGTCACGGTTTATGAGGCGAGCGGGCGCGTCGGCGGGGTCATACAATCGCTGACGCAAAACGGTTACCTGGCGGAATTCGGCCCGAACACGATCCTCGAAACCTCGCCTAAAATCGGACAGCTCGTTCGCGATGCGGGCCTGGAAAAGCGGCGACTCGACCCGGACCCGCGCGCCGAAGCTCGTTACGTCGTGCGCTACAAACGGCCCATCGCCATGCCAGGTTCGCCGCTGGGATTCCTTACGACCGGGCTGTTCACGGCGAAAGCCAAACTGGCGGTCTTGCGTGAGCCCTTCGTGCCGGCTCGACGCGACGGCGAGGAAGAGAGCATCGCTGAATTTGTGCTCCGGCGCTTGGGGCGGGAATTCCTCGACCACGCCATCGATGCTCTCGTGGCCGGCGTGTATGCGGGCGACCCCTATAAGATATCCGTGGCGCAAGCCTTCCCTAAGCTCGCGCAACTCGAAGCGCGCTACGGGTCGCTAATCAAAGGGCAAATCTTTGGTGCGCGCGAGCGCAAGAAACGCGGCGAGGTAGCGAAAGACCGCGCGGCAAAATTCTCGTTCGATAACGGTCTGCAAGTGCTCCCGGAAACGTTGCGCCTTGCGCTGGGCGACGCCCTGCGCCTCAATACCTCCGTCACCAGGCTCATCCAAAACTCAAGCGGTTGGACACTGGAGTTGCACGCGGACGGACAAGACACGCGCGCCGATCACAGCGCCGTGCTCTACGCCGGCACGGCTTACAAACTCGCATCCCTCGGGCTCGAAACCGCTGCCGGCCTGAGCTTCTCGAGCTTCTCCGAAATCCGCTATCCGCCGGTGGCCAGCGTCGTCCTGGGCTTTCGCCGCGAGGACGTGGAACATCCTTGCCAGGGGTTCGGCATGCTGATTCCGAGGGTGGAAGGTTTCAAGATTCTGGGCACCATTTTTTCCTCATCGCTGTTCCCGAACCGCGCACCGGCGGGGCACCTGGCGTTGACGAGCTACGTCGGCGGGGAGCGGTATCCGGAGTTGGCATCGCTGCCGCCGGAAAAGCTGTTTGAGTTGACCTGTGAAGACCTGCGCGTGCTGCTGGGCGTGAAGGGCAAGCCGACTTTTCAGCACAGCGTGTTTTATCCAAAGGCGATTCCGCAGTACAACCTCGGGTATGGCCGGTACCGGAAGTCCATGAGCGACCTTGAGGCCAAAGCGCCGGGACTGTTCTTGGCAGGCCACTACCGCGACGGCGTGTCACTGAGCGATTCGATCGTCTCGGGATGCAACGTGGCAGACCGAATCGAAGCCTTTTGCCGCACGCTTAGGCACGACCCGAAAGACGAGCGCGCCCAGGTAACATGAAAGCCGCGCTACTGGTCAACCTGGGTTCGCCGGACTCCCCTTCTGTTGCGGACGTGCGCCGCTATTTACGCGAGTTTCTCATGGACGGACGGGTGTTGGATGTGAATTGGCTGGTTCGGTTCTGCGTGGTCCATTTTGCCATCCTGCCCTCGCGGCCGAAACAGTCCGCCCACGCCTACCAGTCGATCTGGACCCCGGCCGGGTCGCCACTGATCGCCATCAGCCGGAATGTTCGCGACAAACTCCAGCAAAGAATGAGCGTCCCGGTCGAGTTGGCGATGCGCTATCAAAACCCCTCTATCGAGAACGCGGTGCGCAGCCTTTCGCACAAGGGGGTCGATGAAGTACTTCTGATTCCTTTATTCCCGCACTTTGCGATGTCGAGTTTCGAGACGGCCGTGGAACGGGTGAAGGAAGTCACTGCGAAACTGGCGCCACAGATAAAAGTGCAAGTTCAGCCGCCATTTTACGAGCAGCCCGATTACATTACCGCGCTGGTGGGAAGTTCCTTGGAGTTTCTGGCCCGGGATTACGATCATCTGCTGTTCAGTTTTCATGGGCTGCCCGAACGCCACATGCGCAAAGCCGATCCCACTGGGAACCACTGCCTGGCCGCTGTGAATTGCTGTCAAACGGCCAGCCCTGCCCGCGCAACCTGTTATCGCGCGCAGTGTTTTAAAACCGTGGAGGCTTTCGCCGCGAAGGCGAATCTTCCGCCCGGGAAGTATTCGGTTTCATTTCAGTCCCGGCTGGGGCGCGAGCCGTGGCTCAAACCTTACACCGACCATGAATTGCCCCGCCTGGCCCAGAGCGGCATCAAACGCCTGCTCGTGATCTGTCCGGCATTTGTCTCCGATTGCCTGGAGACACTTGAGGAAATCGGCATCCGCGGCCGTGAAACCTTTCTCAGCGCCGGCGGCACTGAACTTACTCTGATCCCGTGCCTGAATGAGCACCCGCTTTGGCTCGATGCATTGGAAAAGATGGTGGCGCAATTTGCGAAACCTGCTGCTGAGGCAGCACCGAAGGCGTAGCGCAGATTTTCAATCTGCTGTATCGCCGATTTCCAATCGGCTGGCCATCCGACCGCGAAGGTCTTTGGAAGTGGAAAAAACGCGTTAGCTCCGGAGATTGGCAGGTCAAAAACCTGCAAGATAACCGATTGAAAACCTGCGCTATGCGCGAGCGAAGGCAGGCCGAAGCGGTTCGACCAGGATGACCCGGGCCAATTGCTCGCTGATGGCGAGCCTGGTATTGCAAACCTGGCAGATGAAGTTGGCCTGGCTGGTCAGCAGCCGGATGATCTGGTCCTCGCAGAAACCCAGTTCGCGTAGGCGGTTCTGCATTTCTGGCGACGCGCACAGTTGTTTGATGCGCACCGCTACGCCGGCCTTGACCCGGCTTAAGGGACAAACTTCGCAGCGTGCATCTTCCCGGCGCTCTCTTACATCGGCCTGTGTCCAGTTCATATCAACTGGCTAAACTGTCGGACTTGCGACCGATTCTCACTACACCGATTTTGTCATTTGGTTGTCAAAAATTGCGAGCGATCGGGAGCGATGGCTTAGTGAAGGATGGCGGGAATGCGGCCGCCTCGGGCGCGCTCCGCCCCGCGCGCAAGTCCCCATTCAACTGAATTAACCCATTGGCTATTTAACCTTGCTGTCTGGAAAACCCATTTCCTCCACAAAGACCTCCTGAAAGCGCGGGTCTCCGTTCAAAGCGACATGCCTGATTTTGGCCAGGATTTCGGGATAGGCGCCGTCGTTTTCAGGCAACGTGAACAAAGCGCCTTTGTCCGAGGGGGAACAGCTCAATGTCGACGAGATCGGTCATTTAGGGTGACAGGTAGAACTTGAAACGTGAAATGAAAACTGCGATAAGCCAGCACGTTCAGGTCCCACAAACCGCCGAAACGCAGTTTACGTTTCACGCATCACGCGTCACTTCATCGTTGTATCCGATAAAACTGCGCTGGCCCATTGACCGGAACAGTGGCACGAAAAACTCCCGGGCTTACCTGGGCCACGCTCGCGCCCGGCGCGCTCGAATAGGGCCCTGCAACCGCCGGGGCGCCGAGCACGGTGAAAGCGGTAAAGGAATCCCCTGTGGCGCCGGTGAAGTTAAGTGTAACCGTTCCACCGGACACGCTCAGGGCGGTGATGTAGGGCCGTTGAGGCGGGAGCGAGGATTTGCGGATCACCTTGTAGTATTGCATCGAGCCGTTCGTGGGGAGTGTCGCTCGGAAGACACCCGAACCCAGCGAGGTGATGCTGGCATTAACAGAGGCATACGGACCGGTAACGGAGGGGGCACCTAACACCAGGAAACTCGAGGGCGAATCGTCGGGCAGCGCCGTGAACGTAATCGTCACTGTCCCCGCCGAAACCGTAATGTTCGTGATTTCGGGCGGCGGCAGGGCCGGCACTTGCACGGCCGGAAGAGCGAACGTGGTGGCGCGGTTCGTGCCCGGCGGCGAGAAGACGCGCCAGAGCCCGAGCCAATTATCTATATAATAGACGTTGCCGACGGCGTCCCAGGCGCAATCGGTATCCTGGT
>DATMQA010000099.1:0-28147 GCA_035566895.1 Binatia bacterium
TCCGTCGGATTCTCGGTGCTGACTGAACTGATTCGCAGATGGTCCTGCGGCCCATAGGTGAACGCGTAGCCATCACTGGACCCAAGGCCGGGATTCGTAAGGTACCAAAACAAACCAAAATCCTGGTCGATGATGTCGTTCCAGCCGTTCAGATCCACGCCCACCGAGAATCGCCCCTTGTAGTTGACCTGGGTTCGGTAACTCGACGCCCGGCCCGGCCCGTACGTGGGATAGTATGGGTTCCCGGTAACCAGGATTCGGTAGGCAAACCCATTGGTGGGATCACGGGGAAACGTATAGGTCGCTCCTACCCGCGGGTCGCCCAACAAGCCTAAATCATACTTCGTCCAGGCTGCATCGTTGCCGGAGTTGAAGTTGTCCGTTTGCGCCTCGAGACCGGGCGCGAACATGATCGTGCTCATGACCGAAAGTCGAACGAGCACGCCGCGAACAGCAGAGATTTGGGGATGTAATGCATTCATAGCATCAGGTGGATTAGTAAAATTCTACAAAGTTCCAGCACTAATGTCAAGACGATTTAACAATCGTTCGAACCGGAGGGGCGCGTTGCAGGAAAGTTACTGACGGTTCTGTCAGGCTGCCTGCAGTAGAGGGTTGCCGATCGTCGCCGTCGTCGCCTCGGCCTGCGCGTGGTCTCGTTCTTGCAGAACTTCTTACGAGGTGACCCGCAGGTGCGCTGGACTGCCTGTCTGGCAATCGCGGAATTTAGACAACAAGCTCAATCCACGAGGACGCCTCTATTCGCTGCCTTGGGAGACCCCTGATCCCTCAGTCCGTGCCACGGCGGCTATCGCGCCGGCCCGGATCGAACCCGAAAATGCTTCGACCCTTGATAAAGTGATTTCGCCCATCCGCCCGTCTCAGCGCTTCAGGCCGCCAAAAGGGTGTTGTCCCAAGTCTTGGAACCCCGCGGTTTCTCAAAACCGAGTGGCACAGTCTATGCATAAAGTCTGGTGTTTGCGTGCGCGGACGCGAGTGGGGTCATGCCCGAAGCCAAAACCGAATCGAAGCCTCCGCATGGGCCAGACGCAGAATTCCTGCTCTGCGCTCCCGAAATATACATTTTCTGCGCCTGCCTGGAGATCGTGAACCGGGTTTGGGAAGTTGAGCGCGCACTCGATGCTGGTGAAATAGACCGAGCGCAGTTTCATACCCAGGTCGGCCCGCTCTTCTCGAAGCTTTGCGGTTTAGCCGAGGCAACTCATAGGTTCGACATCATCGTTCCCTTCACGCCGGGCATCGCTTTCTCACCCTTCTTCTGGCGCTGGTTCAACTGGTGGTATGACTACCGCCAGGGTTTGACTCCTGAGCAGCTTGAGCATTCTCACCGATTGCTGAGAGAGTCTAACCCTGCGGTGTTGGATCACAGGCCGACGGGCCATTGGCTGAGGTATCGGGAGGCCCCCCCGTTCGGATTTAGAATGTCCTCTGTCCCTACGCCACCGGCGCGCCCCGCAGGAATCGCAGACAAATCCAGTGATCGTTAAGGCCCGGGTCCAGCGGAAGGCGCTGGCGATGGCGGTGAGGAACAACAAGACGGAGCAGCGGTTCTCAGGGCTGAAAACTGGCCCAACCTCGAAAAACCCCTGATTTTCTGGGCTTTTAGTGAAAAAGCCGTTCCGCATCACACGGAACGGCGTTTTTCAGCCAGGCTTTTAGAACTTCGCCTAGGCCGTAAAGGACTTGCCGCAGCCGCAGGTCTGGCGCGCTTGCGGGTTGGTGATTTTGAACCCGCCCCCAGTCAGGCTGTCGCTAAAATCCACCACCGCACCCCGAAGGTATTGGGCGCTGAAAGGGTCCACCAGGACCGAGACGCCATCCACTTCAGCCGCCACGTCGTCGGGGCGGCGCTCATCGAAAACCATGGAGTACTGCATACCCGAGCAACCGCCTTGCTCGATATACACCCGCAAGGTCTTGCCGGCGTTCTCGGGCTTGTTCAAGAGCGACTTAACTTCGCCCGCAGCACCTGGGGTGAGACTGACGATCGGCTCGGTTGCAGAATTAACTTCCATACTCGGTTCCCAACCAAATTAAGCCGGGCGAGGGCGGCTGTCAAATTGACTGCGTTCACGCACGTTCACGGGTGCTCGGATTTTTGGTTGAGGGAGAGGCTCTGCTCTTTGGCGCGAGCGCTTTGCTCCTGGCATTTCTGGATGCTCTTTTGGAATTTCGCCTGCATGGACGGAAGCAACTTGGCCAATTCACGATTGATGCCGATGGCCTGGTCCCATTCCTGCAGGGTCTCGGCCAGCGAAGCGGCTTCTAAACCGGCTTTCAAAGTCCAGAATTGCTCGGCGGTTTCCCCTGCGCGGAGAATGTTTTGCGGGTAGAAGACGTCCAGACAACGGTCAAGCGCCTGGCGGAGGAGGGCGGTCTGCTCGTCACCGGTTGTTTCTTCGGCCTGTTTTTTGAGGACGGCGGCCTGGCCGATTTTGGCGGCGCTGCGGGCGGCGATATCGGCCAACGGGGAATCGATTACGCTCCTGTAGGCCAGGGCCGCCAGGTCGTACTGATGCATCTGGAGACAACAATCAGCGCGCCGGCCGGCGGCCAGGGGGGCCAGGCGGTTGGTAGGATACGCTTCAATGGCCTGGAATTCTTTAACAGCCGCCTGGAGATTGGCCAGCCGGTTGGTGACGTCGTCCACGCTCGTCAAGGTATCGCCAAAGGCGAACATGGCCTCGAGGCGCAAGTCAGTGGGGCAGTTGGTGTCGTCGGCCAGTTTGCCGAAGTGATCTTTGGCGTCGTCCCAACCATAGCGCGCGTAAGCGGCGCGGCCAGCCATCATCCTGGCCCGGTAAGCTAGGTCTGAGGGCGGCTTGTCTTGAAACAGGCTTTTGTAATTTATTTCTGCCTCCCTCCATTTGCTCGAGCCGTAGTAAAAATCCGCAATGGCCCACCGCGCTAACGGCGTCAGCTCATTAGTGGGGTACTGGGCGACGAAATTGGTGAAGCTGGAGAGGGCGTTGGTTTCTCGGCCGGCGAGGAGGTTCGCCCGCGCGCGATAATACTCGGCGCTGGCGCGGGCGGCGTGATTGGTAAAAGTGGTCACCCACCGGTCGTACAGTTCGATGGCGTTAGTCCATTGGCCCTGTTGCTCGTAAGTGCCAGCGATGGCCAGTTCCAGCTCGGCGCGCAGGGGCGCTTCCGGCATTTCTTTGAGGAACTTCGAAAAGATTTCGCGCGCCTGGTCAGGGTTTTGTCGCCCGACTTCCTGCCCGGTGAGCAGGACGGCGCGGTCAGTGTAAAAGCCATTGGGAAATGAGGCGCGGATTTTAGTCAGCGCATCGGTTGCGGCGACCAGATTGCTGCGGGCCAGCGCGGAGCGGACCTTTTGGTAGAGCGCAGGTTCGAGGAGGTTGGCTTTGACCTCGTCCATCCCGCCAAATTTGTCAACGACCGCAGAATAATTGGCCAGCGCGGCGGTAAAATTGGTCTGTCTGAATTGGGCGTCGGCGAGCTTAAGGTAAGCCGTGGCCTGGTCCAGGGCGGTAGTGGCATCAACTGGTGCGGGCAAGCGCTGAACGGCGTTGGAGAAAGCGGCCTGGCTTTCCAACAACCCGCTTTGCACAGCGGCCATCAGTTCCTGGCGGTGTGCGGGCGGAGAGGCATCGGCTTGTCTTTCCAACAACTCGATCTGCAGCCAGTAACACCAGCCCAGGTCCAATTGTCCTTTCCCGAAGAAAGGACTCTGCGGGAACCTGGTGGTCATGGCTTTGAAGGCGGAGAGAGCTTGTTCGAGATAGTTGGTGCCAGTCAGGGGATTGGTGGCTGAGTTAAGCATCCCAGGCGTGGCCAGGCCGGCCAGGTGCTGACGCAAGCGCAATTCCCCGAGAGCCAACCAGGCGAGATCGGGTTTCGAGGCGTTGGTCATTTGCAAATAGGCCTCGAGAGTTTGAGCGGCCTCCGGAATTCGGTTTAGCGCGAGCGATAGTTCGGCGATTTTGAGCAGCGCTTGGCCCTGGGATTCGGCCGGAAAACCGCCGGCCAAATTATTGGTGTAAGCCGCGATGGCATCATCGCGACGTCCGAGCCGTTCGAAAAGGCCGGCCTGAAAAGCAAAGCTGTCGGCTTGAAGTTTGGGCTGGCCGGCTTTGGCGGCCAACGCCAGTAAATTGGTCGTGTTGCGAAGGGATTCTTCCGCGCGGTTATCGGCCGACTGGATAGCGCAGAGCAAATACTGGCGCTGCCAATCATCGGCTGGAGCCAAAGCCAGATTCGCGAGCGGCTCCAAAGCGCGTTCGGCGGGCAGATAACTCCGCGTAGCCAAAAGCGCCTTGGCCAGGAGAAAGTAGCCGTCCACAATGTACTGGCTGGCCGCATTGGTCCGGGCTGCGCTTTGGAAGACGCCGTTGGTCTGGCCCAGTAAGGCGATCACCTCCGGCCATTGGCCAAGCTGCGAACGCGCGGCGGCTTCCCGCACGCTTGCCTCGAGACGCCGCGTCGAGCCGGGGAACTCCTTTTCTAATTTCGCGAAAGCCTCCGCCGCCAGACGCACCTCGCCTTTTTGAAACCGAGCTTCGGCGAGAAAAAAGAGGTATTCATCTGCCAGGCTGCCGGCCTGAACCAGGTGGGCGGAGAGCAACTCGATGGCGCCGGGGTAGTTCGCGCGTTTAAGCCGGGCCTCCGCCTGGTACAAAAACGCTTTGGGCAGGTCCGGAGAATTTGTATAAATTTGCGCAAACTCGGCAAACTGCGATTCAGCCCGGTCCCAGGCCGCGCCGCTAAAGGCGCTCTCGGCCGCCTCGAAGGCGTTTTTTTCGGGCGGATTCGCCGCCGACGCCGGCAGGGCCGCTAACGTCAGCAGCGCGAATACTAATACCTTTTGGAGCACGCGGGCCATCCGAGCTTTAGTCTATGCCAGAGGACGAACGGAAGAAAGGATGAATTGTTGGGACGGGCGCACTCCGGGCCGGTTTTCGCCGAGGGATTACTTGTGGGCGGGCGGGGTTCAAACGCTATTTGTTGAATCGGAAATTGGTCAGGTCGTAGTCCTGGACGACGTATTGTTTGGTTTCGAGCCGTTGCTTGCCGGCGCGTTTGGCCTGGGTTTCGCCACCCCCGGCTATGAAATCGGCAAAGCTGATAATCTCGGCGCGGATAAAGCCCTTTTGCATGTCTGTGTGGATCGTGCCGGCGGCTTCCCAGGCGGTGGTCCCGCTGCGAATCGGCCAGGCCCGGTTTTCTTTGCCGCCGACCGTCAGAAAGCAGATGTAGCCGGCTTCGGCGAATGCGCGCAAGAGAAGGGCGTCGGGATTTTGGAGTTCCTCAGCGGCGGCGACGGTAACCGGCTTGGCGGTGAAAAAGTTATGGGCGGCGACGGCCTGGAGGTCCTCTGGTGCCAAACCCGAATTGAAAAGGAACTTCTCGCTTTCGAGGAGGGTCTGGATTTTTTCCAGGGCAGCGCGCTCTGGAGGCAGCGGGTCGCGGCCCAGGCGGGTTTCGACAAACTCCAGATCTTTAAGGAGGAGATCGGCTTTACTATCTGTCGTGGCTAAAATCGAGTCGGCGTCGAGCAACTCGTCCTCGCCGATGACATCAATTTGGGCCTGAGCTTTCTTATCGGCTTCGACCAATTGGTGGGCCTGGTCGAGCCGCGGGTCTTTGAGGTTGTGCTTGCCGAGTTTGATTTCGGAAATGCCGAAGAGTGCGAGTTTCATTCTGAAAAATTGGTTGTCTAATCTTCTGCCGGCAAGCGCTCGGGTACCAGTGTGAGACCGCACGCCCTGGCAAATCGGCGCTGGCGCGTGCGGGAATCGAAGCTCAGAAAGTGAGTTGCCCCGGACTGGACCGCGGCCAATACATGCAAACCGTCGAGTAAATCAGGGCGGGCATCTTTGCCGTGCTGGACGATTCGAGATTCCATTCCCGCCAGGAGTTCGTCCCACTGCACGGGCAATAGGACCGCGCTGCCCGACTCTTCGTCCTCCAAGAATTGCTTCCAACCATCCTGGCGGGAGGTTTCCCATAGGGAGCCAAGCCGAAATTCCAGGCGGACCAACGTCGAGTATCCAAACTTGCCCGCCAACTTCTTCCGCAACCTTGAGGCTGCGGACTCAAACTTTCCCCCGGGATAGTAGAGGCTGCCGAGAAAACTGCTATCGGCGAAAATCATAATCGCCGGGACCGGAGCTTCATCACGGGATTCTTATCGGCCCCGCGCGCCAAGGCTTGCAGATCGGCTTCCAAGCTGCCCAAATCGGGCAACTCATCGTCCGTGTGGTGCGGAACGATTTTGAAGAGAGGGCGTCCACCGCTTCTGACCAGGATCTCTTCACCGCGCGCGGTGCGAATCTTCGCCTCCTGGCAAGTATCCCGAACCAACTCCGTCACGGTCATTGTCGTTATCATGGAGCAATCATATGATAAGGTCGTTCCGAGGTCAATGCTGACCCAAAGGCCGACGCCGCTCACAGGATCCGGCGCAGGTATTGGCCGGTGTAACTTGCCTGGCATCGGGCGACTGTCTCGGGTGTGCCCTGAGCGACGATTTGGCCGCCGGCCTCGCCTCCTTCGGGCCCAAGGTCGAGCACCCAATCGGCCGTTTTGATGACATCCAGGTTGTGCTCGATCACGAGCAACGTATTGCCCGAGGCGCGCAGCTTAAAGAGCACTTCAAGCAGTTTGGCTACGTCATGAAAATGCAGACCGGTGGTCGGCTCATCGAGTATATAGAGGGTGTGCCCGGTGGCTTTGCGGCTCAGTTCGGCGGCCAGCTTGACGCGCTGGGCCTCGCCGCCGCTGAGGGTCGTGCCTGATTGGCCCAGGCGGATATAACCAAGGCCCACTTCGGCCAACGTCAGGAGAGGGTCATAAATCTGCGGAACCGCGCGGAAAAACGTCACCGCCTCATCGACGGTCATCTCGAGCACGTCGGCGATGTTCTTGCCTTTGTAACTGATTTCGAGGGTCTCGCGGTTGTAGCGCCGGCCATTGCAGGCCTCGCAGGTGACGTACACCGGCGGCAGAAAGTGCATTTCAATTTTGAGCAAACCGTCCCCCTGGCATTTTTCACAGCGGCCTCCTTTGACATTGAAACTGAACCGGCCGGACTCGTAACCCCGAATCCGGGCGGCCGGCAAACGCGCAAACAAATCCCGGATGTGATTGAACATGCCGGTGTAAGTGGCGGGATTGCTGCGAGGAGTGCGGCCGATCGGCGTCTGGTCGATGACGATGACCTTGTCGAGGTTCTCGAAGCCTTTAAGCGCGCGATGGAGGCCGGGCCGTTCCTTGGACCCGAAGTATTTCCGAAACAGCGCGCGACGCAGAATGTCATCGACCAGTGTGCTTTTGCCCGAACCGCTGACACCGGTGACACAGGTGAAGGCGCCCAGCGGGATGCGGGCGTCGATGTTCTTGAGGTTATTCTCTCGAGCGCCGAGCACTTCGAGCCAGCCGCGCTCGGGAGAGGGCTTGACGCGCTGGCGCGGGATGGGAATGGAAAGCTCTCCGTTGAGATACTTGGAGGTGAGGGAGTGCGGATTGGCCAGCACCTCGGGCAAAGTTCCCGCGGCGACCAGTTCGCCGCCACGCACTCCGGCGCCCGGACCAAGGTCGAGGATGTAATCGGCGCGGCGAATCGTATCGGCATCGTGCTCGACCACCAGGACCGAATTGCCGAGGTCGCGCAGGCCTTCCAGTGTGTGCAGCAGCCGGTCATTGTCGCGTTGGTGCAGGCCGATACTCGGCTCGTCCAGGATATAGAGGACGCCGACCAGGCCGGCGCCGATCTGGGTGGCCAGGCGGATGCGCTGAGCCTCACCACCGCTCAACGTGCCGCTCTCGCGATTGAGTGTCAGGTAGCCCAGGCCGACATCTTTCAAAAACCCGAGCCGCGCGCGAATCTCCTTGATGAGCTCGTGGGCGATCTTCTCTTGAAACTCACTCAGCTTGAGGCTGGCGAAGAAGGAGTCGGCCTTTTCGACCGACAGGGAGCACACATCCATTATCGACAGTCCCGGGAGGGTGACAGGTCTTGCTGTTTGGCAGACCTGTTCCCCCTCACCCCTACTACCCTCTCCCCTAGGGAGAGCGGGCCTCGCCGGCGGTTCGTTCAGATTCCCGGCCGCCACGGCTTCGCGGACAACTTGACGGCGATTCTCCCTCTCCCCGGGGGAGAGGGCTGGGGTGAGGGGGAATTGCGGGTCCGACCTCATCGCGCCGTTCATATCGCCAACACGCACCGCCAATATCTCCGGCTTAAGTCGCTGGCCGTTGCACGCGTCGCAGAACTGCGGGCTCATGAAGGCCTTGAGACGGTTGCGGGTGAACTCGCTCTCGCTTTCCCGGTATAATCGTTCCAGGTTGGGAATGATTCCCTCGAATGGGCGGCTGTTCTTGCTCATCTTGCCGGCACGCCAAAAGGTGAACTCGATTTCCTCCTCGCCGGAACCGCGAAGCAGCACGCGCTGGAAATCCGCCGGCAGGTCCTTGTACGGCGTTTCCAGGGATTGCTTATAATGGGCGGCGATGGCGCGCAGCATCGCTTTGTAATAGACCACCATCCGTTTGCCGCCGCGCCGCCAGGGCAGAATCGCGCCTTGTTCGAGCGACTTCTCCGCGTCGGGCACCACCAGGCCTTCGTCAAAGACCATCTTTTGGCCCAGGCCATGGCAAACCGGACAAGCGCCCGCCGGCGCGTTGAACGAGAAATGTTTCGGCGTCAGCGGCTCGTAACTTTTGCCGGTGGCTGGACTGAGGTTGCGGTTGGAGTGCAGGGTCTCCAGCCATACGGCAGGCGGTGATGCGGTACGCGGTGTGGCGATGTCAGTGGACGTGGAGGCGGGCTTCCAGCCTGCCAGTGGGGCGGCATCTTTGCCGCCGGGTGATTCGGCCTGACGCAGCGATGCGTCGGCACCGGCAGGCTGGAAGCCCGCCTCCACCCGCGTCGCAGCTTTGGATTTTGAACTTTGGACTTTGGACTCTTCACCCGGCAGTTGGTGCAGGGTCAGCAACACACCCTCGCCCCATTTCAGCGCGGTCTCAACGGAATCGCTCAGGCGCACGCGGACCTTTTCGTCGATGACCAGCCGGTCCACGACGGCTTCAATGGTATGTTTGTGGCCGGCGTCCAGTTTGACGCGAACCCCGTTGGTCAGCTCGACCATTTCCCCATCAACCCGCGCCCGGACAAAGCCTTCGCGGGACAGCCGTTCGATGACATCGCGAAACTCGCCTTTCTGGTCGCGCACCACCGGCGCCAGGAGCACGACGCGGCTGCGGGCCGGCAGGGAAAGGATTTTATCGACGATGTCGCTGGTCGTTTGGCGGACGATGGGAACACCGGTTTCGGGGCAATAGGGCTGGCCGATATGCGCATAGAGCAGCCGGAGGTAATCGTAAATTTCGGTGGTGGTGGCGATGATCGAGCGCGGGCTGGAACCGGAGCTGCGCTGCTCGATGGCAATGGCCGGCGAAAGGCCTTCGATAAAATCCACCTCCGGCTTCTGCATCTGGTCCAGGAACTGGCGCGCATAAGCGGAGAGCGACTCGACATATTTGCGCTGGCCTTCGGCATAGATGGTATCGAAGGCAAGGGACGACTTGCCCGAACCACTCAAACCGGTGATGACCACCAGTTTGTCGCGCGGGATGGTCAGCGTGAGGTCTTTGAGGTTATGCTCACGCGCGCCGCCAATCCTGATAAATTCTTTGCTCACGGGCCCGAATTTCGCGATTTAACTAATCGGTAAATTTAGTGGAAAATCGGAAGGAAGCCAAGGGGAACGTGCCTGGGCTTTTACTGGTGGGCGCATCCCGCTACTACCACCAGGCCGGAGCGCGGACATTCCTGTCCGCAGCAACTTCCAAACGCCAGCGTCGCTCGGATTCGTTGCCAATCTCGCCCGGAACACGTTGCTCCGGACAGGAATGTCCGCGCTCCGGCTGCGGGCTTGAGACTGGCTTTCGCGCGCGGGCTTCAGACGCCAAAGGCGTCCTTCATACCAGGAGCCCAGGGCAAGCGCCCTGGGTTCATGACCCAAACCCTCTATAGCGCTGAAGGCGCGACTCATCCTTCATCAGGTCACGCGCCCAGCGAACGAGTTGGTTCAATCTCAAACGTATAATGGTGACCCACTAACAGCGGTGCCACCCTCGACTTCGCCACCGAGCGGGGTATCCTCCTCAGCGGCATGGAGCCCCTGCAATCACCCGACAGCCTCCACCTTGACGCCGCGCAAGGCTGGCTGGGATTGGGCAATCATGTCGAGGCCAATGCTGAATTGGAAAAAATCTCACCGGGGCACAAGCGGCATGCAGAGGTCCTGAAAGTAAAGTTGGAGATTTGCTCCACCCCCGGTCGATGGACGCTCATTAAAGCGTCGTCTTGCCTTGCAACTTAGCTTTTCGCCAACGGGTTTTGGCAGCGAGGGAAAGGGCATCCCTCCCGGCAGCAGACACCTGGTGATTTCATTTCGAGTTCTCGCCTTTACTGCGCCATCACGAATGAAAAGGCGGAGGAAACCCTCCTCCGCCCCCAACCGCACCAAATCTCTCCACCACTCCGGGACTAATTACCCAAAATCGCGTCTTTGGCTGCCTTCGCCACGCGGAACTTGACCACGCGCCTCGCGGGGACTTTGATCGTCTGACCCTTCTTGGGACCAAACTGCATCGTCATCGTGCGCGCAGCGCGGTTGACTAACACCAACTTGCCCACGCCAGGGAAGGTAAAGGTGTTCCTGGCGTTCTTGTAGGCCAGTCCGGCCAATGCATCCATACATTGGGTGGACTGCTTCTTTGTGATTCCGACTGTTTCCGCAACCGAGGTTGCGATTTGTGATTTCGTTAATGCTTTTGCCATATAGTGGGACGATAGGTAAACGCAGACCCGAGCTGGTGCAAGGCTAAACGCTCAACATTTAAGAACCTGGGGGATTTCCCCGACTACGACCAAAGTCGTGACTGTGTTATAAACTAGTCGGTCGGACCGGGTCGGCGCGATTGCACTTAGTTCCTCCAGCAATCTCCGTCGAACCGGTCTGCTTTTTGTTTGTTTGAACTTGTCACAACGCAAGCCGTGGATGTGCGCCGGTGGCGGCAAGCTGGATGGAAGAGTCATCGGTGCTTCGCTCGTGGTGCACGACATCACGAGCCGCAAGCTGGAGGAAGCCGAACGCCTGGCTCTCATACAGGATCTGACGGCCGCCCTGGTCCACATGGGGAATTTCAGTGTTCAAACCTCTGGGAAGCGTTGATTTATCAATTACAATGACGCCCCGCGTTTGCCTGTGCTGTGGTGAGTCAATACGGGAGAAGCCCAACGATTCTCGGAATCCGAATTTGTGCGTCTCCTGTGAGATCTGAAAACTGCGGCCTGAGCAGAACCTGCGCCTTCGGAAGCTCTCACTGATCTCAACTGCAAATAGCCTTTGTCCGGCTACGTGAGGAGGCGGAGAGTCGAGCGGTTTTCCGGACAGAATCCGCCTCCCCACGTCGGCGGCTACAACGCGGCCGCAATGCCCAGATCGATATGTGGCTTGCCCGTAGTGCCGAGGAGACCGTCCCAATGAGCGGTGACACCCTCGACTTCGCTACCGAGCGGGGTATCCTCCTCAGCGGCATGAAGCCCCTGCAACCACCCGACAGCCTCCATCTTGACGCCGCGCAAGGCTGGCTGGGATTGGGCAATCACGTCGAGGCCAATGCTGAATTGGAAAAGATCTCACCAGGGCACAAGCGGCACGCAGAGGTCCTGAAAGTAAAGTGGGAGATTTGCGCCGCCGCCCGGAAATGGGAGGCTGCCCTGGAAAGTGCCGCCACCCTGATTCAACTGGACCCGGAGGACCCGCTCGGTTGGGTCCATCGGTCCTACGCGCTCCACGAACTCAAACGCACGGCGGAGGCCCGCGATAACCTCCTGCGAGTTGTGGACAAATTCCCCATCAGCGCGACCATGCGCTACAACCTCGCCTGCTACGAGTGCCAGTTGGGGCGGCTGGAGCAAGCGAAGGAATGGTTGGAGAAAGCGTTCCAGGTTGGAGACGCGAGAAGAATGAAATCGGCGGCGCTGGAAGACCCCGACTTGAAGCCGCTCTGGAAGCACATCGGGCTGGCGGGGTCCTAAAGGGCTTTTGCCGTGTGCCATTCTCGGGCCCGCCTTTTTCATTGACGGCCTGAGACCTCCTTCTACCATCCCCACAGGAATCTGAAATGGCTAAAGGAATGCCTCGATACCATTTGACCGACGCGTTAGCGCCTTCATCCGCTTGACCGAATTCTATGCAGTGGCTCGCTCCATCGGAAAAGGCGCCGCGAATGACACGCTCGAAAAGCGCCTTTGGGCCGCCGCCGATCAGCTCCGCGCCAATTCCGGCCTCACCTCGCGGCAATACTCGCTGCCGGTGCTCGGCCTGATCTTCCTCCGGTTCGCCGAGGTCCGCTTTGCCAAACGCCGGGCCGAGCTGGAAAAAACTGCTGCCTCGTCGCGCCGAGGCAGCCGCGTGGACGACCCCACCGCTTAATGCCAATCTGGTTGTTAACACCGACGCCGACCAGATCATCGTTGCTGAAGCCGGGGCGCATCAACCGGGCGAACTGCCGCCGATAACGTATTTGTCGGGCGGCCTCGAAAGTAAGAATATTCGAACGGCGGTCTGCAACATTCTTGAAGGCGGCGAGCGTGCCTTCCAAGAGAGGGCGCGCCGACTGAGAGTCCGTTTGGAACGTTGATCCCGGCTTCGGTGGGGTGGTCGCCCGGTACCAGCTTGCGTCACCGGTTTAAGCGCCGTGTCCACTCGGGGCCAGCCGGATTTGTTTCGTCAATCCCGCAGGCGCGGGACTGGTGGTCATCGAGCTGAAGAAGCCCGGCGTGCCCGCGCGCGCGGCGTTCGACGAGAACCTGACGCACTATATACAGCAAGTTCCGGCGTTGTTCTGGTCAACGCACTGCTCATCGCCTCGAACGGCACGGACAGCTGCGTGGGCTCGCTCACGGCGGTGACGACGACCGCGGCGATAACGATGATGAGGATGACGACAACAATCACTGGGGTGACAAAGGCACGACAACGCCAGTCCTACGCAAGAACAGCGTCGGGGTGATTTCACTATAACATGCTATTTCACCGCTCGGTGAAATATTGTGAAATAATGAAATAAGCGATTGCCAGATTTCATTGGATATGGCATTTTCACCACACGATGAAAATAGGTGCAATAGTGAAAGAGCACGACTTTAAGCCACAATTCGAGACAATGCTGCGCGAATTGCTGGAGCGTGTGCCGTTCCTGAAGCTTGCCTCGCTCAGGAAGGAAGTGCGTGTTTCGCCCGATTCATCCCTTCGGGCCGACCGGCTGGCGCA
This sequence comes from Binatia bacterium, assembly GCA_035566895.1. Taxonomy (GTDB): domain Bacteria; phylum Verrucomicrobiota; class Verrucomicrobiia; order Limisphaerales; family UBA8199; genus DATMQA01. The sequence goes on from DATMQA010000099.1 coordinate 13,332, forward strand.
AGTGACGGCAGGTGAGCGGAAATGGACGCTGGTGGTGGAAGAAACGCGCCTTGGGCAGCCGCGTGAGATCCGTATCGCGGTGCTGCAATTGGAGAGCTATCTCAGGCATCTTCCGGAGGGCACGCAGGGTTACGGAGTACTGCTGGCGCCGTTCATCTCCGAGGAGTCGGCCAGGATTTGCACGGAGGCGGGGATCGGCTACGCGGATTTAGCGGGCAATGCCCGGCTGTCGTTCGATCAGGTGTTCATCGAGACGCGGGCAGCGGACAATCCTTTCCGAGAGACGCGGGAGACGCGGTCGATCTTCGCCCCGCGGGCAACGCGGGTGTTGCGGGTATTACTGCAAGGGCCGTTGCGTCCGTGGAAGGTAACGGAACTGGCGGGAGCGGCGCGGGTCAGTCTCGGCTGGGTGAGTGCGGTCCGGCAGCAGTTGCTGGGGCGTGAGTGGGCGGCGGAAGCACCCGGCGGTTTGCGGGTAACCAAGCCGGGAGCGGTACTGGATGCCTGGTCGAACGCGGACGATTGGGGAAAGCGGGCGCGCACGCACGACTATTCGGCGTTGGTATCCGACCCGGTGGAGCTGGCGGAGAAGCTTAAAAATGTGTTGCCTGACGAGCCGCCCGTGTTCACGCAATGGTTCGCCGGCTGGTTGCGACATCCTTACACAACGCCGGTGGTCGTGACGGCTTATGTGAAGAAGTTTCCGGACGAGACATTGGTCAAGGAAGAGTTGCTGGCTCGGCGGGTGCCCGATGGTGGGGGAGGGTTGCGACTCGTGATACCAAAGGACGAGGGCGTGTTTCATCCGTCGCAGACAGTGCGCGGGTTTGAGCTGGTGTCGGATGTGCAGATTTATCTCGATCTGCTGAAGGCCGGGCTGCGGGGCGAGGAGCAGGCGAAAGAGCTGAGGCAGTCGCCCGACTTTGCAGGAGGGTGGGGATGAGCAAGTTCGGCACATTCGCGGACTATCCCCGGGAAAGTTTGCCATCGGCGGAAGCGGCATTGCTGACAGCGTGGGGTTCGCTGGAGCGCTACCACGGTGACCTCGTGCTGGTGGGCGGGTTGGCGGTGCGCTATCTCACGAAACAGGTGGTCGCTGGCTTGCCGGGCGCAGTGACGATGGATGTGGATTTCGGCATCGCCCTGGGCGCCTCAGGCGAGCAGTATGGAACCATCAAATCGGACCTGGCGGGGCTGGGCTTCAAGCCCGATGGCGCCCGGCTGGTTCGCAAGTATGGAAACATGAATCTGTATCTGGACTTCCTGACGGAACACCCGAGTTCGGTGAGCGGCACCTGCATAGTGGATGACGTAATTGCGAGCGTAATTCCCGGCGTGAACCGGGCGCTGGCCTGCCGCCGGATGGTGGCGGTTAAAGGACACGACCTCTATGGGGCGCAGCAGGAATGCAAAGTAGCAGTGGCTGACATCGGCCCGCTGCTCGTGCTCAAGCTTAATGCGTTTGGCGGGCCAACCGGACGGCGACACCCCAAGGACGCCTACGACGTGCTGCTCGCGGTTACGGGATTCGTGGACGGGCCAGAGGCGGCAGTGGCCGGGTTTCGTGCCGAGGCAGAGGCCGGCAACACCGGCTACGCGTTTGCGGTGAAAACTTTGCAAAACGAATTTTCAGCCCCTGATCAGGACGGGCCAATCCGCGCAGCCGAGTTCCACCCAGGCGGCGCCAGCAACCGCGAGCGCATCCGGCAAGATGTCGCTACGGTTGGAAGAATTCTTCTTGGAAGCTGAACCCGATGCCCCACGCCTACACCGAAACCAGCTCGTCGAGCCGCCCGCCATCGGGCTGTTCGCGGAGATGCGTAAGGGGTCTGACTAACGGGCGGTCCACGCTCTAAATTTGCGCGCCCACCTCAATCACCTCCTTCCCTATCCGCGTTTTCCGCGTTTTCCGCGGTCCACCTTCTCCCGCCCCCCGACTTCCTTTTTCCGCTTTTTAGCCTTCAGCCTTCAGCCTTCGCTGTCACTGTCGCCTTCAGCCCTTCTTCTCCCGAATTCTCCCACCCGCCGTTCCAGCTTCTTTCTTCCCCTCACCACCGCCTCCACGTCCATCCCCAGTCTCCGCCCTATCTCTTTTGACTCCTCCACGCCCTCGCACAAACATCCAAAAATCCCCCGCAGCTCCGGTTCAGGCTTTAGAAACTCATCGAACTCCTTTTTCAACCGGTCCTTCTGCTCTTCCTCTTCCCGCCGCACCGCCGCTTCGTCCGCCAGTTCACTGTTATCTCGAATCTCGTTAAATATACTCACCCGCTCGCCTTCCTCATCTGTCTTCTTCCACTCGTTCCGCGTCGTCTGGGTTTCCTTCAACCGATGCAGCACTCGCACCCGCTGGCTCACCAGCCGTTTTAACTCAGCGACCACCCGCTCCCGCGTAAACCCCATTGCCAGTCGGCACTTGCCCGACATCATCTCCTCGATCACCTGGTTCGCCACACTCTCAGCGTCATAGCCGTCCGGCACTACACCGCCCCTTCTTCCCCGCCACTTCCGCCGCCGGATCTCCAACTTTGCAAAAGCGATCGCCTCCGGCCGCAGCGTCTGCCAATCCTCCCACCGCAAACGGCTCTGGACCCATTCCGCCGGCTTTAACTTGACCTCGTATTCCCGCGCGATCTCCGCCAACCGCGCCATAAACCGTTCTTTTTTGTCCATACTAAGAGGTAACGATTGCAGCTTCTCTTATGCCACTTCCGCCCCCATTCCAAAACTTTGTTGAAAAATATCGCCGCCAAGCCGGATTTTCGCCCTGCTGATGATCCTTAATATATAGAGACCGCGTGTTGCGGCCCTGCGGCTCACGCCGCCAAAACTGAATTATGTCGCCAATAACAATAAAAACCGGGCGGCCCTCGGGGTTGGTTCCCGTTGCCCTGCCTGATTCTTGTGCCTTTTCGTGGCCATTGCGGTTCATGGAGAGGGCCGGGGTGAGGCGAATTCCTGCCGGAAACATGGCCAAAGTGAACTTTTTTCAAAAATATCACCGCCAAGCCGGATTTTCGCCCTGCTGATGATCCTTAATATATAGAGACCGCGTGTTGCGGCCCCTGCGGCTCACGCCGCCAAAACTAAATTATGTCACCAATGACAACAAAAACCGGGGGCCCTCGGGGTTGGTTTCCTTTGCCATGCTGATTCTTGTGCCTTTTTGTGCCTTTTTGTGGCCATTGCGGTTCATGGAGAGCGCCGGGGTGAGGGGAATTCCTGCCGCAAACACGCCCAAAGTGATTTTTTTAAAAAAAATCGCCGCCAAGCCGGATTTTCGCCCCGCTGATGATCCTTAATATATAGAGGCCGCGTGTTGCGGTCCCTGCGGCTCACCCCGCCAAAACTGAATTATGTCTGACTACTGACTACTGACCACTGATTACTGACCACTGACCGCATGCACCCCACCGCCACCCGTAACGAATTCCTGCGCCTTCGCGTCCTGGGCCTGAGCTTTGCCAGCATCGCCCGCCGCCTCGGCGTCTCCAAACCTACCCTCATCGCCTGGAGCCGAAAAGCCAAGCCCGACCTCGCCGCCCGTATCGCCGAGGACCACCAGCATACCCTCAAGGCCATCGATGACGAGGTTGCCCAGCAGCGTGCCGATCTCACCCGGCGCCACAATTTCCTCAAACAGGAGCTTCTCAGCCGTGCCTTTCGCGATATCCCCACCCCTCACATCGAAACCCTCGCCGGCGAATACCAACAGCAGATCGAGAACCTCAAAAGTAGCGCAGATTTCCAATCTGCTGTATCGCCGATTTCCAATCGGCAGCCATCCGACGTCCAACCGCCACCACCCACCACGCCTGGCCTGCCCGACGCTTCACACTCAAACGCTCCATCCGCTCCCGCGGCCCCTCCAAGCCCCGAACCCATCCGAACCTAATCGAACCCCAAAAAATTATTTTTCTATGCCCTTCATCCGGTCAAAATCGGTCAACAAACGGTAAAGTTTTCATCCCGGCACTTCATCGTCAAAACACCTAAGCACCAGCCAAACCAGAGCATCTTGATAACCTGACAACCTGACAACTCGACAACCTGAGAACTTCAGTCACACATCACGCATCATTCCACCATCCACCAATCCATTAATCCACCCCATCCCCCATGCCCTCCTTCCTCCCTGATACCGCCAAATACGACCTCAACCTCCAGCTCCAGGCCTGCCAGTCTCAGTCCCGCCGCAACGGCAAAGTCGCCCGGCTCCCAGCCTCCCTCCGCGAGCAAATCAACCGCATGATGGATGACGGCCTGCCCTATAAAACCATCATCGAAAAACTCGGCCCCGCCGGCCAGCATCTCAACGACGATAACCTCAGCAACTGGCGCCTCGGCGGCTACCAGGATTACCTCAAAGCCCAGGCCATCAACGACCGCGCCCACGTTCAAACCCAGGCCGCTGCTGATGTCGTCCGCGAGTCCGGCCACCTCAGCCCAACCAAACTCCAGCAGGTCTGCTCGGAACTCGCCCTCCTCCACTACATCGACACCATCATGGAACACGGTCAACAATGTGCCGACGATTCCCTCAAAAAGAACCCCGCAAAGTTCATCACCCTAATCAACGCCTGCTCCAACATGAGCAACGCCAACATCGCCCTCGAAAGACGCCGCCTCGCGCTAGCGGCTAAAGAACGCTCGTTAGCCCTCCCTCTCCCCTCGGAACAGGGCCGGGATGAAGGGAATTCTGACAGCCCCCGGACTACGCCGCTTTCCACCCCCACCAATCCATTAATCCAATAATCCATCATCCACCTTCCGGCCCCGAACCCATCCGAACCTAATCGAACCCAAAAAATTATTTTTTTATGCCTTTCACCCGGTCAAATGCGGTCAACAAACGGTAAACTTTCTACCATGCCGCATCACTAATCCCCGCTAAATCGCGCTCAAATTTTCCTCGGGTTCCCAGGCTGCTCACCGCGGCCTCCGACCCGATCAGCGTTCTTTGACATCTTAAACAACTAGCCACCTGCTCCAAAAGCCGGCCCCCGCAAAACCCTCCCGGTCCTTGCCGCTTCACCCGGCCGGGCCGGGAGGGGCAGCACGGACCAGCCACTCGCTGCCCCGTTTAGTCCGAAGCTCGGAAAAAGCGCGGGGAAGAAGACAATTTCGAATTTGAGATTTGGAAATCTCAAACTGGGAATTGCGTTAGGGAAAGGGTGTTACCATCCGGATCTTGAAACCAGGCCACGAGGGCGCCGCCGGGTGAATGCCATATACCCTGGTCGTCCTGGTCCAGGCCGTCGAACCGTTGAAAAACGACACCGGTTTTGGATAAAGCGGCTGCGGTCGTGCGTATGTCTCGCACCGCCCAGCCCAGCGCGGTGTACGGAGCTTTGGCGACGTGCTCCACCTTTTGAATGCGGAGCATCGAACGGCCGACCTGAAACACCAGGGCGTACGGCTCATCCGCTAGAAAGGTCAGGCCAAGCACGCGCTCATAGAACCCGCGGGCGCGTTCGGGGTTCGCGGTTGCCAGAAACAATACAGGCTCGTCGAGAGACGTCATTCCTTTGTCGAGTATCTATACTGCCGGCTTTGGTCCTTGCGCGGCCTCTTCTTTAGTCTGCTCTCCATAGGCCAGGCGCATGAGCCAGGGGGCGCCCCGGATCAGCCAGTAGGCGACCAACAGGGGCCAGCCGATCAGGAACAGGTTGGGCCACAGATTTCTGAAAAAGAAATGGGGGAATACGAGGCAGATGCTGGCGATCGCGTTGGGCACCGCCTTGAGCGCGTCGTAGAGGAAGAGCAATCCGATCAGGCGCACAATCAGGCTAAAGATTTCTTTTGGTTTCATATTGGGGCGGGAGTGTAGCGGACTGGTTGAGGCGGCACAGTTTTTTGTTGATGTGGTTTCTGCTTGACGAGGAGGAGGGGAATTCCGAAGGTTTGTTAATTAAATGCTCGCGTACTAATATTCAATTTTCACTAAGCATATGAGCGCCTTCGATTCTCAGGGTAATTCAAGCAGCCGATTCTCCTCCGCGCACAAAGCCCTGCCTTCGGCGGTCCGGGACGGACACGCCCTACCTTGGTCTGCCAGGCGGCGCGCTGAGGACAGACACACCCCACCTGGCGCCCTACCTTGGCGTGGTGGTCTTGCGCTGATCGCGGCTCTGGGGTTCGCCGCAACTCTCACGCTTCCGGCTGCGCCCGCCACGCTGAGCATCGATGCCGCCCATCCCGGCCATCCCATCAGCCCCTTGCTCTACGGCATCTTTTTTGAGGACATCAACTGCTCGGCCGACGGTGGGCTCTACGCCGAGTTGGTCCGCAACCGCAACTTCGAGGACTCGACCCAACCGGATTACTGGTCGGCAGTGGGGAGCGACCCGGCGGGCGTGGAGCTGACGATTGATTCCTCGAAGCCCGCCAGCCCCAAAAACCTTCACTCGCTGAAAGTCCAAATCAGCCGGAAGCACCCCGACCGCGTCGGCGTGGCCAACAGCGGTTTTTGGGGGATGTCGCTCATCAAGGGGGAAGGTTACGAGCTTTCGCTGCTGGCGCGCGGCGGAGACGGCTTCACCGGTCCGCTGATGGCGTCGCTGGAAAGCACCGCCGGTGTGGTGTATGCGCAGGCGAAGCTTCCCTCGCTTGGTCCCAACTGGAAACATTACGAATTGAAACTGGCGGCCAAAGGCACCGACCCCAAAGCCCGCCTGGTCCTGAGCACGACCGGGAGCGGGACATTCTGGGTGGATATGGTATCTCTCTTTCCAAAGAAGACGTGGAAGAATCGTCCCAACGGTTTGCGGCCCGACCTGGCCGAAATGCTGATGGGGATGAGACCCGGGTTCGTGCGCTTCCCCGGCGGGTGCTGGGTGGAAGGGGACACGATGGCGCTGGCCTATCGCTGGAAGCAAACCGTGGGCGACCCTTCCGAGCGCCGCACGCAGTATAATATCTGGAAATACCAGGCCACGCACGGCATCGGGTTCCATGAGTATCTCCAGTTGTGCGAAGACCTCGGGGCCGAGCCGCTCTTCGTCATCAACTGCGGCATGTCGCATAAAGAAACCGTGCCGCTGGACAAGATGCCGGAATTCGTGCAGGACGCGCTGGATGCGATTGAATACGCCAACGGCCCGATGACCAGCACCTGGGGCGCTCTCCGGGCAAAGAACGGGCACCCGGCTCCGTTCCATCTCAGATACATGGAGATTGGCAATGAAAACGGCGGCCGGGCCTACTACGAGCGCTATCCGCTGTTTTATGATGCGATCAAGGCCAAGTACCCCGAGATGCACCTGGTCGCCGACGAGTGGCACGGCATTCCCCGCAACCACCCGGTCGAGCTGGTGGACGAGCATTACTATTCCTCGCCCGAGTTCTTCATTAACAACGCCGGCAAATATGATACCTACGACCGCGCCGGGCACAAAGTCTATGTCGGCGAATACGCCGTGACCCAGGGCTGCGGCCAGGGCAACCTGCGCGCGGCCATCGGCGAGGCCGCCTTCATGACCGGCATGGAGCGCAACTCGGACGTGGTTCAGATGGCCTCCTACGCCCCGCTGTTCGCCAATGTGAACTATAAGAAATGGAACCCGGACCTGATCGATTTCGACAGCTCGCGGGTTTATGGGTTGCCGAGCTACTACGTGCAGAAGATGTTCGGCGAGAATCGGGGCGACGTGGTGCTGCCGGTCACGATCGACGCGCCGGAGGCTGCCCCAGCCGCCCGCGCCGGGGCCATCGGCGTCGGCACCTGGCGCACCGAGGCCGAGTTCAAGGACCTCAAAGTCACGCGCGGTGATGAAACCCTGCTCACCTGCGACTTTGCCAGCGGGACCAACGGGTGGAAATTCCGGGGTGGTGGCGAGTGGTCGGTGCAGGAGGGCGCATTGCAGCAAAAATCGCAGGCCGAGAACATTCGCGCCTATGCGGGTAATAAGAACTGGAAGGATTACACCTACACGCTGAAAGCCCGCAAACTGGGGGGCAACGAAGGCTTTCTCATCCCGGTGCTGGTCCAGGACGAGAACGCCAAGACCTGGTGGAACCTCGGCGGTTGGGGCAACACCCAACATGGGCTCGAGGTGGACGGCGCCATCGTCACCCAGGTTCCCGGCAGCATCGAGACCGGGCGCTGGTACGACCTGCGCCTCGAAGTGAAGGACACCAGCATCAAGTGTTACCTGGACGGCAAGCTGGTCCATGACGTCAGTTACCCCAAGACGAAACCTCTCTACGCCGTCGCCAGCCGCGCGAAGGGCGGTCGGGAAATCATTTTAAAAACGGTGAACGTTTCGCGTGAGGCTGTAGAGACGGACATCAAGCTTGATGGGGTAACGGCCGGCCCGAGCGCGACCGTCACGGTGCTGGCCTCCGACAAACCGGACGACGAGAACACCCTGGACCAGCCCAACAAGGTCGCGCCGGTGACGACCACGCTCAAGTGTGCCGGGTCAAGCCTCAGCCACACTTTCCCCGGCAATTCGGTCACGGTCCTGCGGGTGAAGGTTCAGTAACCTTGGGGCTTTAACGCAAAGGCGCAAAGAGCCAAAGGCGCAAAGAGGGAAGGCTGCCTTACAGCCCGGAAGCTATTCACTCTTTTTCGAGCAAGACCCGCTGCGATTCAACCTCTGAACTTTGCGCCTTTGCTCCTATGCGCCTTTGCGTTGACTGTCCCATTACGTTTTACGTTTTACGTTTCACGTTTTACGCTTCACGTTTCACGCATCACCTCAGCGCGTCCCCTCCAAACCCACCACCTCCACCACCGCCGCCGAAGCTGAAGCCGCCGCCGCCGCCACCAAAGCCGCCGACCCAGGCACCGTTTTCCGCTCCGGGTTCCGGACTGCCCGCGTAACTTACGATGTGCGCTCGTTTGCGAAACGCCTCGAGAGTCATCGACCCTTTGGCAAAGGCGTCAGCATCGGACTTTCTTACGCGAATGGTCAGGGTGGTCTGGCGCATCGGGCTGCCGCTGTGGACGGATATCGTGGCCTTACCCGGCGCCTCGGTTGACCCAGTGGCGCGCTTGTATGTTTGGATAGCTCTGGCCTTGGGTTGGCCCGAGCTGGGGCCGCCAAAAACGCACACCGTTATCGAGTCGTCGGGTTTCAGGCCCCGGATGTTGGTCGCGTTCTTGAGTGATTCCAGCAGTCCTTCCCGCAGGCGGTTCACGCGCTCCTCGTCGTAGGGTTCGCTCGGAAAGGCAGCCATCACCCGTCCGCCGCCATGCTGGCCGTAGAGTTCCTGTTTCGCGTCTTCCCAATCGGAATTGGCCTCCGGTTTTTCCTTCTGGCCTTCAACCTGTGGCGGGGGCAGCAGCGGAAAACCGACGTTGAGCATGAACAAAGCGCCGTACCCATCCAGATAGAGACTGCGCAATGGACTGGCCCCCGGCGTGTAGAAGACATCGATCCCCATCGCCTTGGCGGCATACGGCTCGCCGCCATGGCCCCCGGCCCTTTCGGAGGCCGCCTTCTCCAGGATGCGCGACATCACCGTCAAATCCTCCTCCAACTCCGCTTGCTCCTTCGGGTCGGATTCGGAGGAATGGATCACCAGCGCTTTGCCGCCGTGGCCCGGGCCGTGCACCAGCAGCTTGTTGAATCGCTCCCCCAACATGGGTGCTGCCGAGGCATAGGCGCCGGCGACCCGCTCGGAGGCCATATCCGCACTGGCCTGGGCCACTTCTTTTTGGGCGCGCTCCATTTGCTGGCGCGCCTTGGCAAATTCCTCCCTGGCTTCGGCCTGCGACTTGTCGAGCTGGGCCTGGGCTTCGGCTTGTGCCCTGGCCACCTGGTCCTTGGCCGCCTGGACGGCCTCCCGGGCTTGGGGTAGACTATCCGGCTCCGGAGGGGTGTCTTGCGCGCGCAACATCGGCACGCTCAGCAGCAATGCCGCGGTTGTAATGGTGATGAACGAAATGCGTGATTTCATATTATTTTTTGGTAGTTAGTGGTCAGTAGTCGGTGGTCAGTAGTCAGTAGTCACTGGTCAGTGTTTCGTTTCCGGCTCTTGTTTCGCCGCCGGCGGCGTGTAGTCCGCTACCTGAAGCAAATCCTGCTCGGTCTGACGCAGGCTGACCGAGGTATTGATCGCGACGGTGTCCAGGTCCTTCTTGAGCAGAGAGTAATAAGTTGCCCCCACCTCCTCGGCCTGGCGTTGCGACTGCGCCAGCGTGGCCGCCGCCGACTTGTCAATTTCCTGGCGCAGCATCTGGGCGAATTCCTGTCGCAATTGCTGCCGGATTTCCGGTTCGAGCCGCGCCCGCACCTTTTCGAGGTCGGACTGGCGGCCGGCCAGGCGGCCAACGCCGAACCCAAGGCCCAGCACGAGGACCGCCGCGGCCGCCCATTTGAGGAACGGCGCCACGAGGTCAAAAGACCGGTCCGTCCGCGGCAATTTCCACGCGTCGAGGCGGTGGAGGCTGTGCTTCCAGCTTTGCAATTCTTCGCGGCATTCCGCGCACTCGAGCAGATGCTCTTTGAGCTGCCGGCGCAAGTCCGGTCGCGTTTCGCCGTACAGGCACGGCACCCAATCTTCACGTTTCGGATGGTTCATAAGACGAATCTTTCTCTTCCTAAAATCATCGCCTGCGCGCCGGGGCCGGCTGACTCCTGGCCTCTGGCCTGCGGCCGCGGCTCCCTGGCTTCCGCTCGTCTCACTTCGGCCGGTTCAGCTCTGAGCTTCGGTTCCAGCAGCCGGCTCAGCCGCGCCAGCGCTTCGGCCATGCGCGAATTCACGGTGCCTTCGGGGATATCGAGCAGCTCGGCAATCTTGCCCAGCTTCATGTCCTCGTAATGGCGGAGCACGATGACAGTGCGGTAAATGTCGGGAAGCCGGCACAGCGCCTGGCGAACCAGCTCACCCTCCTCCTGTTGCACGGCGCGACCGTCCGGTCCCGGCCCGTCGGCGGGGCAATCCGGCGTTTCGCCGGCGGTCTCGGCCGAATCCGGCTCCCGGACAAACTCGCGCCGCCGTTCCTGGCGCCGCAGTTCGTCGTAACAAAGGTTGAGGGCGATGCGCCATAAATAAGTCGAGAACCGGCCCGTCGGCTCGTAATCCTTGCGCCGCTCAAAGAGACGCAGAAAAGCTTCCTGCTTGAGGTCCTCTCCCCGATGGGCGTCGCCGGTCATCCGCGTGCACAACCGGCGAATGGGCTCTTCCCAGCGCTTGAGCAGCCGCGCGAACTCGTGGTGGTCATCATGCGTCTTGACCCGGCACATCGCCTCCTCGTCGGTGCGCGAGCACAACAAGGACAACGCCGAAAAAGCCAACCCTTTCATACGCTTATAGCTCGATTACCTGCGTCCATCTGCCGGAGCGCGGACATTCCTGTCCGCAGCAATACCCGCGCACACCAGCAGCGCCGGGTATTTCTACGACTCTCTCCAGACCTGCGTTGCTGCGGACAAGAATGTCCGCGCTCCGGTCGGCTGCTGCTCTGCTACTCTGCATCCCTCTGCGTCATCTGCGGGCGCTTCCAAATTGACAGGTCCTATAGGTTAAACGTTCGGGACGCAAAAACCGTCGGAAAAAGATGGGCCGACAGAATCACGGCAGGACAGAATCATAAAATCCGCCCGGACGGATAGTAAGGTGTTCCGGAGGCCTCTCAGGAAGCTTCGGTTGCCGATTACCCGAGGAGTTGGTGGAGGACGTCTGCGGCGGAGTAGGAATCGCGGCCCGGGGGAACGAATTGGGCGAGGTTGGCGAGTTCATCGCCGGCGGTAACGAGGGGCAGTTCGGTGGTGGATTGTTCTCGAGCCTGGCCGAGGCCGACGGTGGCGGGGAGGCCGTTGCAAACGCATTTGCGGCCGACGGTTTGTTCGAGGGAGCCGCCCTTTCGCAGGAATTGTTCCACTGGTTCGGCGCCGCAGCGGTAGCCGACGGTACCATCGAGGTTGCGGTAGAGGCGGCGGAGATAGCCGAGGTCGCAGATGCGATAACGGTCCCGGTAGAGTTCGGCTTGGGAGAGGGTGTGATCCAATTGGGCCACTTTGAAGGGGAAGCCGGTGGGTGAAGCGACCGGGTCGGTGAAGACACGCGCCTGGCCGAGGCGGCTGAGGGTCAGAGCTTGCCGCTTAAGGTCGGGAGCGATGCCGGATTCCGCGCAAAAGGCAAAGGGTGTGCCGACCTGAATGCCGGCGGCGCCGAGTTGGCGGGCTTCGGCGAGTTTGCCGGGACGACCATAGGCACCCGCCAGCCAGAAGGGGAGGTCGAGAGCGCGGATCTTGTCGAGTTCGGGCACGTCGCGTGCGCCATAAACAGGCTCGCCCTCGGGGGTGAGTTGAAGCGGGCCACGGGGAGGAGCGTTGTGTCCTCCAGCAAGCGGACCCTCGACGATGAAGCCGTCCACGCGTCCGGTGGACTTCCTGGCGAGGGTTATGGCGAGGGTGGCCGAGGCGACGATGCCGAGGAATTGGGGGCGCTTGAGTTGAGGCGCAACCCCGCCAAAAAAACCGGCAGGATCAAACGTCGAGATATACTCCTCACCCGGGAGAGCGCCTTCGACGTCGATGCGCAGTTGAACTGGTTGACCTTGGGCCAGGAGGTCGAGCACGCCGGGAATAGCGCGGGGGATGCCTGCGCCCATAAGGACAAAGTCAACACCGGCCAGCATGGCGCCGAAGATGGAGGGAAGGGTGGGAAGCTGGATTTTTTCGAGGTAATTGATGCCGACCAGCCCGTTGTGACCTTCTTTGGCGAGGAAAACTTCGACGAAGTTGGCCAGGACGGTTAATTGCTCGAGGGCGGGCCTGGGTTCGAGCGTAGGCATGGCGGTGAGTCTGAAAGGCGCGTTGGGGGCCTTGCCGCCCGGGATGAAAAAATCGTTAAGCGCCCGTTCGGCCATCCGGGGCAACGGGAAGCGCCCCAAGGCCCGGCGAAGGTCACCACCGGGATCGCCGAGTTGAAGGCGGCGGGCCAGGACGACAGCGAGAGCGGTGCCCGAAACCACGCCAAGATGACCCAGGCGCGAGACCGCGCGAGCCAGGGGCCAACCGGAGACTGCCACGCCCATTCCACCTTGAATGATGACGGGGGGTGACATAACTCACTTGAGCCGCCAGACGATGCGCGCTTTGTCCAAATCGTAAGGCGACATCTCCATCTTGACACGGTCGCCGACGGTCAACCGGACCCAGCGTTTGCGCATTTTCCCGCAGATGGTCGCCAGCACGAGGTGCTTATTGCCCAATTCGACGCGGAACATCGTTCCGGGCAGAACGGTGTGAACGATGCCTTCGATTTCAACATGTGCTTCTTTCATAAGTATTTTGTCCATGACCGGTTCCGTGAGTGGCGAAAACCTCACAGACCAGCCGGACAGAGAGGCATCAGAAAAAATAGGGGCGCGGTGCGGACCGTGCCCCCAACAAACCTAATTGGCGGAATTAATAACGGTCGCGTCTTCCGCCACCGCCACCGCCGTAACCACCCCGACCGCCGCCGCCGCCGCCGCCGCCCGAGCGTTCTTCGCGGGGTCTGGCGAGGTTGACGGTCAAGGCGCGTCCACCGAGTTCCTTGCCATTCAAGGCATCGATGGCTTTCTGCGCCTCTTCAGGCGAACTCATGGTGACAAAGGCGAAGCCACGGGGGCGGCCGGTGGCCCGGTCCATCATCAGGTTGGTTTCCAGCACTGTGCCGTGCGCCGCGAAGGCGTCCTGCAGGTCGTTTTCAGTGACTTTGAAGTCAAGGTTCCCGACGAATAATTTAGCGCTCATTTCTTTTCTACTGTGGTCCTGGACCGCTTTGCGCTCACCATACTGTTCCCGCGAATCGGGTCTCAAATCATCACTGAACCGAGTTCACCTGAAGATTTCCATGTCATGGAAGTCAAAAACGCTCAAGAGACGGACTGACTTTGGCTTGTTTCAGGGGAATAGCAAGCGTCGAATTGAGAGAATTTTGGGGGGTGGGTGTAGCTTGACACTGCTCCCGGAGCGCGCCCGGGGACGGCGCACTCCGAGCTTTTGGACGGGCTATTCCATCGCGGACAAGACCTCGTCCAGGGACAGGGTGGCAAAAGTGGTGGCGTAGTCGGACATGGCGTAGGGGATGATGAGCTGCCGGTCGTGGAGGAGGCTGCCACAGGAGTAAACCACGTTGGGGACGTAACCTTCGCGCTCGTTCTCATTGGGGGTGATCAATGGTTCGCGGACCCGGCCGAGCAGTTTGGCGGGATCGTCACGGTCGAGCAGAAACGCGCCGATGCAATATTTGCGCATCGGCCCGACACCGTGGCTGAGCACCAGCCAGCCAGCGTCGGTCTCAATGGGGGAACCGCAATTGCCTAACTGGATGAATTCCCAGGGGAAGGCCGGCTTGAGGATTGGTTGCGCGGAATGCCAGAAGTGCAGGTGGTCGGAGGACATTACGTAGATGTTTTCGAAGTCCTGGCGGCTGAGCATAACGTACTGGCCGTGGATCTTGCGGGGAAAGAGCGCCATGCCTTTGTTCTGCACGGCGGGCCCATTGAGCGTGATGAATTTGAAATGGAGAAAGTCGGGCGTTTCGATGAATTGGGGGAGGATCATCTTGCCATCGTAAGCGGTGTAAGTGGCGTAATAGGTGTAGGAGTCGTCCTCATGCTGGAAACGGACGAAACGGGCGTCCTCGATCCCGTTGCTCTGGGAGGGCGTGGTTGGAAAGAGGACACGTTCGGACAAACGGGAATCCGGCGCGAACTGGACTTCGTAGTTGGACTGCGCCAGCGTCAGGATTTTTCTGGCCGTCGCGGTGGTTCCCTGGTTGCGCGCGGAGAAATCTTCCCTCGCTCGACTGAGGCTGGCGCGCAGGTCGTCCAGGGTGAAGGAGCTTCCCAGCGCCTGGAGCACCTGCCGGCT
>DATMQA010000100.1:0-2974 GCA_035566895.1 Binatia bacterium
AGAGCCTGCCAGACGCTCACGCTACGGCCGCTGCGGATTTCGGCGGCGGCAAAGACCGACGCGGCCAATGCGCGGTAGATAACAGCAAGGATCGCGAGGAAGAGCAGGGCTATAACGACCTTGAGCCATTCGTCCATCGCGAGCCAGGCATCTCGCAGGGACTCGCCGGGCCGCAGGGGGAGGATGAGAATAGCCATGACGATCACAGCAAGGAGTTGCGCCAGGATGGGGACGCCCATCAACAGAACGAACAGGCGCGCATGACCCCGCAACAGGAGCCAGCTCTCTCGGAAAAGTTCGACGGTGCCGATCCCGGAGGGATGCGCTTCGGTCATGCCTTGCTCCAAGGGGAAATGAAACCAAGGGTATCGGGCGAAACTGGCAGAGTATACGCCACTTCGGTCGGCGCTTGTCCGGTAACCGCGGGACTTGAACCAGTCCGGGGCGCATCCGACTAGCGGCGTTGTCGCAAATCGCAAACCATACTACACTGCGCCGTCCTAAGTACTTCCGATTCGGTTTGAGAAATTTTCCCTCCAGCGAATAAGAACTTTTGATGATGAAAGCTGTCCTCTTGGGGTGTATATAGGTGGCACATGGATAGGTATTTTTTGTATCTGTGGCCCGGGGGTGGGACGCGGCTCGATGGTCTTTGGGCCCTTCTCGCAAGGGAAGCTGTTCCTTTCCACGGCCATTGCGAGCAAGGAAAAACAAGTACAGTCGGCTGAGGAGGCAATCATGAGGCAGTGGGGTCGTGTTGTCGGTCTAGCTCTCATTCTTCTATTTCTCGCCGTGCGAGTGGCCCCGCAAGGCGGCGCCACCGGTGCAATCACCGGCTCCGTTCAGGATCCGTCCGGAGGGGCGATTGCCGCCGCTAAGGTCGAGATTGTGAGCGAAGCGACGGGCCAAGTTGTCCGCAACTTGATAACGGACACTTCGGGCTCCTTCACCGCCACTCTTCTCCCGGTGGGTTCTTACTCCGTCGAGGTGAGCGCGACCGGCTTTGCCAAGACGAAATTCTCCGGCGCCCTGGTACGCGTGACGGAAACCACGCGGATGACAGCGGTACTGAAAGTGACCCAAGCGACCGAGGTGGTGACGGTTTCGGCGGAGGTCACCACGATCAATACGGCCGATGCCACGACGGGGGAAGCCCTCGGTGCTGCGGCGGTTTCCACCCTGCCTCTCCCGACTCAAAATTTTCAGCAATTGCTCTCGCTTTCGACGGGCGCGTCTTCGGATCTCAACAATGCCGGGGACTTGGGCCGCGGCACTGCACGGATCGACGTGAATGGCCAGCGAGAGACCAATAACAACTACCTGATCGAGGGAATCTCTTCCGCCGATTTCGGCAGTGGAGAGTTGACCTTCACCCCCATTCCGAATGCCAACGCCATCGAGGAATTCAAGGTCTCCACCAGCCTCTACGACGCCACGCAAGGCCGCAATGGCGGCGGCAACATCAACGCCGTGCTGAAAACTGGGGCAAACAAATACCATGCCGATGCGTGGGAGTTTTTTCGCAACACCGCACTGGATGCGAATGACTTCTTCCTCAACAGAGCCGGCCAACCCCGGCCCCGGATACAGCAAAACATCTTCGGGGCAGACGGAGGGGGACCAGTTGGCCGGAACGCGAAGCTTGGATACCTGTACTTGAATTATCAGGGCTCGCGCCAGCGCGCTGGCGGCTCGCCTGGAACGCTGATCAATGCCACCATCCCGGTGCTCCCGGACGTGCGCGACCAGGCCACCTTGATCAAGACCTTTTTCCCGAATGGCCTTCCCTCAGGGGTGACTAATCTCGATCCCGTGGCGGTCAAACTTCTGAACGCGCAGAGCAACCAGTTCGGTGGCCCGTTCCTTTTCCCCAAAGTGCCGGGCACTCCGGGGTTCGACAGTGCGGGCAACCTAAATACGGGCCTGTTGACGCTCTCCTCTGTCGGGAGATACACCGAGAACCAGTTCTTGGTCAACTGGGACCGCCATTTCCGCGGGGATAAGGACAGCCTGGCGTGGCGCTTCTTCTGGTCCGATTCCGAGAGGTTTCAGCCTTTCGGCGCGGATTCCTTCCAGGTTCAAACCGGCGGCCCGGCGGCCGAAAACAACCTAAATTTTCCGCTCGACATTCCGCTGCGCGGACGTTTCGGCAGCATCACCGAGACCCACATCTTCAACAATCGCCTGGCGAACGAGTTCCGCTTTGGGGTCAACATCATCCGCGACGACCTGCTTGGCCAGAACACAGCGACCGCAGCGCAACTGGGGATTGTCCAGCCCGGCGGCAGCCTGGGAATCGACCGGTTCCAGCTCGGGAGTTTTGCGTTTGGCCCGTTTCCCGGCAGCGGTCAATTCGAGCTCTCGGATTCCTTCATTGTGGGAGACACGATGAGCTGGACACGCGGGTCCCACACCCTCCGGTTCGGCGGCGAGGTGGACCACACCAGCATGCGCCGAATCCTTAACGTTATCGGCAATCCTCTGGTATTTTTCGCTACCCGCGCCCCTTTCCCAGTGACGGATTTTCAAAACTTCCTGCTGGGCTCCCCTGTGGTGGCTTTGGGCAGCGGTGGCGCAGCCAACCACGACTACCGCTTCCCTGCTTATGGCGTCTTTGCCCAGGACGACTATAAAGTGAGCGGGCGCTTGACGCTGAACCTCGGGTTTCGCCTGGAGGTCGTCGGCGCGCCCTATGACCAGCTCTGCCAGATCGCGAATGTGGATACGACGGCGGCGGCGCCGCCAACCGGGCAGCCTTTCGTGTATGGCTCCTGCGTCAGCCGGTTCAACATTCCCGGTTTCACTGGGAACCTCAACCGTACGCTCCTGCGCAACAATTACGCCACCGTCCCGGAGCCGCGCATCGGCTTCGCTTACGACCTCTTTGGAGATCACAGAACAGTGCTCCGTGGCGGCTACGGCATTTACGCCAATCGAGAGGACATAGGCGCCGTGGACAACCTGTCCTTTAACC
>DATMQA010000101.1:0-5045 GCA_035566895.1 Binatia bacterium
CCGTCCGCCGTGCGCCGGTCGCCCCAGCTTGCGGCGGTGCCTTGGGGGTCAAGGTCAATGATGGCGGTCGCATGCCCGGCCTTGGCCGCTGCGGTCGCCAGATGCACCGCAAGCGTGGTTTTCCCGGACCCGCCCTTCTGGCTGATGATGGTGACAATTTTCATGGGTGGCTCGTCGGGGCAGGGGTGAGGACATGACAGCATGACCATATTACCACAAGCCCGCATGTCCACAAGTGGACAATGAGAGCGGGGTATCCCCAAGCTTTGGGAAGGTATCGACTTAAACCGGCCCGCTTCTGCGATTTCCGGGGCAAGGAATGCGGTCTTCGATGTGGGGGGTAGAAAAAGAGAAGGCCTTCCGCCGTCCGGCTTCTCCACGGCTCGGAAAATCGAATTGCCGGGATTAGCGCCCGATGGTCCGGCTTCTGTCCTGCTGCTGGTCCTGACTCTGACCCTGAAGCCGCTGCATTTCTTGCTGCAATTTCTGCTCGGCGGCTTGCTTCATGGCGGCTGTCCGGTCTTCGGTCAGTCGCTCCCGGCTGGCCTCCTGCCGTTGCGCAAGAGCGCTGCGGTCCTTCTGGTGCTGTTCCTGCATCGTCTTGACGTTCATGTCATGGCGCTGCGTGGCCTGAATCAGGGCGCGGTCCTGCCGTTCTTTCAGCCCCTCGTGCGCGAGATGTTTTTCAAGACGTTGTTTCTCGTAACTGTCGGCCACGGCCTGCCGCTGCCGTTCCTGCTGGCCGGGGCGAACCAGTCCGGCAACCCGCCCGCCAAGGCCGCGCTGCCGGGTTTCCAAATCCTGAATGGCCTTGCGCTCGTTCGCGTTCAATTCAGCAACGGCGCGGCTGTGCTGGCGCACGGCTTCGGCCCGGTTGTTGTCGAATGACCGGATTTCCTGCCTCCTGACGTTCATCATCCGGTCGGCCTCGCGGGCGTGGTCCTTCGTCTGCGCGTCACGCTGCGCCTTGAAATTCGCCTCGATATGGGCGGCTGCGCGGTCGCGCAAGCCGTCCGGCTGGCGCTCGGACATGATGCTGAAAGTCCCGGTTTCGCCGGGCTTTCAGGTATGATCCGAAAAGCAGAATTGGAAGGGAGAGGCCCCCCGTTTATACCGCCGCCGCGCCATTACGCGAGCATCGTTGTGGAACACTATGGCACATGACGACGGAGTTGAATCACTACTCCCAGCCGTCATTGCGAGCGCAGCGACGCAATCCCGCGCCCGTCTAGGCTTCTCAGCGCGACATTGCCTCGTCGCGCAAGACGCTCCCGCAGTGACGGGTCAATGGCCAACACCGCTCAGTTATTTCGATCCGATGCGACCTTCCAGTCATCGGCACTCGTTTGGGTTGGCTGGGGTTCGGTAAATCCCGGCGGAGTGAACTCAGCCACCACTTCGTGGATATGACGCCCGCCGTCGCTGATCACGAAAGCGATTTCTATGACACCGCTCGACGTGCCGGCCGGGACATGAGGCACGTTCAAGTTGATCACCATGCTGCCCGTGCAGTCAGGATTTACCGTGTAGGTGCCGGTTTCTTGCCCTTTCGGCGCGAAATCGGTCTGGCCCCTCGTTCGAAGGCTGTCGCCGCTGTAATCACGCTGGGTGAGATGTCCCCGCCCGTCGAAAACCTTGATGCCAGCCACAACGGCTGGTGGACCGTTCGGAAGATTAGGTGGGGTGTACGAGGTGACACCGAACGCGTACTCGCCCTTGAGGGTCGCGTTGGAGCATCCGAAATCGTCGCTGCCTCCCGCCTGGGCCAAACCGCTCAACCCACTAGGAATGACCAACGCGAATGTCGCCATTATGCACTGTTTAATGTATTGTAGCATGATGTCCCCCCATGGTTGCTGTTGTATTTAGTAGGACCCCCTTACCACCGTAGCGTGGGAGTGGCGCGGGATATTCGCCTTGAGAGTATCTACCACCGAATGGCGCTCGTAAACGCTTTCTTGCGTGGCATGTGCCCCGAAAAGCCCGCGGTGCAAAAGCAAAAAATTTCCGCACCACGGTGGCTGGCGTAAGCGGAACAATCACTTACCTCGCGCAGAATCTGGTGCGATGTCCGCTTCCGCCCAACTCCCGCCGGTCTTCGGGCCGAAGAAGGCGGCGAATGGGGCAACAGCACCCGAAGTCGTCAGGCCGAGCGAGCGACTGCTTAGGGTCGATCTCGCCAGTTGCCCGCCCCGTGGCGAATGGCGGGCATCGGCGCTACCCCCGCCGTTGACTCATCAGACCTGAAGGGCAGGAATCCACCCCGAGCCGACCACCACGCAGATACCAAGCGTCAGATTTCACTAGGGACAAAAGGGAACCCTTTTGAGCGGTTTCCCCCGGTTTCTAACCCCTTGATCCTGAAAGAGCCGGACCGCTCAAAAGGGTAGGTCAAAAGAAAGCGGAAGTAGAGCCAGACCGCATGGCTGATGATCTCGGCTGGGAACCGATACCCGGCATAGGGCGAGGTGGCTGATGAGCTCATTCCGGATGTCTACCGGGCCAGCTCCCAGCCGGCTACCCCGCTCGACCTGACGGTGCCGGACCACGGTCGGCAGGCTGTTCCACCTCACCTTACACAGACAAGGCCGTGCGGTCCCCCTACACAACAACCGGGCGGGCCGTCGGGATTATCGACGAGCGTCCCACCTAGTGAGCCAGTTCGCAGAAACCTCTCCTCACGGTTTCCGTGAGGTGCACGTGGAAGTTGCTCGATAGCGGAGGTAATACGTTGAGCCGCTTCTTCCGGTAGGAAGGACGTCAGGAGGCTGATACCCTCGGCGGCCAGTGCCTGGGTTTGTTCGCCGGTCAGATATACGGGATCACCACCCCTCCGGTAGGCATATTCCATCCGGTCAGTTTGCCTACGAGAAGCACAACAAAAGATGCCACCATCTTCTCTTCAGCGGACATCCTTAACATCTTTACCCTCCTTGTGCCATAGCTCGCCATAAGCGAGCGCCAAGACGCATACCAGCGCAAGCTGGGATAATGTGTGAGCTGGGTCACATTCCCTGCATTATTGTGTGATGCAACTCAGCGATGTAGGCGCGGATTTTGGCTCTCGGATAAATGAACTTAGACCACACATTCCAGATGAACCCGGCCAGTGACACGAGGAACGAAAACAGGCTGACGACAAGCGCCCAATCCGCAGTGGTCATGCGGTCCCTCTCTTTGCCGTGTCCTTCTTCAATGCCTTGTGCAGGTTGGTGCGGTGAACGCGCAGGATCTTCGCCATGCCGCTGACAGACTGCTCGCGACTGTCAATCGCCTTGCGGGCGTGGGCTATTTGCTCGGGCGTCAGTTTGGGTTGTCGGCCAAGGTGCTTGCCGCGCCTGCGGGCGGCTTCGATCCCCGCGCGGCTGCGCTCTGCATTGAGGCGGCGCTCGAACTGCGCCAGTGCGCTCATGATGTGAAACAGCAGTTCGCCTCCGGCTGTGGTCGTGTCCATGGCTTCGGTGAGCGACTGGAAACCGATTCCGCGCTCGGCTAGGTCGGTCACGGTTTCGACCAGATGCCGCATGGTGCGGCCTAGCCGGTCCAGCCTCCACACTGTCAGCACGTCGCTCGGCTGCAAGGCGGCAAGGGCTTGATCGAGACCGGGGCGCTTCGTAGTCGCCCCTGAAAGCTGGTCGGTGAATATCCTGTCGCAGCCTGCGGCCTGTAGCGCGTCCAGTTGCAGGCTCATGTTCTGGTCGTCAGTGGAAACCCGCGCATAACCGATTTTCATTTTGCTACAGACTTTCGCTACAGTCGGGGTCCAAAAAAAGCAACGGGTTAGCCGTCGCGCCACCCTAATGTAGCGAAATGGAAGGCTTTTGCTACAGAATTTTCAGGCGGTTGCCCGGTCTGGTTTAGCGCGATATCCGCTCGGCGGTCCCCTGAAATACCGGGGCCCCGACAGTCTGGGCGGTCTGTATCATTTGAATTTGAGAGCCTTTGAAGGCTACATACAGGTCAAATTCGGGGTTCGCCCCGCCGTCCATAAACTTGAGATGGCCCGTGCAGTCGGGACCGAGCGTGTAGGTTCCTGGCGTGTTGTTGCTATGGAGAATCGTGCCGTTTAGGCTGGCCGTCGTCTTCCCGCCAGTGATGGTGCCGTCGCCGTTGAAGGTGATCAATTCCACGATGGCCTTTGGTTGTGCGGCGGTTCCGATGATGTTGAACCCGGAAGCGGTAAAGAGGTAGAGTCCATCCAGCGTAGCAACGCTGCATGCTTTCCTGTCGTCGTCATCATCGTGCGCCCGTGCAACACCAGACACGGCCAGCACCATTGCGGCGGCTACTACGAGTTTCGCAGTGTACTGTATCATACTTGCTCTCCGTCTTCCTCACTGTCGGCTTCGCCCGGTTTGGCCCGGGTTTGGCCCGGACCCGATCAAGTCAAATCACTCTAGCGAGCGCGAGCGCGGGGCGTCGAGAGCTGAAACCGCATGGTGTTGTTAATTTCGCGCTGCCAGTCGATCGGCTGCTCTTTCAGCCATGCCAGAATGTCGGCGTCCAGATCGAGCGTCACGGAAACCCGTTCTGGCGGCGGCGCGGCGCTTCCTTCAAATTCAGGCAGTAATCCCGGTTTTTGTTCTTCCATGTTGAGTTCAGCGCAAGAATTGCTTTCGGAAAATCGGGAAAAATCATACACTTAGGCGAATAATATCATGATATTGCTGAATAATTATTTAAGAACCCCCGTATTCGTCTTACACCCCCACAAGGGGGCCGAAGTCATGCCCGGCTGCGCCGGTCACGAGCCTGAGTAGACAAGAAAATTCGACACTAGCCGTATCGTTTATTATTTGGCTGTGAAATCGCCCTTTGCTCCCCCGCAAAGCCTCTTTCTTCCTTGACTGCCAGTTCCTTGTTCGGACCGGAAAAGCCCGTTCCTCGTCCCGTCCCTGCACAGCAGACCTTTACGGAGTGATGGGGATTGTTCAAAAGCGCGCCTTTTGGCGCGGGATCGGAAGATTTTTTTGACCTCCTTCAGGTCAAAAAAATACCGGCCCAACCTTTTGAACAATTCACGGCACGGAGTGCAATCCATGCAG
>DATMQA010000102.1:0-2336 GCA_035566895.1 Binatia bacterium
CAACGAAACTCCGGACCACGACTCTGTTTCGCAGCCTGAACTCCACGAACCCGAATCCGCCGCGCCACTTGCCTCGAAGGTTCCTTCCGTCAGCCCGCTTTCGATCGTCTTCGCGTCGTGGCTTATCCCGGGACTCGGTCATTTTCTTCTCGACCGCACCGTGCGAGCGATCGTATTTTTCGTGGCAGTAGGGGGGCTCGCGATAGTCGGCATCCAGGCGCGGGGAAACGTGTTCCCGCCGCGAACGGCCGATCCATTCGGAACACTGGGTTTCTGGGCGGATGCTGCTTCCGGAATATTTTACTTGCTGGCGCGAGTGCTAGAACGCGCCGGACCGGATGTATCGCGTGCCGCTGGCGACTACGGCACCCGATTTGTCGCCGCAGCGGGCATCGTCAACCTGATCGCAATATTCGACGCCTACGAAATCGCGTCGGGGCGGAGAAGTTGAATGCAGGCTGCGATGCCAACGCTGAGCCATTTCTGGGCCATGGTGCTTTTCGCGCTATTTGTTTCCATGGCGCTCGGCTGCCTGGCGCGGCGCACAATCCCGCAGCGAATCAAATACGCCGCATGGTCTTTTCTGATGTTCTTATTGATCGGAATCGGCGCAGCCTGGTTGATGTATCCACTCTCTCGATAGTCTATTTTCGCTTTAGATTCGTTTTTACTTGCCGCTCAATCGCAAACCACCCTCACTGCGCGCCTCATCAGCGGCGCGCAGGAGGATAAGCACTTTTCCTTGTCTAATTTGCGAGGGCGCCCCCGTGTCTACTAATTTTGACCTGGATGTCACCGAATGCTAACAAACCCTGTTCAAACTCTCGGCCTGCGGGAGCCACTGCTCCGCAAACTCAGCGATAAATTCTCGTCTCGGTGCCAACCAAATTTCAAAGACCTTGGAATTCAAATCCAGAGGAGGAAATCTACATGCATCTTTACGTAAAAAAGGTCGTTGCCGGTCTTGCTGCAGCGGCAATCACGCTATTGCCCGCAGCGCCCGCTTTCGCGGACGGCAGCCATTCAGGGACGGCCACTGCGATCAAGCATCTGGTGATCATTTTTCAGGAGAACGTTTCGTTCGACCATTATTTCGCCACGTACCCCAACGCGCAGCCCAACGCCGACCAATCCGTCTTTTTCTCCCATGCCAAGTCCGGCACTCCCACGGTAAACGGCCTCACCGGCCCGCTGCTCACCAACAACCCCAACGCCAACAACACCGGAAATGGTGCCAACGCGATCAACCCGTTTCGCCTTGACCGTTCGCAGGCCTCCACTTGCGACCAGGGCCACAATTATGGTCCTGAGCAGCTGGCTTTTGACGGCGGTTTGATGGACCTCTTTCCCGCCAGCACCGGAGCCGGCGAGGGCCCGTTCTGCGCAGCCGCCTTTGCCTACGGCAAGGACAAAGGCCTCGTGATGGGCTATTTCGACGGCAACACGGTCACGGCGATGTGGAACTACGCACAGCATTTCGCCATGAACGACAATTCCTACGGCACAAACTTCGGGCCTTCGACTCCGGGCGTGCTGAACCTGGTATCGGGCAACACTTTCCCGGTCACGCCGAGCGCCCCTCATGCCAAGGTTGTGCCCAACAACGCTGGGCCGGGCACGCTTGTCGGCGACCTTGACCCCACCGGCGATATCTGCTCCGCAGGGACAACGGTCCAGTCGAGCGCCCCGAATATCGGCGACCTCCTGACCGCAGCGGGCGTTTCCTGGGGCTCGTTCATGGGAGGGTTTGACCTGACCATCACGAATCCGAATGGGACAACTGGCTGTCACCGGTCAAGCCCGGCCACGCCGGCCAACGGTGGGCCCACGGCGGATTACATTGCCCATCACTCGTTCTTCAACTATTTCGCTTCGACGTCGAACTCGATGCACACGCGTCCTGCGTCCGCTTCGGAAATCGGCAATGCCGGACCGGCGAACCACCAATACGACATCAATGACTTCTATGTTGCTCTGAAAACCGGGAACCTGCCGGCCGTCAGCTTCTTGAAGGCAATCGCGGCGCAGGACGGCCACGCCGGCTATTCCGATCCGCTCATGGAACAAACGTTTTTGGTCAATACCGTTAACAGCGTGATGAAATCGCGATACTGGCAGGACACCGCCATCGTGATTCTCTACGATGATTCAGACGGCTGGTACGACCACCAGATGTCACCAATCATCAACCCCTCGGCGGTCAACACGGGCGTTGTGAACGATAGCGACCAGTTGAACGGACCCGGTGTGTGTGGCCATGGCACGCCCCTGGCCGGCATCGAAGGACGTTGCGGCTACGGCCCTCGCCAGCCGCTTCTGGTAATCTCGCCATTCGC
>DATMQA010000103.1:0-16205 GCA_035566895.1 Binatia bacterium
CGCCCCCCGCCGAGGAAGCGCACCAGCCGGGTCAGAAAACCTTCGCGCGGCACCGGTTCGAAACAGGACCGGCACACCGGCGAACCGTCAGGGATTTCCGCTCCGCACTTTTGACAGAACCTTGCCATCGCCAGCAGCGTAGTAACCAACCCCCGCCCGACGGGCAAGGCTATTCAACCGATCCAGCCCCGGCGCCTCTCCCCGCGAGCAGCAGGCGGGAGGTACGCCGGGACAGGGCCGTCCCAGGTCCAAACGACTAAGATGTCAAAGAGCGATGGGTCCGGTCACCGTCGGTTGGGCGAGGCGGACGCCGAATTTGCAATATAGATTCTAAGGCCAAAAATCTGGTAAAATTATCTCTCAGATATTTCAAACGGTGCCGGGTTCTGACTGGAACTGAAAAATTTCAAATATCTTTGGCTAGGATTTAGGAAACGGGTTGGAAGGATCTTGGCGGCGGTTTTTCTAACGGTATTTAACGGTATTTGACGGTATTTCGCAGTGTCTTGGTGAGACATTGGTGATACGTCACGGTATTTCGTGAGTATTTCGTGATACTTCGCGAGCGCAGCAGGCGGCGGGGTTGGCCCGGCGGCGGCAAAAGGAGGGGAAGCCCCTGGCTGAGGGGCGGGCATAACTCGAAGGTTGAGAACATGGTTCCCTTTCTCGGTGCCGTTTTCGGCCCGGATTCAGGCCGGTGCGACGGCGGCGTGATTAGACGCCAGGGATCTTGACAGCAGGAAGCAAGCCAGTTCAACCTTGAGAAATCCGCCAGGGGACGCGCGCGCCGGAGCAATGGTGCTTGACTCGTTTTCCAAATACCGCTACTATTTAAGCGAGTTGCGGCTGTGAGATTGGCAGTGACTTTTCTATTCCGCAACAAGGTGCTCCTGGTTGGTTTAATATCCTCGGTGGTCGCGATGATGGGATGAAACGGAGCTGGAAAATCACCTTGGCGCTGCTGGCGCTAATAGCCATCGGTGGTGTTTTGCTTTTCAGCAGAGACAATCGCGCGCAACGAGAGCTCGAAACGACGCGCCGGTCGTTGCGCCAGCAGGGATTCAAACTCGAACTCCGGGAATTCAAGCTGGCGACCTCGCCGGAACAGAGCCGCCGCGCCGCGCTACTGGGGACCACGACTCGGGCCGCGCTGACGAACCGAAGTCGTTCCTGGCCGCCATGGCCGCTTATACGCGAGGCCCCCAGTCTGCAAACACCGGTTGGGACCAACGCCGCCATCGTGGTTTGGAAACTGGAAAAGCTGAAGCACTACCGAAATCCCGACCTGTGGCCGGCGCTGCGCGATACATTCACGACGAATCGGGCGAGGCTGGATGCCGCTCGTGAGGCGGTGCTGGGCGGTCCAATCCGTTTTGAACCCATCGGCAGCTCGCGCCCGAATGCGCTGCTTCCCTACCTACAGGACCTCAGAGACCTGGTGACCGCGTTCGGAATGCAGACCGTCCTGGCGCTGCACGATGGCAAGAAGGAGGCGGCATGGACAAACCTGCTGGCCTCGACTTGCCTGGTGACGGCGTATGAACCCGAGCCGATAGATGTTTCGCACATGGTCCGGTTTGCGTGCGCAGCGCTCGCCTATGACACGTTGTGGAATGCGTTGCAGGCCCATGAGTGGACCGATGCTCAACTGGCCGAACTGCAGCGGCGCTGGGAAGAAGCCGGTTTTTGGAGCGGCTTGCCCGAAACAACAGCATACGCCCGCGCGAACATGGCCGCTACGTGCCAGCTTGACCGGCGGCGAATGTTCAGCCTGGAGATAACCCCCAAGGAGGCGCTGCGCGCTCCCAAGTATGCATGGTCCGCCCTGGCGAGTCATTGGCGCCGAATGCCTTATTGGCTGGAAGGGAGTTACGAGGATGAGCGGGCGCTATTACTCTATTACCGGGACCGCGAACTGGAGCTCCGCGGGGCGGTGCGCTCCCCGACGTGGTCCGAGATGTGTCAACTTCCCGGAGTTACCAATTTCGTACCGTTTAGGGCCCCACGCCCCTCCGCCATCCAGGCGATGATGAACCAGCGACAAATAATGCTGGCGGTCCAGGGAAACGGCCAGCGACTGCTAGGCCGGGCGGCAGAAACCGAGGCGCGGCGCCGGTTGATCGTGACGGCGCTGGCGTTGGAGCGTTACCGGGGCCGCCATGGGCTCTATCCCAAAACGCTGGAGCAGCTTGTCCCGGAGGTGCTCAAGTCGCTCCCAACCGATTTCATGGACGGCCACCCGCTTCGGTATCGGGCCGGCGACGACGGCCAGTTTGAGCTTTATTCGGTCGGACTGGATTGTGTTGATAATGGCGGGAGAATGCGGGCGGCCAGGAGCACTCGGTTACCCTACTTCGAAGCGCCTGCTGCATTTGGACCTCAAAAGGGGGCAGATTTAGTATGGCCCCGCGGGGCTTCGGCGGCGGAGGTTGAAGAGCTGTTCGAGCAGGAACGCAAGTCCGAGGAAGAACGACTTGCTGCCTGGGACGAGCGCCAGGCCACCGACCAATGGGAACGCGCGGCCAGGCGCCAGGCCAGGGTCGAAAGCATTCTCGCTGCCCCACCGCCGCTGAACCGCGAACCGGGTTATTACGGCCGTCCGCTGAGCGAGGTTTTGGCCAACCCAAGCGCTTCCGGCACGAACAAGAGCACGATGACGAATATGTTGACGCTCAAACAGATCGTCACCGGCGCCGAACCGGAAACGGTGACATTTGAACTGCCGCTGAGCTACGATGTACTGAAAGGCCTCGGCGCCCTGGAATTGAATATTGATCCCGTTGGGTATGAGGACTCGGACGAGGGTTGCGGCGTTCAACAGTTGGAGTGCAAACGCGCCACAAACGGCAATTGCCTCCTGGTTTGGAGCACCATTTACGAATCGCCGGGCAAACATGCCTTGCAGGCGGGATTGCTTTTGAACAAGCCTGCGAAAGGCGACGAGGCTATCTGCGGTCCGCTCTCCCCTTTTGTGGTGAGCAACCTGTGCCAATTCGCCTTGTCATCGGCTTCGTTCACTCCGGAAATCGGGCCGACGTTGCGCGCGCGGTTGCCTGAATCAAACGGCACTTACGTGATCGAACTCAAGTCCCCGGCGGGCGAGCGGCTCAAGACAATCAGCGGTGGCACGTCCAATGGTGTTATTGAGGTCCATTGGGATTTGCGGGACGACCAGGGCAAGCCCTGCACCAACAATGAGTTTGACACGGTGTTTCACCTCACGCTCCCCGGTTCGGGCCGCGCACAGAGCCTAAGAGGTCCGTGACAAGAGGTTTTGTACGCAGTTCACCGACAGGTGCCGTTCCCAGTTGTAACGATTCTTGCGGTGATCGGTGTTTGGCCGTTTGGGCCGGCTGTTGTAAGGTCGATTATGCAGAATACGCACCGCTGCTTGCATACGATGTTACTGCCACTTTTGATGGCCGTGCTTTTGAGCGGGTGCTCCTCGCCGAACTATCCGACGCTCAAGCAAACGCAGATCCACGTGTCCTGGCCGATGACCGGCTATCGAAACGCGAGTTACGCCGGCCGCCTCACACTGGGAGAGAAGGAGCGGGTGAATGCCGCCTACGCCGAGTACCAGGGTGCGTTCGACAAAGCACTTCAAGCCGCGCATGGCAATTATGACGCACCCACACCCGACAACGTGAAGGTGCTGGCCTACGAAGTGATTCGAGTAATTTCGGCGATACCGTATTAGCGTTACTGGGCGGTGTCCGCATGGCGTCGAGGGAAACGTCCGCAAACGACGCGGATTGACGCGGATCCGCCTGTGGCGGAACTTTTGGAAAGGACTTTGGATTGTGAACACTCGGAAGATTTCGTTTCAGCTCCTGCTATGCACGTTGCTTGGGTCCGGTTGTATCCGCACCCATTACCGGGCGAAGGAGCTTTCGCCGGCTCCTCTGCCGGAAAATATCCGCGCGGAAATTGATTATCCCAAAAGGCCGATCGTTTCCTGGCCTACTCGAAAGAAGGTGCCTGGCATCATCGCGGCCTGACCCGTCGACGCGAAGCGTATTTAAGCGAGCATCACCTGACCAAGGAGCAGTTCCGGCGCCTGCTGGAGAAAGAAGTAGTTTGGGATCCGAAAGCAGTGGCTCCCAGCGTTGATCCGGAAAAGGTCCTCATGATACTCGCTCTATGCGACACGGTGGTTCCGACACGCACCGGCCGGGAATTGCGGGGTCTGATGCACGGGCCGGAAACACTCTTTGTTGTTTCCGGGCACTATACGGCCTATTTTTATCTTCCCCGCATCAAAAGCGAGCTGCTTCATTTCTTCAATAAACGGCTGGTTCAATGAGGTCCTCGACCAGGAGGAGAGGGCCCGCAGATGACGTGGATTGACACAGATGGTTCAGGACAATTTCCGCAAAATGGCGGCGGCTTTCGATGCGCCCTCGGCCGTGTCGAGCGCCAAGTACGCGACGAATCGGCGGCCGAGGGCCGCGGCCGAGAGGCCGCGCAAGTTAATTCCTGCTCCGGCCAGCGCTTCGCTGATCGCGGCCACTGAGCCCGGCTTGTCGGCTCCCTCGATACGGAGCGAATGGAGGCCCCCGGTCTTCTGGAACCCGGCGCTTTCCGCCGCTTTCACTTGTTTGCTCCCCTTGATGGGCGTGACAAATACGACACCCTTGCTGGGCTTCTCCGGCGTGCGCCGGGCGATAATGAACCCCAGGTTCACGCCGGCCGCGGCCAAACTGCCCAGCTTCTCCGCGAGGCCACCAGTCCGGTCCTCGATCATAACCGCCCAGACATCTGTTCGATTCACGTTGAATTTCATAGTCGGTCTCCTGTCGGCTGCTGGCTCCATTATCGCACACGCCGGGTCTTTAACCAAATCAATGGCAGCTCAGCCGACACCCGGCGCGCCATCGCCGAATAACTCTTTTGCACCGTTTTTACATCTCTCTGACAACCCGACGTCCGAGCGGGCGCACAGTGACGAATATGAAAACGCAATGCAAACCAGCCGGGGTGCTCGGCAAGGCGGCGATGGCCTGCGCGGTCGTCCTTTCAGCCCTGCCGGCTTATGCCCAGACGAACAACATTCCAAATCGCCTCATCGACTACAACACCTTCCTGGCCCAGGCCGCCGATGTCGGCCGGCTGCGCAGCGAGCGGCGGGTGACGGAGGACCAATTCATCGAGATGGCGGCCGAGCCGGGCACGGTCGTCTTCGACGCCCGCAGTGATGACAAATACGCCCGGCTCCACATCAAAGGGGCGAAGCACTTGAGCTTCCCGGAAATCACCGCGGACGAATTGGCGAAGGTTTTTCCATCGAAATCCAACCGCATCCTGATCTATTGCAACAATAACTTCCTGAATGCCCCAAACACCTTCGCTACCAAGGCGCCGACCGCCTCGCTGAACATCCACACCTTCAATACGCTCTACAGCTACGGCTACACCAACGTTTACGAACTGGGGCCGCTGATTGACGTCAGGAAAGCCAAGCTCCGCTTTGAAGGGACGCAGTTGGAGAAACCGTAGTTCCGACTTAAACGCTATGGCCCGAGCACCCGCGCGATAAAACCGGCGCGGGTAATTCGTGGCGGAGAAGTCGGTGAAGTCGTCATTGCCAGC
The DNA here is from genome assembly GCA_035566895.1 of Binatia bacterium. Lineage (GTDB taxonomy): Bacteria > Verrucomicrobiota > Verrucomicrobiia > Limisphaerales > UBA8199 > DATMQA01. The sequence continues at coordinate 5,593 of DATMQA010000103.1, forward strand.
GGAACAACCGCAGAGCCAGGCCGAAGGAGACCCCGCCCCAGACGAGCATCACCAGGACCTGGCCCGCGACGGCCGCGGGACCGGCACCGTCGATCAGAACGGCGCGCACGCTCTCGATCAATGCAGTAAGCGGCAAGACCTTAATCAGAGGTTGGAACACGGCCGGAAACCGCGCGGAGGAAAAGAACACCCCGGAGCAGACCGCCATCGGGAGGCTGACCAGGTTTACCAGGCCGGCGACGGTCTGCGTGTTTTGCGCCCGCGAGCCCACCAGCAGCCCTATCCCGGCGAAAACCAACGAGCCGAAAGTGCTCAGCGCGACAATCAGCAGCAGCGAGCCGCGGATCGGCACCTCGAATACCCAGTGCGCAAAGCCAAGCAAAAGCGGCAGCTCCCCGAGCAGGAACAGCGCTCGCACCAGCACGAATGAGAGCAGGAAGTGAGTGTGCGACATTGGCGTGGCGGCCAGGCGCTTGATCAGCTTCCGCACCCGCATCTCGACCACGACAAAGCCGACGCCCCAAAGGCCGCTGGACATCAGGTTGAATCCCAGCAGGCCGGGGATGAGGAAATCGATGTAGCGCGAGCCAGGCTCGGTCACCAATTGGTCCTTCACCGACGTTGCCTCGATGCGTCCAGCGGCGCGCTGCAACGCATTGTCCACCACGGCGCGGGCGAGACGGCTTTCAGGCCGTGTCGGATCAAATTGATAGGTTAGCGGCTGGCCGGCAGCGACCACGAGCGAGACTTTGCCCGCGCGCAAAGCCTGCCGCGCCTCCTGTGCGTTGAGCCACTTAACGTGCACCGAGATGTTCGTGGCCAGCGCATCACGCCAGGCTTCGGCGCCAGGCGAAGCTTCCACCGCCACTTCGATGGGCTCGGGCGGTCGATTGCGGAAGGCGATTCCCAGCGCCAAGGCCAGCAGCAGCGGGAAGCCGTAAGTCCAGAATACCGCGGCGGGCTCGCGCACGAAAATACGCCAGCGCATCAGGGTCAGTTGTCCCAAAGGATGCTGGCGCGCGGTGGTGCGTTTCAGTTGAGTCATCCTAGTCTCGCAGTTGCCGGCCGGTCAGGTTGACGAACACGTCTTCGAGCGTCGCGTGGTGCGTCGAAAGGCCCGTCAACGTGCGTCCCGTCTGCTGGAGGTGGGCGACCAGCAGCGGCAGAGTTTTGTGCAACTGCTCGACCGTCAGCGAAAGCCCGTCGCTGCGGCCTTTAACCGCGTGCACCCCCGGCAAAGCTCGCACGCTGCTCTCTTCCACTGGCTGGTCACAGGTGAACTCGACCACCTCGGTGCCGCCCAATGATTGGATGAGCTCGCGGGGCGTGCCCAGCGTGATGACCTTGCCCCGATCGATGATAGCCACACGATCACAGAGGCGCTGCGCTTCATCCATATAATGCGTCGTCAGCAAGACCGTCCGTCCATCGGACTTGAATCCCTCAATCAATCCCCAGAGCTGTCGGCGAGACTGCGGGTCCAGCCCGCTGGTGGGCTCGTCCAGAAACAGGACCTCCGGGTCTCCGACGAGCGCGCAGGCGACCGCCAGGCGCTGCTTCTGGCCACCCGATAATTTTGAGTACCAGGCCCGGCGTTTGTCGGTGAGAGAAACCAACTCGAGTAGCTCATCCACCTCCGGGCCGGCGGCATAGAACGAGCGAAAAAGCCGCAGCGTTTCCTCAACCGTGAGCTTGTCCGCCAGGTTGGTTTCCTGCAATGAAATGCCCAGCCGCTGCCGCAGCCAATCCGCATCGGTCTGCCAGGTGCGCCCGAGGAGCTCGACCGCTCCCGCCGTGGGCTGAAGCAAGCCTTCGAGGATCTCCACCGTGGTCGTTTTTCCGGCGCCGTTCGGACCCAGCAACCCGAAGCACTCACCCATCTGGACCTCCAGCTCGAGCCCGTTCACCGCGCGCACCTCGCCATAGTCCTTGACCAGGGCGCGGCACCGGATTGCGGGCGTGGTTTCCATGATGGCCCACTTGGTAGGTGGAAAAGTGTCAATTGACAAGGAACAACGGAACAACGGTGGAGGCAGTGCCAACTGTGCCAACGTTACGGCGGCCCACATGAGTCAATACGCCTTCGAAAGCCAAAAAGACCTTTTCCGCACGAGGTGCACTTCTTCATAGAATCTGCGCCAGTCCTCTTTGCGTTGGTCGAAGCGCACAAGATTCGTGGCCCACACCAACGCAAGCGTCATTTTGGACGAGCGCCGTCGTCGGACCGTTCGCTGACGAGTTGTTCTGTTTATATGGAACCGGCACTGCGCGGGGACTTGTTTGGCCGTCCAGTACCGAGCGGCATTGAGGTTGCTGTTTAGCTTTTAAGCCGTGCGAATGCCGGCTAATATGTCGCTGACGGAGACCCCCCCGTCCACGAATGTCGCACTTTGAATTTATGAACAAGAGAAACATCATCCGAATCGTCTGCCTGGCGGGCTGTGTCGCCGCTTGGCCTGTCATTGGCAGAGACAAACCTGAAAAAGGCGGGCCGGGCCACAAATGGGAATCCGAGGGTCGCCAGGAGCACAAATCTCTCGACGCCGATAAGCGTGAGGAACCCCGTCAGGAGCGGCGGGGGGAGCGGCGAGGCGCCTTCACGGACGAAGAACGCCAGACCATTCAAGGGTATGCCCAACGTTACAACGCTTTGCCCGGCAAACACGAACGGCGCTTGCCGCCGGGTCTGGCCAAAAAGCTTGCCCGCGGCGGCCGCTTGGCACCCGGTTGGGAAAAGAAATGCGTGGTGGGCCAGGCGGTGCCCGCCGAAGTGTATGCGGAATGCCATCCGCTCCCGAGCGAGTTGGTGGTCAAACTGCCGCCTCCTCCCGAACCGGCGCTGACGGTTACCGTCGCCGTTGAAGGCAAAGTCCTCCGGTTGCTCAAGGCCACGCACGAGATCCTGGATGTGTTCGACGTGCAGGTGAAGCTCTGAAACGATGCAGGCCAAACCCGGCAAGCGCGTGCCGCCGCAGGTTCCGGCCGGTTCTTATTGGCGTCCTGTTTGCAGAACAGGTTGCTTGCCGGCAAAATAATGGTGTGACATCTGAATCAGAGCCATTGCCGCCTCCAAATCTTCTTCATTGTTCACAATCGACGTGACGTATCCGGCTTCCGGCGCCCAGCGGTGCGGGCGGGCTTTGCCTTCGGCAAGCACTCGCTCCTGCTCACCTTTCGGCAAGCGAATGTCGCAGTGCCCGTGACCATGGATGTGCATGAACATGGTTCGACCCACAAAAAACGCATCTTCGTGGATTCCCGCATTCGTTCGCTCGGTCACACCGGGTAAGTTGAGAATTTTTTGGCGTAATTCCTGATGAAGCTCTTCTGGAGATTTCATAACTGTTCCTTTCTTTACCGTGAGGGACAAGGGTTGTTGAACGGCGGCTTTAACGGTCAGAGCGCCGTTCGGATTCGCGCTCTTTGGCCGGCTGGTTGTGCCAGGCAAAGCCGTAGAGCACAGCGAGAACAGTGGTGACAAGTATCATGAGCATAAAACTCCTTTCGTGGTCATTACCTTTTATCGGTCTCGGTTCGGTTTGAACTGCGCTACCTGTGTTTCCCCTTCCCACCCCCCACCGAGCGCCTTGTAAAGGCGCACGAGGTTTTGATCCGTGGTGCGCTCGCTGCGGGCAAGGTCATCTTGAACGGCAAGCAGTGAACCCTGCGTTTCCAAAACGTTCAAAAAATCCACCAGCCCGCTGCGATACCGTTGGTCCGCCAGTTCCACCGCCCGGCGGTTGGCGGCCTCGGATTGAATGAGCGCCTGATGGTGTTCCTGTTCCTTACCACAGGCCACCAGGGCATTCTCGACTTCCTCGAGTGAAGTCAAAACCGTTTGTTCATAGCGAATCAGCGACTGTTCCTGGCGCGCATTCTGGACTTTGATATTCTGGCGAATGCGCCCGGCGGCAAAAACCGGCCAACGCAGGCTCGGCCCAATCGACCAGAACCGGCTGCCCGCGTCGAAGAAGTCGCTGGCGTTCAAACTCTGTAACCCAGCCGCTCCGGTCAGGAAGAAACGCGGGAACAGATCGGCGGTAGCAACACCGACGCGGGCGGTGGCCGCAGCCACTTCCCGTTCGGCCTGGCGAATGTCAGGCCGGCGCCGCAGCAAATCAGAAGGGAGCCCCAGCGGAATCCCTGGCGTGGCCGGCGGGATGGGAGAAGGCGCGACAAGCTGTGCCTCGAGCTCGGCCGGCCCTTTGCCGGTAATGACGCTCAACCGATGGATTGAGCGCTGGACATCCTGCTCGAGCAGCGGGATTAGCGACCGAGTGTTCGCCACCTGCGCTTCCGCACGCGCGGTGTCCAGCTCACTGGCCAGCCCGGCGGTAAACTGATCGCGGGTCAGCGCAAACGTTTGTTCCTGGAGGCGCAAGTTGTCGCGCGCCACCGCCAGTTGCTTTTGGAGCCCTCGCAAATCGAGATAATCCAGCCCCACCTCGGCCAGGACCGTAATGAGAACTCCGCGGGCGGATTCCGCCGTTGCACCGAGCTCGGCCTGCGAGGCTTCGAGAGCCCGGCGGTTGCCCCCGAAGATGTCGAGCTCCCAGTTCATGTCGAAACCCGAATTGAAAAGATTTCCCTCCGGCGGCTGCCCGGCGGCGTGGGCGAGAAAGCCATTGGGGGTGTTTTGACTCACACGCGCGCGCGAGTAATCTCCGCTTGCATCCAGAGAAGGGAACAGAGCAGCACGGGTCACGCCCCGCTGCGCGCGGGCTTCGCGCACGCGGGCCTGGGCCAGGCGCACATCGTGGTTGGCGGTGGCGGCTTCCCGGATGAGGGTGTCGAGTTGAGGATCGTTGAAGACTCGCCACCATTGGGCAAGGCCTTCCGCCGGCCGATTGGTCGCGGTCGCCATCCGTTCATCGTAGGCCGGCGGCACCGAAGCCTGCGGCGGGCGATAGTCAGGCCCGGCCTTGCAGCCGCCAAGCAGTACGGCAAATGCGGCAATGACCAAGGGGACCCATCCGAGCCTTTGAACAGAAGCAAACGAAGCAGCTCCACCACGGGGCGGAGATCCCACCGCATCACCGCCAGCCGAGCCGGGCCGTGCCTCAAATAAACGCGCGGCCTGATTGGTTTGCCTCTTCGTTTCCTCCGTTATCTTCGGTGTAACATTCATACCAGGTTTCAGTTTTCACCGGGCCGCGACTGTCTGGACCGGAGGCGCCTCAATAAACACGTCCATCTGCTGGCCCACGAACAGCGGCAACGCGTCATTTTCCACCCGGTAAATGACCTGGAGCACGCGGGTGTCAACTCGCTCGGTGCTGTCACCGGTGAGCGACTTCTTGGGGAGTACGAACGGTTCGAACCGCACGAAACTCACCGGTGTTTTTAAGGCGGCGTTGCCCCGGACGGTGGCGATGGCTTTGGCCGTCGGGCTCACCCGCCACGCCTCGTGCTCGTCCACATCCACGCGGATATTCAGCGGTTTGAGTTGTCCGAGCATGATCAATGGGGTCGCCGTCACTCCGGCCGGAGCATATTCGCCCACGTGAATCTTCACCTGCAGGACCTCCCCATCGATGGGTGCCCGCACGGTGCTCCGTTCGATTTGGGTTTCCACGCTCTTGACCTGGGCGGCCGCAGCCGTGACCTGGGCCCTGGCAGCCTCAAGCCTGGCCTGCGCTTCTTCGGCTGCATATCGACGCTTCGCTAATTCTTCGGAACTGATCGCTCGCTTGTCGGAAAGCGTTTCGGCGAAATCAAGCTGCTGCTTCGCGTCATCCAGCAGGGCGGAATCCACTTTCACTTGCGCCTCGGCCACACCCAGGTCGGCCTGACGTGAAGCAAGGTCGGCCCGGAGTTGACGATCATCGAGTTTGAGGAGAGGCTCCCGGCATTTCACAACCTGGCCCACGACCACAGGGACCTCGGTCACCACCTCTGACAACGGGGTTCCGATCGAGATGTTCTCGCTGCTGGACTCGACCAACCCCTCCCCGGCAACCGCATGCGCATAGGGTGAGACCGGCGGCGGCGACGGCGGCAGGCTGGGCTCGTGCCTGGGTTGGGATTGAACTACTGAAATAATGCCGAAGGTCAGCGCTCCCAAGGCAAGGAGCGGAAGAAAGGTTTTTTTCATAAATTTTGGAACTAAGGCAACTTGGTTTTTGTTGGTAATTCGCTTTCGCTAAGCCCGGGCCCTCTCGCCTTCCGGGACAAAATTATCCGCCTCAGGCCGTGACTCCGTTCTGACGATTTGCCCATCGTCCATGTGCGCGATGGCGTCGGCATAGTGGAACACCCGGTTGTCGTGAGTGACGACAATTACTGCGCGCTCGGGATGCACCGCGTTTTCCGCCAGGAGTTGCATGACGGCTTCTCCCGAGGCGTGGTCCAGCGAAGCGGTCGGCTCGTCGCACACGATCAGGCGCGGTTCGTGGACTAATGCCCGGGCCAGGGTGACCCGCTGTTGCTGGCCGCCGGAGAGCTTGGCCGGCAACGCGTCCACACGGTGTTCCAGGCCCAGTTTGACCAGCAGCGCCTTCGAACGCTCCACCGCTTTCGTGCGCGATAACCCGGCGGCCAGCAACGGCACCGCCGCGTTTTCGGCCGCCGTCAATGCCGGCAGCAGGTTGAACTGCTGATAAACGAACCCGAGATTTTGCCGGCGAAAACGGATGCGTTGCCGCGGCGTGAGCGCTTCGAGGTCCTGCCCAAACAGCTCGACCTGGCCCGCGTTCTTGTCCAGGAGGCCGGCGATAACAGAAATCAAAGTGGTTTTCCCGCACCCGCTCGGTCCAACCAGGAACGTGAGCTCTCCCTGGATCGCTTCGAAATCCACGCCCCGCAGGACTTCAATGGCCGCCTCGCCTTCACCAAAGCGCTTCCGAACCGCGCGGCAGGATACGGCAGGCACGCGGACATTCCTGTCGGCAGCAGGTTCGGACCCGGACTGAGCAAGTGGAGCAGGCGAAATGGACGGGTAACCGGAAGTTGCGGCGGACAGGAAAGTCCGCGCGCCGGCGCCAGTGTTGAGCTTTGCCTCGTCAGTAGTTAGCGTGTTGTTCATAATCAACTCCGAAAAACGATCGCGGGTTCAAGGACCAGCACCCGCCGCAGGCTTAAGATGCTGGCCAGGATGACCACGAAGGAAATGCAGCCGCCGGTCAACGCTACGCTTTGCCACATCAGGATAATTCCGCGCGTCGCCTCCTTGTGCCCGAAGAAGTTAAAGAACTCCGCCCCCATCCCGGTCCCCAGCGAGAAACCGATGAGCCCCACCGTAGCGGCTTGCAACAGGACCATGCCGACCAGGCGCCAATTGGTGACACCAATCGCCTTGAGCGCGCCAAACTGCCTGAGATTCTCGAGCGTGAACAGGTAGAAGGTCTGGCCGGCAACTACCGCTCCGACGATGAGCGCAATGGCAATCGTGATGCCGAAGTTCACCGGGATGCCGGTGTTCTTTAAGTAATATCGGACGCAGTCCCATTGGAATTGCCCGCTCGTGCGCGCCCGCAAGCCGGTCTGACGCTCGAGTCGGCCGCACAATTCCTTCGCGTCAACGCCGGGCCGGGGCTTGACCAGGACATACGAAAGCTCGGTGCGTTCGTGCCCAAGAAAGTTCACCGCCAGGCTGTAGCGGGCATGCAACACTGGCCAACTTACGAACGGCGCCGAGGCATCCGAGATGCCGACGATGGTCACCTTGTGGTCGTTCAATTCGAGGGTGCGACCAAGCTGAAGCGGCTCGCCCGGAAAAAGCAGCAGGTACCCCGCCTTGTCGAGCACCACCGAGTCCGGCTCCCGCAGACGTTCCCAAGACCCGAGCAGCATCTTGTGCGGAACACCCGTGAGCGTGGCATCGTCCACACCCAGGCAAAATGTCACAGCGAACTTACCCGCGAGCGTTCGGGCGACCGGGCTGCCCTTGTACAGCTTCACCGCCCACTGCACTCCGTCCACACCGCGAACCCGATTCAAGTCGGTATCTTTGAGCGCCTTGGTTTGCTCGAAGTATTCCGTGTTCCGATCCATTACCCAGATCTCAGCATCCGTCACGTCGCGGATCTGGCTACCGGTGCGTTTGAGAATGCCGGCGAAAATGGAGGTCTGGTTTTCGAGCAGGAAAGTAGAGAAAGCGATGGCGAAGATTAGCGCGAGATACTTGGCGCGGTCCCCGGTCAACATTTTAAGGGCGATGAAGTTCATGGTTGTGCGGTCAAACAATGACTATAAGTCACTACAGCTTCAAAAAAAAGAGGCGTTAGTTTTTTAACCAGGTTGCCTCCGGAAACAGTTCCTTCTTAATGCGCCGGTCCACCGCGTCGTAATCCCACTCGCTGGACAATGGTTTCCAACCCAACCCATCCAGGAACACACTTACATTCTGGCAGAGGGCTTGCAGGGGGTCATCGATTCCGGCCATCATAAGCGCGTGAGGATTCCGGCCCATGATATGACTGCCCACTGCGGCGGAGGCGATGCCGAAGACAATTTGTTCGGAAGGCATTTTGCCCGGAGGAAGGTCACCCTGCTGCAGCCCCTCGGTCACCAACCGATGCATCACGCGAAAACACCGTCCACCCTGCATGGCGTATTGGTGCTGGCGGACCTCATCCGCTTTCTCCCAAAAGGACAGCGATTTCAGCATCATTTCCACATTGTAGTAGTCAGGATAGACTTTGGCGAAATGGCAGCAGGCAAAGCCGATGGCGCGGATCCTTTCCCGGCTGCGTCCCTGGAACGTAAGCGTGCGCTCGAAGAAATCAGCCCGTTCCTTAAGCGCCCGGGTCACAACCGCCAAAGCGATGTCTTCCTTCGTCTTGAAGTGCAGGTAAAGCGTTCCCTTCGAATACTCCACGGCCTCGGCCAGGTGATCCAGGTTAAGATTCTGAAAGCCGTCACGCAAAAGCAGACGCTGAGCATGGTCCAGGATCAGCTCCTCTCGAGCCGCCCTTTCCCGGTCTTTACGTGTCTGAACGACGCTCACGGCCACACGCTCCTACAACGATGACTCGAAGTCAACAACTTTCTTAAAGTTTTTTAATGCCCCAGTGAAAACCGGCCCGGGAGTTGCGCCCGGGGACGCAGCACCTTACACGCATCCGCATGTCACACTGCTTCGTCAGCGCCAGCCCCAGCGGGCCGCTGGGGCTGAAGGACTCACCGTTATACGCGCCAGCGATTTCCGACGCAAGCCGCCCAGACTCGCGGTTTCTTAATAAAAAGTCGTTTCCACTAAGAAGCCAAGCTCGCGTCCGTACAGTAGATTTTCTCCATGATCAAATTTGGTCATCAATCGCCCGGCGCGGCCGCGCCGGCCTGGCCTCTCATGCCCGCGGTCGCTGCCTTCACAAGGTCCGGTGATCAATCGTTGGTGAGCGGTGGCGCGCTTCCTGGTCTGTGGTCCTGTAGTCTGTGGTCCCGTAGTCCTGTCGCCGTGGTTCGTGGTCCCGTCCACCCCGTCTGTTGCACCAGATTGCACTAGATTGCACTGATTTCGCAGGCCCCCCCTCTGGTTTCAGTAATCTTTAGCCGGAGGACGGACCGTGTTCTTTGACATCTTAATTCCTTAAACCCACGCGACGCACCCGCGCCGTTCCGGTGTCCCTGCCCGGCATTCCCCAGCCGCGGCAGGGACGCCCGCCGGAGCGTAGCGCAGACCTTCAGTCTGCCGTATCGCAGATTTCCAATCTGCTCGCCTGACCACATCACGCGAGTTCCGAGTCTCGGACACGCCAGACCCCACTGCGGTCTGCCGACTGAAAGTCGGCGATACAGCAGATTTGGAAATCTGCGCTACGTGTCCGCTACCAGCCAGAGCTCGCGACTTCCCTGACACCCGGCCAGCTCCGGCGGGGCGCGATATTCCGCGATGGCAGCGCAAAGCTAAGACTCGCACGTCGTCGTGCCGAACATCGCGCCCCGCTGGCCGCTGGGGCTGGGCACCGGCCAGCCAACCAACATGTGTGTAAGGAGGAGCGGGGACGGGCGCACTCCGGCCCACCATGACCGATTAGAAGTTTACTGTCCCTTCACCAGGCTCCATGTGCGGTCCGGTTCATATCTCGTCATGGCTTTGGCCAGCATCGCCGTCTTTGGGCCGAGGTTCTTTTCATAGATCTTCCCCTGCTGGTTGACGATGAAGCTCATCACGCCCGAGTTGCCCCATTCGGCCGGCCAGGCCGCCAGCGCGAAGCCGCCGATCATGTGCCCATTGATGATGTAATCGTATTTGCCCCCGGGCGCATGTTTGCCCTGCTTAGTCAAAATCTTGAAATAATATCCATGATAAGGCGATGGTTCATCGGTCATGATCCGGGCCTGGCGGCGATATCCCTCCACCCGGGCCGCCGCGATCAGCGGGCCTAACGGACTCTGTTCATCGCCCGCCCGCAACGGCCAATACAACCCATCATGTTTGCCGGGCGTGCTGCGCAGCCGTTGCGCATACTCGAGCACCTCATCTCCGTCCCGGTCCTTCGCGGCGTATTCCCGCTGCGCCTCCAGGTAGGCCCGGCAAACCGACAGCGCCCCAAGTTCGTTCCCCCCAACCCGCCGATTGAGCACCTCCTGCCGGCCCGCTTCGGTGTCGAACCTCCATTGCCCGTCCGCCTTCGCCAGCGGTATCGGAAACGGCCACGCATCCGCGCCCA
>DATMQA010000104.1:0-20544 GCA_035566895.1 Binatia bacterium
GCAGATTCGGCCATTCCAACCGGATGATGAGGACGCGGTGGTGTCGCTGTGGCGGCAGTGTGATTTGGTTCGACCATGGAACGACCCTCACAAAGACATCCGGCGCAAACTTCGCGTCCGGGCTGATTTGTTCCTGGTCGGGGTTCTGGACGGGAAAATTGTAGCAAGCGTTATGGCCGGTTACGAAGGCCATCGAGGATGGCTCAATTACCTGGCAGTGTCCCCGGAACATCGGCGACACGGCCTGGGGCGAGCCATCGTCAGCGAAGCCGAGCGGTTACTCCGGGAGTCAGGGTGCCCGAAAATCAATTTGCAGATTCGGACCTCAAATCGCGACGTCATCGAGTTTTATCGTCGTGCCGGCTACACAGTGGATGCGGTCGTCAGCCTGGGCAAAAGATTGGAGCAAGATGGCGATGGACCCAAGATGGGGGATGCAGGTCCGCCAGCGGCAGCTACCAGGTCGCAGGCCAGGACCGCCTCCAGAAAGCCCGACGAACCGGCAAACGGAAGCTTTGCCTCTCCGTCGACGCTCTGGCAGTTTGCCATCGAGACTGCTGCGCAACTTCGGCAGACCGGGCTGAGCGAGGCTGGAGACATTCTGGAGTCCGCGGCCAAGTTTGTCACCGGCAGCGGTTGGGAGTGGCTCGGTGAGCTTGGTATCGCCACGAAGAGTATCCAGAAGCGCTTTACCTTGCCGGACGCCTTACGCGCCAGGATTTCGCGCATTGAGCAGGCATCGACATCCAAGCGCCCTTATGGCGAGCAGCCCTAAATTTCCAGGAATCGGAAAGCGTCCTGCGCAACTAAGGTCAACGCGGATTTTGCGGCCTGACAGCGGGGACTTGCCAGTAGCGGAACTCACAGTGCCAACTGCGGTTGGCTCAGCGACTTGTCAGGTAGCATCGTTATGCGTTCGTCTTGCAAGTCCTGGCGAAAATGTAACTCCTTCGGCTCTGGTGCTCAACATCTGGATGATACGGCTCCCGCTCGATAATTTCCTCAATCTCGAACTCTGCGGCACGGAGGTATCCTGCCATCTCGTCAGAACGGAAAAGGAAAAAGTCAACGCAGACCTTCTGGCCCCACCACTCGTCCAAATGAATGGTATCCTCACCGATGTGGAAAGCCAACAGCAACAAGCCGCCTGGTCGTAAAACGCGCCGAAGTTCCCCCAGCGCCTGCGCCATGTCAGCCCGAGGTATGTGGATGATGGAGTAAAAGGCCGCGATGCCTGCCCAAGCTCCATCAGGCGCATCCAACGCCATCATGTCGCCTTGGTGGAACTCGACTCCCGGAACCAGACGCCGCGCTCGCTCCACCATCTCCGGCGACAAGTCAACGCCACAAACCTGAACGCCGTGTTCGTGCAAGTATCGGGCAACATGGCCGGGACCGCAGCCCATGTCGCACGCAGGGCCAACATCTCGCACGCTCTGGCAAAACCGGTCGAGTAGTTGCCGGTCAAGCGGCTTGTGCTGCAACTCATCGAAGATGCGCCGGACGTATTCGCCTGCTACATGGTCGAAGCTGGTCTGGTAATCCTTGCGTTTATGAGCGTCCATGTGCGGGGGCGAGCAACACCGCTTAACAATTACTTGGATAACTAGCCGTTCGTATGTTGAACCATGTTAATCCCGACTGCAATCCAGTTAATGCGCAAGGTTTATAACCGCCCTCGCTCTTCCACCAGCGCCGAGAAAACCTGCGCCCAGGCGTGGTTTTGGCCATGGCGTGCGCTGGTCTGACAGCCACCGGACTACGTCTGAAGCCAGGGATGTGTCGGCGCGGCTCACCAGGTGTCGGGCACTGATTTGCGAAGTCGCGGTCCAAGAAATCTTTCAAATATCCTGTTCGGTTTTAACATTGGCGTCCATGAATTGGTGAGATGATGAGCGATGACATGACGTTGGTGCGGGAATACGCCCAAAGCAATTCCGAGCAGGCGTTTGCCACGGTGGTATCGCGGCACATCAATCTTGTTTATTCGGTCGCCCTGCGCCAAGTCCGCGACCCCCATCTGGCGGAGGAAATCACCCAGGGCGTTTTCATCCTCCTGGCCCGCAAAGCAAAGTCACTCAATCCAAAGACCATTCTCTCAGGCTGGCTCTGCCGCACGGCACGATACGTTTCAGCCGACACACTGAAAACTCAGCGCCGTCGCCAATTCCGCGAACAGGAGTCACACATGCAGTCCATTTTAAACGAATCGGATTCCGACGCTTGGAGACAAATCGCGCCGTTGCTGGACGAGGCACTAAATTGTCTGGGAGAAAAGGAGCATAACGCCGTCGTGCTCCGCTTTTTTGAAGGCAAAGATTTGAGGCAGGTCGGTGCGTCATTGGGAATGCGCGAAGATGCGGCACGGATGCGGGTGAATCGTGGACTGGAACGACTGCGGGCATTTTTCAGCAAGAGGGGCGTGACCCTTTCAGCAGCGGCGGTTGCGGGAGCCGTTGCGGCAAATTCCGTGCAAGCCGCGCCGGTGGGACTTGCAACCGCCATAACCGCCGCTGCACTCTGTGGAAGCACGACCACCACGGCAGTCATCGCCCTCACCAAATCCATCACTATGACCGCACTGCAAAAAACTCTCGTTACCGCCACCGTCGCCGTTCTTGCAGGCGCGGGAATTTACGAAGCCCAGCGCGGCGCGCAACTGCGCGACGAAATCCAAACCCTCCAGCAACAACAAGCCCAGCAAATCCAGCAATTGCAGCGGGAACGCGACGAGGCAACGAAGCGGTTGGCTTCTATGACGGATGACGGGGGAAATAGGACAGGGAATTCAAGTGAGTTGCTTCAACTTCGGGGTGAAGTGACCCGCTTAAGAAAAGAAGCCGAAGCCTTGGCCGCCGATGCAAAAGAGGCAAAAGACTCTCAATCCGGCATGATGCAAATTATGTCAAATACTCCGCCAATTAGAACCTTTTTTGCTACGGCGATGACAACCACGGCTTGGAATCAGGCGATTGTGACTGGCGGTTGGAAGACGCCTTCTGGCAAGCGTGCCATTGTGATGGCCAAAGTTTTCCCTGAAGACAACCCACAGCAACTGACAATTAAATCCTACATTTTGGAATACACGGAAGACGCAGGCTCGGCTATTGGACTTGCTCGATTCAACACGGATGAGCAAAGCGCAACCAAGGCAACTGAATTAAGCGCTGACCAGTTTGAAGCGATACGGAAAGCCGCGGACAATCACGAAGGAGTTGAAATCGTAGCCGCACCAGCAGTCACAACTGCAAGCGGGCGACACACTGAGGTTCAAACCGTGGACATGCACCAAACACCCTCTGGCGAAAAATACTCAACCGGTCCGGTGGTAGACTTCGTACCAACCATTGCTTCGGATGGGAAATCGGTTCAAATGATGATTTCTGCACATCTGAACTACCTCGTCCAAGCTCCGCAACACTGACTCAACTTTTCAATACCGCCTTCGCCGTGATGAACCATCCGGACTCGGAGCCGCTTGAATTGCCCCGGCACCGGTGACCATTGCGCTGGTCGGCGCGGCTCCAGGGCGGTGCTGACCATCGTCACTTCGCGCCCACTTTGGCGGCGGCTTCGGGGTCGATGGTCAGGAGGGCATTAGTGACTTGCAAACGGATGCACTCGTTGGCATCGCTCAAAAGCCTGAGCAGACTGGGAACTGTAAAATTGCCAAAGAGAAGAACGCGTTGACTAGGTTTCGCGTTTGGCCCTTTGCCGGTGCCAATTAACTTTTAAGCTTCTCCCATTCATTCTCAGAAGCGGGGGCTTTTTGATACTCCATCAGCGTCTGCCAGCCGTTCTCCTTCACTAACAGTGCTTCAAAATGGGTGTAATTATCTTTTCGGATGCCGTTCGCATCAAAAGTCCAATAGTGAAAAATGCCCGTTTCGTGCGCGGTCGTCTCGTCGCCCAACCTCTGGCTGAACCGAAATTCAACATTCGCCTTTATTTTGCCGGACTTGGTGTCGAGAAAACCTTGCTTCCACGCTGCGAGCGCTTTTGAGAGTGGGTACGAGGTCTTTTTTGCACCCGAAACAAGAATGCCGGAAGGATGACACGTTGCCTTGTACCGCTCATAATCTCCGTTCTGCACTGCCGCCTGGACTTCGCTCCAAAATTTATCCAGTTGAGCCAACCTCGTCGTCTCGTCCACACCGCTCACTGTCGGCACGGCGCTACAACAAAGGAGAATTGACAACCACGATACCCAGATTACGTGTGCAGGCTTCATTCGGTCGGACGCTACAGGAAGTTTTCCAGCATTCAATGCAAATGAAGGAATCGCTTCGGTTTTGAACCGTGTTCTCGCCCGAATTCTTAACTCCCGCAACTGCCGTTGCCTGAAGCAGCCGGATTTGGCTGCTTTATCCACTCGCCCCTTTCTCCGCCTGAGGAAACGCGCCCTTGCGCGGAGCAACGCATGAGGAGGCAACAAGCATGAGTACACCCACCACAATGGCAAAGTCCGCCAGGTTGAATACCCCGGTATGAAGCGGGCCGACCCGAACCACCATGAAGTCGGTGACCAGCCCATCGCGAGCGAAACGGTCAAAAAGATTGCTTAGGCCACCGGCCCAGATTAGCGCCAGCCCGAGAAACGAGACCGACCGCAGCCGGGGTGCGCGGACGAGATAGGCCAACAGGAATGCCAGCCCAAAACTCACACAGACGATGAGCGCACTTCGAGCGGCCTGAGGAAATGAAGCCCCAAGGCTAAGAAACGCGCCGGGATTTTCCGCAAGGGTGAACTCGATGAAACGACCGGGCAGCCTGCTGTCGCCCATACGGCCCAGTTCGGTGCGAGCGAGATGCTTCGTGACCTGGTCGCAGCCCGCTGTGCAGACCAGGACTAGACAGATGACAACCAGGCGAACTGTGCGAGACGGCATCATACGGACCTCAAAGCCCAACCGTACGCAGTGTATCCGCCGTGCCTTGGGCGGCAAGCGTTCAAGTTTACCTGGAACGCAGGAGGGCATGGCGAATGCCAGGCGGCTGAACTGAGCCGTTGAACCGCCCGCGCATTCACTGGCGTTCATCGGCGGAGGGAGGCTACCTCCTTGAGATTGCCACCGTCGTCCTGGCCTCACGCTGGTCGGCGCGGCTCCGGGGCGGCGCTGGCCGTGGTGGTCGACGTGCCGGACGCAGCCGTTGTTGATGTATACGGGCCGGGCATTGCAACAGGAAAAGGAAGGGCGCGGCAAAAGGACATGCCGCGCCCAGGTGTGGGGTACACGCGCCCGCTAGAGTCACGCCCATTATGCAAATTCGGGCGGGATTTTCAATCCGTAGATAACCCGACAGCAGCGCTTTTAAATCCTCGCTGGCCCTGGGCGGGAGATTCAAGGCAGGGTGATTCCCTCCTGCAACAGGTGCTGGGCCAGACCGTCAGTCTTGGCATCATCGGTCCATGGTGTTCGCGACGGACGCAGTCTACGACTTGGTCGGCCAATCTCTTTGTATATGCGCGGCTGTTTTCGAGGTCCAGGTCGCGTATTCCCGCCGCGGTCAACCAGCGCCTACCAGCAGCAGGATTCCAAACGCCAACATGCTTAGCACGAACCAGGAAATGAAGCTCATCATCGCCGAGCACACAAATATTGAGATGTGTTCCACTAAACGCCGAGACGAACTCTTAAGCAAATACGCCTTTTCCAGAGCAGCCATGAAACCGACGAAGGGAACCACCAGGGCGCACACGGCAAAAAAGTCTGGGAGATGGCGCCCCAGCCCGAAAACCGCGCTCAAGCCCACCACAAAGCCGGTTACCAGGGCTGTAACAGAACCACAGCAAGCCGTCATAAGTACCGAAGCGATGACTAATCTCGGAGGAATCTTCGATGACATCACGGCGTCCGAAATCAGCGTGGCGGCAACCAGGCACGCCTGCACCGCGATGATGAAACCCAGCGGTCTTGACTGGGCGCGGAGCATACGCAGAAAGTATTTTATCCGGGCCGACTGAGCACCTACAGACATTGGCATGGAGGAAGGAGCCTGAACCTTGTCAAATATACGCCGTCCAATCCGGACATTTCATGGTTGGAACGCATCCATTGGCTTAATGTTGGCATGGCAAGGCCGCCTAACGCAACCGTCAGCGAGCCGATTCAGCATCAATTGGTTTCACAGGATGGCCGACGCGGAACGCCCACCGATGAAGACACTTCGGGCACTCAAAATACCGCCCTCTCAACCTTGCTTGCAACAGTGGAACGATTTTGCCCACAGAGTCGTAGCATTTGACGTCCGCAATCAGCCACTTACCCAACAGCCTTTGTTTGCACTTCCCGCAAATAAAACCCGAGGAAAGGAACTCTCTCTGTTCAGTGGTGTATCGGTCCAATCGTCCAAAAGTATTCGCCCATAAAACGCCGACGACCCTTACAAATCCAATGACCAATGGCGAATTACGATTCACGGGTGTGAACGGTGTTTGTTGCCCAACCTCCATGACTACCGTCGTGCTCGTGGCTCTCACCCTGTCGGCACGGCTCCGGGGGCGGCGCTGGCCCGACGTGATGAACTGGGATGCGGTTATTTGTCCATTGACGCCGTGACCGGCCAAGTAAACGTTAAAAGCATGAGAGAAACCCATATCCAGCTCTTCCGTGAGGGCGCAGGGTCAAAAAACAAATTCCTGTTGCCGCTGAGAAACCCTGCCTTGGTGGTGCTGTTGTTTTTAGGGGTAATCACCTCAAGCGTCCCGGCCCAGACCGGGGCGGGTTCGACCAAGACTGTTTACCGGTTGAACCAGAACAGCACGTTCGAGCAAGGGTGCTTCGCGCCCTGCATGTGCCCGGTCATGGTCCCTTCTGCGGTGAAGGGCACATTCGTCCTGACGCCGACCGGCTTCGACGGCCAGTTCAACACGTACGTTGTCGAGGACGTGCGATGGGTGGTATCGATGGGTGGCACCAATAAGCTCTACACTGGCCAGGGCACCTACAAGGTAAGTAAGGTCCAGCAGGAACTCTCCCTGTATCTCCAGGAGGACGGTGGAACAGTGCAGCACTTCGACAGCGGTCTGGTGCAGGAATCGACGCCGTTCCCTGACATCAAGGTGACCATTTCTATCCACGGTCAGGTGTGCTTCGACACCGTCTTCGGCGTGAACGCCTCGCCGGTGCACCTGACGATGATTCCTGTCGGAGCCAATGTCATTTTGACGTGGCCAACCAACCTTACTGGGGTGACCTTGCAATCCACCACCAACTTTGCGGACTGGACTCCGGTGTCTCCAGGGCCGGTCGTCGTCAACGGGCAGAACACGGTTACGAATCCCATGTCCGGCACACCGCAGTTTTACCGGTTAAGCCAATAATGGCGGATACGGCTGACACCCTGGCGCTCCTGGGCGCGGGCGACCTCCTGGTGATTGCCGCCACGCCGGTGGCCACCAAGCTGGTCGGCGCGGCTCCAGGGCGGCGCTGGAGTTGGTGGTCGGTGTGTTGATGAACCTGGCAGCCCGCCGGCGCGTTATCAACCGTTCTGCTCCCTGGGCTGACTTGGAAGGAGCCGGAGCATACGAGCCTCTCGCATCAAACGGATTGCAGGTCGGGTTTGCGTGGTCCAACATACGACCGAATGGTTAGTGAACATGGTTAGGCGGCATCGACGTATGCGTGTCCTTCCTTATTTTTCGATGCCCGCTGAGTTTTGTGCTTACGACCCAGGGGCAACCGAGATTGCGCGTCTGCTTTGCGGAGCAATTCAACGTGTCGAACCAGAATTGCAGATTGAGCATGTGGGCAGCACCTCGGTTCCAGGTTGCGGTGGGAAGGGCATGATTGATTTGGCCGTTCTGTATCCAGAAGGGTTTCTGGCCCGTGCGAGGGCGGTTCTGGATGGACTTGGATTCCAGAAACAGGGTGGCCCGGAGCCATTCCCGGAAAATCGGCCAATGCGTGTGGGATGTGTTGAGCATGATGGCTGTCTATTTCGGATTCACGCCCACGTCATTGCTCGGGACTCGGAGGAGCATGACGAACTGGTCTGGTTTCGAGAAACCCTTCGTGCCGACTCGGCACTCAGGCAATGCTATGAAGCGCGGAAACGAGCCATTTTAGCGTCGGGCATCCAAGATTCATTAGAATACTGCAAAGCAAAGGGAGCATTCGTCACTGATGTACTCCAGGGTTTCAAGCGTTCACGTTTACCCAAGCTGAACGAGGGCAAGGCGGATACGCTCCGGTTGAACTTCCGCCGCTGAAACCCCTGCGCACCCGCTGGCGCTCCTGGGCGCGGGCGACTTTCTTGAGCTTGCCGCCCTGGCCATGGCCATTACCCTGGTCGGCCCCCGGCTCCCGGCGGGGCTGGTCCAACAATTTCATAAAGTGTTACTTGGGTCGCTGGCTGTATTCTCTCAGCAGCTTAACAATAACGTCGTAATCGATACCGGGCCGCTTTCTGGCCATCACGTAGTACAACTCCTCTGAGCTAAACACTTTCTTTTCCACGGCTTTATCGAAGTCGTCGCTGGTTTTAAACTCATTCGTACCTGGGATGCCTTTTGCGTAATCCAGTGCCGTCCGCCCGAACTTGTTCTTCTTGGACTGGTCAGCCCCGGCCTCACAGAGTGCCTTCACCGCATCAAAATATCCCAAAGCCGCCGCTTTCATAAGCCCCGTCCAACCTTCAGCGTTCTGTCGGTTGATTGACCCGCCCTTTTGGAGAAGCACACGGACGACATCCGCGTGTCCGGCTTCCGCCGCTTCAATAAGAGCATCGTTCCCAGCCTCGTTCGTGTGGTTGAGGTTGGCACCCCTCGCAATTAGCTCCGTTACCAGCGGGACGCTCCCCCGTTCTGCTGCCATCATCAAGGCACTCCTGCCGATGTTCGCAGCCGCATTTATGTCGGCCCCTTGGCGAATGAGGTAATCGGCCATAGCGGTTTGGCCCTGTTGGATTGCCCACAGCAGAGGCGTTAATCCAGCAGAATCCTTCTGGTCAACCTTTGCGGAGCGCTCAATCAGGAGCTTGGCGACTTCAACTTGACCACGACCAGCAGCAACAATTAACGGGGTGTGGCCTTGTTCAGCGGTGGCTGCGTCCACCCGTGCTCCCTTGTTAATGAGCCAAGAAGCGACTTCACTGCTGCCCATGAGAGCGGCGAGGTGGAGTGGTGTCACTGAATTGTCGTCCAGCGTGACACCGGGAGGCAGCGAGTTACTTGTGAGAATCGCTGTGACTTTCGCCACATCATTGCTTCGAATCGCCAGCCTTAGCTCCTGCTTCCAGTTGGCATTCTGTGCTGCCAGCGGCTTAAAGCAGGAAAAGCAAAAGCACAGAATGACAAGACGCCGCCACCATCCTGCATCAGCGTTCATCGACTTCAACCGCGTCCATGCTGCTGCCGTAAACGTGCCGAGCCAGCAGTTCATTTCAGGCGAGCATATCAATGGTGAGGGTCGCTGCCAATTATGATTGAAATCGCCCGTGGGTGCCAACCTCCTTGGGCTGCCGCCATGGTCGTGGCCACACGCCGGTCGGCCCCGGCTCCTGGGCGGCGCTGGCCCAACGCCGGGTTGATGAGGTTGCCCACGGCGGAGCGGCACGGGGCAACTGGAAGTCAGCGGGCGTACTTGCCAGTCGTTTGAGACCCACTAGTCTAGGCGGATGAAGGTGAACCGCTGGATTCTGTCATTGCTGATGGGCTGTCCGAACAGCGCACTGCTGCGGGACCACCTATTCTCGCATGTGACCGACCCGACGAACCACGTCGCATGAATGACTTCCTTTTCGCTCGCTCGCAGATGGCCATGTCGTTGGCCTTCCACATCGTTTTTGCGGCGCTAGGCATCGGGATGCCGCTGCTGATGGCCATAGCAGAGGGCATGTATCTACGCACCAAGCAGCCCGTTTATCTGTATCTCTGCCAGCGGTGGGCAAAGGGCACGGCCATTCTCTTTGCCGTGGGAGCCGTATCGGGCACCGTGCTCTCGTTCGAACTGGGCCTGCTTTGGCCTAAGTTCATGGAGCACGCCGGGGCGGTTATCGGGATGCCGTTTTCGTTGGAAGGTTTCGCGTTTTTCACCGAAGCGATTTTTCTGGGCGTATACCTCTACGGCTGGAAGCGGGTGCCCCCGCTCATTCACTGGCTGTCGGGCGTACTGGTGGTCGTTAGTGGCATTCTTTCAGGCATCTTCGTCGTCACGGCCAATGCGTGGATGAACTCACCCACCGGATTCAAAGTCATCGAGGGACACTTTGTGGACGTCGACCCCATTGCTGCGATGTTGAACCGCGCCAGTTTTCACGAAGTGGTACACATGACTTTGGCGGCTTTTGTGGCAACTGGCTATTTGGTCGCGGCGGTTCATGCTTTCTTCCTGCTGCATGACCGGACCAACTTTTTTCATCGCGCTGCCTTGGGCATCGCCCTCTGTGTCGCGTGCGTCTGCACGCCGTTGCAAATTCTCAGTGGTGACCTGAGCGCCCGCGCTGTCGCCCGGCTGCAACCGGCCAAGCTGGCGGCGATGGAAGCGCATTACCAGACGGAGGCTAAAGCGCCGTTGCTCATCGGCGGGATTCCCAATGACCAAACAATGACGACCGCCTACGCTCTGGGCATCCCTCGCGGACTGAGCCTCCTCATCGCGCACGACCCGAATGCCAAGGTGGTCGGTCTGGAGGAGTTTCCGCGCGACCAATGGCCCAATGTCCAAATCGTCCACTGGTCGTTCGACGTCATGGTCGGTTCGGGCGTGGTGATGCTCGTACTCACGGTCTGTGTGGATTGGTTGTGGCTCAAGCGCCGACGATTGCCGGATAACACATGGCTCCTGCGCGGACTCCTTGCCGCCGGGCCGTTGGGATTTCTGGCGATTGAAACCGGTTGGGTCGTGACGGAAATGGGCCGCCAGCCGTGGATAATTTATGGCGTGATGCGAACCCATGAAGCTGTGACACCAATGCCCGGACTGGTCGTGCCGTTCGTCACGTTCACCGTAGTTTACATCTTTCTGGCGGGCGTCGTTGTGGCGCTGCTGCGTCGCCTGTTTCTGGAAACGGCCAGTGGTGCACCGGACCAACCAGCGGGGGCGGCCCATGCTTGAAGTCATCATTGCCATCTTCATCTTGCTGTCGCTCATTGTGTATGCGCTCATGGGTGGTGCGGATTTCGGCGGCGGGATGTGGGACTTGCTGGCGTTCGGGCCACGCGCCAAACGGCAACGCGAGGCCATTGCCGATGCCATCGCGCCGATTTGGGAGGCCAACCACGTTTGGCTTATCCTCGTTATTGTTCTGCTGTTCACGGGCTTTCCGGGGGCCTTCGCCGCCATGATGACGGCGCTCAACATTCCGATGACGGCGATGCTGCTCGGCATCGTGCTGCGCGGCTCCGCGTTCATGTTTCGCAAATATGACTTGAAGGACGACGCCGTGCACCGCCGGTGGAGCAGCGTGTTCGGGGTGGCCAGCTTCTTCACGCCCTTTTTCCAAGGTATCACCCTTGGCGCTCTAACCACAGGACACATCCGCGTCGAGCAGGGCCACGTCCTCACCGGTTTCATGGCCGGCTGGCTGACGCCGTTTGCGCTAGCCTGCGGCTTGTTTGCCCTGGGACTCTTTGCGTTTCTGGCAGCCACGTACCTGACGGTAGACACCAAGGACGAACCAAAGCTGCAAGAGGATTTCCGCCTGCGTTCCTTGTGGTCTGGGTTGGCACTCGCGCCCGTCGCTCTGGTGGTTTTCGTCACTTCCAAACGAGGCGCACCGGAGATGTATCACGGATTGACGCGCTGGTGGGCACCGGTGCTGCTGGCGTGGACGAGTCTTTTTGCGGTCGCGGCGTTGGTAGCCCTCTGGCGGCGGCGTTTCGCGGTGGCGCGGCTTGCAGCCATTGGACAAGTCACCCTCATCCTTGTGGGCTGGGGACTGGCGCAATATCCTAATCTGGTGACGCCGGATGTCACAGTTACCAAGGCCGCTGCTCCTGAGTTCACCCTGCGCTTACTGGTTATTGCCCTGGGCTTCGGTGCTATCCTCCTGCTGCCATCGCTGGCATACCTGTTTTATATCTTTAAAGGCCGCGAGCGCGGGTGAGTTACTTGATTAACGAGGGGTTCCCCACGGCGCTGGCCATGGCGTGCGCCGGTCTGGGAGGCCCGCATCAACGAGGTGTGAAGCCGGGCAGTCCCGGCGAACCTGGCCCAGCGCCGGGGAATCACCATGGAAGCCGCAGGCATCTCGGAGTGCCTGATACGCAGCCGCGCTTTGGGTGAGGCGGAGTGCCGGAAGGGCAACGATTCACATACCCATCCCACTCATCGAAAATAATGCTTTAATCGTCCAAAAAGCCAACACGGTGCCGAGGGTGACTGGGAACAGTCCCGCCAGCAACGCGCACCAAACCAGCGGAGAGAACCGTGAGTGCTTGCGTGTATCCACCAAAATCATGCCGATGCCAAAGCAAATGGCGGGAGCCGCTACCACTATCAACATCCAAAACAAAGGTGTTGCAGACCAATCGCTCCTGAAGGCACTCGTGGCATAATACGCCCAAGTACCGACCAACCAAAGAGCCGAACCCATGAGCAGCGCGATTGAAAACGCCGACCGGGAAATCGGCTTGCGAATTATACTTTGCGTTGTATGCATAATTGGTCTGACAGAGCCGACCGTAAATAATCACGCACGAGCTAACGTGGGCTTGGTTCGCAGCCAGTGCCTGCCCCCATCACGCTGGCCGGTTCAGCGGGCCTTGGGCCTCCCTCACGTCACTCCCGCCCTGGCGGCGGTTTCAGGGTCGATGGTTTTGAGGACATTCAACGCAGTCTCGCGCTCCTGCGTCATCCTCATCTCCCCTGCGCCAAACGCACTGCCTCGGTTTTCTCGTGGTCAGGGCACCATCGCAAGGAACAAAAACACTACGAATACAACGAGATGCACGGCTCCCTGAAGCACGGTGGCTCGTCCTCCGGCAAGGGTCATCGACGAGAGAAAAAGACTGAGCGCCAGCAGGGCCACTTCCTTGGGAGGCAGTCCCAACGCGAGCGGTAGCCCCAGAGCGATGGAGGTGACCGCTACGGCGGGGATGGTCAGGCTGATGGTGGCCAGAGCCGAGCCTAGCGCCAGATTAAAGCTGATTTGCATCCGATTGCGCAGGGCAGCCCTAACGGCAGCCCAGGTTTCGGGTAGCAATACCATGAGTGCGATGGAGATGCCGACGACGCTCTGCGGCATTCCCGCAGCTTTGACTACCCTTTCGATGCTCGGAGCCAACACTTTGGCAAGGCCGACCACCGCGACCAGGGAAAGCAGGAGCAAGGCGAGACTCAACCACGCGACTAACACCGGAGGCGGGACTGCGTGCGTATCCTCGGACTCGGCACCTTCGGGCAGGAAAAAATCGCGGTGACGCGCAGTTTGCACGAAAATGAAAACACCGTACAGCACCAACGAAACCACACCGGCAAAGATAAGCTGGGAAGAGGTGAACGTTGGTCCGGTAGTCGAGGTGGTTAGCGTAGGCAACACCAGCGTCAGCGTAGTGAGGGTGGCCAGGACCGCCAGCGCCGGGGTGGTTCCTTCCACTCTGAAGGCGAGCACGCGGTGCCGCAAGCTCCCCGCCAACAGGCACAGGCCCACCACCCCATTACAGACAATCATCACGGTTGCAAACACGGCGTCGCGTGCCAGCGTGCTCGCCGCTGCACCGCTGGAGCACATTATCGAGACGATTAGCGACACCTCAATAACGGTGACCGCCAGGGCCAGCGCCAGCGTTCCGAAAGGCTCGCCGACCCGATGCGCAATCACTTCGGCGTGATGCACGGCGGCGAGGACGGAAGCCAGGAGCGCGGCGGCGGCACCCGAAAGCAAAACCCAGCCCGGTGAACTTCCGCCGCTCACCGCCAGGATGGCACAGGCAGTTATAGGCACCGCAACACTCCACAACGGCACCTTGGTGAATAGTCTCCAATTCATTGGGTGACGCAGTGTATCAGTCGTGCCGGGATGCACAAGCGCCCACGATTGGTGCGAAATCTGGCAGCGCGGGCCAGACCGCCCTCAAAGACGCTACACGTTGCTGGTCGTCCCGGCTATGGGCGGCGCTGGCCACGGTGTGCGCTGGCCTGGCAGCTTGGCGGGTATGGAGCCAGGCTGTCCCGGCAACCCTGGCCCAGGCATCTCGAACCGCCGGAAGCGTATCCTTATCTGAGTCGCATGGCCGGGACGGCAATCCTCGCGGCGAGACGATTAGGCGGCAGTTTACTTGGTGCCCGAGGCAGCCGTGTAAGCGCTCACTTTGCCATCAGCGCCGAGCCGCACTTCGAGTCTGCCGGACGTAGCAGCGGTACCGGCTTTTGTTGGCGCGAATCTCCAAGTCACATTCTTGCTGCCGTCAGGTCCCATCGTTCGGCTGCTCGCGGGGCCAAACCATTCCACAAGCTCCGCCTCTGTCGTGGCATCCTTTTTAATCAGCGCGACCTTGCTGTCATCGTAAACTCTGCCGGGAGTTGCACACCCGACAAACCAAGCACTCAACAGTCCAATGGTCAGTAACCTACTCAGCTTTTTCATGGTCGTGTCCTCGTTTCAGTTCGGTCTGTGTGCGTTCACTGTTGGTTTAAAACACCGACAAGCGAATGAAGTTGCCTCCCAACTTGGAGCAGTTCAGCCCGCCCACCGCGTCGGCGCGGTAAGAGCCAGGCAGTTCCGGCGAAGCTGGCCGAGCGCTGGGGATGATGGAAACGGTGCTTTTGGACATTCGTGTGACGGGCGGCCACGTCGTGGGGGAAACTCGGCCCAGTCGGTTCTAGTCAGAAGAAGAGCGGAGTGGTACTTGTTGGGGAAATACTATGGCAAGGCCGACCTTATTTTTTCTCCCCGCCTTGATGTGCCTGGCCTTAGCGGTCATGAACACCGAGGGTGCCTCCGAAGTGGAAACATTGGTGCGCGTGCCGCCTCTTCAAATGGTCGATGGCGTGCTCATTTCCCCCGATGGCAAAGCCATAGCCACTCTGCGGCACGAGGGCAACGTTTTGAACGCGGGAGGTAATGCGGTCACGCTCCAACTCTGGGCTATCCCCAAAGGCATCCTGCTCTGGACGGCTAAGGAATATGTATCGAGACTGCTTTCCTTCTCACCAGATGGCGGTCGGTTGGTGGGGGTTGCAGAAGACGGGACCGTGGTGTTTTGGAAAAGCGATAACGGTCGAGTAAAGCTCAAGCTTCCTCGTCAAATGGGCTCTGCCCGGGCAGGCGTTTTTCTGGCCGACGGCGAGATTTTCCTGACCGCCATGAATAGTTGGGCGGGACAAGGGCCGCTTCCCAGTTCAGGGGAAATCCAGCTTTGGAAAACGAGAACCGGACGGCTCCTGCGCACAATGAGAGGACAAACCCATGTGATTTCCGCGTTGGCGATTTCGCCGGACGGCACGACGCTGGCGGTGGGTAGTGAGGAAGCCGGAATTAATGGCGTGGCTAACACGGTCAACATTTTCGACATACCAACGGGCAAGCTCCGCCATGCCCTGCGCTCCGGTACGAACGTGTGGAGGATTAGCTCTCTGGCGTTTTCTCCCGACGGAAAGACTCTGGTTGCAGGCGACGGTTTGCGCGCCTGGACAGGTGAAATCAGGCTCTGGGACGTTGCCACCGGCCAGTTGAATAGAACCATCACCGATGAGGACGTGAGCGCGTCGGTTCCCATTTCGTCGAACCCTCTGGTCGCCTTTTCCCCAGACGGAGTGACGCTCGCTATCGTTGGGAAAAACCAACACATCAATCTATGGAACGTGGCGGCGGACAAGTGGCGGGCGAGTTTAGAAGGAGAAAGCAACGCGCTTCGACCCAGTGACTACACCATCCAGTTTGTTGACGATGCGCTGCTCTTGGCTAAGGTCAATCCCTTTGAGCAGGTCGAAATCCAGACTTGGCATTACCAGAAAAAGTGAAAGCTTCGCGGGTCACTTGCGCCAGGTGACCATCACGCTGGACGGTCCCCGCTCCGGGGCGGCGCTGGCCAAGCTGGTTGCTGGCCTGGCAGCCCACCGACCAGGTGTGAAGCCCAGGGCCGTCCCGCGAAGCTGGACCAGCGCCGAGCACGAAATCCCGACCGCAACTGACGTGCCTGGCCAGCGCGGGGGTGGCCTGCTGGCAATTACTGGCTTAACCGGAAAAACATTTGTGTGCCGGAAATGGGATTGGTCACGACGTATTGCCCATGGATAAGGAATCGCGAAGAAGTAACATAGGACCATTCGGTCGGGGAAACCAAGGTGGGGGTGGTTACCAAGGAAAGAATTGAGGCGTTGGTGCTCGGCCATGTTATTATAACGTTGGTTCCAGAAGGAATGATTGTCAGTTGCGGCCACGTAAAGATTGGTAGGACCGGTAGCGAAATACTGAACACCGGGCCGTGGCCCATTCCGCCGCCCCCAGCCGTTGTCCCATACAGGGTGTTGTCTGACAAAACCAATCCGGCAAGCGGATAAGCTCCGTCGCTGTTGGTTAAGCTGGAACCAGAAACTGCCGTGAAACTATACAGGTTAGTGAGACCCCCGACAAAGGGGTAAACGGCGAACACCGTGCCGTCAATCCGGCACGCGGACCAAATCCGGTGATGCGGCGGCTTCAAGAGTTCACCTTTACGCAAGTTACCAGCTAACTCCTGACCGCCCAGGGAACCGTGTTGTCGCTGGCGTCGGGCGGCGCTAGATGCCAAGCTGTGAAAAAAATAGACTGGTCCTCTGTGGACTGGCGAAAACCGGTTAGACAAATTGCAACGGAGATGGGTTGCAGCCGACAAGCTGTTTACCTGGCCCAGGCGCGGCGCTGGGTCGGGCCTGAGAAAGCCACAAAGCAGGCGGCGCGGTGCCATGTGACTCCTAACCATACCAGCCTGGCCCCTTGACATTCTTGCGATTCCATCCACCTTGGCAGGCTATGGAAATATCCAATTTATCGGCGCAAGAATTGCGGAAGGCAGCCAACCTCAAAGAGAAAATCGAGGGGCTACAAAGGCAACTGAACACACTACTGGGCGGTGAAATACCAATACCGATTCAGGCCGCGAACAAAGGCCCAAGGAGGCGGAAGCGAAGGAAGCTGAGCGCCCAGGGACTTGCCAATATTCGAGCCGGGGTTGCCAGGCGGATGGGCAAGCAGAACGGCGCGCCGAAAAAGCAGAGGAGCGCCGCCTGGAGAAAGGCGTTATCAGCAGCTTTGCGGAAGAGGTGGGCCAAGAGAAAAGCGCAGGGTAAGGCCAGCTTGTAAAGTTCATAGCCATTCTGGATGTTGTCTGCCGCGTGGCTGGCAAGGGTCCCAATGGCAAAGAGGAGCGCCACGCGCCAGGGTTTGGCTTGGACAACGCAGGGTTTCATGAAACAGTGGCCGGGCCAGCGTTCCAGGACGGTGAGGGACAGGTGGCTGATGCCAAATCTTCAACGATCAGGGAATTACAGGATCCCATCCTGCGCTTTTCCCCCGAGCATGATTCTGCGTCTTAGCGACCCTTCACGTTTCGCCCCCACCTTCTCTGCCACCCGGAGGCTGGCGAGATTTCCTGGCGGCACCACAAATTCGATCCGATTTAAATGCAGGACATTAAAGCCAAATATCGCCGCCAGGAGCGTCGCCGCCGAACCGATTCCATGACCGCTCTTCCCGGTGTGATTCTTCACCGGACCGCGAGAATTGGTTCCAAGTCGTTCTCAAGGTTTAAATCTGAGGTCACTGTGCTCTGAGCAGCACATCCGGTGCCGCAGGGAAATCCCGTCATTCTGGCTTGAGCCGCGCGGACTATAGAGCACGCCCTGTGGATTTTTCATCAAGCCGCTCAAAACAAAAGCAGCTAAAACTGAGGGTTTGAATCTGGTTCATCGCAGGTCCGCCGTGAATGGCTGAACAAAACATTGATCACCCTTGCTGCCCGCGACCCAAACAGTATGCGTGTTTGGGTCCACCACGACACTGCGGCCCATCGCACCCGTCACTTGCCCTGAAACAGTCAACTTGTCGCCCTCGACCCGCACAATCGAGATTTTGCCCGAGCCGCCTGGGCAATAGGCGACATGGAACTGCGGGTCGTAAGCCATCTCGTCCACGCGATTTTCGATGTCCGCACTCGCCAGGACTTTGCCGGTCGTGCGGTCCAACAAACTCAGCTTACCCGTGCCGCCAGCCACCAGAACAGTTCCCCCGTCAGGAACCAGCGCCATTCCGTGAGGCTTGGCTGCCGGGACCACCGACCAACTCTCCAGCAATTTATTGTTCGAGGGATCGAGCACCACCATCGTATTGTTGCCGCTAACCACTTGAAACAGGTGCTTGCCTTCAGCATCGAAAGCCAGGTCTTCCATGCTGCTGCCCGGCAGAACAATGGTGTGGTCGATCTTCTTTGCCTCCGCGTCGATGACCCACAGTTCAGCCGCCGTATCATTGCAAACGTAAGCTCGACCGTTCACCGGGTTGTAGGTCAGCAGATCGGCGGCGGCTGGCAACGCGACTTCCCCCGCAACTTCCAGTTTGTCGGCATCGACAATGACCATCTTTGGCGGAGCACTAACGCTGACGTAATAGCGCCCGCGCTTGAGGTCCACTGCGGAGTCCTGCGCGGCCCCTGTGGGCACGCTCTTGACCAGATGCTTTGAATTCAGGTCGAATATATCCAGCGACTTGTTGCCGGTGTGCGCGAGCAGCAGCCGGTGTTTGGAGGCATCCAGTCGAATGAAATCGAATTTGCCTTGGGTTTTCTCCAGCAGAATTGGCTCCCCCGCTGTCAGCGGCGTTCCCTGCGCCGACCACGCCAAGGCGGCGAGCCAGCAGCCCAAGCCAACTCCCACTCGTGTCACATTCGCATTATTCATATTCGCCTTATTCGTTTTGTCGCCTGTTCCGATGCGGCACTAGTTCAACTAAAGATGATGAAAGGAGCATGAACAAGGCATGACAATATTGTCATTCTTGCTCTCCGATCCACACTGGAGCAGGGCGATCCTGTGGACGACTTTTTGTTGTGCGTGGAGGAGGCGGTTAAAGCAATATGCTCGGTTTAGAAAAGTCTCAGGGGGGGATTCACCCCATCGCTGCCAGAAAGACCGAGTGGAATGTTTGTTCATGAGAATCTGGATGAAACGATTCTTTTACTTTTTGACCGTCCTTGGATTACTTTCCGTTTCAGGGTGTGTGATTCGCGAAGGCCGTGGTGGAGACCGGGACCACTATTGGCATGGCGAAGGTCACGAAGAACATTGGGATGGAGAGCATTGGCATTGAACGGCAGCAATTGGCCGTGGAGCGAAGTTCAACGGCGTTCACATGTCGAGATTTATCCCTCGACTCCCAAGGCTCCGTCTGGCATAAGGCCGCGCTCTGCGGCGGTGTCGTTCAAGAGCGTGTCCGACGACGCGCTCCTGGAGCCGCCGCTGGGCGTTTCACCCTTTGCGCTTCTGCGGCTTGTCGCACAACCGATAGCCCAAATTCTCGTTTCCGTCATTCATTTGCTCACCGCAAGCTTCAAGCCCAACCCGACAAACAGCGCCCCGGTTACCCGCCTGACAATCGCCCGTGCGGAGGAGCCTCCACGCAACCTCCCGCTCACGGCGGCTGCAAACCAGGCGACGAGCAAGCAATATATGGTGCCGTTGAAAATGAAAACTGCGCCCAGAAACAGGAATGCCGCGATCTTATGACGGCTCGATGCACCCACGAACTGCGGGAGGAAGGACAAAAAGAAGAGTGCCACCTTGGGATTCAGCACATTCGTCAAAACACCTTGCCGATAAATCGCCCATCGACTCTGCCGCCCAAACACCGAAATCGCAGTGCCGGTTTCCGCGCTCCGTTCCAGCCATATCCGAACACCCAACCAGACCAAATACGCAGCCCCGGCAAATTTCACGACCATGAACGCGGACGCAGAAGCCGCGAGAATGGCGGATAATCCGAAGGCGGCGGCGAAAGTATGGACGAGGCACCCAGAACTGATCCCCAATACGGAAAGCACACCCGCTCTGCGTCCCTGCGACAGACTGCGGCCAAGGATATAGAAAGTGTCTGGGCCAGGTAGAATGTTAAGCAAGAGTCCGCTACCGATGAAAAGCCATAAATTCTGAATGCCGAGCATAACCGTGGACGTGCCATGCGAATGTGGTGCAGAAGACTGGGCCGGTCAATGGGCGGATGACCGGAGCGGCATCCCAGCACAAAAGAACAAAGCCCATCGAAGCGATGGCACTCGCGGCAATGCTGCCTACGAATCTCGGCGACTGGGGAGTAGCCACTGGAAACCGCCGACGGTTAATTGGGCGGTGCTCCTTGCCGCAGCGCGATGAAGATTGGGACTTCTATCACCGAGTCGCCGGTTGGGCGTTTCCCTTTGGGTCGGCTCGTGAATCCATCGTCAAAGATTGTCGGATTTTCCAAAGTGCGGTTATTTAATGGATAAGATGCAGTCAAAGTCCGACGCACAGCTCCTCCGAGAATATGCCGAACAGGGTCACGAACCCGCGTTTGCCGAGATAGTCAGTCGGCACACAGACCTCGTCTATTCGGCAGCGTTGCGTCAGGTGAATTCGCCGGACCTCGCGTGCG
>DATMQA010000105.1:0-45587 GCA_035566895.1 Binatia bacterium
GGTCCGCACGGTCGAGCGCATTGCCCCGAGCGATGTTGCGGTCTTGATTACCGGCGAGAGCGGCACGGGCAAAGAGGTTATCGCCGACCTGCTTCACGCTTTCAGCCCGCGCAGCAAAGGGAAAATTATCAAGATCAATTGCGCGGCCTTGCCGCGCGAACTGATCGAGAGCGAGCTCTTCGGCTCCGTCAAAGGCGCTTTCACCGGCGCGCATGCCGACCGCGAGGGCCTCTTTCGCCAGGCCGAAGGCGGCACGTTATTCCTGGACGAAATCTCGGAAATGCCCATCGATACGCAGAGCAAACTCCTGCGTGTGCTCCAGGACCAGGAAGTGCGGCCGGTTGGCGGCAAGACCGCTTACCGGACCAACTGCCGCATGGTGGCGGCAACCAACCGAAAGCCCGAAGAGGCGATCAAAGACGGCAAACTCCGCGAGGATTTGTTTTACCGCATTAGCGCTATTTCCTTTTTCCTGCCGCCCTTGCGCGAACGGCGCGAGGATATCATGCCGCTGGCCAACGCGTTTCTGAAGCGTTTCGCCGCCCAGGCCAATCGCGGCATCAAGGGATTCACTCCCAGCGCCGTCGAGCGGTTGACCGGCTTCGACTGGCCCGGCAACGTACGCCAGTTGCAAAACGAGGTGCAACGCGCTGTTTTGTTGTGCGAGGGTGACGAAGTGGATGCGACAGATCTTTCCGTCACCAAGGTTAAAATTGTCGGCGATGAGTCTCAGGACACCAATTTCACCCTTCTCGAAGGTGTCGAGCGCAATGCCATTATCCAGATGCTTAAGGAAACGGGTGGCAATAAGCTCGAAACCGCCAAACGCCTCGGCATCGGTCGCCAGACCCTCTACAACAAGATCAAAGCCTACGGTATTGAGGTGTGAGCGCGCCCCGGCCTAAACGGTCGGTTAGTTAACAACCAGGCGAAATAGCGAGATCCTCCCAGGTCGTGTCCGGCGGTCCGTTGGATTTCGCACTCCGTGGAATGGGCTTGTTCATTTCACGCATCACGCCAGGTATCTCGCCAGCCCCTCTCGAAACGGGGTCTCTTCCAGCGCAAACAACTGCTGCGCCGGCTGTGGGTCGCCGACATTACCTTCTTCCAACATAATAAGCTGATCCCGATTCAGGGGAGGGGCTTTGCCGAGGAGCCGAGGAAATAAGAATTCCAAAAACGCCGCCTGAAAGCAAGCGAGAGGCAGGGGCACCGGAACCTTCAGTCGTTTGCGGCCCATCACGGCCAGAATCTGGTCCACGATTTCCAGCAAGGTGAACGATTCCGAACCGCACAAGTCACAGGTCTGACCAATAACTCGCGGTTCGCTTAGCGCCCCAACAAAGGCCTTCGCGACATTTTGAACCGGCACGGGCGCAAAACGCGCCTCGCGATTGCCGAGCACCGGCACTGCCGGCGAGTACCGTATGATCTTCGCGAACAGATTCACAAACTGGTCCTCCGGTCCGTATATCAGCGAAGGTCGAAAGATCGTGTAATCCAAACCACTCCCACGGACAGCCTCCTCCGCGACCCATTTGCTCTGGTGATAACGCGATACCGCGGCGGGTCGTGTGCCCAGCGCGCTCATTTGGATGAAACGCTTGAGGCCCGCCGCTTGTGACGCCGCCACGACGTTCCGTGTGCCTTGGGCATGGACATTTTCAAACGTGCTTCTCCCGACTTCGCTTATAATGCCAACCAAGTGGATCACCGCGTCACACCCATTGAGAGCGCCTTGCAACGACTTTGGCTCCAGCACGTCCCCCGCCCGAACTTCTGCTCCAAACTGAGCGACCATTTCCTGAACCGGCCTTGAATCCTTCCGGCGGGCCAGCAGGCGAATGGAGTGCTCTTCGCCGTGCAGCCGCCGGACTATCTCACGCCCGACGAACCCTGTGCCGCCGGTGAGGAAGACACGCATCGCTAGATTAATTGTAATGGATTAGTGGATACCTCTCTGGCACCAAGCAAAACCGGGAAATTAATTCATTAATCCGCTCATCCGCCGTTTGTCGGCAGCCTTTCCAGTTCTTCCTTCACCAACCTCACCAGCGGCGCCATCGTCTGCCGGCTGAACTCGAATTTGCACCCCGATGCCGCGAACAATTCCGGCAACGGCCGCGACCCACCCAGACGCAAAGCCCCTTTGTAATCCGTCAATGCGCCCGCTTTGTTTCGCTTGGAATTGGCCCACACTTGCAACGCCCCCAGTTGGGCGATCCCGTATTCAATGTAGTAAAACGGATGCAGGAAAATGTGCAACTGCCGATGCCAAAGATTGCCCCGCGCCTCCTCATACCCGCGCCAATCGACATCGCCACCAAACCGGTCCATCAGCCCCACCCACGCTGCGCTTCGCTCCACCCGCGTGTGACCTGGATGCGTGTAGATCCAATGCTGAAAGGCATCCACGGTTGCAATCCATGGAAATATCCCCACAACATTCTCCAGATGCGTGCGGCGAGCTCGATTAGCCTCCGCCGTGGGATAAAACTCCCCGATGAATTCGTTTCCCAACAACTCCATGCTCATCGACGCTACTTCACAAAACTCAATGGGCGCGCTGCGATAGGCCAGCAGCTCCTCATCCCGCGTCGCCAGCGCATGAAACGCATGGCCCGCTTCGTGAAGGATCGTCTCAACGTCCCGCTGCACGCCGACCGCATTCATGAAAATAAACGGGACCCGCGCCTCGGAAAGTGTTTCCTGGTAGCCGCCCGGCGCTTTGCCTTTCCGGTTGGCCAGGTCGAGCAGTCGCAGCTCCTGCATCTTTCGAAACCCTTCGGCCAGTTCGACATCAAGGCGCTCGAAGATGGTTTGGGTGCGCTTGACCATTTGCTCAACTTTCTCAAACGGACGCAGCGGAGGGCGGCTGAGCGGGTCAACCGCCAGGTCCCACGGACGTAACGATTCGACTCCGAGTTGCTGCCGCCGCTGAGCTTGCAGCTCGCGCACTACCGGCATCATCTCCGCTTCGACCGCGTCATGGAAGCGGGTGCAATCATTTGGCGTATAATCAAATCGTCCAAGCCTCCGAAACGCATAATCGCGATAGTTTGCGAAACCCGCATTCTTCGCAATCTGCTGGCGGAAACCCACAAGCTGATCGAACTGCTCCTCGAACTTCTCGCGTTCCTGCAAGCGCCGGTTCGTCACCAGTTCCCATGCTTCCTGCCGTGTGGCTCGGTCCGGTTCTTCCAGGTATCGGCCCATCTGTACCAGAGTCCTCTCCTCGCCCCGGAACGGCACCGTCAACGAGCCGGTCAACTTTTGGTATTGCTGGCCCACTTTCGCCTCCTGCGTTTCCAGCTCTACATTTTCAGGCCGGAAAAGCTCAACATGGACCTGTGTGTCACGGTTAAAAACCTCATAGCGCGCTCGAGGTAGCCCTTTTCCAATCGGATGGCTGACATAAATCTGCTCCAGCCTGAACTGCCGTGGCTTGAGTTGCGGCTCAATTTTTTCCAGGAAATCCAGATACCCCTTTTCCGCCTCCGGATTATCCGTGTGACAGGTCATGGCGATATGGCGCTTGCGGAATTCTTCGTCCACCGCGGCCGTCAGTTCGCTCCAATCCACCAGCCACTTCTCCAGCCCTGCCTGGGTGGTGCATTTGGGCGCGCGGGCTTCCAATTGGTCGAACAACGGCGCGAGCTGCCCCCAATCCGCAAGGTCGATTTTTTCGGGCACAAACCGGCGCGGCCGATGCGGACGCAACGAACCAAAAGGCAATAAGTCCATACGCCCAACATACCGCACCTCGGGAACTTGCAAACTCAAATTCGAGCGGCGCGCGGACATTCCCTGTCTGACATTCCGGTGCGGAGCAACTTCCGATGCCCACGCGGCCCGGGTTGCTGGCCAGCTCTCTCGCGTAACACATCGCGGCGGCAGGAATGTCCGCGCTACGGCAGGGAGTGATCGGCGCCTTAGATTCAGATCGAGATCGCTGTAGCGCCGTCCTGGACCTGCAGGTAGTCCAGGATACGGGTCACACACTCGTTTACCGTCAGTTGGTCGGTACGCAGCTCGATTTCGGGTTGGAGCGGCGCTTCATACGGAGCCGAAATGCCGGTGAATTCTTTGATCTCTTTGGCGCGCGCCTTCGCGTAGAGACCTTTGGGGTCACGCTGTTCGCAGACCTCCAGCGGGGCATTGACATAGACCTCGATAAAGCGCTCGGCGGGAATGATTTTGCGGACCAGGTCGCGGTCTTCGCGATAGGGTGAAATAAACGCGGTGATGCAGATCACTCCCGCATCGGCGAATAGTTTTGCGACTTCACCCACGCGGCGGATGTTCTCGGTGCGGTCCTTGGGCGAAAAGCCCAGGTCGGAACCCAGCCCGTGCCGTATGTTGTCACCATCCAGCACGTAGGCGTGGCGGCCCAGGTTGAACAACTCCCGCTCCAGCTCGGTGGCGATGGTGGATTTGCCGGCGCTGGACAAGCCCGTCAGCCAGAGCACGCAACCCGGATGCCCATTGCGCAGCAACCGCTGTTCGGAAGTGACTTTTCCGTGGCTCCAAAAAATGTTCTCGCTCTTGTTCGTTCCGTCGTGCGTGCGACGCGGATAGTTGTTGGCCGCGATGATCCCGCCGCCGCAGACATCGAAGCCGTCGACAATAACGAAGCGCCCGGTCGGCACGATGTCAACATGCACATCGAAAGCGATCGGTTTCCGCGTATGGATAGTTAGTTCGGCGACCTCGTGGCGGCCCACAAAACTCTCGTTCGGTTTGCGAGAGATGGTTTCAAGAGTCGAGGCATCAATGACTTTCTCGATCGACTCGATCAGGCATTCGACTTCCTGGGTCGCCAACTTGAGCTTATAAGTTTGTCCCTTGGCGAAGGGCTTTTTGCCCAGCCAGAACAGACGGGCCTTGAAGCTCGATAATTCCACCGGCGGCGCGGATTCCAGCGCTCCGATGGCACCGCGCGCGACGAAAATCTGTTCCGTAAGCGTGATGCCGATGGATTCGCCGGCGGACGCGGTTTTGGCGGGCGGCGCGTTCCAGCGTTCGATGGTTTTGATTGTGCTGGTCTTGTTCGTTGGGGAGAAGACGAGCCGGTCACCGACCTTGAGCGAGCCAGCCTCAACCCGGCCCGCCAGGATGCGCCGGTCGTCAAAACGATAAACGTCCTGCACCGGAAAGCGTAACGGCTGGTCCTTCGGCATCTCCGAAACTTTGAACTCATCGAGGGTTTCGAGCACGGTCGGGCCGCGCCACCAGGGCGTGTTGGCGCTGCGCGTCGCGATGTTGTCGCCGTGCTTCGCCGCGATCGGAATAAATACTTTTGGCTCAACGCCGATCGTCTTGAGCCAGGTGCGATATTCTGCCTCGATCTGGTTAAAACGGGCCTCACTGTAATTTTCGAGGTCCATTTTGTTCACCAGGACCGCGATTTGCCGAATGCCCAACAGGTTCAGCAGGTAACCATGACGGCGGGAGTTTTCCTGAACACCCTCGTGGGCGTCGATGAGCAGGAGGGCCGCTTCGGCGTTGGCTGCGCCGGTGATCATGTTCTTGAGGAACTCCTTATGCCCGGGCGCATCGATAATGACGTACTGCCGCTTCCTGGTCTGAAACCAGATTTGCGCCGTGTCGATCGTGATGTTCTGGTCCCGCTCGGACTGGAGCGCGTCCATCAGGTTGGCCCATTCGAAAGGGACCCCACGGCGCTCCGCGACTTTCTGCAGTTGCTCGAGCTTGCCTTCCGGCAGCGAGCCGGTGTCGTGGAATAAGCGTCCCACGAACGTCGATTTGCCATGATCGACATGGCCGACAATGACGATTTTGAGTTGCTCGGTTGGAGCACTTGAGGAGCCGTTTGGGGGAGTCATTAATTGGGGATTTCTTTCGGATTTCGGATTTTCTTCACATGTACCCATCCCGCCTCAGCTTCTCGAACGCATCTTCGCTTTCTTTGTCCTGGGCGCGGCCGGCGCGCTCGGGAGTCTTTGTCTGCCGCAGTTCCTCAATAATTGCGCGCACCGTTTTAGCCTTGGATTTGATGGGAAACGTGCACGGGGCGCACCCCAGGCTGCGGTACCGCTCGCCCTCGCCGTTCGCAAAATAGAGCGGAATCACCGGGATGCTTTCTCGTTCGATATATTCCCACACGTTCAACTCCGTCCAGTGCAGCAGCGGGTGAATCCGAATATGGGCGCCTTTCTCGAAATCAGTTTTGAATTGATCCCAGAGCTCCGGTGGTTGGTCCTCGACATTCCATTCCATGTTTTTGTCCCGCGGACTGAAATAGCGTTCTTTGGCACGGGTGGGCTCCTCGTCGCGGCGCACGCCGACAATGACGCCGGTAAAATGGTGCTGGTCGAGGACTTTTTTAAGCGCGTCCTTCTTGAGCGTGCCGCAGCACTCGACGCGCGTGGCCTTGCCGTTCGGGTAGGTTGTCCCAGCCTTCAGCACCGGCTCGTTCTTGCCGACGACAAGCTGAAGCTTCCAGTCCTTCACCAGCCGGTCGCGGTATTCGATCATTGACGCAATTTTGTAAGTCGTATCGACGTGCACCAGGGGGAAGGGGACATGGCCGAAGAAGGCCTTCCGCGCCAGCCACAGAAGGACCGTCGAGTCCTTGCCGATGCTCCACAGCATCGCGAGGTGCTCAAACTTGTTGAACGCTTCCCGCAGGATGTAGATGCTTTGGTTTTCGAGTTTAGAGAGGTAGTCCATTAAATCTGAAAATCGACCTTCTTGGGCATAAATGTGTGGATGCCGCACTCAACTTTATTGAAGCCGGTCCAGCGGCCGGCGCGCTCGTTTTCGCCATTGGAGGTTTTGCGCGTGCAGGGCTGGCAACCGATCGATCCATACCCCTGGTCGTGCAACGGATTGTAGGGAATTTTATGGTCACGCAAGTACTTCCAAACGGCGTCGCGCGTCCAGTTGGCCATGGGGTTGAGTTTGACGATGTCTCGGCCTGAGGCTTCGTCGAAAACATAAAGCTCGATGATGCCGATATCGGCGCGGGTATCGGATTGCTGGCGGCGCAGGCCGGTAATCCAGCAGTCGAGGTCACAGAGCTTATCCCGCAACGGCAAGACCTTGCGGATGGTGCAGCAGAGGTCCGGATTGCGCTTCCAAAGCTCCGGGCCGTTCACATCGGCCTGTTCCTCAAGCGTCAGGTCCGGTTCGAGCGATTCAATCGTCAGGCCAAAGAATTCTTCCAGCCGCTTTTTTAGCGCGAGCGTTTCGGGAAACAACAGGCCCGTGTCCAGGGTGAAGACTGGAAAGGGCAAACCGCTCTGTTTCGCCAAGTCAATCATCACCAGCCCCGCGCCCTGGAAGCTGGTGCCAATGGCCGCGCGTGCTCCAAAACGCTGCCAGGCCCACGCCAGAATGTCTTCCGTCGTTTGCCGGTTGAAACGCTGGTCTAGCGACCGGACCTCCGCCGGGGTGAGTATGTCCGTTGGTGTTTGCAACTTCCCCTTAGACTAAATGGTCACGTCTGTTTCCCCCCAAATCACGCGTGCGCAGAAGTCCCCAAAGCGTTCTCCGGCCTGGCGCTCCTGGCGATAGCGGGTGAGCACCGTCCGCAATTCGTTAAGCAGCTCATCGCCCTTGACCGAGTCCTTATACAGCCGGTTCAGCCGAGTGCCGGACTCATTGCCGCCGAAATAAATCTGGTATTTATTGGGAGCTTTGCCGACGAAGGCAATCTCCGCCATGTAAGGACGCGCGCAGCCGTTCGGGCAGCCCGTCATGCGCACGATCAGTTCCTCCTCTGGTAAACCAACTTCGGCCAGCAAGCCCTCGAGCCGCGTCAGGAATTCCGGCAGCGTCCGCTCGGATTCGGCCAAAGCCAGCCCGCAGGTGGGTAGGGCGGGGCAGGCCATCGAAGCCAGCCGGGTCCGGCTGAAGGGGTTATCCACGGAAACACCGTGCTCCTCCAGGACACGCTGGATACCCGCCCGCTGCTCCGGCGGCACGTTCACCAGCAAAAGATTCTGCGACGCCGTTAGCCTGATTTCGGGCTGGAATCGCTCGATGGTTTTGCGCAGCCCCGTCTTGAGCTGATACCCGTTCGCGTCCTTAATGCGGCCGTTCTCGATGAAAAGGCCGAGAAAATAATTGCCATTAGTTTGCTGGTGCCAGCCGAGCAGATCTCCCTGGCGGGTAAATTCAAATGGACGCGCCGGCGCGAGTTTGATGCCGGCCCGCTGCTCGAGTTCGAGCCGGAACCACTCCGCCCCGCGCTCTTCCAAAACGTATTTCAGCCGCGCGTGCTTCCGGTTGGTGCGGTCGCCGAAATCCCGGTGAACCGTCAGTACCGCTTTGGCAAAGACCTCGAGGTGTCCCGGTGCTATAAAACCGATTACATCCGCCAGGCGCGGGAAGGTATGAGTGTTGCCGTGCGACATCCCCATGCCCCCGCCCGCCAGCAGGTTGTAACCGGCCAGCCGGCCATTTTCCGCAATCACCACGAACCCAAGGTCGTTGGTAAAAATGTCAATGTCATTGAGCGGCGGAATCGCAAATGCCGTCTTGAACTTGCGCGGCAGGTAGCGTTTGCCGTACAGCGGATCGACGAAATCAACGTTTGTCTTGTCGCTTAAATCCAATTCCTTTCCTTCGATCCAAATGGTGTGGTAGGCGGAAGTTTTGGGGGCCAGCGCATCCGAGAGCCTCCGCGCTTCGGCCAGCACTTCATCCACCAGCGGGCTGGTCGCCGGCGTCGGCGGTGCCATCACGTTGCGCTCGACATCCCCGCAAGCCGCGATGGTGCTGATCAATGCCTCGTTCAGGCTTTTCATCGCCTGGCGCAGGTTGGTTTTGACGATCCCATGGAATTGGAAGTCCTGACGCGTCGTAACCCGCATCGTATTCTCCCCATACTCGGTCGATAATTTATCGCAGGCCAGGTATTGAGGCGCGGTGAGCACTCCCCCGGGAAACTTCGTGCGCACCATGAACATGTAATGCTTGGCCACCTTCCGTTTATCGCGGTCATCCTGCTGATAAATGCCGTGAAACTTCAGGAATTCGTAATCATCGTCGGTGAAACGGTCGGTCGAGGAATCGGCGAGGGTTTGGGCGATAGTCCCGGCCAGGAGAGGGTTGCCCTCCTTGAGGCCCTCGTTACGGGTCAGTTTTGGTGGTTCCGCGGCAATCATAAGTTAACTGCTAATGTTAGTCATGATTATCTCCCTCCGTTTGAGTTCTGTCAATACCATTCTTGCGTCGGCTTCATGTCCTCACTTGTCCGCTCCCGATGCCCATCCACTTGTAGCTGGTCAACTCCTCCAAGCCCATCGGCCCGCGGGCGCCGATCTTGTCGGTGCTAATCCCAATCTCAGCGCCCATGCCGAATTCGCCGCCGTCGGTAAAGCGCGTTGAAGCATTCCAGTAAACTGTCGCGGAATCGACTTCGCTGAGGAACTGTTTCGCGCGCGTTTCGCTACCAGTCACGATGCTGTCGGAATGCGAGGAACCGTATTGATTGATATGGTCGATCGCTTGTTGGACGCCATCGACGACGCGCACGTTCAGGATATAATCGTTATATTCCGTGTAGAAATCCTGCTCCGTGGCCGCTCTGAGTTTTAAGTTTTTGATGATTGGCTTTGAGTCGAGCACGGACCGGGCGGAGTCGTCGGCGCGAAGCTCGACGTGCCTGTCAGCAAGTTTCTGGGCAATGGCGGGCAGGAAAACCGGCGCGATGGCCTTGTCCACCAAAAGCGTCTCCATTGCATTACAGACGGCCGGGCGCTGGACCTTGGCGTTCATGGCGATCTCTTCGGCCATTTTCAAGTCCGCTTCGGCATCCACATACACGTGGCAGACGCCTTTGTAATGCTTGATCACCGGCACTTTCGAGCATTCCGCGACAGCGCGGATAAGGCCCTCGCCGCCGCGGGGCATGCACAAGTCCACATATTGGGTCAGGGAGAGCAACTCGCGGATAGCCCCGCGGTCGGTGGTGGTTACTACTTGAATAGCGAACTCGGGGAAGAGGGGCAGGGTCTTCCGGCCGGCCTCGACGAGGCACCGGGCGATGGTCTGGTTGGAATTCAGCGCTTCCTTGCCGCCGCGGAGGATGGTGGCGTTGCCGGACTTAAAACAGAGGCTGGCCGCATCGGCGGTCACGTTGGGGCGCGATTCGTAGATGATGACGACGACCCCGATAGGAGTGGTGACCTTCCGGAGCTTCAAGCCGTTAGGGCGCACACGTTCATCCAGGAGCCGGCCGACGGGGTCGGGCAGGGCGGCCACTTCGCGCAAGCCTTTGGCCATCGCGTTGATACGCTTGTCGTCGAGCTGGAGCCGGTCGAGCATCACAGTGGAAAGGCCCATTTCTGCCGCGGCTTCCAGGTCGAGCGCGTTGGCGGTCTTAATGGCGGCGCCGTTCTGCTCGAGCGCGGCGGCCATCGCCAGGAGGCACAAGTTCTTCTCGGCCGTGGTGAGTTTGCTCAACTCGCGTGACGCTGCCTTGGCCTGTTTGGCCAATTGGGTCATTTGATCATGCAAAGTCACAGCACAAAAGTAAGCCAACCGGTGAAAGATGAAAGGCGAATTTGGGATGGAGCACCGTGAGGGAGGGCAAAGCGGCCGCAAAAAGGCACAAGAAGCTGAAACACGAAATACGGCTTTCCAACTCTTTCACGACCCGCTATTGAAAAGAGCACTTATGCGTCACCGCCATGAATTCTTCAAATCCTCACTCCTTTTCGTCTGTGCCGCGACGCTTTGGTTCGTGGCGGGCTGCAACAAATCAGAGCCGGCCGGCCAACCTGCGACCGCCGGCGAAAAGAAGGTCAAATCCACCTACACTATCGGAATGAGCCAATGCAACCTGGGCGAGCCGTGGCGCGTTGAAATGAACGCCCAAATCAAGGCCGCCGCTGAGAAGCATCCTGAGCTGAAAGTGGTCTTCAAGGACGCACAAAACGACACGCTCCAGCAACGCTCGCATGTGGAGGAGTTTGTCAGCGCCAAGGTCGACTTGATCATTATCAGCCCCAAAGAAGCCCAGCCGTTGACGGAGCCAGTCGCCAAGGCGATGGAGGCGGGCATACCGGTCATCGTCCTGGACCGCGCCTTGCTGGGGGACAAATTCACGTGCTTCATCGGGGCCAATAACAAGAAGATTGGCCACGCCGCCGGAGAATGGATTGTCAACAAACTTGCCGGAAAGACCAAACCGGGCGAGAAGGCCAAGCTGATCGAACTTAAGGGCCTGATGACTTCGACCCCGGGCCAGGACCGCGACAGCGGTTTCCGTGAAGCGATTGCTGGCAAGGACATCGAGGTCATTTTCGACGCCGACAT
Source organism: Binatia bacterium (assembly GCA_035566895.1). GTDB lineage: Bacteria > Verrucomicrobiota > Verrucomicrobiia > Limisphaerales > UBA8199 > DATMQA01. The sequence goes on from DATMQA010000105.1 coordinate 11,290, forward strand.
GAAATGGCTCGAACCGAACGCGCGGAAGGAGATGGAGTCGGCGCTATCCCGCTTCAGCAAGATTGATTGCGTCTACGCCCATAACGACCCAGGCGCTCATGGAGCTTACCTCGCGGCGCAGGCCGCCGGACGCGAGAAGGAGATGCTTTTCGTCGGCATCGACGCCCTGCCGCAGGAAGGGGTCGCTTACGTTCAGCAGGGGATTCTGGACGCGACCTTCCAATATCCGACCGGCGGCGCGGAGGCGATTGACACCGCGCTGAAGATCCTCCACGGAGAAGCCGTGCCGAAGGAAATCACCCTTGGCTCGCGTGTATTCGACAAGGAATGCGTAGGGCAGGGCGGGCGTGAACTGAAGTGAACCGGAAAGGCAAACCGAAATAGTATGAAAAGATTGATTTGCCTTTTGGCGGTTCTGCCCCTGTGTTGCTCGACTTTCGCGGCCGACCGAAGCCTCTCTTACGTTGCGCTTGTTAACCGACTTACCGATTTAGGGTACCTTGCCACCCTGCCAGTGGCTGGGGAACAGTGCGCCCAGTGTTCCAGCTACGATCGCCGGAGCCGCTATGACGAGGCCACGGACAAATACATAAATTGGGACGCCAACGGCGACGGCGGCGGCATCATCCGCAAAGAAGGCGACAAATCAGTCCTGGCGGAAATGCAAGGTCCGGGTTGTATCTGGCGCATCTGGTCCGCCACACCCAAGGAGGGCCATGTGCGGATTTATCTCGATAGCGCCGACGAGCCCGCGGTGGACCTGCCTTTCAGCGGCTATTTTGATGGGAAGAACGCTCCCTTCACTCGGCCTGCTCTCGTGCACACCGTCGCGCGCGGGTGGAACAACTACACGCCCATCCCATATCAGAAATCCTGCAAAGTCGTTGCCGACCCGGGTTGGGGCCTCTACTACCATTTTACTTACGGTACCTTCCCGAAAGGAACCCAAGTGCCCACCTTCAAGGGGCAACTCTCTGCTGAGGAGGAGTCCGCGCTGGACACGGCCAACCAAGTTCTGAGCGGCTGCGGCCCGCGCCAGGATGACCATCTTACTTGGGCCAGCAACGAAGGTCATTTGGCGTCTGGCGATGCATGGACCCAGAGCACTACCATCGACGGACCGGCCGCGATTACTGACCTTCGGATCAAGGTGGAACAGGTCCCTGCCGGCCCAGCAAGCTTCGATGCCTTGCGCGCGCTCACGTTGCAGATTCGCTGGGACGGCGAGCCCGAGCCGAGCGTTTGGGCGCCGCTGGGTGATTTTTTCGGCACCGCACCAGGAGCGAACCAATACAAGTCCCTGCCCCTTGGTCTTACCGAGGACGGCTGGTGGTATTGCAATTGGATTATGCCTTTTGCCAAACGTGCCGAAGTCACGATTAAAAAGGAAGGCCAGCTCTCGGCCAAAGTTAGCTATCGCGTCGGTTCTCGCCCGCTCAAAGGCGACCTTTCCCGATACGCCCGTTTCCACGCCAAATGGCATCGGGATGCCTTCCCGCCGGTGGAGCCCGAGCGCCGAATTGATTGGCCCATTCTGAAAACCGAAGGCGCGGGCCGTTTCGTTGGTGTGATGCTGCATATTTGGAATCCGCGCGGCGGCTGGTGGGGTGAGGGCGACGAAAAATTCTTCGTAGATGGCGAGAAGTTCCCTTCGACCTTTGGCACCGGCTCGGAAGACTATTTCGGATATGCCTGGTCGGATGCCGGCCTTTTTCAGCACGCCTTTCACAATCAAACCCATAACGACGGCGCCAGCAAAGGCCACATCTCGGTCAACCGCTGGCACATCCCGGACAATGTGCCGTTTGAAAAATCATTCGAAGGCTGCATCGAGAAGTATTTTCCCAATCAACGTCCGACGCTCTACGCCGCGATGGCGTATTGGTACCTGGCGCCGGGCGGCAAGGACCCCTATCAGCCGCTGCCGCTGAGCGAGCGCATTGGCTATTGGACCCCGGTCCAGGCCTTCAAGGTCGCCGGCGCCATCGAAGGTGAAAGCCTTAAAATATTGGGCAAGACGGGGGGAAATCCCCACGAACAGGGCATGGGCGGTTTCGCCGGCGAATGGAGCAATGATGCGCATCTCTGGTGGACTGACGCCAAACCCGGCGACAAGCTCGACCTTGCCTTGCCTGTGGCCAAGGCCGGCAAATACAAGCTCAGTGGGCAACTGACCAAAGCGCCCGACTATGGCATCGTCCAACTTTATCTCGACGGCAAAAAGCTGGGGGAACCCATCGACCTCTATCATTCATCCGTCGTTCCTACGGGTCCAATGGCGCTGGGCGAGTTCGACCTGGAGGCGGGCACCCACAAGCTCACGGCGGAAATCACCGGCGCGAATGATAAGGCCGTTAAGAACTACATGTTCGGGTTGGACTATGTAAAACTGGAAAGCCAGCCGTGAGCCTTGTTTCAAGTTTGAAATCCAGGCCTCAGGAAAATGTCAGATGGGGCCACGCCGGGCCAACGAGCAACCCCTCACCCCGCCCTCCCCCCTTATGAAGGGGAGAGGGGGACCCGCAGACCAACTCCGGTTTAAAAGCAGTCCTTTCCGCGCCAGGGGCGCTCAGAGACTCTGCGGAACAATAAGCACGCCCCAGGGACTGCCGCCAGTCTTGACCCGCGCTATTTCCTTTTCCGTGCCCAGGTCCACGACGGAGACGTCGTCGGACGGCCCATTGGCCGCGAACAAAAACTTGCCATCCGGTGAGATCGCGATGCCCCAGGGACGCGTACCGACTTTGATGGTGTTGAGAAGCTGGAAGGTTCCCGCATCCAGGACGCAGACCGTTCCGCCTCGGCCCGTGCTCACATAAACCTTTTTCCCGTCGGGCGCGACTTTCACGCACATCGGGCGCGAGCCGGCCGGCAGAGCCAGGGTCTGAAGCAACTTGTGGTCTTTCGAATCAATCACATTCATCTCGCCGGCCGACTCGGAAGGGATGAAGGCGCGCGACCCATCAGGCAGAAAGTCGGCCGAGCGCGGCCGCGGGTTGACTTTGAAATGAGCGATTACCTTGTAAGCCTTCGTCTCAACGGCATAAATCTCGCCTCCCGTTTCGCAAGTCACATAAAAGAAACTGCCGTCCGGACTTACCGCGACGCCTTCCGGTTCTCGGCTGACGGGGATGATGTGCTCGATTTTTCCGCTGGCGATGTTGAAAACGCTGGCGGTGCCGACGTCTTCGTTGGAAACGTAGAGCCGCGAGCCGTCCGTGCTCAAGGCAAGTTGTTCCGGGTCGGAGCCGACGGACATCTTGCGCAGGAACTTTTTCCGGGCCGCGTCCACGATGCCGATGCCATCGGCGGCTTTGTCGGCCTTGGCGTCGTCATCGTCGTCGTCGTCCTTGTGCTTGTTGAGGACGGGATTGCCTTTGGCGTCGAGCGGGGGCGGGCCGGAAATGGGCGTCCCGCTCAGGGCCACATAAACCGTTTTGCCGTCGGGGCTGCAGCGCAAACCGCGCGGCCGTTTGCCGACGGGGATGGTGCCGGCGACTTTGAAATCTGCGCCATTGATGACGGTGAGGTCGCCGGACTTTTCGTTGGACACATAGACCTGGTAGTTCCTGGGCTGTGGCTCGGCCGCTGGGGCTCTAAGAATGAGCGCGGTGAGAATCGCGGCCAGGAGCGAAATTCGTACTAAATGTTTTGTCATCATACAAGATAGTGAAAAGATACTGGACCTTCTTTTAGCACAAGCTTGTTCGCCAGCACAGGCATAATTTGTTTATCAGAATTTCGCGCTGGCTGGCTACAGCCTGAGGGAAGCTCAAAACCGGGCGAGTTGAGCCTCGTGACCGGACCCAAGTGGCAGGGGGCAGGAGAGCCCGCGGCGGGCAAAGGCCGGGCTCGGAGCGGATTGGAAGCCCCTCTATTTCGAAATCGGGAACTGGGAAATCGCGCGCATGTATTGGGCGCGTTCGAAGGCGCTGGGGTCGGCGCAATTCTTCTGGCTGAGGCTGCCCTTGAGCTGAGTCACGGACTGATATTCGTGTTCTTCCATCCAGGCGACGAGGTCGCGCTCGACCACGCCGATTTGGCGGACGCCATGGCGGATGAGGGCGGAGCAGAGCATGGTGACATCAGCGCCGGCCATGAGCATCTTAAGCACATCTGATGCGCGGTGGATGCCGCTGGTCGCGGCCAGGGTGGCGTCGAGTTTCCCATAGAGCAGGGCAATCCAGCGCAAGGGCACGCGCATCGCCATGGGAGTGCTGAGGAGGATATTGGGTTTTACCTCGAGCGTTTCGAGGTCGATATCGGGCTGGTAGAAGCGGTTGAAGAGGACCAACCCGTCGGCGCCGGACTGGTCGAGACGAGCGGCCATGTTGGCAAAGTTGGTGAAGAACGGGCTGAGTTTGACCGCCACCGGGATCGTCACCTGTGCTTTCACCGCTTTCACGATGTCGAGATAGTTTTGCTCGACCTGGGCGGAGGTGAGGTTCATGTCGGTCGGGATATTATAGATATTGAGCTCGAGGGCATCGGCGCCGGCTTGCTGGATGGCTTTGGCGTATTTGGTCCAACCGCCGGTGGAGGAGCCGTTGAGGCTGGCGATGACAGGGATGCGGACGGCTTGCTTGGCCTTGGAGACGTGCTTGAGGTAATCCTCGGGGCCGAGGTGGAACTCTTCCGGTTCAGGAAAATAGGTGAGGGCCTCCGGGGTGCTGAAGGTGCCGTGTTCGAGGTGCCTGGCCAGTTCAACGCGGTCCTGGCGGAGTTGCTCTTCAAAGAGCGAGTAGAGCACGACGGCCGAGGCGCCGCTGTCTTCCATTTGTTTAATGGTGTCGATGTCCTCGGAAAGCGGCGAGGCAGCCGGGACGAGCGGGGTGCGGAGCTTCAGGCCGAGGTAGGTAGTGGAGAGGTCCATGCGGTTAAAGGGTTAAAAGGTTAAATGAGTTAAAAAGTTAAAACAGTTAAATAGGCAAGCGACGTGATGCGCGAAACGTAAAACGTGAAACGTGAACATCAGGCTTAAGGTTGTTGATCGACGGTCGTTGCCGGTTTGGCTTGGGCCGGGGCGGCGGGTTTGAGGTCACGGCCGGCCAAGTACTGGTAGTGCTTCCAGCGCTGGTCCGCATCGACCTGGGCCTGAGCGAAGAACTTCTTTGCATCTTCCGGTTTGCTCTTGGTAAGCATCTTAAAACGGTTCTCGGAAAGCAAGTAATCCTGCACTTTGGTTTTAGCCGCGGCGGAATCGAGCTGGAGCGGATTTTCACCGCGTTCGGTGCGGCGCGGATCAAAGCGGTAAAGGAGCCATTGGCCCGATTCGACCGCCAATTTCTGCTGACGGGCGCCGACCCCGGCATCGAGGGCGATACCGTGGGCGATGCAATGGCTGTAAGCGATAATCAGGGAGGGGCCGGGATAGGATTCGGCTTCGAGCAACGCCTTGAGCGTGTGCTCATCCTTGTAGCCCATGGCGACGCTGGCGACGTAGATGTGGCCGTAGGTCATGGCGATCAGGCCGAGGTCTTTCTTACCAACGGCCTTGCCACCGGCAGCGAACTTCGCCACCGCGCCGCGGGGGGTGGACTTGGAGCACTGGCCGCCGGTATTGGAATAGACTTCGGTGTCGAGGACGAGGACGTTGACATCACGTCCGCTGGCCAGGACATGGTCGAGGCCGCCGTAGCCGATGTCGTAGGCCCAACCGTCGCCGCCGATGATCCAGACGCTCTTGCGGACCAGTTGGTCGGCCATCGTCAGCAGTAATTTCGCTTCGCTCGAATCGAGCTTCTGCAATTTTTGTTTCAGCGCAGCGACGCGTTCGCGCTGGTCATAGATGCCGGCTTCATCGGTCTGTTTGGCTTCGAGGATGGCGGTAACCAGGTCCTGGCCGATGACACCGGCCAATTTCTGGACTAGTTCGCCGGCCATTTCTTTCTGTTTGTCGATGGAGACGCGGAAGCCGAGGCCGAACTCAGCGTTGTCTTCGAATAGAGAATTGCACCAGGTCGGTCCGCGGCCTTCGGCGTTTTTGGCGTAGGGCGTGGTCGGCAAGTTGCCGCCGTAAATGGACGAGCAGCCGGTGGCGTTGGCGACGACCATGCGGTCGCCGAACAACTGGGTGACCATCTTGAGGTAAGGAGTTTCGCCGCAACCCGCGCAAGCGCCTGAGAACTCGAAGAGCGGGCGCATGACCTGCTGCTGGCGCAGGGTGGTGAGCTTGACCTTGCGGCGATCGAACTCCGGCAGGCGGAGGAAGAAGTCCCAATTCTCGCGCTCCTGCAACCGCAAGGGCGGCTGAGGCCGCATGTTGATGGCTTTGAGCTTGGTCTCGGTCTTGTTGCGGGCCGGACAAACATCGACGCAGAGGGCGCAGCCGGTGCAGTCTTCAGCGGCGATTTGCAAGGTCCAGTTCATCCCTTTCCACTCGGGGGCGCGGGCGGCGGTGGCTTTGAAGTTGCTGGGCGCGCCGGCAAGGTCTTTGGCTTCATAGACCTTGGCGCGAATGGTTGCGTGCGGGCAAATGGCAACGCATTTCATGCATTGGATGCAAATCGCCGGGTCCCATACGGGGATTTCCAGCGCGAGGTTGCGCTTTTCGTATTGGGCAGTCGCGGTCGGGAAAGTGCCATCGCAGGAGAAGGCGCTGACGGGCAACTCGTCGCCGAGGCCGGCGGCGAGTTTGCCGAGCACGTTGCGGGCATACTCGGGAGCGTTGGGGGTCATGGCCGGCAGGAATCCGCCGGTGCCGTTGACCTTACTGGTCAAGGGGACTTCGTGGAGATGGGCCAAAGTATTATCGACGGCCTTGAGGTTCATCTGGACGACTTCCTCGCCTTTTTTACCATAGGTCTTGCGGATGGATTCTTTGATGGCCGCAATGGCTTCTTCTTTGGGGAGCACCCCGGAGAGGGCGAAGAAGCAGACCTGCATGATGGTATTGATGCGTCCCCCCATGCCGCTGTCGCGGGCGACTTTGGTGGCATCGATGACATAAAAACGGACCTTCTTTTCGAGGATGGCCTGCTGGACCGGGGTGGGGAGTTGCGGCCAGACCTGGTCCTTGGCGAAAGGGGTGTTGAGCAGGAAGGTGCCGCCCGGGACGAGACTTTTGACCATGTCATACCGTTCGAGGAAGCCTGGTTGATGGCACGCGGCGAAGTTGGCGCGGGTAATCAGGTAGGTCGAGCGGATGGGCTGGGGCCCGAAGCGGAGGTGCGAGACGGTCATCGAACCGGACTTCTTGGAGTCATAAACGAAGTAACCCTGGGCGAAGTTGGGGGTCTCCTCGCCGATGATCTTGATCGAGTTTTTATTCGCGCCGACGGTGCCATCAGAGCCCAGGCCATACAACATCGCGCGGATGACGTTGTCGGGTTCGGTGGAGAAGCTTTCGTCCCACGGCAGGCTGGTGTGAGAGACATCATCGTTAATGCCGATGGTGAAGTGGTTCGACGGAACGGCTAGTTTGAGGTTGTCGAACACGGCTTTGACCATGGCCGGGGTGAATTCCTTCGAGGAGAGCCCGTAGCGGCCGCCGACGACTTTGGGGAGGAGCCTGAATTTGCTCCAACCATGGGAAGCGCCCTCGAAGAGAGCGGTCACCACATCCTGGTAAAGCGGTTCGCCTGCAGCGCCGGGCTCTTTGGTGCGGTCCAGCACGGCGAGGGATTTCACGGAGACGGGCAGGGCTTCGATGAAACGTTTGCCATCGAATGGGCGATAAACCCGGACCTTGATGATACCGACTTTTTCGCCCTTTTTGGTGAGATGATCGACGGTTTCGTGGGCGGCCTCGCAACCGGAACCCATGAGCACGATCACTCGTTCCGCATCAGGAGCGCCGACATAGTCGAAGAGATTGTATTTACGGCCAACGCGGGCGGCGAATTCGTCCATCACCTTCTGGGTGATGTCAGCGCAAGCGGCGTAGAAGGGATTGACGGTTTCGCGGGCCTGGAAGAAGGCGTCGGGGTTTTGAGCGGTGCCGCGCAGGACCGGGCGGTCCGGGGTCATGCAGCGGGCGCGGTGGGCGGCGATTAAGTTGTCGTCAATGAGCGCCGCCATGTCTTCCCTGGTCAGCATCTCGATCTTCATTACCTCATGAGAGGTGCGGAAGCCGTCGAAGAAATTGATAAATGGAATGCGGGAGCGGAGGGAAGCGGCCTGGGCGAGGAGGGCGAAGTCCATGGTTTCCTGGACGGAGGCAGCGCCAAGCATGCCCCAGCCAGTGGAGCGGCAGGCCATGACGTCGCCATGGTCGCCGAAGATGGAAAGGGCATGGGCGGCGACAGTGCGGGCGGTGACATGAAAGACGGTGGGCAGGAGTTCGCCGGCGATCTTGAACATGTTGGGAATCATGAGCAACAGCCCCTGCGAAGCGGTGAAGGTGGTGCTGAGGGTGCCGGTCTGGAGGGCGCCGTGGACGGCTCCCACCGCGCCGCCTTCGCTCTGCATTTCAACAATCGCGGGGATGGTCCCCCAGAGGTTGCGTTTGCCTTCCGAGGCCCACTGGTCGCACCACTCGGCGATCGGCGAGGAGGGGGTGATGGGATAAATAGCCATCACCTCGTTGAGTTTGTAAGCGACGTGAGCGGCGGCTTCGTTGCCGTCGAGGGTTTTGAAATCGGCGGCTTTGGCTTTCGCCGGGGCAGGGGCGGGCCGAGCGGCGGGCGTGAGTGGTTTTTTGAGAGTAGTGGGGGTCATAATTTGTTAAGAAGGATGTGAGATTGGGCTGGTTACTTCAGCAGGATCTCGGCTTTGAAGTCGTGGTCGTCCTGGTCACGGTGGAGTTTGAATCCGACCTTTCGGCTGACATGGTGCATCGCATGGTTTTCAGCCAGAATGTTCGCCGTGATGCGGTCCAATTTCTCGTCCCGGCCAATGTGGACCAGGCGCTTGAGCAATTCGGTGCCCAGGCCCTGGCCCTGCCAGCGGTCACTAATGATGAGGGCGAACTCGGCTTCGTTAAGGCCGCGCGCCTTGCTGAGCCGGCCAACGCCGAGGATTTCGTTGTGCTTGGTTTTGGGGTCCTTGAATTCGGCTACGAGCGCGATCTCGCGGTCGTAGTCGTTGAAGCACATGCGGGTGAGGCGCTCATGGGCGATGCGCTGATCGAGCTTCAACTGGCTAAAGTAGCGGTAGTAAACACTCTCTTCGGAGAGGGTTTCATGGAACCTGACCAGCAGCGGCTCGTCCTCGGGCTGGATGGGCCGGATGGTGATATGCGCGCCGCTTTTGAGCTTCCAGGGGATGACGTAGCGGGTTGGGTAGGGCCGGATGGCGGGCTGGGGCAGTTTGTCTTCGGTGACCTTAGGACCGTAAACCACGACGCGGGCGTCCAGGGCGATGAGCCGTTCGGGTGAAGCCAGCAAGGGGTTGATGTCAATTTCTGCGATCCAGGGTTGCTCGACCACAAGCTGGCTGAAGCGCACCAGGAGTTCTTCGAGCGCGGCGATGTTGACCGGGGGGCGGCCCCGGACGCCCTTAAGGGCCTCGAAGATGCGAGTTTGCTCCATCATGCGGCGCGCGAGGGTCGCATTGAGAGGGGGCAGGCCCAGCGAACGGTCTTTGAAAACCTCGACGAGCTGGCCGCCGGCGCCAAACAACAACACCGGGCCGAACTGCGGGTCAGGGCTGCTGCCGATGATGAGTTCATAGCCGTCCAGAGAAACCATCGGCTGAACGGTGACTCCCAGGAAATGCTCTTTGCCGACCCGGGTAGCGACGGCGGATTCAATCGCCTTGTAAGCTTTGCGGACGGCGGCGGCATTGCGCAGGTTCAATTGGACGCCGCCGACATCGGTTTTATGGGTGATGGTTTCGGAATAGAGCTTGAGGACGATGGGGTAACCGAGTTCGTCGGCGATTTTGACGGCGGTCTCCTCGGTCTTCGCAATCCGCGTCTCGACGGTGGGGATGCCATAGGCGCTGAGGAGCTGTTTGGATTCAAATTCCGTCAGGATCGTGCGGCCTTGCTTGCGGACGTGCTGAATGAGCGCTTCGGCCTTGGCGCGGCCGCTCACGTCAGGCTGCTGGTCCGGCATGAAGGCCGGAGTTTCGTAAAGGGAGCGCAGGTTATACGTGTAGCGATACATGTAGTAGAACGCGCGCGCGGCCGTATCCGGATACTTATAGGTCGGGATGCCGGCGGCATTGAGAATGTCTTCGCCCGGCTCGACTTCCTTGCCGCCCATCCAGCAGGCCAACAGGGGCTTGCCCGGAAGCTTGGCGTAAGGCTTGAGCTGTTCGGCGGTGGCGACGGGGTCGGTCATAGCCTGGGGCGTGAGGATGACCAGCAAGCCATCGCTGCCGGGATCGTCAGATGCCAGCTTGACGGCCTGGGCGTAACGGTCGGGGCCGGCATCGCCCAGGATGTCGATGGGATTATTATGGCTCCAGGCTGGGGGGAGGAGCTGGTTGAGGGCGGACATCGTTTCGGGAGAAGGTTCCGCGAGCCGTCCGCCACTGCCGATGAGCATATCGGTCGCCAGCACACCGGGACCGCCCGCATTGGTAACGATGCTGAGGCGAGGCCCCTGGGGGCGCGGTTGTTTGGCCAGAAGGTCGGCCATGTGAAACAGTTCGGCGATGGTTTCGACCCGGAGCACGCCGACCCGGCGGAAAGCGGCCTGGAGGACTTCATCGCTGCCGGTCAGCGAGCCGGTATGAGAGGCGGCGGCTTTGGCGGCGGCTTCGGTGCGGCCGACCTTGATCACAATAATCGGTTTGGTCAAAGCGACTTCGCGCGCGGCGGAAAGGAAGGAACGGGCGTCCCCGATGGACTCCATATAAATGACGATGCTCTTGGTATTGGGATCATCGCCCAGGTAGTAGATCAGGTCGCCCCAGTTGACATCGAGCATGGAACCGATGGAGACGAAGGCGCTGAACCCGACGTTTTCGCGCAGGCTCCAGTCCAGGATGGCGGTGCAGAGGGCGCCGGATTGGGAGATAAAACCGACGCTGCCGGGCTGGGCGATCGTGCTGGCGAAGGTGGCATTGAGGCCATTCTGCGGGACCATTACGCCGAGGCAGTTGGGGCCGATGAGGCGCATCCTGCCTTTGCGGGCCTCTTCCATCACCTGGCGCTCGAGTTCGGCGCCGGCGGCGCCGGTTTCCTTAAAGCCGGCCGAGATGATGACTGCGCCGGGCACACCGGCCTCGGCGCATTCGCGAATGAGGCCGGGAACCGTCGGGGCGGGGGTGGTGATGACCGCCAGGTCAACCTTCTCGGGAATCGAAGCGACGTTCGGGTAAGCCTTAACGCACAGGACGCTGGAGCGCTTTGGATTGACGGGGTAAACGGTTCCTTCGAACCCGCCGCGGCCCATGTTCTGGAACACGGTGCGACCGACGCTGCCTCGGTTGGCGGTTGCGCCGATGACGGCGACGACTTTGGGTGAAAAGATGGGGTCCAGCGGATGGCGCCGGACCTGGTGAAGAATGTCGTGGGCTGGCTCCGCACGTTGTTGTGGATTCATGGTGGTGGTCATAAAAACTCCTGTAATCTGCCCGCAAGCCGCGGGAGCGACTTCACCAGCGTTGGCAAAAGTTAACCCTTTTTTGCGGCGGGCGACCCAATTTTTGCTTTAGCCTCGCCTCTAATCTTTAAAGATAAAACTAATCATGAGGTTAATCATGGAAACTCCAAACACCAAACTCCAAGAAAGCCTCAAATTCCAAATCCCAAATCGTGATTCAAGTGCAAGACTTCGAGATTCGCGATGGTCGGCGGTTGCATTCCCCTCACCCCAGCCCTCTCCCGTGGGGAGAGGGGGAATCGTTGGCAGGGTTATGTGCATTTGGAGTTTTCCCTACCTGATCATTTCATAAGCAAAACCTTTGAGATACTCGGTCTCCGGAATCATTGGTACAATCGGGTGGTCGGGCCCCTGGGAATAGATGGCGACGCGGCGCAGCACGCGCCGCGCGTCGAAGGCCGCAGACAGGACCGTGTCCTGGAACAGGCCGGCATCGACGTGGTGCGAGCAACAGAAGGTCGCCAGGGTGCCGCCGGGTTTGAGCAGCTTGAGGGCGCGCAGATGGATTTCCTTGTAACCGCGCAAGGCGTCCGGCACCGAAGCGCGGTTGCGGGTGAAGGACGGCGGGTCGAGGACGATTAAGTCCCATCGGGGGACGACCTTCTCGTGGGGCCGGGTGACGGTCTGGGCTTTGAGCCAGTCGAAAACGTTTACGGCTTCGAACGAGCATTTCTCGGCGAGGCCATTGGCGGCGGCGTTGCGTTGGGCGGCGGCGATGGCCTCGGCGCTTTGGTCGAGCATATGGACCTGGGACGCTCCAGCGCGGGCCGCGTGCAGGCCAAACCCGCCCAGGAAACTGAAACAATCGAGGACCTGTCCGCCTTTGGCGAGCTCGCCGACCAGCCGGTAATTCACCTGCTGGTCCAGGTAAAGCCCTGTCTTGTGCCCAGTTAAAAGATCGGTTTCGAATTTCAAGCCGTTCAATTGAACGGTGACCGGTCCGGCGAGCTCCCCGGCCAGCAGCCCCTGGGCTTCGGGCAGGCCCTCGAATTTTCGCGAACCCACATCGCTGCGCTCGACAATGGCCCGAGGCGCGAAGAGCGTTTGCAGCGCCGCGACGATGAGCGCCTTGCGCTGGTCCATGCCCAGGGACGAAATCTGCAGCACGAGCACATCCTCGTATTTGTCGATGATCAACCCGCTGAGGAAATCGCTCTCAGCATTGACGACGCGAAACGAACTGGCGTCCGGCAAGTGCTTCTGCCGCACCGCGAGCGCGGCGCGAATGCGGTCCTCGAAGAACGCCTGGTTGACCTCGACCCGTTCCGGCGCGAGGACGCGCACATTGATCCGGGATTTCGAATTGTAGAAACCGACTCCCAGAAAGCGCTGGCGGTGGTCTTTCACCTGGACGAGGCCGCCGTCCGCAGCGGGATGCGTGAGTCGGAGAACGGACCCATGATAGACCCAGGGGTGCCCGGCGCTGATCCGGTCGGCCTCGCCCGGTTTTAGTAAAACAGTTGGCAATGATTCCATAGTGCGTTTTGTAAACAGCCCGGCCCACCGGGCCGAGACCTGGAAGATAAGGGTTGAGGCAGGTGGGGGGAAGGGGGGATTGTTGGATTGGTGGATTGATGGATTGGTGCAATGATGGGAAAGCTGCGGCCGCTGACCGCCGAAAAACATCCTTTGTTTTGGCGTGGATAAGCGCGGACGAATCGTGGTTGAGCGTCGCAGGAGGCGGGTTGCCCTGAAACTGGAGCGGATTAACATGAGCGATTCGCTTAGGATTGGCTTTTTTTATTTTTTTAACTCGGATTTACTCGGATTTACTCGGATTTACTCGGATCGGTTACCGAGAGATTGGGAGTGGCAGGGTCGGGGAGTGGGGGTGTCATATTTTTGGTCGACTTGACTCGACTTGGCTCGACTTGGCTCGACTTGGCTCGACATCGGTCGAGATGCAGTCGAGGGTCTTTCGGGTGTTTCATTTTTTGCTCGTGGCGAGGAAGCCAGATTCATTTTTTGGTCCTAATAGGTCCTAATAGCTCCGAATAGGTCCTAGAACGAGGAATCGCAAGACGGCGGCGACTGTCAGGCAGAGTACAAAGTGTGAGCAACCCCTGGCTGAGGGGCGGGCGAAATTCAGACTTTGAGAACATTGGGTTCCCTTTCTCGACGCTGACGGTTTCCGGCTTTGGCCGGTGCGGGCAGCGGCGCCTTTTAAGCGTCAGGGATGCTAATAGCATCAACCAAGCCAGTTCTCAAATTAGCAAACAGTTTTTTAGTGTTCGATGCCGGTCCGGCCCAGGTTGCCCAGGGCGGCGGAGAATTCATGGGCGATGGTGAGTTCCTGGCCCTGCCGGTTGAACATCGTGCCGGTCGGGGTGTGGATGAGGGCGCGCCGGCCGTTGAGTTTGGGAAGAAACCCGAGGAATAAGGATAGGTGAGGAGCGAACTTATCCGCGAATACCCGCTGTTACCCGCCGTTAGCCGCTGGACGCTGCTGCTGGTCCTCTCTGCCGCCGGAGGGAGGTCCTGCCGGGAATCGGCGGGAAAGGGGAATAAGGCGGTTTTTTTCATGATTTCTCGATAGTGGCGGTGCCGGCTGGCGGCGTGGCCGCTTTTGTTCCTGGGTTAATGGTTGTTTCGGGGGCGACGCAGCAGCAAAAAAGCATCGTGCCTCTATATATTAAGGCATCGAGATCTTCGCGATTGAGCACTTTTTTTGCAAATTTCACTCGGGCGAATTCTGGGGATAAGGAGACCTGTTGGTTCGCAGGCAGGCAGAGGACCTTACGCAACGTCGGACGGGGCGGATTATGCCGTCTTTTTTGTGAGATTCAGAAGGGGAACCTTGGTTATGGCCTGCCCGCCAAGCCGGGCCCCGCCGCGTCGGCCCTAAATCAGTGATGGGTTCATAAAGACAGTGAGGCGGGCGGAGGCTTGTGACTGTGGGGCAATGACTTATGCACCAATGCGGGAAATTAACTTTACATTTGGCGGGGAAGGACTAATGGTGCATTGATGAAAAGGGAATTCTCATCCCACGGCGGGCAGTCGTTTAGATATCTCCCCAAATGGCAGGATCACCAGATCTGTCTACTTCCTTGTTGGGCTTCGTGAAAATGCGCGCGCCAAAAATCCTTATTGCGCTTCTCGGGGTGTGTGTCCTGGGTTGTGCGGTGCTGTTAGCTTTGGGCTACTGGCAGGTTTACGGCCCTGGTGGTTGGCGCGACCAAGTTTATGGCGCGACGGGTGCGATGGCGTCACGGCAAGCGTTGGACGACTTCCGACAAGGACGCCTGCGTCTGTATCAACTCGCTGGCGAGAGCAATGCTGCCAAATATACGGGGACTAACGAGGGGCCATTTGAAATCTGGGTTGCCGATTTTTATCCTTCGCTTGGGCGTGCGCACCACTACGCCAGAGAGCAGTTCGTCGAGTTTTACAATCGGAAGATGAAGTATATGCACGAACATCCCGAGAGATTCCAAAAAAGCAGCGGAGCCCAACCCTGAAGGATTGAGCCAATCACGAGGAGCGCGTTCACGTTTGTCCCGACATCGAGAGCATTTGACGCGCTCCTCGTCATGGCTCATCCTCATCGTTAGCAGAAGTTCGTGTGCGACATGAACTCAACCCGACAACCTCCAAAATCACGCCCAGCCTTGTGGTTGGTTTGCCTGGCTTTGTTCAGTCCCGGTTGCGACGAGTATGAGGGCTTGCGCACACAGGTCAGGAATGCGGCGACCGCACAGCAGTGGCAGGACTGGGCTGGTCAGGTCCTGGCGCGCTCAAAGACAAATTCGGTTCCACCTCCGCGCTCCGAGTGGCCATCCTTCGTTTCGCGATTGAGACCACCCTGCACCGAGTGGCAGCTCTGGGTGGGGACCTCGAACATTACATTGGTGTCCTTGGGTGGGTTCGGGAGCTTTGGGATAGATATTGGGTCTGCGAGTTTCATTGAGCCGATTGACCCCAATCAGCGACGCCAACAGATTTACCCCGGAGTTTATGTGCGCCACAATTGAGGCTGCTAACCACCGCAGGCAGCGGACCCCGCGATTCCGCGCTGTTTGCATATCGTGCCAGTGGCGCGGGGCCGCTGCTGCGGAGCGTTCGGCATATTGAGCCATGACGCCTTCCGAAAACGATCCAGATGCAGTAGTGTTGCAGCAGCGGTATCCAAAGCTTAGGCGCGTTGGTGAGAGACTAAACATCGAGTCAGGCCCATTCGCAGGAGAGCCGATGATTATCAGACGACGACTTACAGAGCGTCAGGGCGTTTTATTCACTTTGAAATATGACGACGGACGGATTCGAGAGCAGGAATGGTTTGACTAGATCTCGCATGCCGAACCAGCACCTTCAGGCAACCCGCGATGACGTGTGCATTGCATGCTGGGCGTCAGTGGCGCGGGTGCCTGAGGTGCGGCGTTGGCTGAAATTAACATGAAGGCCCTACCCGTTCTCACTCTGCTCCCCCTGGTCCTCGCCTGCGGTTGTACCACGACGATCACCCGGGAGTATCGGGCAGGTGAAGAAGGCAGAATTTGCGAAGCCGCTCTCGGCAAAGAACTCGCGTCTCGGGACACGAACCGGCTGGTCTATGTGGCTTTTCGCGATTCGGAATACAGGAAGTTTGATCCGCCTGATGCATTTCTCGAAAGGCTCCGTGCCTCTGGTATCCCCGCGCGGAAAGCGTCGGAAAGCAGCAGAGACGCCACTTCTCGCGTCGTGGACAAGGTCACCGGGGAGCCGGGGGCGATCTATTCTGCAAGTGTCCTGCGCTGGCTAAACAACTCTAAAGTGGAGGCCATGCGCGGTTACGAGGCAGGCAACCTCGCAGGCGGGGCCACTTGTTGCATGATGAAGAACAAAGGAGGCAAATGGAGAGAGACGAAAATCACACGAGTGGTGACATACTAATCAGCCAACCACTGGGTGCAGGCGACGCCGGTTTGCGCCTTCCTGTTTTCCTGAGTCGCTGGTCCGGCGCGCCTGACCCAACTCGTTCGACGAAATAGGGATCTCATGCCATGCTGCGAACGTTTCTGGAGAAGCGAAGAGTGAAGAGAACCTTTGGGAAGCTCGTGGAGCCTGAAGTTGTCGAGGCTATGATCGAGGGGCGCGAGGAGCGACCGCCCTTGACCGAATCCCAAATTGAGGTCGTCTTGGTTTTCGTGCGCGGCAACACGCCCAAGGAGATTTCAGAGCTTATCGGGCGTGTGGGCCAGGTGGCCACGGCACATCAGGCTTTTATAGATGGGCTGTCCGCATCCGTCATTGTCGCAACCTTCGGCGCACACCCTGCTTCACATCCTGCGCCGGGCGCGAGGGCCGCGCTTGTGGCTGGATTGCTTGAGCAGTTTGGCGCGAGCATCAAAGTGGTGCATGGAGCGGGCCAAGGCTGCTATGGGCTCTTCGGCGTTGGGGATACGCTCCGATACAGTTTCATCTTCCCAGGTTTCGATGCGGCTCTCGGACTCCTCAGCCGAGCCGAGTTTGGCACAGCCCAGGAGTTCAAGCCATGAACGAACGGCCGAACTGGCTGCGCCGAACCCCGCGATGACGCTCCAGTTGCAGGTCGGACATCAGCGGCGCGGGGTCGGTGATCTGGGACGTTAGTGCTGAAGACCCATGAAACCTGAATCAATCATTCCGATTGCGTTTCCACTTGTCTTCCTGAGTGTCATCGTCTGGTTCTTCATGGTCTCCGCGCTTTATCGCCGGCTCAGGCAGCATCACCCTGAAAAATTTCACGCCATGGGCGAGCCGACGCTCTTCTTTAACAATCCCCCGCGCGCGAGCCTTATTCTCTTGAGGTTTCTCTTCAAGCGCGAGGACACAGCGCTGAATGATCCCTCCCTATCCTCTTTGAGCAAAACGATGCTAGTTTTCATTCTGTGTTTCCTATTTGTATTTGTGAGTTTGATCGCAGTGATGTTGTCAGCGGCACCGGTCCACCATGCGCACTAACTTTTCACTTGAGCCGCCAGCCGCCAGCCCTTCTGTTTGCGGAGGTGCTGGAAAAATCATCGCTCCCAGGCTTCGTTGGAGCTCGGTCTCCCGCGGCTGCGGCTCAGTTCCGCGTTGGGCGCTATGAAACAGATCGTGCTACTCGTCGCTGTTGTTCTTGCTCTCTCGGGCTGCGCATCCCGACGTTCCCCAACGACGAAAACTGTTCGCATCCACGAGGCGGCACCTGATGCAGACAATGCGCAGCAGTGGCCCCTCGCGTTCAAGGTCGGGACACGGCGATTCGGGACGCTTCAGGATTTCAAGGCGTTTGTTGCCGCCCTGCCTCCGGGTTCGGTGGTGCGTTGGAACTCAGGCTGCTTTCGTTATGAAATGATTCCGCTGGCCCACTCAGAAATGACCATTCGCGATTTCAAAGAATACTGCGGGCAACACGGCGTGGAGTTTCAGTATGTCTCCGGATATTAAGTTTATGGCCGCCGCGCCCGACTATCGTGCTGGAGTGGATGTCCGGTGGACAATTCCGTTTGCAGCCGGGCGTCCCTGGCCGGGCACCACTCAGCACGGGTGTTAGCCGCTTTACGCCTATGAGCCGCAATATCTTCGCCATCGCAGTTTGTGCAGTGCTGACGTCATGTGGGAAGCCGGGCGCGCCCACCACCACCGCGCCCACCAGTCTCTCCGTGAGGGCTCAGGGCGTGCGTCTGGCATCTTCCAAGGTCGAGGCAGGCAAGGCCACTGAAGCACAGTTGCAGCAAGGCTTGCAGTCGGCGGCCGATATTTTGTCAGCCCTTTACGCTGAGGCTCGGAAGGCTCGCCCGCAGCTGAAGGGACACTTGCGCGGAACTTTCCACATTGAGGCTGACGGCACTCCACGGATGTTTATGGAGCGGGGTTCAGAGTTCACGCCTCCTGAGGGGAAGACCATCTCTGACGATTTTGTCGGAGCTACCTTTGGCGGGAAGTGGAAGTTTCCCAAGATTGGCAGCGACCTCATGCTGGCGGTTGATTATGAACTCGCACCGGGCAGCTAACAACTGCAGATGTAGTGGGCGCGGCCATTCCGCTTCTGCTTCATTTCGCACGTGATGCGCGCCGGGCCACTGATGTGCTGCGTTAAACCACCTATGGGTTTTGCAATCCCTTTAGCGCTTCTGCTCGTAAGCTGCGCCTCGAGGCCGGAGGACAAGGCCGCCGTCGAGACCGTCGTTCGCAGCTATATCATGGCCTATCCTCGTATTGCTTGCGGTGTGCTGGTCCCGCGCGCAAGCCCCAAGCCAGCCACTAAAGGTGGTAGTCATCAGGTGATTCGCTTTCGATACACGTTCTGAGTCTTGGTATGCGTAAAACCAAGCGCAACATAGAATCCATGACTCTCTATACGTTTCACATTACTCCGCACGACGATCGCCTGCGCACCCACGCGGACAGCCCACGACTCGGCACGTTGGACCAGCAACCGTCCGATACCACGGCGACGCATTTGTTTCGCCGTAACCAATCCGATGATCTCGACGCGGAATCCTGACTCCAAAGCCTCGGAACAGTGTGCTTGAAGCCAACCGCATATCTCTCCGCTATCCGATTGCGCTACCGCCATGAGGTAGTCACTGCGGGCAACCAACCTCGACAGGCGTCCGAGCAGAGTCTCGCTATCTGCCGGATAACCCAACTCCTCCACTAAATGCACAATTGCCTGGGAATCGCTCTCGGTCATCGCCCGCACTAAAATGCCAGTGCTCATCGTGTCGAATAGTACGATGCGTCCAGCTCAGTTTGGGTTGCGGAGCAGATTGCTCAACGCGCCTTTCTCGGTCCGAACGAGGGCGACGACGATTTTAGCCGAACGTGCTCAGAACTTCCAGCGGACGAAGGCTACGAGCACGAACGCCGCAATCAGGATTAACGGAACGGAAATCAACAAGAGGGGGCGAAAGCGGGTATCGACTGGAGGTTTGGGCCAGTCGGTTGCAAAGTGATAAACGAATTAGTCGCTGCCCACGATGGCGGTGTCTGCCGTCCCTGGCGGGACTTGACCTTTCTCTTCCCTCCTTCCCCACCGTTGAAACGGTGGGCTATTTTCGGACGTCCCTCCGGGACAGAACCGGCACTCGGGAGCTCAAATCCTCGCCAAAGATATTTGAAAGTTTTCAGTTCAAGTCAGAACCCGGCACCGTTTGAAATATCTGAGAGATAATTTTACCAGATTTTGGCCTTAGAATCTAGTGGCATAGGACATTCCTGTCCACAGCAATGTGCCACGCACGAGATTAGCAGCAAATCCAGGCCGCAGTGCGTTCGGAAGTTGCTGCGGACAGGAATGTCCGCGCTCCGCTCCTCTGCCCGCCGTCACCGACCGATTACATTGAATCCCTCCAGGGCGCCGTTTGTCTTGAGTTCCAGCCAAAGCCCGGTATAACCGCCGGGTGTTCGAGACTTTCGCAGAGCCGATCGGTGCCGGCACGCGCTATTGCGCAGTGTACGGGCATCCGGTGAGGCATTCGGCTTCGCCGGCGATGCAGAATGCGGGCCTGGCGGCGCTGGGGTTGAATTGGCGTTACCTGGCGTTCGAGGTTCACCCGGATGACTTGCGCGCGGCCATTGCCGGCGCGAAAGCGATGACCTTTATTGGGCTCAACCTTACCGTGCCACATAAATTGCTGGCAGTGGATATGGTTGATGAATCGGATGATTCGGCAAAGGCCTGGGGGGCGGTGAACACGGTCCGTTTCGAGGGCCGGGATGGGCAGGGAGCCTGGCGGCCTTTGGCGGAATTCGCGGAAACGCCGCGCGCGATTCGCTCACACGGTTTCAACACAGATGCTGAAGCGATCATGCGGGCCTTGAGGGAAGACCTGGGCGTGGAAGTTCGTGGCGCAAAGGTGGTCCTGTTGGGTGCGGGAGGAGCAGGGCGAACGGCGGCCCTGAAGCTGGCCGCCGAGGGAGCGGCGGAGTTGCACCTGATCAATCGAACGCGCGGCAAGGCGGAGGCCATCGCCCAGGAAATCCAAAAACGTTTCCCGGAAACGAAAACAGCTTTGGAATACCCAGCGGGGCAGGTCGATTTAGTCTTAAACGCTACGTCGCTGGGTCTGAAACCTGCTGACTCGTTGCCTCATGACGAACGGCGGTTTTCATTGCGACGGGCCGGAGCCGTGTATGACATGGTTTATCGACCGGCGGAAACGCCGTTGCTCAAAGCGGCCAAAGCCGCGGGCTGCCGGACGGCCAATGGGCTTGGCATGTTGTTGTATCAGGGCGCCAAGGCGCTGGAAATCTGGAGCGGCCGACCCGCTCCGCTCGAAGTCATGCGCCAGGCGCTGGAGAGAAATGTGTATGGGTGAGGTAAGGCTACGGTCCACAGTCCACAGTCTGCGGTCCACAGTCCACAGTCCACAGTCTGCGGTCCACGGTCCGCAGTCCACGGTCCACGGTCCACGGCCCACGGTCCACAGCCCACAGTCTGCGGTCCACAGTCCAGAGGACCGCGGGTTAGCGATTAGCTCACCATTCGGCATTTGAATATGTTGTCACACCTTTTCGACCCCGCAGTCTGGGCGGCAGTGCCATTTCATTTTTGGTCGGTGGTATTTTTCGTTTTCGGGTGCGTGGTCGGCAGTTTTCTCAATGTTTGCATTCACCGGATGCCTTTGGGGGAAAGCATTGTTTCGCCGCCGTCGCATTGCCCGCATTGCAAGTATTCGATCCCCTGGTTCCTGAACATCCCGCTGGTGACCTGGCTTTATTTGCGCGGCAGGTGCCGGAACTGCGGGGAGGCGATTTCAGCGCGGTATTTCCTGGTAGAGTTGCTGACCGGGGTCGCGTTTCTGGGTTGCTGGCTGAGATGTGGGCCGCAATCGGCCTGGGTGGCGGTGATCTATTCGATATTTCTGGCCGGGTTAATCGTAGCGACGTTCATTGATTTCGAGTACTTGATCATTCCGGACGAAATCACGATTGGCGGAACGGTGGCAGGTTTTGTTCTCTCTTTCCTGGTTCCGGCGCTTCACCGGCAGAGTTCCCTGGCTGGGGCGATGAAGGAAAGCCTTTTCGGCGCCGCGTTGGGGGCGGGGGTGTTCTACCTGATATTGCGCGGGGGCAAGCTGGCCTTCGGCAGGCACCGGTTGTCGCTCCCGGCCGAAACGAAAATTGTTTTCACCGAGACGGCGGTGACCTTGCCTGACAAGACTATCCCCTATGAAGAAGTGTTCAGCCGGCAGTCGGACACGATTACGGTGCGGGCGAGCACGGTGGAACTGGTGGACCGTTGTTACCGGGATGTTGTGGTGCGGCTGAGTCCCTCGCGGCTGCGGATCGGGGACGAGGAACTGAACCCCGAGGAGGTGCTGGTGCTTGAGGCAACGAGCGCGGAAATCGTGCTGCCACGGGAAGCGATGGGATTGGGGGATGTGAAGTTCATGGCGGCGATCGGCGCGTTTCTGGGCTGGCAGGCAGTGGTTTTCTCGGTGGCGGTAAGCGCGTTTATCGGGGCGGCGGTTGGCATCACGATGGTGCTGACCGGGCGGCGGGCGCTGTCCTCACGCCTGCCTTACGGACCTTACATCGCGATGGCGGCAACGTTGTGGATATTTGCGGGGCCGGAACTGGTGGGGTGGTACATTCAACTGATGATGCACTTGGGCGGAAGAAGGTGACGGGAGGGCGCGGGCACGGACTATTCGGCCAGGCCCTATTCGCACTGCGCTTTGTGACGCAGCGCGTGATCGAGGAGGACGAGCGCAGTCATGGCTTCGACCATCGGCACAGCCCGCGGCAGCACACAGGGATCATGGCGCCCGCGGCCTTTGAGAGTGGTGTTCCGAAATTGATCGTCAACTGTTTGTTGTTCATGCATGACGGTAGCAACGGGCTTGAACGCAACGCGAAAATAGATCGTCTGGCCGTTTGAGATGCCGCCTTGGATTCCGCCCGAGCGATTGCTGGTGGTATAGACTTTGCCCGCTTTGGCCCGAAATGGGTCGTTGTGCTCGCGTCCGGTCAGCAAAATACCTCCGAAACCGGAGCCGATGTCGAATCCTTTTGAGGCGGGCAGACTCAGCATGGCTTTGGCCAGGTCCGCTTCGAGACGGTCAAAGACCGGTTCGCCCCAGCCGGGGGGAACACCGCGCGCGACGCCTTCGACGATGCCGCCGACCGTATCGCCCGCCTGGCGCATTTTCTCGATTAGCCGGATCATCTTCCCGGCGACAGCGTCATCGGGACAACGAACGATGTTCGCTTCGATGTCCCTGGGTTTCACTTTCTGCGGGTCCACTTCAGCCACAATGCGCTGGACCTGTTTGACGTAAGCGAGAACTTCGACGCCATAGCGTTCGCGCAGAAGTTTCCTGGCGATTGCGCCGGCGGCGACGCGCCCGATGGTTTCGCGGGCGCTGGTGCGGCCGCCGCCCTGCCAATTGCGAAAACCGAATTTGGCCTGGTAAGTGTAGTCGGCGTGGGACGGGCGAAATTTAGTAGCCATTTCGGCGTACGCTTCGGAGCGAACATCCTGGTTTTTGACCCACAGGCAAATGGGGGTGCCGAGGGTTTTGCCTTCGAACGTGCCGGAAAGGATTTGGACGGTGTCGGGTTCTTTACGCGGCGAGACGATTTTGGATTGGCCGGGCCGGCGCCGGTCGAGGTCCGGCTGAATATCGGCCTCGGTGAGCTTGAGCCGAGGGGGGCAGCCATCCACGACGACGCCGACGCCCCCGCCGTGGGATTCACCCCAGGTAGTGATGCGGAAGAGGTGGCCAAACGTGTTTGCCATGGGAGGAGAATGGCAGAATGATTTGAGCAGGACAATTTTTTTCAAGGGCAGAATGATTAGGGCAGAATGATTGGGGCAGAATGATTGGGGCAGAATGATTTATTTTTGAGAAATGCCGGGTCATATTTCCGTAACGGTAAAGGCAGGTTGGGATTAAGGATTAAGGTTGCAACTGCGATGATTTTGCTCTAATCATTCTGGCTAATCAGATGGCAGTAACTTGTCCAATCCGATTTCATCAATTCACCGAGCGGGAATTTCACGACAAGGATTATGCCGTGATGACCCATGCCTTTGCCTGTCATAATGAGATAGGCCGGTTTTGCGATGAGGCTATCTACCAGGCCGATCTTGCGGCGAGGCTGAGTGCGGCGGGGTTGAAACCGGTGCGGAGGGAGGTTCCGGTGGTGGTTTCCTGGAAAGACTTCCGCAAGAGATACTTCTTGGATCTCGTGGTCGAGGATGCGGTCGTTTACGACCTTAAAGCAGCCACCACTCTGATCGGTGACCATGATGCACAGATGTTAAACTACCTGCTTCTGCTCGGCAGTTTTGAAATCGAACTCACGACTCTGTTCCGGAAATGATGGCAGAATGATTAGGGCAGAATGATTCTTGAAATCCGAGCATTCTGCCCCAATCATTCTGCCGCAGTGTGTGCTGTGTAACCGAATGAAAGTCACCCTCTTCATCCCATGTTTTGTCGATCTCATGTATCCGCAGGTCGGCATCAGCATGGTCAAAATCCTGGAGCGGCTGGGCCACAAGGTCGAATGCCCTGAGGAGATTGCGTGCTGTGGACAGCCGGCCTACAACTCAGGCTACTGGGACGAAGCGCGGGAAGTGGCCGTGAAGGTCCTGGAGCGGCTGAAGGAGGCCGAGGTGGTGGTGATCGCGTCCGGGTCATGCGGGGCGATGCTGCGGGTGTTTTATCCGGAACTGTTCGCTGGAACGGTCCATGCCGGAACGGCGAAAACGCTGGCAGGAAAGAGTTATGAGTTTTCCGATTTCCTGGTGAGCAAACTTGCGGTGACCGATTTGGGCGCCCGGTTTCCGGCCAAGGTCACCTTCCACGACGGGTGCCACGGGCTGCGCGAACTCGGCAATTACGAGCAACCGCGCCGTCTGCTGGCGCACGTGCGCGAGCTTGAACTAGTCGAAATGAAGGAAAAGGTCTGTTGCGGGTTCGGGGGCACGTTCGCCGCCAAGTTCCCGATGATTTCGACGGCGATGGGGGAGGTGAGATGCGCGCAGGCTCACGATACCGGGGCTGAGTATATCGTCTCGAACGACTCAAGCTGTCTGATGCATATCCAGGGTTTGCTCGACCGGCAGGGCAGCAGGGTTAAGACCATTCACCTGGCGGAAGTGCTGGCTCAATCATGAACCCGGTCGCTCGCGAATTCAAAGCGAACGCGCGGCGGCTGACGGCGGATCTCCGGCACCGGGACCTCATCCAAACCGCGCTGGGGAAGTACGAAGCCGTGAGGGATAAAACCAAAGCGGCGTTCCAGGATTGGCAGGCGGCGCGGCAAGCGGCGGCGGAGATCAAATGGGAGGCAGTCAATCATTTGGACAGGTATTTGGACGAATTTGTGCGCAACTTGGAAGCGCGCGGGACCAAAGTGCATTGGGCCAGCACCGGGCGGCAAGCGCGCGAGATTATCCTTGGAATTATTCGCGAGAAGAAGGCGCGCTCGATCATCAAATCCAAGGCGATGACTTCCGAGGAGATTCATCTTAACGAAGCCCTGGAAGAGGCAGGTTTCGAGGTGGTGGAATCGGACCTGGGAGAGTTTATTGTCCAGCTACGGAAGGAGGCACCCTACCACATCGTTTTTCCGGCGATGCACCTTAGCCGTGGTGATATCAACGAACTGTTCACGCGCGAACTGGGCAGCGCGCCGACGCAAAACCCCGAGGACCTGACGATGATCGCGCGCGGAGTTCTGCGCCAAAAGTACCTCGCGGCGGATATTGGTTTCACGGGAGCCAATTTTGCGGTCGCTGAGACGGGGATGATCTCGATTACCGAAAACGAGGGCAATGCGCGCCTGACGGCGGCCTTGCCCAAGGTGATGGTCACGTTGCTTGGGATTGAGAAAATTCTGCCGCGCCTGGAGGACCTGGCGCTATTTCTGCCGATGCTAGCGACGATCGGCACCGGGCAGGCCCTCACGTGCTACAACTCGCTTTACGGCGGACCGCGCCAGCCGGGCGAACCGGACGGGCCGGAGGAGTATCATGTCGTGCTGCTCGATAACCGCCGCACAGAGCTGCTGGCCGATGCCGAGCAACGCGATGCGCTGCACTGCATCCGATGCGGCGGGTGTTTGAATGTCTGCCCCATCTTTCGCAATGTTGGCGGGCACACGTACGGGACGACGTATTCGGGTCCCATCGGTTCAGTGATCACACCCCACCTGCGCGGGTTGCAGGAATGGAAGCATCTTTCCTACGCCAGTTCGCTTTGCGGGGCTTGCACCGAGGTCTGCCCCGTGAAGATCAATCTGCACCATCACCTTCTGCACAACCGGCGAAATGCCTCCCGGCAAAAGCCGTCCCTGGCGGAAAAACTCACGTTCAAATCCTTTGCGTTTATCGTCAACCGCCCCGGAGTTTACCGGGTTGTCAAAAGGGCAGGGCGGCTGCTGCAAAAGCTCCATCCGTTGGTCAAAGGCACGCGGCTGGACCCGGCCTATTCCTGGACGCGGACCCGTGAGCTGCCACCCATCGCGCGGCAGACCTTCAAAGAGTATTGGAGGAATCGCCGGTGAATGAACGCGAGAACATCTTTGGCCGGATTCGGGAAGCGCTGCGGGTTGCAGCACCCAGGCCGGGCCACGAGCATGACTCTCCTCCGCATCTCGACGCCGCGCCGGCCCCGGCAGGGAACACCCGCCAGTGGCTGCCGCTGGTGGGGAATAGCTTTGAGGAGCGATTGGCGTTGTTCGAGAAAAACACCGCTGCGCTGAAAGCCGATTTCTTTCCCGTCAAGGACCGGGAGGAGCTTGGGCGGCGGCTCGGCGAGCTCCGGGACCGGGAAGGCTGGAAGAAGATTGGCGCCCACAATGGCGAGCTAACGAACTTTGCCGTCGCCGAGTTAGCGTTGCCGCTGTGTCGCACCGACCCAGGCTACGAGGTAGCTGATTTAGAGAACTGCAGCGCCGGCATCACCGAGTGCGACGCGCTGGTGGCGCAGACCGGCAGTGTGCTGGTGACCAGCCGGAGTGCTGGAGGCCGGGCGTTGTCGGTTCTTCCGCCTCATCACGTGGTATTAGCGCGTCGAGAGCAACTACTGGCTGATTTGCCGGGGGCGTTCGCGTTTCTCAAACAGAAATATTCGTCGAATTATCCGAGCTTCATTTCCCTGATCACGGGTCCCAGCCGTACGGGCGACATCGAGCGGATCCTGGTCCTGGGCGCTCACGGGCCGAAGAAGCTGACGATCTTTTGCTTGTGAGCTGAGACGAAACCATGCAGAAGACAACCACAGATGGACACGGATGAACACGGATTTTCCGAGGCAAGCCTCGGAGGAAGCAGTCGAGCCCGTATTCACCATTTCGTGAGAGCCCTCCCGCGGACAAACAAGCTGCTTGGAGCCTTTTATCTGTGTCCATCCGTGTCCATCTGTGGATTGAATTGAATCGTTACGGCTAAGGGGCACGTCCTGCCGGTGGTTTCTGTCGGTGAGTGAGTTTTTCGGGCGGAAAGGATGGATTAACTGGGCGAGGTAGTTCTGGGGCAACGGTTCGTTTAAGCCGAAGGCGGGCGGTTCCTGGTTCGGACAGCGATAGGTTCCAAAGAGGAGGTCCATCAGCGGGGAGATGTTGGCATAGTTGCCGGCATCACGTTCCCGGGAATGGTGCCAATGGTGAAGTTCGGGTGCGCCGAGCAACATGCGGAGCGGCCCGATGGGCAAACGGACATTGGAATGAATGTAAATGGCCCAGAGGCCGCGGAAGGCGAGGAGGCCCGCAATGGTTTCCAGCCGGAATCCCATGAGGAACGCAGGTAAATTGATCAGCCCGATGGTATAAATCGTATCAAGCGGGTGCTCGCGATGGGCGGCCAGCCAATCGAGATGCTCAGCGCTGTGATGAATCGAGTGAAACCGCCAAAGGAACCCGATCCGGTGCTGAAGACGGTGCCCCCAATAGACAAAAAGGTCGCTCAACAGGATGACCTCAATCGCCTGCAGCCACCACGGTTGTGAGCTCGCGACATCGCGGAAGCCCGAAGGCACTGCCCCGTCCAGCCAGCGGCGAACCAGGGTGAGGAGCGCCAGTACTCCACCGCCCCAGACCAGGTATTGGCCGAGAAAGAAGGCCAGATCGGTCCACCAGTTCGGGCGAAGGAATGGTTGTCCCTTCGCTGGAAAAAGCTTTTCGAGCGGTCCAAACAGAACAACCAGAAAGAGAAAACTCAGGCCCGCGCCGAGAATAGAAAGGGAGAGCATGATGGCGGACTACGGTTTAGATGAGGGGGGATTGGTAGCGAATGGGGTTGTCTGCGCGACAGTTCCCAGTTCGAGTTTCAATTTGTGGAGATCGAAGACGGCTGCGGACTTGGAACCTGGCAGGAGGATGGGATCGAAATCCGGTGGAGTGTTCGAACGGAGTGGCAACCCCTTAGGATTGAAGTGCAATGCCGGGTCTTTCACTTTTGCTCCTGGAGCGACCGCCTTACCACGGGGTTCTGCGACGATGTTTGTGCGCAGGCTTTTGGCAGGGCCTTTTGGGGATTGGATTCCCTCCAGCACCATCACTTTAGAGCTAGGAGCAACGCTCTGGCCTTGCTTGAGTTGCGCATAAACGACATAGCCAGCGAACATTGTTAATGAAGACAGAATGGCAAGAACTCGGAGCGGCTTGGCGGCATTGGTTTTCATGTTGAGAGAATACACCGGACGCGGATCCGAGTTGCTAAAGGCGCGTAAGGGATTTGTAAAAGTTTCGTAAGGAGGAGCCCTCGCGAACCACTATCGCGGGTCGTCAACCGCGAGCCCTTGTTTGCGCTACACCAGGACCGATAGCGAGTTGGGTTTCACTTCGAATCGCGCCGGAGTCCGGCCAATCAAATCACCGTCCGCCGCCACCTCAATCGGCGGCTCGGCTTCAACACTCAGGCTTAGTGAGCTTAGATAACGCACGTGGGGATGGTTGATGTGCTCGCCACGGCCAAGCCGCCTGACCTGGCCAAAAGCAGCCCAGCGCCCCATCGATTGAATCAAGTTGACGTTGAGCCGGCCATCGTCCATTCGCGCGCCGGGGGCGATTCTAATGCCGCCGCCGGCGGTTTCGGCGTTGCTCGCGCACAGGAGGAGATAGCGGTCCTCGACCACTTGGCCGTCGCAGGTCACGCGCATCCGGGGCGCCGAGTAGGTCCAAAGCGCCTGGAGCAATGCCAGGCGGTAGGCGAATGGCCTGCCCAAGAGTCTTTTACGCGAGGTGGTGGTCCGCTTCAGCAGCTCGCTCGTGATGCCGACCGCAGCAAAAAGCAGGGCAAAACGCCGGCTCGGTTTGGCACTGAGGACCGATTGAACCTCGATGGCATCCACGAGCCGGCTTTGGCCTTCAACGAGCGCGCGTGTGGTGTCGGCGCGATCGCGAATGCCCAGTGCGGTTGCGATGTCGTTGCCGGTTCCGCAGGGTAAAATGCTGAGCGCGGTGCGGGCGGCGCCGGAGGTCAGGATGCCGTTCGCGACTTCGGAGGCGGTTCCATCACCGCCGACAGCGACGAGAACCTCGTAACGAGGCGCTGCTTCCTTGGCGAGGCGCATTGCGTCGCCGGGTTCTGACGCGATGACCCGAGCGAGTTTAAGTTGAGATCCTTCGAGTTGCCGCTCGAGTTTGGCACACGCAGCCAACGTTTGGCCCTTTCCGGCCGCGGGGTTAATGATGAACAGGATTCGGCGGGCCGTCATGCAAGGCTCGCAGTTGAGTTAGATTCGACAAAGGGAGAGAC
The DNA here is from genome assembly GCA_035566895.1 of Binatia bacterium. Lineage (GTDB taxonomy): Bacteria > Verrucomicrobiota > Verrucomicrobiia > Limisphaerales > UBA8199 > DATMQA01. The sequence goes on from DATMQA010000105.1 coordinate 40,447, forward strand.
AAAGCGGGGGACAAAACATAGCCATGGTGTTCAGCCAAACTTGCGGGAGAGGCGGTGATGATCGTAGGCGCGACGCTGGGCAGCATCCATTTTGTCGAAGTTCGGGGAGCCGTTCGGCAGGAGTGGCCAGTTCGCCGGCTGGGGGTTGGGACCTGGGCGCAGCGGATTGCCGGCGACAGGGCGCACGGGCGCCGGCGCGCCATCGCGTGGCGGGGGAACCGGAGTGTTTCTTATGGGAACAGACAAACGGGCGGTGGCGCTATTTTCATAGTTCATGGCCTGGTCAGTCAACTCGAGGTCCTTTTCCAAGGGCAGCTTCGGTTTGATATTCCTGGCCTGGAGCACCCCATGATACGCGCGGACCGCTTCCTCCGGGGAGAGCCTGCCATCGGTGATCAGCCGAAGCATTTCGATGAAGGCAAGCTGGTGTTCGGCATTGTTGATCTTGCGGCCAAAAAGGGCGACGCGCGCGCCATATTTCTGCGCGTCATGAATCAATTTGAACGCGTCGTAGGTGGTGCCGGCACTTCCGCCGAGGATGCCGACCACCAGGTTCGGATCGTATTGGGCCAATTCTTCCATGGCGCGTGGGCCGTGATAGACAATTTTGAGGAAGACCGGCCGGCCGGATTCGGGCACCCCGGCCAAGCTGCGAATAATATTGTCGTTGATGAACTCACCCAGCTTCTCCGGGGGAATGCCGCTGTCGATGTTGGGATCGAACACCTCGAGAAAATAGCGGAACTGCTTGCGTTCGGCTTCTTCGCGGAATTCCTTGAAGGCCAACAAAGTTTGGCGGTCCTGCTCCAGGTCATTGACGAAGGTGACCGAGTACAGACCCAGATTGGCCCCCGGGAAATCGCCGGCCTCGCGGTCGCACTCGATTTTGCCGCACTGGATTTGGTCAATGGTCGCGGTTCGGAAGGGTTGCGCCGGTTCGCGCGTGTAACAGCCGTGGCGTACCGCCCAAACGTCAGTCGTATCATTAGCGCGCGCCGCGGGTGTGACGTGCGAGTTGCGAAACAGGCCTTCCTTGATGGTGAGTTGCTCGTTCACGTAGGCCGACATGAGCATGATGTCCACCAGGCCCTGCTGGACCACCTCGCGGATAATGTCGAGAAACTCCGGGAGGTTCCGGTAGCCAAATTCTTCGCGCGTCCACAGTTCGGGCGAAAAGCGCGCGGGCCGCTCGCCACGCCGCGAGAGATAGGACCGTGGTCCCGGCGCGCGCACCCCGAAGGCCATATCCGCGTCTTTAGCGTCCGCGAGGATGAAGGCGCGGGAAGCGGGATTGGCTTTGACCTCGGCGAGTTTGGTCTCGAGCGATTTCAATGGAAAACCACGAATAGACACAAATGAACACGAATTAGGGAACTATTCCCGCTGCAGATGCCTGAAATTGAGGGTAAGGCTGTTCACGGGCGCACCGGCGATGTGAAATGCTTCGTTCTTGCACAGCAGTTTCAAGTTTTCGTCTCAATCTTAAATGGTATTGTGTTCCCGTTCGTGTCCGTTCGTGTCCATTCGTGGTTCACTTTGTTTGCGACAGAATCTGCTCGGTGATGGCCTGCACCAACGCCTCGGCCTCAGGGTCCGGCGCCGCGGATGAGGCTCCTGGCGCCGCGGCATTGCCGCTGATCGCGCAGGTCACGCCCGGCCGCCAGCCTTCATTGTCGCACAACTCGCATTCCTTTAGGCCAAAACGGGGGTCGGGAATGCCCAGGCTCTGCTTGATCTTGAGCAGGTCCTGGAGTTGTGTGGCGGTCATGGTGTTGATCGGCTTGCCCAGTTGGGAAGCCACCAGCACCGTGCGGCAGTAGGCCTCCAGGATTTCCATTTTGAAGTAGGCGTCTTCGACGTTGTTGTGGCTCCAGGCGACCACGCCGTGGTTGGCCATTAAGATGGTGTTGTGCTTGTCAACGAGATCGGCCACCAGTTCGCCCATCTCGGGCGTGCCAGGCGTGCGATACGGCGCAATGGCGACCGAGGCGAAGACTTCGTACTCGGGAATCATGCACGTGGGCGGCTGGACACCGGCGACGGCGAAGCCGGTGCTGTAGGGCGGATGACAATGCACCGTGGCCACGGCGCGCGGCTGGCGTTTCATAATCTGCAGGTGCATGAGGATCTCGCTGGTGCGCTTCTTCCCGCCGCACATTTGGTTGCCTTCGAGGTCCACGAAGCACATGTCCTCGGGTTTCATGAACCCTTTCGAAACCAGCGTCGGCGTGCAGAGCGCCAGGTCTTCGCTCACCCGCACGGCGATGTTTCCGCCGTTACCATCAACATATGCCCGCTGCCACATCCGCCGGCCCACCTCGCAAATCTGATGCTTCAGCTCCGTGATCTCAGGCGAATTGAAAAACGCATCGATTTCTTCTTTCGAGCTTTTGGACGTTGCTGGTTTTCCCGGGCTGGCGCCGTTGCTCTTTTCCTGGGCGAGGAGCTTATAGGCGCCGGCGCCCTCCTGCTCGCGCAGAAAATCTTTGGCGGATGGCGTCAGAAGCGCGTCCGGCGGCAAGGTTCGAACATCCTTGCCGTGGCGCAGCATTTCTTCCAAATCTCGCACGCTGATGACCTGTTTCATTGGATTAGGGGATGGTAAAAGATTTCATCGGCCAGCGCCGCATTGATGGCATCGATCGGCGTCGGTGCGTCAAAGGGGCAAGCCGCTTCGCGGCCTTCGACAAATCCGATCGTTTGCCCAATGCCGCCGCCCAGGTCGTCATAAACGACCAGGCTAGGCTCGGTGCTCATGCCGGGCGGGGTTTGCGAACCGCGCTGAAAATGCTCGCGCGTGAACGGCGAGACAATCAACCAGCGCGCGCCAGCCAGCGCGGGAACGGTGGCGCCGAGGGTCACGCGACCTATGACGGTTCCGAGTCTCATTCGCTGTAAACTCCGAACTCCGTACTCCGAAATTCCGAATCCGATTTGGCAGAATGATTATAGCAAAATGATTCTGCCAAAATCATCCTGGCTTTCGGGGATCGGGCTTCGGTTTTCGGCCTTCTCATACCGGCACCCCGGGTTCTTTCTCATCCACGATTCCCACGATCATCCACCGGGCCGGGCTCTTGTCGTCGCCGACCGCCTTGCGTGTGGCCATGCCGTCAGACGAAATGATGACGCGCTGATGCAGGGCCGCCCCCTGGGCATCGATGGCGACTTGCGGCGCGCCTTCCGGTTCGCCGGCGTTGTTGATAGGCTGGCAAATAATCAAGCGCCAGCCCTCGAAGCTTGGATGCTTCCGGGTCGCCACAACGTTGCCTTCGACGCGTGCCAGGAGCATGATTCAGTAAATCCTGAGGTTATCGACCATCACACAACGCCGCACGCGGCAGAAGGTTTTGGGATTCGTCACGCCTTCGCCCGTGGGCGTGGCGATCGAATAGCTGAGATAGCCTTCGCCACCCAGGCCCAGGCCGCTCATGCACGGGCCGTTCTTAATGAAGAGCGTGGTATCGAGCGCGCGCGCCATAGCAGTCATGTGCTCGACGTCATGCGAATGAATGATCGAGGTGTGTTTGTAATTATGCTCAGCGGCCAGCGCGTTTTGAATGCCTTCCTCGATGCTCTTCACCCGCACGATCGGCAGGAACGGCATCATCTGCTCTTCCTTCACAAAGACGTGGTCCTTGTCCGTCTCGGCGAAAAGCAGCTCCGTCTTTTCCGGCACGGTGACGCCGGCGGCTTTAGCCAGCACCGGCGCGTCCTTGCCAATCAGCGTCTTATTGATGACCGGCTCCGGGCAACCGGCGCCATGACCTTCTTTGAAGGTGAAGGCTTCTTTTGTGAGCTTCTCCAGTTGCGGCCCGTTCAAGCGCACCGCGCCGGCCTTTTCCATCTGGGCCATTAGTTCATCAGCGACGCTGTCCAAAACGAACACCTCTTTCTCTCCGATGCAAAGCAGGTTGTTATCATAAGCCGCGCCCTGGATGAGAGCTCGGGCAGCGCGTTTCATGCAGGCGGTATCATCGACGAGCACCGGCGGGTTGCCCGGCCCGGCACAGATCGCGCGTTTGCCGGTCTGCATCGCGGCCTTGACCACGCCCGGGCCACCGGTGACGCACAGCAGGCGGACCGATTCATGGCTGCAGATGGCCTTGAAGGAATCGAACGTCGGCTGCTCGACAATGGTCACCACGTTCGCGATGCCAAGTTCGCGCTCGATGGCTTGGTTGTATTCGCGCACGGCCAAGGCGGCGCACCTGGCCGCCGACGGATGCGCGTTGAAGACCACCGCGTTACCGGCGGCGACGATATTCACGATATTGCCGCTGAGCGTCGGCACCGAGTGCGTTGAAGGAGTTACCGCGGCAACCACTCCGAACGGGGTGTACTCCTCCAGGGTGATGCCGTGGTCCCCACTGCGCCCGTAGGGGTTGAGCCACTCCACGCCGGGGACCAATTTGATGATCTTGAGTTTCTCGATCTTGTGGTCGAGCCGGCCGATTTTGGTCTCCTCGAGCTCGATTCGGCCCCACTCGACGGCATTGGCCTCCGCCATCGCTTTGACGAGCTCGACCACCTTCGCGCGACCAGCGATACCTTTCTTCTGCAGTTGGAGAAAACCCGCCTGCGCGGCGGCGCAGGCCTCACTGGCATCCTGGAACACGCCAAATTTTCCTTTGCCGGTCGCGGGGCTGCCGCCGGCGACCTGACCGTTTCCGCCGCAGCCGCAGGCAGTGGCGGATGGGGCAGGGAAGGGCGCCGAGGCCGGAGACGAGGCCGCCTGACCCAGGCGGCCGAGCACTTCGGCAACGACGTCGCGAATCAGCGTTTCATTGACAACACTCATAGAACCGGGTGGGCTAATGGAATTTCGCGTTGCGCCTTCATTCGCAGGGAGGATTTAGTTTCACGCCTTAACCTATTGCTTCGCATTATAGATTTGTTTTCCCAGCACATCGACCACATCCACGATGCCAATAATGACGGCATCGACCGGGGCGTCCTTGAGATTGGGGGCGAGACGAGCGGAGCTGCCCTGACAGAACAGAACCAATTCTCCAATTCCCGCGCCGACGCTGTCCACGGCGATGATGGTGTTTGTGCCGGGGCGGAACCGGGTTGGCTCTTTCTCGTCCACCAATTGCGGGCGCACCAGCAGCAGCTTTCGGCCGCTCATGGAGGGGTCC
>DATMQA010000106.1:0-12895 GCA_035566895.1 Binatia bacterium
CGGCACTTGCAGCCCAGTGGCAAGTTTGTCAGCTGTTGCGGCGAGCGTTGATGCCGCCGACAGCAGAATGGTCATTCGGCAGAAGTGCGAAATGGTCTGAGTGAGCTTTCGCACGAGGGAAACTGATGTGAATGGGTTTACCACGAGACTTTCACGTCGTGCGTGCCTTGATGTTGCACCTGCACCGCAACGCCGCCGGCGGGCAGCTTGCGGACGGTGTAGCCGTCGGGTTTGAGAATGTCCAGGCAATGGAGGTCGTTCACGCCGGCTTTGATGCGGGCCGGTGCGCTATTGAGCCGCAGGACTTCGGTGGCGTCGGAGTCAAACGTCTCGTAAGCGATAGACTTGTTCTCGTATTTCACTTTCTTGACCACGGAAGACGAGCGCAATAGATGATTTTGGCCCAGCGGCGCGAATTCAGGAATGGCGCCCATCGCCCAGAGATAATGGCGGATATGATCGCCGTAACCGTCGTCAAACCAGTACGAGTCTGCGTAGTCCAGACCGCAGCAAGCGATTTTGCCTTCGTCGTCGGTGAAATACGTCGAGTAATTGAGAGAACGGAAAGCATCCTCGCGCGCCTGGGCGTCGCCGGTTTTTTCGTAATACATGGCGTTGATGGCGGCCCAGCGCGAAGTGTCGCTGGCCAGGCCCGCGCGTGAGCAGCAGCCGCTGTAATCGGGAGGACGGCCCTGTTCGTCAATTGCCCACGCACCGAAATAAGGGCCGCGGCCAAGCGTTTGGCGCACCCAATCAATCAGGTGGCCGACATCGCCCGTCCAGTGGGCATCCACCGCGTTCGGATTCGGCGACGCGAGGATATAATATGCGGTCATCGTGGGGCAGGCTTGATTGACGTTGGTCGTGTCCTTGACGACATCCTCGAAATAGCCGCTCCAACGATTGTTGTGCATCGGATATTTCAGAACCCAATCCCAGGCGATCTTGCGCGCCTGGGCGTATGTTTCCACCTGCCCCTGGTGCAAGCGGATGAGTTCGGAAAAAAGGCGCACCGGCGCAACAATCATGCCGCCGTACTCCTCGCCGTTGATCACCAGGCCATCCCGGGCATTCAAACGGAACGGCCAGGGCGTGTGCGTCTCGTCACCGGAGCGAATGTGCGAGGCCAAAGCATCCGCGCAATTGACGGCGGCCGTCAGATATTTTTGCTTGCCGGTGAATTCGTAAAAGAGGCAGTAGCCGATGCCCAATTCACCAACTTTGTCCGTTTCGATGCCGCCGTAAAAATCGCGCGGCTTTCCGCGGATGCTGCGCCCGTATTCGGGATTGTTCTTGTCGTTGGTGGCGAAGGGCACGGCAGGCCAATTCCAATCGGCGGGAGTCGTTCCATGCGCCAGTTGATGTTCGAGCATCGAGCGGACGACCCCAATGGCTTCTTCATCGCCCGAATACGGATACCAGGCAAGGAGCGAGTCAACGAATTGGCCGAAAGTGCTGGCGGGATTTCCCTGCCAGTTGACGCCCTGGAGCGTTTTGGCATCGAATACGGCGTTGATGAGGTAAATCTTCAGCCCGGTTTTTGGATCATTGGGCACTTTGTGCTCGAGAAAGTCCCAGGCCAGATGCAGGACTTTGTCATAGCCGAGATTTTGTTCCGGGTGATACCAGGCCAGCAGCTTGTTTTGTGAATCCAAAGCCACTTCGTGCCAGGGGAGTTCGGAGTTGACGTAATTACCGGCGGCGCGCGCGCAAACGGGAAGAGAGATACATAAACCGGCGGTCAGGAGCAAAGGGCGCATGATGTTGCCGATTGTAATTTGCGAGCTGCGCGCGTTGACAGCAAAATTTGATGCACGATCGGAAGCTAAGGGCTAAAGGCGGAAGTGTTGACTTGTGTGCCATTTTGATGCACGTTTTGGCGAACTTCTGCAGCCAGGCCGGGTCGGCGTTCTGTCCTTCAACATCCGTGCGGTTGTACGGCGGAAGGCTGAGGTAACCCAGCATGTGATCGAACGACCGGTTCTCCATGAGAACGATCACAACCGTTATGAGGGCGGAAGTTGGATTGAGCGGTGGCTCGGAGACGCAGTCCTGTCTGTGGCGGAAATCGAGCAGGGCAGGGTCGGTGGGGTTTTGCCGGCGGACAATGAGCACCGGAGTGATGCCGGCAGCCCGCGCGCCTTGCACGTCGTCCTGGGTGTCACCGACGTAGATGACTTGCCCGGGAGCCAGGCCCGTTTGCTGCAGCCCCAGACCAAAGATTGCCGGGTCGGGTTTTTTGCAGCCAACCGCCCCGGAGATGATGATGATATGGAAAAAGCCATCGAGTTTGTGCTCGCGCAACAACCGGTGGACGTAAGGCGGGTGATCGTAATTGGAAATGAGGGCGAGGGTTTTCGTTTGGCGCAGGCGGCTCAGGGTTTCGGGCGTCTGCGGATCCAGTTGCACGTGCCGCTGCCAGGCATCCGCCAAGCCATCGGCCAGTGCGGAAACCTGACCGAGCGGCATCTGCACGCCAAGACCATCCGCGACGCTCCGGATGCGGCTTTGCGGGCGCGGTAGAAAGTCACGGCAGAGCCACTACTGGAGGAATCAGTGAAGGTGGCGGTGCCGAAGACATTGGTGACGACAACAAAGGGTTTGCCAGATAAAGTCCTTGCCAGCCTTTTCAATAAGGTAGCGGAAGCCGGCCTGGCCGGTTACTGCCCAGACGATCGTGTCGGGTGGCTGGCGTTCGACAAATTTGACAATTCCGACGGTGAACTGCGGCAGGCCCGCCTGCAGACTAAAACTGCGCAACCCGGTAAGGCATTGAGCCGGCTGCGTCCCCCCGCCGACGGTTATCGAAAGCAGATCGGACTTGCCAAACCTGCCGCGGAGCGCCCGAGCCTCTTCGGGCAGTTGTTCGTCCTGCCGCAGGTCGGCGATCTCGCGATATTCGACCTCGAAAGTGTCGGGGGTGAGGCCGGCGAGGGTGAGCAGGCCGAGGCTGGGCAGGGAGGCGATGATTTTGTTGTGTTCGACGAAACCGGGCAGGGTGAGGCCGAGCTTGGTGAGTTCGGGGTTGTGGGCCCGGACGCCGCTCATCGCGATGACGCCGATCCTTTTCATAGGGTTAACCACGAATGGACACGAATGGACACAAATGGGAAGATGCGTTCATCTCATTATCCCAAGGACTCTTAGGAATCCGCCGAGCAAGAGGCTAAGGACAGGGACGGTGGAGAGGGGCAGGGCGCGGGGAAAATGAGCTATTACCAGGCAACAGATGGGCATCGAAACAGCGCCGGCGATGAAAGCCCAGGACGCCATCTCGAATCGAGGTCCGGCCCCACCCAGGGCGTGAACCGTCAGAAAGAAGCACAGGTTGACGACGCCCAACCCGAAGAAGGAGATGTGCCCGAGGCGATAGAGACGGTGTTTAAAACTGGCGTAGCCGCCGAGCCAGTCCTCCCGATGGAAAAACAGGCCGAGCAGCATCCCCGAGAGGAAGCCGAGCGAAATCCAAACCCAGGCGAGAACCAGGTTTTATTTGTGGCGATTGCATTTCGACGCACCGTTCGCGCGCACTGAGCCTACAACACTCGCCGCCGGGAGAAGTTAATTGATAAAATTGAGAATAGTATTGATAGAAACGATGAAGATGAGTCGCTGCGGGCCTACTCAGGCTCAGTTTCCTCCGGCGGTGGTTCTTCGAGACGGGATTCGATTATGCGGCGCACGTCGCGGCGTCCGTCCAGCACCCTTTCAATAGAAACCTCGGCCCCACAAGATTCATAGAAGATCAGATAACTGCTCCGGGTGATGACCCAAAAGTGCAAGTCCGTGTGCCGGGTAGCCCAGCCGGGGTGCGGACCCAGTGCCGGATGTTTGCCAAGCTGGTCCAAAGCCATCCCGGCGCTCTTCCGGAAACGCTCAGCCGCATCTACGCCACGGTGAACCGCCAAGTAGGCATAAATCTGCACCAGGTCAGCCTCCGCCCGGCCGCTGATGCTCACGTTCATCGACGAGCTTTGGCTCGGGCTCGACCGCGCCGCCAGATTTCGTCCAGAACCTTTCGCGTTAATGGTCGGTGGGGACTATCCTTTCCAGCCTGGATTAAGGCGTCAAATTCGTCAGCATGGTCCGGCAAGGAGTAGGCCTGCAAGATGACTAGCTTCCCGCCTCGAGGAATCACCGTAGGCCGGCCAGCGAGAGCTTGGTCGGCAAGTTTGCCGAGGGAGCTCTTGGCTTTGCTCACGCTGCAAGTATACATTGACCAATTTTAGTCTGGTTTTGGACCTGCTGCAAGGTTAATGCCGCGATAGCGTCCCGAGGAATGGCCTCTATTCTGCCGCGTAGGTTTTGGTCTGGGCGACGCGCGCGAGGTCGGGCGGGAAATGGAGGAGGCCGCGGCGGTAGTCGTCGAGGCGCCATTGCAGGAAAGCGGCGCATTTGGCGGCCGTGCCTTTGTTCCGCAGGGGCCAATACATGTCGAAGTCGCGGATGAGTTCGCGGAGGTCGCGGATGCCGGCTTTGGCGAGCGACTTGGCGCGCGCGCGTTTTCCGGCGGCGATGGCCTGTTGCCAGAGCATGATGTGGCAAGATTGGGCGGCCATGAGCGCAGCCATCTCGAGTTCGACCGCCAGGATGTCGCCGGAATTCGTGGTGGGCCGCACGCGGTAAAGGATGGCGCGCTGGTCTTCGACGGATTGGAGGGTTGCGAGGATGTTTTTCTCCGGAATGCGCGCGTAGTATTTGAGGCCGTCGCGGCAAGGGATTTCGCGGGTATGGGGCAGGGGCGCGGCGATGACGGCGCCTAAGGGTGAGACGTTAGGGGTCTGGTAATTGAATTTGCGGTGGGCGAATCCAAGGGCGAGGGCGGCTTTGGCGAGGCGCTGGCTCGGGTCGTGAAAGACATCACGGCTGAGGACGGGGACGAGTAGTTTTTCGTCAAAGGATTTGGCGCACCAACTCAGAGCGGCGCCGGCGAGGTAAGGCAGGTAACTCACCGCGAGTGGTTGTGGATGGCCGCCGTCGCCCCAGTCAGTGTTGAGATAGCCCGCGGCGCCGTGTTTACGCCCGGATTCAGCCGCGAGACGCAAGTTGGCCAAGGCGGTGTCGTGTCGGCCAATGAGCGACATCCAGGTGGAAGTGCCGGGGCAGATGTAAAAAGGAATTTTAGATTTGGCAAAAAGCCCGGTCTCGCGCTCGAACGGATGATTGGCCTCATAACCCCAGTTCAAGGCGATGACATTTTTGGGCAAGTCGGGAAGCAACTCCGGGTGATGCAGGATAATGTCGCCCCAGAACATCATCTGGCGGCCGAGGGCGGAGACTTCCTTGTCGATTTGTTTCAGGAAATCGAGATAGACGCGGCCTTTGCCTTTTATTTCACATAGGGTCTTGTTCTGGCCGCGGCCAAGGTCCCAGGTCTCGTCGCAGCCGACGTTGAATCGGGTGCTGGTGAAATGCGGCAGCAGTTCATCATAAAGCTCGCGCAGGAAGGGCAGGGTTCCGGGGTGGTTGGGAGCCAAGGTGGTTGGGTAACGCAAATAGGTATGGTCCGCGCCCTCGTAGGGTTCGGGGACTTCGGCCAGTTTTTTGAGCGGTGGATATTCCAGCCAATAGCGGAGGTGGCCGAAAGAGTTTTGGTTGGGTACGAGGTCGATGCCGAGTTGGCGGCAGCGAGCGTCGAGCTGTGAAATTTCTTTTCCGGTAATAGCGCCCCACTCGCGCCAGACGGGTTTGTAGTTGCGATAGGCGAAGGTATGCTCGGTGTAGAGCTGGAACTCGTTGATTTTGAAATCGGCGAGGTGCTCGACGAGGTCCAACAGGGTCTGCAGGTTTGGCACCCGGCCGCGGGAAATGTCGAGCATGACACCACGGCGGGAGAAATCCGGGGAATCATGAACGGTGAGGCGGGGCAGGCGTCGGCCATATTCGCGGAGGAGTTGGCGCAAGGTGGCGACGGCGGCGTGGAGGCCCCCATCGGCACCGTAAGAAATCGTTACGCCGGATGAATCAATGCGCAATGAGTAGGCCTCCGGATGAAGGGAACCGGTCGGGGATTTTTCTGCGAGAATGGCCGGGCGCCGGCGAGGCGTTCGGCAGGTGACCAACTCGAGTTCGACGCCGAGCGAGCGAGCAGTGGATTGGAGGCGTTCGGCCAGGGGGAGCCGCAAAGTGTCTGGCAGGCTGGGAGCGAGATGGAGGCCGGCTCGTCCCGGCATTGTATAAGAGCCCGCATGGCGCCTAAGCGAGCGGGGGTAAGGGAGGAGGTTCAATGACTGGCAATCATGCCGGTTTTGCGCGCGAAATTGAAGAGGCCGCCGGCGTCGACGACGGGGCGAACGTCGCCGAGCGGCTTGAACTTATAGGTTTTTCGCGTGTTCTTGGCCACCACGGTGCAAGCGTCAAGGTCAACGGTGATGACGTCGCCGGTTTTGAGAACGTCGCAAAGGCGTTCGGTGGCTTCGCAGGGATAAAGCTCGCCGGTGGCGACGCAGTTTCGGAAGAAGATGCGGGCAAAGCCTTCAGCCAGGACGACCTTGCAGCCGGCGGAGCCAAGGGCGATGGGGGCGTGTTCGCGCGAGCTGCCGCAGCCGAAGTTGCGTCCGCCGACGACGATGGGGTATTGGCTGTCGAGCTGGCCGTCCCTTACGTAGCGAATCGGGTAGAGCGATTCGGGCAATCCCGCCAAGGCGTAGGAGCCAAGTTTTTCGTACTCCTCGGGAATGGTCGGCACGAGGTTAAGATATTGCGCGGAGATGATCTGGTCGGTGTCGATATTGTCGCGCACGACGTACACTGGACCTGTAAAGACAGATTGCATGAGAGGAGGGTGGGATGAAGAGGCGAAGTTTTCAATCAGAATTCGAGCTTGTGGGAATTGAGGGGCTTACTTGCGACGCCCTTCATCAACTTCGTAATAATCGAAAAAAGTCAGAAGGTCATCGCGCTGAGAAAGGCCGCTTTTGGCCTTATAGTTTTCCAGTTCCTGGGTGCTGCCGTCGGCTTCGTCGTGCCAGCCGCGCTTCCTCATAAAGGAGTTCCAAACCAGGATTTCCTCATCGCTTGGGCGTCGGCCCTGGGCGAAACACCAGGAAAGGATTTCATCATCCGTGCCACCTTGGGACACACGCTCTCGCAGGGCAGAACAGTCGACGCGCAGGAAGCGACAGCATCGTCCGTCTAAACCGCGGCCGAGGTTGGCGTGGTAATCGGGAGGCAGCTTGCCGTCAGCATGAAGGCGGATTTTGTGGACCATCCGAGCAAAATAGAAGAGGCCGCCGACCTGGTCGTAGGCGCTGCGGGGGAAGGAGGTGGACGGGTGGCTTGGTGTCGTCATGGGTAATGCTTGATGCGAGGCGCGTGAAACGTGATTGTGAGAGTGTCAAAAGCTGACCATGCCGGGAGGGTAGGGGATGGGCGGAGGGAAGTCTGCTATTTTTCGTTTTCGTACTCCACCACGTTGCCCGACGGTCGTGGGAGCGAGGAGGAGGTGAAGGGGGAGGACTTAAGCCTGGGCGGGGGCGGGGCCGAGGGTGCCGAGCTTGCGGGCGTGGCGGCCATAAACCCATTCGAACATCGGCGAAGCCATGAGGGTAGTGACGATGGCCATCAGGACCATGATGGAGAAGAGCGCAGGTTGAATAACCCCTTTCTGCAAACCGATGTTGATGATGATTAGTTCCATCAGGCCACGTGAATTCATCAAGGTGCCCACCGCCAGGGCGGTACGGTTATCTTCCCCACTCAGGCGGGCGGCGGCCCAACAAGCTCCGCCTTTGCCGAGGCACGCCGCGGCGATAACGGCCAGAGCAATGAGCAGGAGTTCCGGGCTGTTGACCATATCCAACCGCGTGTTAAGCCCGGAGAAAGTAAAGAACATAGGAAGGAGGAAAACGACCGCGAAGGGTTCGAGCTGGCGCTGGAGTTCGCGCGCGAAGAATCCGCGCGGCATGGCGATGCCCAGGAGGAACCCGCCAAACACGGCGTGGATGCCGATGCTATCGGTAATCCAAACCGCGAGCAGGAAAAGGGTCAGGGTGATGGCCAGCAGAGAAAGGGTGAGCTGGCCGGCGCGTTCGGCCAGGGTGCCGAGGCGCGCCAGGTACTTCCGGCCAAGGGTCAGAACGAAGACTCCATAGGCGATTCCACCCGCGATGGCTTTGATGGCGACCAGCGGGCCGGCGCCGAAGCTGGCGAGGACGATGGCCAGGACGCACCAGGCGCCGGCGTCACCGATGGCGCCAGCGGCCAGCGCCAGCGTGCCCAAGGCGGTGCCGGTCAAGCCGCGTTCGTAGATGATGCGCGCCAGCATGGGGAAGGCGGTGATCGACAAAGCGGCGCCAAGGAAGAGCATCGCCTCAAAAAGGGAGGCTCGCTCGGAGAACAAGCCCGGAACATGCAGCAACCAATAAGCCAGTCCAGCTCCCAGGATGAAAGGCGCTACCATGCCCGCAATGGAAACCGAGGCCGCGCTGCGGGCGCGTTTGAGGAAAGTCCCGTTGTTGAACTCCACGCCCACGAGGAACATGTACAGCCCGACGCCCAATTGTGCGCCCACGTAAAGAATTTTAAGAGACTCCGGCGGGAAGAGGAGGGTTTGCAGGTGTGGAGACAAGAGGCCGAGGAGCGAGGGACCCAGAAAGACACCGGCGATCATCTCACCAACTACCTGGGGTTGGCCCAACCGGCGCGCCAAAACGCCGACCACGCGGCAAACGCACAGAATGACAAACATCTGGAGAAAGAAAGCCGCTGAGAGTTGTTGCGAGGTCATGAGACGTCCCAAAAATTACCGGTTCGCCGGAACTTCTGTCACGGAATTGCTTTGCGCAAGCCAAAAAAGGGTTGGGTAAATGAGGGGGATATGGGGGGGAGGGACGGAGAGGAACGGGGGAGGATGAAAGGCCTCCCTCTCCCTGCGTTGGAGGTTGACAGGACCGGGGGCGGTTCCGAATGCTGGGTTTGTGGCAGAGATAAATTGGTTCGTGGCGCATACCAGGCCGCGACGAGAGAAAAAGCTGGTGGAATATTGCCAGCGCCAATCCATCGCGGCGACGCTGCCTTGCTATGACTCGGCGCATAAGTATCGGGGAAAGACAGTGGTATTTCAAAAGCCGTTGTTTCCCGGATACGTTTTTTTGCAACTGGGGCAAGGGCAGAAAGAGCCGGTGCGTCAGAACGAGCATGTGGCTAACCTGCTGGAGGTTTTCGATCAGGAGACTTTTGGCCGGCAATTGCATGACATATTGCTGGCATTGGACTCGCGCCTCGGGGTCCAACTTGCGCCGGCGATTGGGGAAGGAATGCGGGTCCGTATCAAATCCGGGTCGCTGCAAGGCATTGAAGGTTGGGTGGAGCAACGTTACGGCATGACGACGGTGTTGCTGCGACTGGACTTCATCAACCAAGCGGCGGCGGTGAAGTTGGATGCGGATCTGTTGGAAGTGGTTTGAAAATGTGGTTAAAGGAGGCAGAATTTGTCTCAGTTCGGGGCAGATGTACCAATTAGGGACAAAACAGCCGGGTAGCCTGAGGAGGGCGCGCTCGGTGTGTTGAGCGGAGCCGTGGATGAACGCGGCAGCGGGATGCAGGCACATATTATGCTACCCCAGAGTGCATGTTTATAGTGCTTGTCCTCTGGTTTTGTGTGGCTGCGGTCTTCTGCATGGCGTTCCTGCGAGCCTCCTCACGCCCGATGCCCTCTCCGCGAGAAGAGCAAATCTCAGCGGGTCGCGGCGAGCGCAGCTCAGCGGTTGGAGCCCGTGGTTCTAACACATCGCAACCGTACAAAGCCCCCGCATTCCGTCAATTGTCCGCGCCGGTGACAATGCGCTGAAGTTTGGCCGCCCCAAACCTTCGGCCGAATGAGCCGGGCAGAATGATTCTGCCTTAATCACGCCGCGACCAGCCTCGCATTTCGGATTTCGGAGTTAAGCACTTCCCGCAGGCCAGGCCAGAGCGTTTGCAGGGACAGCGCGTCCAAAGCCAAAGCGAGGTTAACGCCTGATACTTCAAGGGTTTCCGTAATATCACTGACACCCACTCCGTATTCAGCGGAGTTGCGACTTTTTTGGCGGAGTGGAAGATAGACAGGCGTTGACCCAAGCCATTTCGACCGGGCTGAAATAAACAACCGTTCGGGGGTATAAGGCGGGGTTAACGGGCGCGGGGCGCGCCGAGTTGAGACGCAGTGAATTTGAGAATTGATGAAGTGAAAACCAGCCGGCCCAGCGCCTTTGCGAGCGGGGCCGGTGGTGGGGGAGCTGGAATGCTGGTGGCCAGCCCTCGAACGATGTCGGTCAGTGGTGGTGGTGAATCGACTTATGGACAGGCAGGAGATTGGCGTTAATGGAGAACTGAGCAGTCACAGGGCGGACCTTCCGGGCTGGAAGCGCGCCCTGGATTTGACATTCATTCTGCTGGTATCGCCGGCTTGGGTATTATTCGGCGTGCTGGTGGCACTGGTGGTCAAATTGGGCTCGCCCGGACCGATCTTTTTTCGACAGCCGCGGGTGGGGCAGAAAGGGCGGCAGTTTGTCTGTTACAAGTTCCGGACGATGCAAGTCGATGCGGAGACCGATTCGCACCGCCGGCATACAGAGCGGTTGATTAAGTCCCGGGCGCCAATGGTGAAGCTGGACGAGAGCAACGACCCTCGGTTGATCCCATTGGGGGCGGTTCTTCGGGCCAGCGGGCTGGATGAGCTGCCTCAGGTTCTCAATATTTTGCGTGGCGAGATGAGCCTGGTGGGCCCTCGGCCGTGCCTTCGCTACGAGTACGAGGTCTATGAGCCGCGGCACCGGCATCGCCTGGATGCGGCGCCAGGTCTGACAGGTCTTTGGCAGGTGAGCGGCAAAAACCGCATGACTTTCGAGGAGATGGTGCAGTTGGACATTGCCTATTCGAAACGGATGAGTCTTTGGCTGGATTTGAAAATCATACTTAAGACGCTGCCAGCGCTGTGGACCCAGTATAACGACTTGCGCGCAGCCAAGCGGCAGGACGCGGTGCCGGCAGCCCGGTCTGTTGGAAAATCGGTGGAGTCAATTCGCCTATGAGAACTATGAAAAAAACGGTCAAGGTTGGTGTAGTCGGATGCGGTTACTGGGGTCCGAACCTGGTGCGCAACCTGCGGCAGTCTCCGGATTGCGAGTTAAAAACCATTTGTGATACCAGCGAGTCGCGGCTGGGCCATATGCGGCGGCTGCACCCGGAGGTGGCGACGACCCACCGTTTCGAGGACCTGCTCAATGATGCCGAACTGGAGGCGGTGGTGATCGCAACGCCAGTCCGGTTTCACTATGAGATGGCCAAGGCGGCCTTGGGCGTCGGCAAGCATGTTTTTATCGAGAAGCCAATGGCCCGCACGGAGGCTGAAGGCGAGGAACTGGTGAACCTGGCGGAAAGCCAGGGGCTGGTGCTGATGGTCGGGCACACGTTTCTGTTCTCGCCCGCGGTGCGGCGGATGAAAGAGATCATTGACGCGGGAGACATTGGACAGGTCCAATACATTGCGGCGCGCCGGCTGAATCTGGGGTTGTTCCAGCGGGACATCAACGTGGCCTGGGACCTGGCGCCGCACGACATTTCGATTTTACTGCATTTGCTGGATGAGTCGCCCTCGAGCGTCTCTTGCCAGGGGAGCAGCCATGTGACGCGCGGGATCGAGGACGTGACAATGATGTATCTGACGTTCCGCAAGAATCGTTGCGCATTCATTCATAACAGTTGGCTGGACCCCAAGAAAGTGCGGCAAATGACCGTGGTTGGTTCGCAGCGGATGATTGTGTACGACGACACTGAGCCGCTGGAGAAGCTGAAGATTTATGATGCGCGGGTGGAAGTGCCGCCGCATTACGACACTTTCGCGGAGTTCACCTATTCGTATCATTACGGCGATGCCTACGTGCCTTACATCAAACAGGATGAACCGTTGAAACTGGAGTGCCAGCATTTCCTGGAGTGCGTTCGTGAGGGGCGCACGCCGCTTACGAACGGGCGGTTGGGCCTGGAGGTGGTGCGGATTTTGGAAGCCGCCAGTGAATCGTTGCGCCAGCAAGGGGCCTCCGTGTCATTAGGCGCGGTAGCGGCCTTGGCCAACGGCAATGGAGAGAGCAACGGCAATGGAAACGGAAATGGGAATGGCAACGGCAACGGGCACCTGGTGCCGAAAGTTGCGGCGGCAGAGCCGAAAATGGTGGCGGCTTAGCTATGGACGACCAACTTTTCCAACGGATAGCGCCGGATGTCAAACTTGGCGAGCGGGTTAAAGTCTATGCGTTTACGAATCTCTACGGCTGCGAGATTGGCGATGACGTCAAGATCGGGGCGTTTGTCGAGATTCAAAAAGGTGTCCGGGTCGGCGCCCGCTGCAAGATTTCCAGCCACAGCTTCCTTTGCGAAGGGGTGACCCTGGAGGAGGAAGTGTTTATCGGCCACGGAGTGACGTTTATCAATGACCGCTACCCGCGGGCGACCAACGGCGATGGCAACTTGCAAACCGATGCGGACTGGACGTGCGTGTCCACCACGGTAAAACGCGGAGCTTCGGTGGGGTCCGGCACGACGATCCTGTGCGGGGTGACCATTGGCGAAGGGGCGACTGTGGGGGCCGGCAGCGTCGTCACCAAAGATGTTCCGGATGGGGCGGTCGTGGCGGGGAACCCGGCCCGAGCGCTTCAGCCGGCGGCCGCCGCTTAACAATGGTTACTGTGCAAGTCCCTTTTCTAGATCTGCGCGTGCAGCATGAACCGCTGATGTCGGAGTTGCTGGATGCGTTTCGGCAGGTCACGGAAGCCAGCGCTTTCGCCGGCGGCCCCTATGTGGCGCGCTTTGAGACGGAGTTCGCCGAGTTTTGCCAGACCCGTTACGCGCTTGGGGTGGGCAGTGGGACGGACGCGCTCTGGTTGAGCTTGCTCGCGTTGGGGGTAGGGCCGGGCGA
>DATMQA010000107.1:0-17784 GCA_035566895.1 Binatia bacterium
CCAGGTTCGAATGCTGGCGGAAGAGACTAGGTCTGCACTACAAGGCGTTTTTGAAACGAAATCGGCTGATTTCCACGGAAAACAATGAATTCACCTCGCGAAAATTCTCAAAAACCAGGTCGAGTTGCGAAAGTCAGGTTAATGCGAGGTCACGGGCCTTCTCAGCTGCGCGGCGGGCGTCCGGGAAGCGCCCGACCTCCGCATAGGCAGCACCGAGGATGTCCCAGCACCGCGGTTCCATACTGGTCGCACAAAGCTGCTGGGCGAGTCGCAGGGCTTCGGAGCCGTTGCGCAGATCGTTTTGGTTGGCGGTAGCGAGCAGCCAGGCCATTTCCGCCAGTGCGGGGCCCCAATCCGGTTTGAGGCGCAAGGCGGTGCTGAAGCGAGCCAGCGCGGCCTGGAGCTGTCCCTGGCTCGCGAGAGTCTTTCCGGCCTGCACCAGTTTCTCCGCCAAGCCGGGGTCCAGCGCAGCCGCGCTAGCGAACCATGTCGTGGCTTCGTTAGTGTCGCCCGACTGCAACAACACACTGCCCAGGCTGATCTGCAAAGCGGCATTGGTTGGGAAGAGACGTACTGCCTGCCGAAACTCCCCTTGGGCCGCTGACATCTTTCCTTCCTCGACCAGCACCTGGCCCAGGCGGGTTAGGGCTTCCAGGTCGCTGGGCCTGCGGCGCACCGCTTGGACCAGCATCCCCTCTGCCTCGGGGAGCCGCCCCAGCCGGACCAGCGCCTCTGCCAGGTGGGCGAGCGCTTCACGGTCCAATGGCCTGATTCGCAGGACGGCGGCAAAATGTTGGGCGGCAGAAGTATAATCGCCCCGGTCGGACAAGGCCACACCCAGGTTGTAGTGGGCGTCTGAGAAATCGGGGTTGAACCGGAGCGCCTCGGCGTACTGCGCGAGTGCCTCATCCTTCCGTCCGAGCGACCAGAGCAGCGTGGCGATATGGTTGTAGAGCAGTGGCGCTGAGTGGGTCACGCGCGTCCCCGCCCGGTATGTTTCCAAGGCTTGTTCCGTCTTGCCCAGGCTCACCAGTACGGCCCCCATTCCAAGATATCCATAAACATACTCGGGATTCGCATCCACCGCGGCTTGGAAATGTTCCATGGCTAACTGGGTCTGGCCCTGGCGCAAGAGTGCGGTGCCTACGAAATAATGCGCTAGCGCGTTGTGAGTCGTCACTTTCAGTGCGTGGTCGAACAGCAGGGTGGAGTTGCGCCAGTACTGCACCTGGTGGTGAGTGAGCGCGGCGCAGGCGCCAACGGACAGCAGACCCGCCCCGGTGATGGCGGCTTGCCAGACCCGCCCGCGATTCGCCAAACCAGCGGCGCCCCAGGCGACACAGATAAAAATCCCGATCAGCGGAATGTAGGTGTAACGGTCGGCCATGGCTTGTCCCCCTACCTGGATGATACCGATGACAGGCAGCAGCGTCACCAAGTACCAGAACCATCCCATGGCAAACCAGGGCGCGCGGTTGCGCTTTAACAAAGCCCAAAGCGAAATGGCGGCCAACAGGAAGGCGGCGGCCGCGAGCTGCCACCATCGCCACTGCCCTGACACGGGATAACGGGTATCCGGGTGGGGATAAAACACGGTCAAGCCCGCGGGCCGGAGAGTCATGGCGAGGTATTTTACGCAGGAGGCGACCGCATTGGCCAGGCGCGAGGCCAACGGCAAATGCAAGTGCATGGCGAACCCCTTGGTTTGCGCCAGCAGAGTCAGGCCGCTGGCCGCCAGCGCCAGGCCCAGGAAGGGGATCTTTTCGCGCAAAAGCAGGAAGAGATGTTTGAAGTTTGATGTTTGATTGGTAATTGAAAAGCGGTCCAACGGCCAATAATCCAGAAGCAGCAGGACGAAGGGCAAGGTTACCAGCATCGGTTTGCTCATCAGACCCAGCGCGAAGAGGAGCAGTGACAGGGCGTAGAAAAACGAGGGGTGAGGCTCAAGGTGTGATGCAGCTTGGGTAGTGGGTGATGCGGCAACTTTTGATTCCGAATGTTGCGCATCGACCTTCGGAGTTTTACCTTCAGACTTTCTCACATAGGCGCTATAGGCCCAGAGATTGAGCAGAAAGAAAAACGTGCTCAGGACATCTTTCCGTTCAGACGCCCAAGCCACTGACTCGACGTGGAGCGGGTGCAAGGCAAAGAGGGCGGCGACCAGGAGGCTGCGCCACTGCGTCCCCGTCAGCCACCGAAGCAGCCCAAAAAGAAGGAGCGCGTTGACCGTATGCAAAAGCAGGCTGATTAAATGATGCCAGCGTGGCTGGGGCCCGAAGAGTTGCACATCCAACATGTGCGAAAACCAAGTCAGCGGATGCCAGTTGCTCGAATATCCTGCTTGGAAGGCCCATTTGAAATTCTGCCATCGGAGGCCGCTCAGCACGTGAGGATTATTTGTCAGGTACTCGTCGTCGTCATACCCGACGAAATCATTGTGGATCACGGGCCAGAAAGCGGCCAGCGTGACGGTGCTCAGCAGCAGGGCCAGTAGGAGCGCGCGCCAGGTCTGGTTGAGGCGAACCATCGTGACTGGAGATTATGCGACACTCCAGCCTCAGTTTAAAATTAAAAATGCGTCCCGGCGGCATCCCGCCTCCAGAGCCAGAGGGAACACCGGGCGGGACGCGCCCGCTGCTTTATCAGAGGCGCTGCCGGCCTGGGTGCCGAATGCGTCCGTCAAAAGGCCTGATGAAAGGGTTGCTCTTTGCGATAGAGCTCTAGCCGGGCCCCTGCGGCTTGTGCCATATTGGTTTGGCCCGCAGTTAATGCGAGGTCCCGGGCCTTCTCAGCCACACGCCGGGCGTCCGGGAAGCGCCCGACCTCCGCATAGGCGGCATCCAGCGAACTCCAGAAGCGTGCTTCCTTGGCGCCGCTCAACTGGCAGGCCCGTTCGGCCAGGCGCACGGCCTCGGATCCATTGCGGGCGTCAGTTCGAGGATGAGTCGCCAGTAACCAGGCCAGGTCATTGAGCGCGTCGGGCCAATCGGGTTTCAATCGCGCCGCTTGCCGGAATTGTGTGAGGGCGTCATCCAGTTTGCCTTGCCGGGCCAGGAGGCGACCGAGGTTTTCGCGCGCCTCGGCATCACCGGGTTGGAGTTGGACGACTGCGGCAAAGTGCGCGGCGGCGTTTTGGACGTCGCCGCTCTGGGTCAAGGCGAGGCCAAGATTGAAATGAGCCTGCACGTCATCGGGGTCGCAACGCAGCGCCAGCGTGTATTGTTCGAGGGCCTCCTGCTGCCGGCCCATTTCCCAGAGCAGATTGGCCAGGTGATTGTGGAGCAACCCGTCCCAGGGAGTAGCCCTAACCGCGGCCTGGTAATGAGCCAGGGCCTCCTGGCGGTGGCCTGACTCCTCAGCGATGGCGCCCATCTCGACAAAGGCAGGGCCGTAGGCCGGGTCATCGGCGACCGCCGCCTGAAAATGTTGCAGGGCTTTGGCGAAATCGCTCTGGTCGCGGAACGCCATCCCAACCCTGTAATGGGCCGGCGCGTTGTGAGCGGTCACGGCGAGCGCATGAGAGAAAACGGTGAAGTCATTTTTCCAGTAGCCGAGTTGGTGTCGGGTGAGGACAAAGCATGCGCCGAGCGCAAGTGCGCCCAGGGAAGCGAGAACGATTTGAGGCAAAACCCGAAGGCCGAAATCCGAAGGCCGAAAGAAGGCCGAAATCTGAAATCCGAACTCGCTGGGTGAGAGAAGGGTTCGGACTTCAGAATTCGGGTTTTGAGCTTCTTTCGGCCTTCGGATTTCGGCCTTCGGGTTTAACAGGCTGGTCACGCCCCAAACGGCAGAAATAAATATACCCACCAGCGGGATATAAGTGTAGCGGTCGGCCATGGCTTGTCGGCCGACTTGCACCAACCCTATGACCGGGAGGAGCGTGCCCAGAAACCAGAGCCAGCCGACGACCAGCCAAGGCTGGCGTTTCAGGCGGAGCAGGGCCAGGACGGTCACCGCGCCGAGCATGGCGGCCGCCAACAGAATCTGCCACGGGGGCCATTGCTCGGAAAGGGGATAACACGTGTCCGGGTGCGGATAGAAAATCGCCAGCTTCGCCGGCCAGAACGTCCTGGCAAGGTATTTGCAATAGGAAGCGACCGCATTGTAGAAACGGAGAACCAACGGCAGCAGCAGGGCCGTCGCGTGATTTTTGGTCTGAACAATGAACGTCAGCGCGCTGACGAGGGTGGTCAGCCCCAGAAAAGGCATTTTCTCAAGGAGGAGCGGAAGGAGATTTTTGATTTTCGATTTTTGATTTTCGAATCGAAAGCGCTCCAACGGCCAAAAGTCCAGGAGCAGCAGGACGAAGGGCAAAGTCACCAGCATCGGTTTGCTCATGAGCCCCAAGGCGAAGAACAGCAGGGATAATGCGTAGAAGAATGAGGGACAATCCGTTAGGCGTGAAACGTGAAATGTGAAACGTGAAACCTGATGCGGGATGCTTGGAGTGCCCTCAGTGGACTGTGGACTGTGGATTGCGGACCGATTACTAACGGCTGACTTCTCCACGTACCTGGCATAGGCCAATAAGGTGAGAAAGAAAAAGAACGTGCTGAGAACGTCTTTGCGTTCGGCGACCCAGGCGACGGATTCGACGTGGAGCGGGTGGAGGGCGAAGAGCGCGGCAACCATCAGGCTGCGCCACTCGGCGCCCGTCAAACGCCGCAACAGCAGGAACAGCAACAGGGAATTGGCCGTGTGCAACAGCAGGCTGGTGAGGTGGTGCCGCCCGGGGTTCAGTCCGAAGAACTGTACATCGAGCATGTGCGAGAGCCAGGTGAGGGGATGCCAGTTGCCCTGGTAACCGGTGCGAAAGGCCCATTCGATGCCCCCCCAGGTTAAGCCGTTCAGCACTCGAGCATTGAGGGCCACATAGAGGCCGTCGTCGAGCTTGATGAAATTGTGGTGAACCACCGGCCAGAAGGCCGCCAGGGTGCCTGCGCCCAGCAGCAGGCTGAGCAGGAGCGTGCGCCAGGGGCTGGTCTTACGGTCCATTACGGCTGGAAGCGTGACAAAAGACCGCGCTCAATTCAACTCTACTGTCCGGGGCTTCGGGGTTTGGAATTTGAAGTTTCTTTGGAGTTCTGGTAATCATAGCGGGTGCATTTCTTCATCCAGCGCAGTCCCTTGCGCGACCTGTATGACAAGGTCGCGGCGGGGGAACGAATTTCCGAGGCCGATGCGCTGCGGCTCTTCGAGACCAAGGATTTAAATACCGTGGGCGCGATGGCCGACCTGGCCCGGCAGCGCAAGGTTGGCAACCGGGCCAGCTTTATTCTCAACCGCTATATCAATTACTCGAATTATTGCATCTTGAGCTGCCAGTTTTGCGCATTTGCCCGCAAGAAGCGCGATGCCGACGGATTCCAGTTCACGGTGGAGGAGATCGTGCAGAAGGCGCGGGAAGCGCTGCACCTGGGCGTGACGGAGCTGCACATTGTCGGCGGGCTACATCCGACCCTGCCATTTAGCTTTTATACCGACATGCTCCGGGCGATGCGCGCGCTGGACCCGCGCCTGCAATTGAAATGCTTCACTGCAATCGAAATCCTGCACCTGGCCTGGCTGGCGAAGAAATCGACCGAGGAAGTTTTGCGCGAACTCAAGGAAGCGGGACTGGATTCGCTGACGGGCGGCGGGGCGGAGATTTTTCGCAAGGAAATCCGTTCAGCCATCGCGCGCGGGAAGGAATCGGCAGAGGAATATTTGGACGTGCACCGGACCTGGCACCGGATGGGCGGGCGCAGCACTTGCACCATGCTGTATGGACATGTCGAATCGGCGGCGGACCGGTTGGACCATTTGCGGCAACTTCGAGCACTGCAGGATGAGACGCGCGGTTTTGTGGGTTTTGTGCCGCTGCCGTATCATCCCGAGAACAACGAGATTCCCGTAAAACACGCGCCGACCGGTTTCGACACGTTGCGGACCATCGCGGTAAGCCGGATTTACCTGGATAACTTCGACCACATCACGGCATATTGGGTCGGCATGGGCCTGAAGTTGGCGCAGGTGGCGTTGAGCTATGGGGCCGATGACCTGCACGGGACTATTCTTGAGGAGCATATTTTCCACATGGCGGGCGCGACCACGCCGCAGGTGCAGACACAAGGCGAGATGCTCAAGGCGATTCGCGAGGCGGGCCGCGCTCCGGTACAGCGGAATTCGTTCTATGAAGTCATTCGTGAGTGGGATGGTGCAGCGCCGATAACGTCGACAGAGAACGGGGAAAGCCGCTCCGGGGTGTTGGAAGGAAACCTGGCGACTGCGTGAAGCCAGCTCGTGCATAGCACGCATAGTTTGACGGGGATAGACAGGAAGCGGTACACTCAAACCATGAGATTCAGCGTAGTTTTCGAGGCGGTCCAGGACGCCGGCTTCCCCGCCGGTTATTACTACGCCCACGTTCCGAGCCTGGGTCTGACAACCCACGGACCTGGGATTGAGGGTGCGCGTCAGGCTGCGGCAGACCTCCTGCGCCTATGGTTGGCGGAAAAGCGCGCTAATAATGAGGCAGTGAGCGCCTCCTCTGAAACCCTGTTTGGAACCGTGGAGATTTCAGAAGATGCCCTACAAAGCGCGTGAGGCGCTGGCCAAACTTCAACGCGCCGGGTTTGCCATCAAGCGGCAATCGGGCTCGCACGTAGTGCTGCGGCATGCCGACGGGCGTCAGACATATGTCGCGATGCATCCTGGCGACGTTCCCAATGGCACCTTTCGCTCAATCCTGAAACAAGCAAACCTTACCGAAGAGGAATTCAGAAAACTCTGAGTCATTTCGGCTCTCGTCCCCCACATGCCAATCCCTCCTGACGACCCTCCCAAGCTGCGCATGAAACCGCCGGAACCGGCGGAAGAACTGGCGCGCCGGGTGGAACACGAGCAGCGATCGGTGCTTACCCAGCGGGAAAGCTTCCTGGAACAATCCCTGGCGCCGTTCCGGGTGGGGTCGGTTCGTTACCTCAACGCGGTGCCGTTGACGCGCGGTTTGGAGGACCAGGTGGTGTTTGCCACGCCGGCGGAATTAGCCGGGATGCTGGGCCGCGACGAATTGGATGCTGCGCTGGTTAGCGTAGTGGAGGTGTTGTTTACCGAGCGGTACGATGTGTTGGACGGCATCGCCATCGCGTCGCTGGGGGAGGTTAAGAGCGTGCTGCTGGCGCATCGCCGGCCAATCGAGGAGGTGCGCGAGGTGTTTTGCGACCCGGCTTCGCTGACGAGTATCGAGTTGCTGCGGGTGTTGCTGGCCGAACGAGGGCTGCGTCCCGAGTTCAAGGCGCTGGCCGGTTACGACTTCAAAGCGCTGCCGGACTATGCGCTGCTGATCGGCGACCGGGCGCTCGACCTTTTGCTCGGCCCGCACGAGCACGAGATTTGGGACCTGGGCGCCGCCTGGTACGAACTAACGAAGCTACCGTTTGTGTATGCCGTGTGGGGGTTGCGGCGCGGGCTGGACAATTCGATTCTGCGCCGAATGCTGCGGGAGGCGCGCGATTTCGGTTTGGACACGCTGGAGTCGATCATCCGCAGCCGCACGGATTATGATTACGATTTCCGGTCGGATTACCTGAGCTGGCACATTCATTACCACCTAGGGACGGATGAGAAGAGGGGACTGGGGCGGTTCAGCGAATTGCTGCGCAAGCATTGCGGGAAACCGGTGTTCGAGCCTAAATTGGTGGTCTGATCAAGACAGCGCAGAGGCCTTTGGAGTGACGTCGAAAATTTTTTCGGGAGTAGGGGGGTGTGCCGCGAAATAGGGAGATGTCCGATTTTTAAGTCGGATTAAGTCGGATTAAGTCGGATTTACTCGGATCGGAGCCTCAGGTTGGCCCCGAAGGGGGGCGCCGAGGAGGGGGAGGGGGTGGGTGTACCCTCGTGGAGCCGTCACACCGTAACAACCTGCATTTTACCGTGGGTTTTTGAATGCCGAGCCGTCACAAAAGGCGTCACAACCCGGCACAAGCCGTCACATTCCTGGGGTTGGACCCCGCTACCTCGCCGGGAACGGACGCGGGCTGGAAGAACCTTTCATTCGAGCCGCGCCAACACATCGGGGTCGCGCACATCCACCCAGCATCCCTGGATTTCAAGGCCGGCGAGCTTTTGGCCAACCTCAACCATGGCACTAATGGCGTCGGTCAGCTCGTATTCGCCGCGGGGGGATTTTTGCAAGCGGGAAGTGAATTCGAAGAGGGAGGGCTGGAAAAGGTAGATGCCGGCGTTGTACCAGACCGGCGCGCCGGGCTTGAGCCAGCCTTCCGTCTGCAACTGATCCAACTGTGCTGGCGAGGGCTTTTCCACGAGGCGCTTGAGGCGGAACTGGTCGTCAAAAAAATTGAGGCCGCCTTTGGTCACATCTTCGCCGCGGGTGACGGTGATGACGCCGTCGAAACGGTCCTCCTGATAGCGCTGGAGGATTTGGAGGTAAGTTTCAGGCGGGACCAGGATGTCGCCGTAGGTCAGCAGAAAGGGCGAGGTTGCGGCGAAATCTTTAGCCAGTTCGGGAGCTTTACCAGTGCCGTTCTGGACGAGTTGCCGGCCATAGGAGATGCGCGCCTGCCATTGGTCGCCCTGGCCGAAATAATTCTCGATGACTTCGGCGTGGAAACCGGTGACGATGAAGATATCGCGAATACCCGCCGCCAGGATGCCTTCCAGGATATGTTCGAGGATGGGCTTGCCGCGCACTTTGAGCATGGGCTTGGGGAGCTCGTTGGTGAGTTCCTTCATGCGCGTGCCTTTGCCGGCTGCGAGAATTACAGCTTTCAATCGATTTTTGATTTTTGATTTTTGAATTTCGATTGGTTCCGCATACCCGTCTTTCACCGCCGGCGGATGGCGGTCTTCCGCGAGGCGACGAGGATGGCGCTCAATTGGTTTGCTTCCTGCAATAACTTCTCGAGCCGGCGTAATCTGATAAGTCCACTTTCAATTAGAAGTTCCATCCACAGAGCGGATTCATCGGCTTCCTCTTCGGCGATCCCAAGTTTGTTAATAAAATCAGCTTTTGACCGGCCCCGGCAAGCAGCGCGATAGTTTGCGGCCACGGACGTGCCAGAGCGGAGCAGTTGGTCTCCGAGCCGCCGGCCCACGAAGTCTTTCGAAATGGTATTTACTACTTTAATAATCCGCAAGGCGAAAGCCTTGGTCCTTTGTTTCATTTCCTGTTCTGTCATAGTGTGTTTTTGAGTTTCGATGTTGAATGTTCGATCAGCGGGATTCTGGCCAATCGAAAATCAAAAATCAAAAATCAAAAATTTTCAAAGGTTTGCCATCTCCCTTTGCCGCCCACTGAACCTGCAGTACTGCGTGTAACCGCTATCACGCGCGAGGCGTACCGCGTCTTCCAGGTTCAGCCCGACTTCGCCCGGGGCATGGGCATCGGAGCCGAAGGTGATCGGCACGCCCAGTTGGGCGGCCAATTGAAGGATGCGAGGGCTGGGATAAATCTCGTGGCAATCTTTGCGCAGGCCGGCGGTGTTCAATTCGATGGCGACGCCGCCCCGGTGGGCGCTTTGCAGAAAGCGGGTGAAGAGGGCCGTGCAATCCTGCCGCGGATAAAAACAGAATTTTTTGCACAGGTCAGCATGGCCGATGATGTCGAACAGGCCGGACTCGGCCGCGAGGGTGAGACGTTCGAAGTAAGCGGTCCAGACTTCCAGCGGGTCACGTTCCTTCCACCGGGAAAGGGTTTGCGGGTTGTCGATGGCCCAGGAGTCGGAGATGTAATGGACCGAGCCGATGAAGTAGTCCCAGGGGTGCCGGGCCGCCAAGTCGCGAATCCAGTCCTCGTAGCCCGGAAGGAAATCGACTTCCAACCCAAGCTTGATGACCAGGGTGGGATGGTCGCGGCGGGCCTTTACTACGTTGGCGACGTAGCCATCCAGTTGGGAGGCTGACATGCGCCAATCGTCGAAATCGTCGCGGGGCATGGGGCTGTGATCGGAGAAGCCGATTTCCCGGAGGCCGAGTTTAAGGGCCTGGGCGGAGAGTTCGGTGGGTTCGCCCACCGCATGGCGGCACAGCGGGGTGTGCATGTGATAGTCCGCAGGCAACTGCATGGG
Source organism: Binatia bacterium (assembly GCA_035566895.1). GTDB lineage: Bacteria > Verrucomicrobiota > Verrucomicrobiia > Limisphaerales > UBA8199 > DATMQA01. Next base: position 10,068 of record DATMQA010000107.1, read on the forward strand.
GGAAAGAATGGCCACAAAAGAACACGAAAGAACACAAAGAAAAAGGGAGCGACATCCGGTGACAGGCAGGATGCCGGCCAAGGTCCAAACGCTTAGGTCCTGATTTGCTTCAGCGGGGAGCGGGACTTGCACCACCCTGCTGTTTTTGGATCTCCTGCTTAAGCAGATCGAGGACGTTATTGACGAGCTTCTTCTGCTGCTCGTTGAGGGAGGGATTGCTGGCGATCTGGTCAAGGGCCATCATGGCGTCAACGTATTTGCCGTAACGAATGCCGAAGGCCACTCCGCTATAGAGATTGCTACGCACCTCCGGGCTGGCGGTAGCCAACGAGGCGCTCAGTTGGGCCACGCCGTCCTGGAGCGTTTGCGGGTTTTGTGACGCGGCTTGCTTTTTGCACCCAGCACCGCTAAGAGCCAGCACGCCGGCCGTCAGGAGTCCAAGGACCCAAGTTAGTTTTTTCACTTAAGGGGAATGGGGAATTGATCAGGGGACCGTCCCGTCAATGGTGCTCCGGGTCGCGTGCCAGGCCCACCAGAACCAGTCGGTATATTGTAAGCTGGGAGGAGCCTGAGCAGTTGTCCTGGGAGGCGAGCTGCTGTGGATGAACAAACCGCTTTTCCACCGGTGGATTTCGGAATGCCCATCGCCGAAGGAGAAACCGCAGGCGTTGTTATGCATGGGGCTGGGGTAATCCACAAATTGCGGCTCGGCAGCAATGACTGCCATGGCGGCATCGTTGATAGTCCACGGATCGTCATCGACAAAAATCCAGATGTCCGACGGACTGGCGGTTTTGAAGCTGCTGGCTTTGCCGAACGTGGCATACGGCTGGTCGGCCTTATGACCATGGTTGCCATCAAGCCAAGGGCCGTTGACTGGTGAGAAGGCCGAACCGCCGTGTCCGCCGCCACCAAGCCACTGATTGTCTGCCGTACCAACGCCCTGGTTCATCGACACGCTGCGCACGACTGGAATATTCCTGCCCGTCTGGGTAGGATCCGGGCCGTTGTACGGGGCGATGCGCGGATCGGCCGGACACTTGAAGACTTTGATGTTGGCTCCAATATAGGGCGAAAGGAGGCTTGTCCTGGGGTTCGCCACGAAGTCCGAGTTGCCCGCATCGGCGCTGCCCCCAGCGCCGATACCCGGCATCCAACCGCTAACGTTGCCGGCGACCCAGCAGTAGCCTGGAATACTGTTGCCGTCATCGGGGTTGGGCGGATATAGATCGCGAAAATCTGACGTGTACATGAAGGTCGCCTTCATCAATTGGGCCAGATTGTTCATACAATGAAGGTTTAATGCCTTGGTCTTGGCCCGGCTCAATGCGGGCAGGAGCATCGCGGCCAGGATAGCAATGATGGCGATGACCACCAGCAACTCGATAAGGGTAAAGCCGCGTTTAGTCTTTTCGCGGGCTTGGGCAACCCTTCCTTGCAGAAGGAGCTTTGTCGATGTTTTCATGCACGTACGATGTTAATCTGTCCAGGTCTCACGCCAGCAATGCAACCGAAATCTTCAAGCAAACCTAAACTGAATTGGCTCGGGGGTAAAGGAAAAACTAATGCTCGTTAGCGCTCGCCGGGAACACCCGGCACGGTGGTCACCGAGCGTGAGCAACCAGTCTGTGTCATATCTAGCCGGCAGTTTGTTTAATTTGAGCATTCGGTCGCAAGCCAAATAGTGACAGATAGAAAAGGCTGACAAAATCGTATGGTTATACGGCGGTAGTGTGTTAAACCTCGCAGACGCAGCCGGAAAGCCCTCCCTGTGCAGTCTGACGCCCAGGGCTAAGTCGGAATCGCTGATTTAATGGCACGTGCATCGCGTGCGGTTGTTGATGTGACTAAAGGGTGGCCTAGGTCCAGCGCGGGTTCCATCATTCAAAAGGATGATTTTTGCACCGTTTCGTGTGGTGCGTAGTTGGAGCAGCCTTGCGCAAGTTTCTTGTGCGTTCGCAAAAGTGGTGTCCGTGTTGTTTAATCCATCTTCTATTGCGTCTGGGTATTCCGTGGTTGCCACCTCTGCAAGAATTGCGCAGCGGTCCGCGGCATAGCGAGCAAATGCTGCGCAGGCCGATGGGCCGTTCGGTCCAAAACCGCCGATTTTCAAGGTGTTTTGGATTGGCACGTCAACTGCACGAGGGGGGGGCTGAACCAGCGAGTCGCTGATGGGCGGCTCGTGTACATACAGATAACAATAACAGCAGCAATCAAGAACAAAACTATGAGAGTCAACCAATGGTTAGCGATGGCCGGCGTAACCGCCGCTTTGGGTTTAGGAGTAAACAGTGGTTTGGCACAGAATAATGGCGGGGGGCCTGGTGGTGGTGGCGGCTGGCGCAATCTGAGTCCGGAAGAGCGGCAACAACGCATGATGGGCATGATCAAAGACCAGCTTGAGATCACCGACGATGCCGAATGGAAAGCGATCCAGCCGATGGTACAAAAGGTCATGGACGCACGGATGGCGACGATGGGCGGCATGGGCCGCGGAATGTTCGGACGGCCACGCGGCGGCGGCGGTAATGGCGGCGACAACACCCAGGCCGACCAGGGTGGACAACGCCGTGGCGGGTTCATGGGCCAACAGCCCAGCCCGGAAGCCGAGGCATTACAAAAGGCCGTGGACAGCAAAGCTTCCAAAGCGGAAATCAAGGCCGCTCTCGCCAAGTACAACGAAACGCATAAAGCCAAGCAGGCTGATTTGGAAAAGGCCCAGGCTGAATTGCGCAAGGTGCTGACGGCCCGGCAGGAAGCGATTGCGACGCTGAACGGGTGGCTCTGATCGTGGTACGTGGTGCGTGAAACGGTTAACAGGTTACATGGGTTACATGGTTACATGGTTACAAATGGGGCCGTGCGCATCCTGTAACCTTGTGACCTTGTAACTGCCGAAGGCCATGAGCGAGATCGTTACCCCTGAGTTACCCCTGAAAGGGTTGTTGGACAAGATGGTTGCGGCCAAGCAACTCTCGGCGGTGGACGCGGCGCTGCTGGCGGGGCAAAAGCCTTCCGGAGGGCAGCGGCAGGTGCAAGACGAGGCCGATGTCCTCCGGTGGCTGGCCCAGGAATACGAGCTCACTTACACGACGCTCGAAGACGTCGAACCCGACAAGCAGCTTCTCTCGCTGTTTCCCGCCCGGATCCTGCTGAAAGAAGAGTTACTGCCGTTGCGGCGAGACAATGGGACGGTCGAGGTAGCTACCAGCCGGCTTTTCGCCACGCACGGGTTGGACGCGCTTAAAACCATGACGGGCTTGACGCTCAAGCCCGTGCTAGCGACCAGCGAGGCCATCCAGCGGGAGATGAAGAAGCGGCTGGGGGTGGGGGCGGACACGATCGACACGCTGGGCGAAGAGGCATCGTTCCAAGTGGTGGATGACAACCCGGAGGACGATACCAACCTGGACAGCGCCGCGGAAGACGCCTCGATCATCCGTTTCGTCAACCAGGTGCTGCGGGATGCCATCGAGCTGCGCGCCTCGGACATCCACCTCGAGCCGTTCGAGGACGAGCTGCGCATCCGCTACCGCATCGATGGCGTGTTGCAGGACGTGCCGGTGCCGGCGCAGATCAAGCGTTTCCAGCCGGCGATTGTGTCGCGCGTCAAGATCCTCAGCCACCTGAACATCGCCGAGAAGCGGTTGCCGCAGGATGGGCGCATCAAGATTCGCATCGACGAGAGCGAAGTGGATATTCGCGTGTCGGTCATTCCGATGCTGCACGGCGAGGCGGTGGTCATGCGGTTGCTGCGGCAGAATGCGACCTTGCGCGGCATGGGCCAGTTGGGGATGGGCACGCACGAGCTGGATTCTTTCCGGCGCGTGCTCCAGATGCCGCACGGCATCATCCTGGTGACCGGCCCGACCGGCAGCGGCAAAACCTCGACGCTCTACACGGCGCTGAACGAGATCAACGATGCGGACCGGAAGATCATCACGATTGAAGACCCAGTCGAGTACCAGCTCAGGGGGGTCAACCAGATTCAGGTTTCGGAGAAGGCGGGGTTGACGTTTGCGCGCGGGTTGCGCTCGATTTTGCGCCACGATCCGGACGTGATTCTGATCGGGGAAATTCGCGACCAGGAGACAGCGCAGATCGCGGTGCAGGCCTCGCTGACAGGCCACCTGGTCTTCTCGACGCTTCACACCAATGACGCTCCTGGCGCGCTGACGCGGCTGGTCGATATGGGGGTCGAGCCTTACCTGGTGGCGTCCTCGCTGGAGGCGGTGCTGGCCCAGCGCCTGGTGCGGGTGCTGTGTGAGCAGTGCAAGCAGCCGGACCAATCGCCGGCAGCGCAGGCTTTCAAGGAGCAGGTTGGTATTCCCTCCCAGACGGTCGTTTATCGCTCGGTCGGTTGCCAGGAATGCCGCCAGACCGGTTTTTATGGCCGGCACGCGATTTTCGAGTGGATGGATAGCGACAATGAAATTCGGCAGTTGATTTTGAAGAATGTTTCGAGCGATGTGATTCGCGAGGCCGCCCGGCGCGGGGGGATGAAGACACTGGCCGACGATGGGTGGCGATTGGTGCAGATGGGCCTCACGACGGTCGAAGAAGTGCTGAGCGTGACCACAGCCAAGGAAGTGGAACGGACCAGGACGCCCGCCCAGGCGGACGGGAAGGCGAAGGAGACTCTCGCGGCAGTAGCGGTCGCAAAACAGGGTGCAAGGTGAGCGCGAAATCCGAGATCCGAAATCCGAAGGCCGACCTTAATGGCAGAATGATTAAGGCAGAATCATTCTGCGCTAATCATTTTGACAATTGTTCCTCGTCGCTGCCTTCGGATTTCGGCCTTCTTTCGGCCTTCGGATTTCGGGTATCGGATTTGTGACTTTATGCCCCTGTTTCAATACAAAGCTCTGCAAGCCGACGGCGTTGTGACGGAAGGCCAGCTCGAGGCGGCCGGGCGGCCCGAGGCTTTTCGCCAGATGGAAGGGCTGGGCCTGCGCCCGGTTACTCTGGCAGAGCGGGCGGCTGCCCAAGCGGACAAAAAGCCTGCTTTGCCGAACCTCGGTTCCTTTTCGTTGCAGCTCAAGTCGAACCGGATTTCGCCGCGGGCGCTGGAGAATTTCACGCGGCTGCTCTCGAGCCTGCTGGCGGCGGGGGTGCCGTTGAGCCGCGCGTTGACGATTCTGCACAAGGAAGCCTCGACACCGGCGGCCGCGGAGAAGTGGAAGGAGATTCATGGCCTGGTGATTGACGGGATGTCGCTGGCCGACGCCATGGGCCGCTCGCCCAAGGTATTCCCACGGGTTTATACCGCGATGGTCCAGGCGGGCGAGACCGGCGGTTTCCTCGACCTGGTGCTGGCCCAAATCGCCGATTTTCAGTCACGGGAGAAGGAGTTGCGTTCGAAGGTGACGGCAGCGATGCTTTACCCGGCGATTCTGTTTGTGCTGGCCATTGGGGTTTTGGTGTTCCTGCTGACGTTCTTTATTCCCCGTTTTCAAAAAATATTCACCGGTTTTGGCGCGGCTCTGCCCTGGCTGACAACGGTCATCATCGGTGCCAGCCATATAGTGCGCTCTTACGGGCTGTTCGTGTTGGCGGGCATCGCCTTGCTGATCTTCTTCCTGCGGACCTGGTTCACCTCGGAAAAGGGCCGGCGGGTCTGGGAGGGTTTCATGTTGCGGGCGCCGATTATCGGGCCGCTGGTGGCGCAATTTGCCATGGCCCGGTTCTGCCGGATGCTGGGCACGCTGCTCAGCGCGGGGGTGCCGCTGGTACAGGGCTTGAATGTCGCGCGGAAATCCATCGGCAACCAGATTCTCGTCGATGCAGTGGCGCAATCGATCGAGCGGGTGCAGCAGGGTGGGCAGCTTGGCGCCAGCCTGGCGGAGTGCAAAGGGCTTTTTCCGGGCTCGGTTCTGGAAATGATTTCGGTGGCGGAAGAAAGCGGACGGCTTGACCAGGAACTGGTGCGCATCGCCAACGTGACGGAAACCGACCTGGACCGGGAGCTGAAGATAGCCGTCTCGCTGGCCGAGCCGCTGATGCTCTTTTTCATTGCCGGATTTATCGGCACGATTTTTATCGGCATGGTGATGCCGATCTTCTCGCTGCAGGAACATATCAAGTGACGGAGTTACATAAGTTACATGGTTACATTGTTAAATAGTTAAAAAGGTTAAATGAGTTAAATGAGTTAATCGGAAATCGTGCGAAAAATGAAACTACAAACATTCAAACAGAATCGGGCCGTTGGACGAGGCCAACATGGTTTCACGCTGGTGGAGATGCTGCTGGTGCTGGTAATCCTGGGGGTGCTGGCGGCAATTGTGTACCCGAAAGTCGCCGGCCGCGGCGAGCAGGCGCGCGTGACGGCGGCCCAGACGCAGATCAGCGCTTTTAAAACGGCGCTGGACCTTTTTGAGGCCGATAACGGCTATTATCCCAAGGGCCGGAATGGGTTGCAGGATTTAGTGGTCAAGCCGCGCGACGCCGGCAACTGGCGCGGACCGTATTTGGAGAACATCCCCAAAGACCCGTGGAATAACGACTACGTTTACGAGTGTCCCGGCAAACACAACACCGGTTCTTTCGATATCATGTCGATGGGCCTGGATGGCCGGGCGGGCACGGAGGATGACGTCGTCAACTGGCAACAGGGGAAGTAAGAGTTAAAGGGGTTGAATGAGGTAAACGAGTTAAACGAGTTAAAAACGGTTACATGGTTACATGGTTACATGAGAACAGGCCAGCTTTTGAGGGCGCGCACAGCGGGCCTTTGGCTCCCCCCTCATGTTTCAAGCATCACGCGTCACGCATCACTTTCGGCGCCTTCACGCTCGTCGAACTCTTGCTGGTGATGACTGTGCTGGTGATGGTGCTTTCGATCTCTGCGCCTTTGCTCGCCAACTTTTTTCATGGGCGCAGCCTGGATTCAGAGGCGCGGCGTTTGCTGGCGCTCGTGCACGCGGGGCAGAGCCGGGCGGTGTCCGAAGGCGCGCCGATGGTGTTGTGGGTGGATGTGGAACAGCGGACCTATGGTTTGGAGGAGGAACCAGGCTGGGTGGACAAGGATCCAAAGGCGGAGACTCTCACCCTCGATGAGAATGTGAAAATGGAGGTCGTCAACGCCGCTCCGGTCAAAAAGACTTCCACCCGCAACCTGCCCTCGGCCGGGGCCGCCCCCCGGGCCAATCCCCGCAGCTTGCCCGAAATACGTTTTCTGCCCGACGGTACCCTGGGCGAGGCCAGCCCGCAGGGGCTGCGCTTATTTGACCGTGACAACAACTCGCTGTGGTTGGCCCAGGCTCGCAACCGCTTGAACTATGAGATTCGGAACCAACTTGAATAGCGCGAGTCTCAATAGCGAGGTGCTCCGGCGGGGTGTTAATGAGAACTTCCCCGCCCTGGTTCTTCGGCGGCCCTCACTTTCCCGGTGCTCAGCCTTTACCCTGGCGGAGGTGCTGGCGGCGCTGTTGTTCATGGCGATCGTCATCCCGGTTGCGGTTCAAGGTTTGCATATCGCCAGCCAGGCAGGCGAGGTAGCCCAGCGAAAGAGCGAAGCCGCCCGGGTGGCGGAGCGGATTCTTAATGAGAATATCGTCACCACCAATTCGACGCAGTCAAGCCAGAGCGGCACCGTGAGCGAGGGGCGCCGTGATTTCCGCTGGACCTTGCAAAGCCAGACCTGGAGCCAGACCACGACCAATCAGCCCACAGCGCTTTCATCCACCTCGGGCCAGCTTGCCAGCGGGCAGCCGAT
>DATMQA010000108.1:0-18764 GCA_035566895.1 Binatia bacterium
CCCCTGCCCTCTCCCCTTCTGAAGGGGAGAGGGGGAATCCTCGGCAGTCTCTCTCCAAAGGAAGGTAGCCAGGCAAAGGCGCCGAGCTCGCCCCCACGGATTTGGACCATGAAGTACACAAGAACCTCTCCCCAAGGGAGAGGGGGTCTCGCCGGCAAGACGTCCACCCTCGTATCTTCATCATGGCAGGCATTGGAAATCGAAAACCGAAAATCAAGAATCGTGAATTCATATTCAGATGCACCACGGGGGGCGTTTGGCGATCGAGAGGAGTCGGTCGGCTTCGTCGTCGTTGGTGAAATGCTCGATTTGGGGGTCCCATTTCAGAGTGCGGTTGAGTTGCTTGGCGACGCCGCCCAGCAACATGGCACTGGCGGCGCGATGGGCAATATCGGCATCACAAATCGGTTTCTTTCGGGTGCGAATGCATTCGAGGAAATTGCCTGAGTGGCTGTCGCTGTGGTAGAGATGGACTTCGTTGGGTTTGAGGGGTTCGAGAACGATGTCCGGCGGGTCGGAGACGAGCGCGTCTCGGTCCACAGCGATGCGGCCATCGGTGCCGACAAAGCAAGCGCCGCCGTCGCCGCCCACGGGCTCGTTCGGATAAGGTTTGCCATAGACCACCACGCCGCTGGCATATTTATAGCAGGAGCGGTTCCCTTCCATGAAGATTTCGACCGGGCCGGTGTCATCGGCGCCGGCAGCCCACTGGATAATGTCGTAGTGATGCTGGCCCCAGTTGAGCTCGCCGATGTCGAACCGATGGGCGCTGCTGTTGCCGTCGTAAGGAATCCAGGGCGCGGGGCCAAGATAGAGGTCCCAGGCCAAATCCTCCGGCACCGGTTTGCCGGGACCAAAGCGCGGCGGCCAGAACACGGCCCCGCCATCGCGATAGGCATAGATAGACTGCAGCTTCCCGATGCGGCCGCTGCGAACGAATTCACAAGCCTGGCGGAACTTGCCACCGTATTCGCTTCGCTGCTGAGTGCCCGCTTGATAGACGCGGCCATAGCGGCGCACGGCGGCGAGCATCGCCTGGCCTTCGGCAATGGTTACGGCGGAAGGCTTTTCGCAGTAGATGTCTTTGCCGGCAGCGGCAGCCATCGCGGCCATCGTGGCGTGCCAGTGGGCGGGTGTGGCGATCAGCACGGCATCAATGTCAGGCCGGTCCAGGACATGGCGAAAATCGGTATAGGCTTCGCAAGGCTTGAAATTGCCTCGGCCGTAGACTTCGGCGTAGTGGTCGTTGACCTGGCGTTGAGCGCGTTCGCGGCGGTCCCGCCAGACATCGCACACGGCGAGCACCTGGACTTCCTTACGTCCCGCGTAGCCGCCGGCGACATACGTCCAGGCGCCACCCAGCAGGTGGCCGCTACCCTGGTGACCGACACCGATGAAGCCCATAGTGATGCGTTCGCTGGGGGGAACGGCCCCATCGCGGCCGAGAACGGAGGCCGGGACAAAGGCCGGCGCGGCCAGGGCGGCGCCCAGTGCGGTGGTACTTTGGCGGAGGAAACGGCGCCGGGAAACTAAGGAGGAAGATTGGACGCGGGATGGGGGATGTAAGACGGACGGCTCCGGTGAGCGGCAGCCAAGTTTGGACAGCGGATGATGCATAACTTTGATTCTGTTCGGAGCGTGCGCGATGTAAAGCACAGTTTATTTAGATGGCGCGTCGCCGGTGCCCCTTCATTTTCCGAGCAAAAATAGTGCGGGGTCTATGGGGCGAATACCTTAGCCAGGATAGATTTTTGGCCGATCGACGCATAAAACGTAAAACGTAAAACGTAAAAAGAATCTTGGTTCCACGCTTCTTCATGCTTCACTTCCACTGTTTTACGTCTCCCGTCTCACCCTCCGTTTTACGTTTTACGTTTTACGTTTTACTTCGTCGCCACCCGGCTCAGGAACTCGCGCGTCCGGTCGCATTTCGGATTGGAGAAGATCTGTTCCGGCGGACCGCATTCGGCGACGCGGCCGCCGTCGAAGAAAAGGACCTTGTCAGCCATATCGCGGGCGAACTGCATTTCATGAGTAACGACAATCATGGTCATGCCCTCCTCGGCGAGCTGGCGCATGACGCGCAGGACTTCATCGCGCAGCTCGGGGTCGAGGGCGCTGGTCGGTTCATCGAAGAGCATCACTTTGGGGTCCATGGCCAGGGCGCGGGCAATGGCGACGCGTTGCTGTTGGCCGCCGGAAAGCTGCGCGGGGTAAGCGTCCGCCTTATTTTCGAGGCCCACTTTAGCCAGTAATTGGCGGGCGCGGCGTTCAGCTTCGGCCTCCGGCATGCCCTTAACCACGATGGGCGCTTCCGTGATGTTTTCCAGCACGGTCAGGTGCGGGAAAAGATTGAAGGATTGGAAGACCATGCCGGCGCGCATGCGCAACTGGCGTTGCTGCTCGCGCTCGTCGCTGGTGCGAGGACTGTGTCCGCCGTTGATGGTGACGCCATCGATGGTGATCCGGCCCGAGTCGGGGATTTCCAACTGGTTGAGACAACGGAGGAAGGTGCTTTTGCCGCAACCGCTCGGGCCGATGAGCACGACGACCTCGCCCCGCTGCTGGCTGTGGTCGATGCCGACCAGCACGTGGTTCGAGTTATAGGACTTAACCAGGTTTTCAACGATGATCATGGCGCAATTTTCCTTCAAGCCAATTGGCGAAGAGCGAGGCGGGATAACTAAGGGCGAAATAGATCGCAGCAGTCATCAACCCCACGACGATATAATCGGAATTGGACGACGCCAGCGTTCCGTATTCTTTGGTCAATTCCACCATGGTGATGACCGAAACGATCGAGGTGTCCTTAAACATGGCGATGAAATCGTTCGTGATCGGCGGGATGACCACAGGCGCCGCCTGTGGCAGGACCACATGGCGCAAGGTCTGCCAGCGGCTCATGCCCAGGGCCAGCGCCGCTTCGGTCTGCCCGTGGGGAATGGCTTGGATGCCGGCGCGATAGTTTTCGGACTCGCTGGCGGCGTAATTCAAGCCCAGGCCGAGGATGGCGGCGCAGAAGGCGTTGAGGCGGATGCCGATTTCCGGCAGCCCATAGTAGATAAGAAAGAGCTGGATGAGCAGCGGCGTGCCGCGAATGACTTCGACATAGGCCTTGGCCAACCATCGGACCGGGCCAAGCCCATAGAGCCGCAAGAGCACGACGGCCAGCCCGGCCACGACGGCCAGCGCCATCGCCAGGACGGAAAGTTCCGCGGTCACTACAGCCGCTTTGAGCAGCAGCGGCAAATAGCCTATTCGGTCCCGAATGGTCAACGCTGGCCTGCGTTGCTCGACCGCGGTGTCCGGGCGGTAATCCTTCAGGCACTCCTGGCGTTCGTCCCAAATCCCATATTTGCGGTCGATGCGTTCGAGGGTGTGGTCGGAAGCAAGGTCTTTGACGGCCTGGTTGAGTGCGGCCAGCAGCGTCGCATCCTGCTTGAGGATGCCAATCGCGTAAAAGCCGGGCGAGAAAGCTGCTCCAGAAAGTTTCAGCGCCGGGTCGGGCTTTGCGTAATGGAGCGCGATGGGCAGGTCCAGCACCACCGCCTCGATCCGTTTGACCTTCAGATCCTGGAAGCTCTCGACATTGCCCGGATAGCTCTTCCAGTCGATCCCGGCGCTCTGTTTCACCAGCCGCTCGGCGACTGAGCCCGAGAGCACGCCGACCGGTTTGCGTTTGAGGTCTGCCAAACCGGTCAGGCCGTCGGTCTCCTTGCGCGTGACGATCTGCTGCGCATAGACGAAGTAAGGCTGGGACATCGCGATGCGCTGTTGATTCTCAGAAGTGAGTTCAAGTCCGTTAAGGATGATATCGAAATTGCCGCGGTCGAGCGCCGGAATGAGCTGGTCCCACTGGTTCTGGACCATTTTGGCTTTGACGCCGAGTTTGGCGGCCAGAGCCTCGGCCAGGTCGTATTCGAAACCGATGAGCTTTTCCAGGTGTTGTGGGTCAGGAAAGACATAGGGCGCGCCGCCCTCGGCATCCGCGCCCCAGAGCAGGACCCCACGCTGCCTGATTTGTTCCAGATGGTCGGCGGCAAAAGCAACCCGAGGCTGGCTCGCAGCCAGAAAAAGAACCAACAGACTGCCAGCGGTGAGGCGCGCTGAACGCAACGGGTTACTCATCGAAAACGAAGTGATAGCACGAATGAAGAAAAGTGCTCAACTGATTTTTGGGCGCGAGGAGACGACACCGGCCGGCTCGCGGTTACTTCCACGAGTCACGAACCGAAACTGTTTTACGTTCACGCGCTACGCATCGGGCAAGACTTACGGGAGGTCAATTACAATCCTGGGTTCAGATTGGAACGCTTGAAACCCGAGTCATGGCCTGAGCGCTCGGCGGAAAGGCCTGGAATAGGAAATGGCGGAAAGATGGAAGATGGAAGGGTAAGGACCGGATTAATCGGGAGCATTAATATGACCCGGCGATCGACCCAGGACCGGAGACTGTGGATTCAGATTTTAACCGCGGCAATGTCTTCGTCGGAAATTCTACCGAGAATATCCATCACCTGTTCGGCGGCGTCGGGCGAGTAACCGGCCAACTCGAGGATCGATGGAGTGGAGAGGCCAAGTTGAGCGATGAGTTCGGCCTGGGGGACGCCGGCCCGGGTGCCTCGTTTAAGGAAGCGACAACATGCCAGCCTTTGCTCATCGAGATTGTCAGCACAGTTCCGGAACTCAGCGGTCGTGTGTTCCGGGATTTCTTCGACGGGCATCACGGGCGGTTCCGGCCCGGAGCCGACCTGGACCTGGCTGAAGATCATGAACACACTGACGGCGTCGAGCCTGGCCCGATAAGCTCCCTGGGCCTGGCATAGCCGGCAGGCCAGGGCGGCCATGTACCAGCAGTCGGTTTCCGGGCCAGTCCATTGCGGCAAGACCAGGCGCTCGAAACTGTGCTGTTGCCCATACTCCCGGAGGCGCAGCACGTGGGCTTTAAGCTTGTCGGGCAGCGAAGCGTCGGCCCAAGCCCAGGTCCAGGTTTCAGATTGGGCTTCGTAAGCGCCGATAATTTGGGCCGAAGAGGAGACTGACGTTTCCGGAAACTTGAAGACTAGATCACCCGATTCGCGGTCCAGATGCCAGTCCATTTCCTCGCCAAAATGCCAAGCCCGTTGGAGCACAGTGGTTTTGGCCATCAACTCGCCCATACTGGTCCGCAAAAGTTCCTCAAAATCGGGCGGCCCACTGTCGGTTTGTGGTTCGTCGAGGATTTCGGTTGCGGCAGGCTGAGCCGGGCTATGCGCTTGGAGTTTTTGCTTAATGTTCATCAAAGAAGAGATTTAGGCCGCGCCGTGCAAGCGCTTTTGGCGTGGGCTGCATACATCGTGCGGGCTCGGAGGAAAGCCTGCTCTGCCTCGCGCTGGTACAGGAACAGGACACTGCTACCCATTTTATACCGAGGGATTGCATCCGACCCTCCTCGAAGACTGCGAAATTCTGGCACAACACATTTCAATGGCTGTAGGGAGCAGGGGATGTGCCACTTGAGCCCCGGGTACAGGACCGACGACTTTGAGTTACCTGGCGTTAAGCCGCTGCCTCCCCGCCCACCCAAAAAGCCCAAGCACGACCAACGTCGCGCCAAGGAGCAGAATCCTGACGCCCCACGACGCCGCCTTCACGGCCGAGGCCTTCAGTCCGATCCGCAAATCCGCCCAAGGGTCCACGACGACGGCGCGTTGGAACGTGAGCACGCGGCCCTGGTCGGGGATACTGGCGCGGAGGGCGGTAGGACTGCTGACGGCGGCATCCTGTTGCTGGATGAGCCGCTCGGCCAGGCGCATGAAGGCGGCGTTTTCATCGGCGGTGTTACGGTCGATGATGTCCTTGGCGTCCTGCTGGGTGTAATTGACTTCTTTGCGGCTGCGCAAATCCCGGAACTTGCCGCCGAGCGCGCCTGGGTCGCCCCCGGCTACGGCCTGGCGCACATTCAAACCAATGAGGGCCTGCTGGAGCTTGAGGTTGTGAAGTTGCACGCGCGCGTCTTCGTTGAAGGCGGCGTCGTGGCCGGACAACCCGTAGGCGGCCTGGAACGAGCGGCGCGCCTGTTGGGGGTCACCTTTTTCGAGGGCGGAATTGCCGGCGGCCAGGAGCTCTTCGGCTTCCTTGGTGCGCTCCTGCTGCTGGGCGTTCTCGGTTTGAATATAGGTTTGGAGATCGAGGCTGGCGGGTTGCGGCATGAGTTCCGCTTGCTGCAACTGGAGCGAGCCGGACCATTTTTTGAGCTGCCATTTGTCGCTGAGCGAGACGCGCCATTTAATGTCCTCAAGCGGCAGGTCGAATTTGGGAGCCACCAACTCGAGCGCGAGCGAGCGCGGGTCGGCCTCGCCGATGCGGCAACTGTAATAAAACTCGACGGCAATGGCTTTGTCGGAGCGCGATTGTTGCTCGAGCGGAATCAGAATTTTATCCTGCTGGCGCCACGGCCAGACGCCGTTCTGGTTCACAAAGGCGAACCAGAAATTCGCGTTGGCAGGCAGCGTGAGGTTCAGCAGGCGTTTGTCGCCCGGAAGCATTTCGAGGCGGACTTCGGTGAGCATGACGCCATCATCAGAAACCGCGGAGTTGAGGGTGATATGGTCGATGCGCGCCTCGAGAAGTTTGGCGGCTTCGTGACGGTCGAGTTTTAACGGAAGCTGAAAGGCAGGTTCGACGAGGCGAAAAGCGAAATTGGCGGCGGTGGTCTGGAGGCCCTGCTGCAGCGCGCGCGGGATGCCCTGCCATTCGGTCGGTTGCAGGGCCGAGGGCGGCGCGTCGATATGCACCTGCAGGCGCCCGCCGGATTGGATGGTGACAAAGCCGCGTTGCAAGTTCACACCGGCAGTCTGGATACCGCGCAGGATGATTTCGCTGGTATTCTGGGGCGCGGGTGTTTGATAGGTAACTTGCAACAGGTAGGCGCCGATGACGCGGCGGTGCAATTTGACCTCCCATGCGGCGAGACCGTTGGTGATGGTGTCCGGCACCGGAAGGAAATCGGCCACCTGGTCGCCCTGAAAACGAACGGTCTCGGCATTGGCAGGAATAAAAACGCGGAAGCTCTTGAGGCCGGTATTCTCGATTTGATATTGCAGGTTGGCAACGATCTTGACCAGGGCTTCGCTGACGGTGGCGTGTTGAAGACTGGTGACTTGAATCCATGAGTCCACGCGCTCGAGGTTCAGGCTGAGGCTATGCGGGGTCTGCAAAATGCGGAAGGCGAGCACGCCGCGTTGTTTGATGCCCGATTTCTGCGGGTCCAATTGCGTCAGGCCCTCCGAGCCGGCGAGCTGGAGACGGAGGCCCTGTTCCGGCACGAGGACGAGCGTGCCGCGCTGTTTGCTGGCCTCGCGCAAGACCAGTTGCGGGGCAGTCCAGCCGTTGGTGGCTTTGACACCCGGGCCGGCGAGGCTGATGGCGAATTGTTGCTGGCCTTCGGTTTTGCCGGCCAGATGCAGCGTGATGATGCGCCCGGCATCGGTCCTGGATTCGGTCCAATGACTCAGGGCCGAACCGCTAATGGACTCGACATCGAACCCGGAAGGCATGAGGAAGCTGAGCCGGAAGATACCCGCGCGCGTGATGTCGGCAGTCACATTGGCCGCGAGGACCGTGCGGTCCTCGCCGAGCGAGAGCGTGTCCTGGGTTTCGACGCGCACGTCGGGTTCGACGGCCGAGGCCTTCAACGAAGCGGTGGTCCTTGTGTCCGCGTATCGGAATGCGCGCCGGACCGTAAGGCCTGAAATCTGTCCTTGAAGCACGGGGGCGACATCGCCGGGAAAGTCCTCGAGGTTGATGGGGGAAAGGCCATCACCACCAACGTTGTCCAATTGGACCTCGTTACCGTAGGCGATGCCCAGCAATCCAATCTGCCCGGCGGCGCCCTCGACACTCACCAGGCCGAGGGATTGCTCCAACGGCAGCGGCCCGGTGGCAACTTGCGAGCGCAGCAGCAGGATAAAGGGGCGCGATTGCGGCGGGTTGAGGGTGACCCGAAGTTTGCGCGTGTCAGGATCAAACCGCCATAAGGAAACAATGGAACCGGGCGCATTTTGCGGCGCTGGATTTTTTGGGTCGGCAGGTTTTGCAGGGGCGAGGACGTCGGTGATGGTCGCACCGGCCGGAACGTCCAGAATGAGCTCGTTTAGTTCGCCCTGGGCGGGCCGAATGGAAACCGAGTGAACACCTTCGACGACGCCGGCGGCGGGCACGTAGAGCTGCGAAAGTTCGGCGTAGAAAACCGGTTTCTCGTGTTTGACGTCCCGGCTGCGCGGTCTCCATCCAATCCACGCGTCGCTCGCAGGGGAAAGGACCAGCGAGGCAACGGTGCCGCGCGAGCTTTCGGGGTTGTCGCGTTGCACTGAAACGGCTTGAGGCGAAAACACATCCACGTCCAAACTGGCGACTGTAAGACGAAGCCTGTTGACCAAGCCGTAGGGCACCGGAGATGTGAAGCCGCTTTCGGCCTCGCGCTTCGTTACCGGAACTTCGTATTTCATTTCGAGTTCGAACAGCCCACTGCGCTCGGCAAGCAATTGCGGAGTGCGTTTGGCGCCGACGGTACCCTGCACCAGCTTGAGCGAGTTGCTGGGGTAGGAAATATGCGTCAGGACCGCCGGCTCCAAGAGCAGCGGCAGCGTCTGGCCCGCTTCGGCTTGCCAACGGATTTTTGCGGTTGCGAGGGCGAATTTGTCTTCGACGCGAATGTCCTGGGCAATCGATTCCGCGCGGGCGGCTTCATTCGTGGCCGAGACATGAGTATTGAAACGCCCGGCGGTCTCACAGCCGGTGGTGCCAGCCAGCACGAGGGCCAACAAACCGCTCGAGATCAGGACTGCCACGGCGGGTGCTGCGCCGCTTTGCGTCTTCGGTGGCCGGACGGTCTGGGGCTGTGGAGGCAACCGCCAGAGCCGGCGCAGAGCGGGAACCACGACATGTAAGAGGAGGAAAGCTGCGATGAGCGCAAGGAACGCCCCTGCCCCGTTGGGCGACCGCAGGGCTGCCCAGACGAGCAGCATCCAGCCGATTAACCAATAAGCGGTCTTTGATTGTCTCTCGGTCACCCACGCAAAAGCCCAGACAGCAAGGGCGAACAGCGCAGGCCAGGCGCAGCCAAGGAAACTTAGCGCGGAAGTTTTCTCGGAAACATTGGAAACCTCTACGCTCAACGCGCTGCCAGCCTGTTGCACTGGGGCGAGCAAGGTGATTTCACGCGGCACGTAACTTTTCTGGCCGTCGAGCAAGCCAAACAAGCTGGCGAAGGCAACAATTGCCATGACCAGCGCCAGCAGGCCGAGCAGCGTTCCCGCAAGATGGCGAGCGCTGAATTTGTAAACGCCATCGCGGCAAGTCCAACGCCACACTACAAGGGCGGCCGCCAGCAGAAGCAGCGCCCCCACCAACAAAGTTAGGGCGCGAGCGGAATCGCCATCGCCACTCCAAAAAGCGCGAGCTAATTGGGCGAAGCCCGACACATCCGGCACGCCGCCAATGGGTGTGAGCGAACCGGTCCGGTAAGCCAGGCGTTGGCCGGTATCCGGTTCCAGTTTCCACTCGGCCAGCATCACCGGAGCATTCACCAGCGGCGCGCTGACGCCGACGCGTTTGGAATCTTTGGAAGGCGCAGCCAGCTTCAAATCGACTTTGAGCGCGGAAGCCGGGTCCGCGCGTTGCGGCAACGGGATGAGATTGGCTTCCCCGTCCATGACCGGCACGACCGGCGCGTCGTTGACGGTCGCCGACCATAACTTGGTGCCTGCGGGCAAGGTCAGGCGCAAGTTCGGGTTGCCGCGGTTTTTGACGTAGTAACGCACATCGGTGAGGACCTGGCCTTCCTTGGAGATGCGGGTGGTCAGCGAAGCGCGGTCAACAACCTGGCTGAGGGAATCGCCCTGGGCCAGCGGGCTGAGCGCCAGCTTGAGATTGAACGGTCGGGAGGTGTAATGATACGCACGCAGGATGGGTGCATCGAAGAAGAGCCGGTATTCGGGTGGCACCTCGCCAGTTTCCAGCGGCAGCAGGCCCGGCGAGATATCGGCCGGCTGGACCTGGAATTGGTAGGCGCTGACGATGAGCGTATGGCCTTGCTCGGTTTGGGCATCAAGGGGGCGCGCGCCAGTGAAGGTGAGCGTGTCGCCCTGGGCTTTGAAGGGCCGCTCGTAAGTCGCCAGTAACGTGTATGGACCCGACACTGGCGTGTGCAACTGCACGAGGTAACCGCCATCGGTTTTCTGCCAAGTGCGAATATCTTTACCGGTGAACTCAACGTTGAAGTATTCGTCGGACAGCTCGATCTTGAATGCCGCGACCGGCGCGCCGGAAACGACGTAGTTCATCACGCTGCTGCCGTAGGCGATGCCTTCGCCGATAGAGAAAAGATGGAGCGCGTCCGCCTGGACGGTTTGCGGAAGCCGCTCGACTCGGAGGTTCGCTTGCCAGGCCGGATCGCTGAGGCGAAACGCCGCCTGGATGCCGGGGACTTTGCGTGGGAAGAAGGCGGTGGCGATCTCGGTTAGCGCTTCGGTGCGCTCGGGCGTCAAGCGGAAGCCGATATCCGAAGCCGCCGCAATATGGCCCCGAACGGATTTGGCTTTGGCGACTTCGACGCGGGGAAGCGCCCAGACGGTTTCGCTCAGCGGTTTATTGCGTTCGAGACGGATTTGAATGACTTGCCGGCCCGAGACCGGCTGGCCATACACCATTTTTAAATCGACTTCAGACTGGCCCTCCGGTTCGTTGAGAAAATAGTCGCTCAAACCCGGGGCGTTGAGGCGCGCGACGATGTAGCCTTTGGGCACGTGCAGCAGCAGCTCGCGCAGAGGCGCCTCGCGAATGTCCAACTCGATTTCGCCATCAATCGCCAACTCGTTTTCGGCGAGGTGATAGGCCAGCAGCTCGGAGACGGCGAGCTCGGGCAGGATTTGGTCGGCCTGGATACGCAGCGCGAAGTCCGGCCCGGAAAAGCGGTAGGCAAATCGCTGGCTGCCCGTCGGGCGCAAGGCCGCGCGGGTCGCATCGCTCTCGGGAAATTGCTCGGGCGAAATCTGGGAGAGGCCGCTGGCCTGGGCGACTTCGAGGCGGACGGCCCCTTCGTTCACGATGCGGAAGAAACCGGCGAAACGGGTGGCGTTCTCGGGCCGCAACTGCGTCGCATCGGCGCTTTGGGGGAAGGCACCCAGCGGAGTTTGGGTTTGGACCTGGAGCGCGAACTGGTCCTTTTGCGGCTGATTGAATTGGACGACGAGGCGGCGGTCGGAGGAATTGGGAAGCGGTTCGAGATTCCAGGCCAGGACCTGCTCGCCCTGGACGCGGGTGACTTCACCGGCACCGTGCAGGAGAATAGTGATTTTGCTCAACTCACCTTGCATGACTTTGAAATTGAAAAGGGCGACCTGGCGCATCAGGCCGGGACTGACGCTGATTTGAGAGAGCATTTCGGCGGCGTAGAAAAGTTTGCCCTCGGCTTCCGGGCGAGCTTCTTTCCAGGAAAGTTTCACCAAACCGTCGGAAGGCAGATAGCTTTTGAATTCACTGCCCTTTCGCTCGGGACGGGCGGCACCGGGAAAATCAAACTGCGTATCCGCCGGCAGACCCTGCAAAGCGATGGGTTGCAGCGTGCTGGGGGCGACGCGGAACTCGACCGCGTTCCAGCCATCGTTCTGGCGAACGGCGGCATCGAATTGAATCTGGATAGGGAATTTGCCGGCGTGGTCGAAGGTGACGGCGAAGCGATTTTGTTCGGCGTGCAGGCGCCAATTAGGATGAGCACTGAGGTCGGTGAGCGCAACCGAGCCGGAGACGAGGTCGAGCGAACCGCCCTTGGGATTCTCGACGTGGGCAGTAGCGGTGAGAGTGAAAGCGGCGCGGCCATTGGTGAGAGTGCCGACGAGTTTGAAGTCGTCGAGGATGATAGCCGTTGCGGTTGGCGGTCTTTCCGCGGTGGGAGCGGTGGCAAGTGAAAGGGCGAAGCAGGCGGTCGCGAGAAGGATTTTCATTATAGTGTATGGTCAGTGGAAGTTTTGGCTAGGGATAAACTGGCGGCGGACGCGTAGCGCAGATTTTTAATCTGCCGACGGTACGAAACGCGGGCCACGCCGCAGCTCGGACAGTTGGCAGAATGAAATCCTGCGATACAGCAGATTGGAAATCTGCGCTACACCTTCGGGCAGAGCTGTAACGCATTGCGTTTCGGAGGCTCGCCGGACCAGGAACAGCTTCGCTAAAATGAGCTTGGCAGCTCCCCTGCCATACTGATAGTCTCTGAACATGATTCCGGAGGAACCCAATCCGCCGTTGGAACGAGTGAGTTTTGAGTTGCGCGCGAAGGGCGTGAGACCCGAGCCAAACAACCCGCTGCGTTCCGGGATTCACACGCGAGGGTACTTGCCACACGTGAAGCGCGAAGGCGTGAGCTATTTCGTTACGTTTCGCCTCGCGGATTCGCTGCCAAAAGAAGTGCTGCTCAAGATCCGGGGCCAACGTGCCCAACGCCTGACCGCGTTTTATGCACAACAGGAGCAAGCGAAAAAGGTTGGCGCGCCAGGTCCAGATTCGAACGTGTTGCGCCAGATCGAGCGCGATTACTTCCGCCAGGTCGAGGGATACCTGGATAAAGGAATCGGAGAGTGCTGGTTGCGGCGACCGGAGATCGCCGGGTTGGTGGCCGGGGCGATGAAGTTCTTCGAGGGGCAGCGGTATCTTTTGAAAGCCTGGGTAGTCATGCCCAATCACGTCCACGCCGTTGTGTGGCCGATGCCGAACCATACGCTGAGCAAGATTATGCAAAGCTGGAAAGGTTACATGGCGCGGGAGGCGAACAAGCTGCTCGATCGTGCCGGCACTTTTTGGCAACCCGAGCCGTTCGACCACTGGATTCGCAATGATGAAGAAGGTGCGAGGTGCTGCGGTTATGTGGTGAATAATCCAGTGAAAGCCCGCCTCTGTGCGCCCCCTGAGGATTGGCGATGGAGCAGTGCCTGTCGCGATGGCCCTAAGGCGTAGCGCAGAATTCCATTCTGCTGTATCGCCGACTTGTAGTCGGCTGATCTTCCGAACACGGCCCTGCACCCGCCTCTCCGAAGGCGTAGCGCAGATTTTCAATCTGCTGTATCGCAGATTTTTAATCTGCCGACGGTACGAAACGCGGGTGCGCGCCGCAGCTCGGACAGTTTGCAGAATGGAATTCTGCGATACAGCAGATTGAAAATCTGCGCTACGCCTTCGGGCACACGGGACTGATATGGCGTTCGCTGAATTGAGGTGCATCCGGCGGCAATTTGGTTTTACTTTCCTGCCACGCTTTTGGCCTGGCGAATCATCCATTCGAGTTTCTTCGGGCGGGCATCAGCCCCATAGACTTCCGGCACGCCGCCCAAGTAACCGAGCAGGCTATCGGGCGTGACTTCAGTCGCATACGGGCTGGACACCAACCATTCGGAGAAGGCGCTAGCGGTCGAAGCCAGGCGCATCGCGGGGGCCGCCTGGTCCAAAGCCGCCGCGTTGCCTTTGTACGGCACCGCCCATTCCTGCTTGCGATAGTCAGTGGTGCCGGGCACCTTATACCGGACACGCACCGTGCCCAGCGGGCCTTCGCCGGCCGGGTTCACCGCAATCACATACAGCGCATTGCCGGATTCGGCCGCGCCGATCTCAGCGGCATCGACCGTGTTATCGCGGAACTGTTCTTTGGTGAGCTGATGTTTCGCGTAACCAATCTGACGCCAGGCGGTGACGCGGTTCGGATTGAATTCGATCTGCGTTTTGACATCCGCGGCGGCGACGTGCAGCGCACCTGCAAGCTGACCGGCGAATTCCGTCGCCGCTTCCTCGGGCGTGTTCAGGAATCCATACCGGCCATCGCCATTACGCGAGAGGACTTCGAGCAGGTCGTCGTTGTAACCTTCCCAGCCGATGCCGAAGCAATCGAGCGCGACACCTTGCTTGCGATGGTCCTCGACTTTCTTCTTGAGCGCGTCCGGTTCGACGTTGCCGAGGTTGGCTGCGCCATCGGTCAGGAGAACAACCCGGTTAATGCCGTTTGCGAGGTAATGGCGCAACGCGGTCTGGTAAGCGAGGTTCATCGCTTCTTCGAGATTGGTGCCGCCCTCCGGGGTAAGGCCGCTGACCTCTTCGACTACTTTGTCCGCTTGGCTGCCGGGGACACCGTCCACCCAGAGGCGTGGCGTGCGGGCGAAGGTGACAACGCTTAGGGTGTCCTGCGCTTTGAGTTGCGTCGCCAGCACGCGCAACGCTTCATGAATGATTTGGACGCGGTCCGCCCGTTCCATCGAACCGGAGTTGTCGAGCAGCAAGACTACGTTGAGAGGGCGTCCCGGCTGACGGCCTAGCGCAGCGGTCTTGAGGGAGAACCGAAGCAAATCGCGGTTTTGCGCGAATGGGTAACGGGCGCGGTCCCAGGCGAAGCCAATCGGCACACCAGCGGACGGTTCCGGGTCGCGATAATCGAACGCGTTGATGAATTCCTCGCTGCGGATCGTGGACGGATCAGGCATGACGCCCTTTTCCAAGCTCGCCGCGGCCAGTTTGAATGAGACATCACTGACATTGAGTGAGAAGGTCGAGAACGCATTGTCGCAGCTCTGGATTTCAGGCTGGGGGATGGGAGCTGGGGCAGACCGCTTGGCAATGTCGGCCTCGGAGTTTTTTGTTTTCTCTTTCAAATTTTCCAATTCCGACCCGGCGCGGGCGATCTGCTTGACTTCGTCCTCGATGCCACTCGATCCAATTTTGTGCGCTAACTCGGAGGCGTCGTCGTAAAGCTTAGAGGCAGCGGCAATGTCCCGCTTCTTGATGGCCTCATTAGCATCAGCCAACTTTTGACGCAGTACGATCCTGTAGGTCGGACGTATTACTGCTTCGTTCACTGCGGTCTCTGAGGCGGACGCAGCGGCTGGGGCGCTCGGTGCGCTTGCCACTTTGTCCATCTCAGCCAGTTGGACTGGCCTTCCTTCTTCTACTCCGGCCACAGTGGCGGCTTGCTTGGTCTCATGCCCATAGCTGTAGTAGGCATCTTCGGAGGACCGTGCTTGCGATGGCGGTAAAGCGATTTCGGAGCGGGCGTGCGATCTAACCCCACTAGCATCAGGAAGGGATGTGCCGGGATAAAAGCCCTGGGGATTGGCGGCGGTTGGCTTGCCGCTGAAGCTCGGGGCGGAGGAAACTAGCGGGGCATCGATTCGGCCAAAGCCACCATTCACCTCATATGCCTGATAAGATCGCTGGGCAAAATCACTGCTAGCGACGGTCATCCCGTTGGTCATGGGAACGTTGACGTAACCAACAACGTTTAGGCTGTAAGGGTTTGACGGGCCGCCTTGCTGCGATTGGTCCGCGGGTGTGCCGGTGTAGATTGATTGCCATGGCGTTCCCCTTTCCATTCGGCCGAGATAACCACTGGTCGAGACGTTGGTCACGGTGAAACTCCTGTCCGAAGCTGCAGCCGCAAGTTCGCGCTCATTGCCCGACGTATCCAGTGCAGACTTAAACAGCGTGCCCGCAACAGGCACATCACCGAGAACCAGGGCTTTTCGATCATCGGCCACCGGGGTGCCGGGCGAAAGTCCATCCGCCTTCTCGAACAGGAACGCATCGCCCGCCTGTTGGCGAACTGGAGGTGCTTTGCTCCTGGTGAAAAGGTCCTGCAAAGTGGTTTGGATCTGTTCGGGCGTCGCATTTTGCAAATTGTAACCGACAACCGGGGAGTTAGCGGGCGGAGGCACAGAAGCGTTGTTATCCACGGCCGCACTGGTGCTGCGCTGAACCTGTGGATTGCCGGGGGCAACAGGCACGGCATCACTGAAGCCGTCTGAAATTTTGGAGCCGGTAAACCGTTGAACTTTATCTGCCGCCAGCACATCTCCAACATCTCCATTTTTGAAGCGAGCAGTACTCTGCGGCTCTGGCAACCCTTTTGTTGTAAGCGAAGGCTCTGCAGGGATGTCCGCCGCACTGGTGCTGCGCTGGACTAGTGGATTGTTGGCACCCAGGAGGCCTGGCGTGGTGATGCCAGTAAGAGTAATCTTTTCGGCAGGCGCTTCGCTCTTTGTCTTCGCCAGACCATCGGACGGACCAATACCAAGTTTAATTTCCTCCTGAACCGCTGGACCTTCCAGCCCTGTTACTGGCATCGGCAGACCGGTTGACGGAGCGACTCCACCCGGCGCCCGGTTTTGCGCCAGCTTAATCTCTCCCTGAGCGGCGCCGCCGCCAAACCCATTGCGCGTGCGAAAGGCCAATTCGGAATCCGCAGCCGCTTTGGGCGACATTACAGGTGGGGACGGAGGAGGCGGAGTTGTTGCTACCGACCCAGAAAGTCCCAAGGTGTAAGTCTCGAAACTTGGAGCAGCGGAGCTCCCGAGTGTCACGGTCTTCTCCGTCTCGCGCTTTCCGACCTCTTCCAGGCTCCTACCTCTATAGAGGCTTATTTCCTCTGGCGTGCGCCTGGTGCCTGCGGGGGTGTTGCCCTCAGCCGACAAACTTGGAGCAGCCGAGGCGCCAGCCGGCGAGAGCGCGAATCCGATTTCTCCATGTGGGGTTAGGGTCTCCAGCGGCGGTGGGGCCGATGCAGCCGTGGAAGGACTCAATTCCACGGTCTTGCCGCTAGTTACGGAGAAGAAGTAGCGTCCGCCAGTAATGTTTGCAGCCAATCCCTTCGTGCCATTGATCGCCTCGGCTGAGGGGACTTGAACAGTGATACCCGCTTCGGATTTCTGATTCTCTGGTACCAGACTTTCGGATGGCGGCAAAGAGGCGGACTGAAGCGGAGACACCAAATCTAACGCGCGTTGGGCCGGGTAGCCCATTTGAACCGCCGTATCATCCAAGGCCACCACACCGGAGGTATCCCGGCGTGCGGATCTGATTTCGCTGGTTGCGGGCGATGAGTCTTGCGCCTCGCCAGCCCCACCGTCGTGAGGCAGAACGATGGCGCTGCGGCCGTGCTCAAACGCAGGGAGGGCGGAAGCAAATAGGTCCATCTTGGGCTGACCATTTTGAGCGGTGCCGGGAGAAGAGTTCTGAGCGAGCTCCCGCTCCATTAGCTCGGTCGTCTCCCGACCCTTTTCAAGAACGTCGGTCTGGGTTCTAGCTGGTTTGAAAGGGAGAAGCTTCGGCCTCAAATCGGCCAGAGCTTTACCGAGGGCACCGTTCGCAGCCGACCAAACAACCGTCTGGTCAACGGCAGTTACGCTCGCATTGCGCTGGTGAAATGACCCGTAAAAAAGCACCGCGACCCCAATGACTCCGATAATAACTGCTGCAGCACTCATCGGCAGAGCCCAGTGCACAGGACGCTTTTGCGGTTTTGCAAACTCCTTCGGCGCGACGGTTTTGAAACGGGCCAGCAGTTTTTGGCGGCGGTCGTCGCCGAGGGCCAACGGCGCAGGTTGGGCGGCGAGCTCGGCGGCCGGGCTGGACTCGGTCTCGCGGACGAGAGCGACGGTTTGTTTGAGGCGTTCGTAAAGCTTGGCCAATTCAGGGTCCCGGGCGATGGCCTGCTGAAGGGCGGCGGCCTGGTCGGCCGGCAGTTCGCCGAGCAACAGCGCAGTCACGCGAGCTCCGAGTTCCTGGCGGGGTGTCGGAGTTTCTTGGCTCATACGCAGGGCCACTGAGAAGTAGCGGGGATTTTCAATCTGCTGTATCGCCGACATGCCGTCGGCTGGCCGAGCGAATCAAAGCCCGATTCGGAGATGGCGGACGGCCAGCAGATTAAAAATCTGCGATACAGCAGATTGAAAATCTGCGCTACGCCTTCGGGCAGAATTTGGATTCTTTTCATTCCACAACTCCATTCTTAGCCAATTCTTCGCCAATCGCTTTCAAGGCATGATGCAGCAGGTAACCGACATGCCCCATCGTCAGCCCGGTGCGCGCGCTGATTTCTTTGTAAGACAGGTTCTCGTTAAATTTGAGCCGGACCAATTCGCGGCTGCGGTCATCGAGGGTTTCGAGGCTGAGGCGGACGAGGCCGATGCCTTCCAAGCGGGCGATTTGTTCGTCCGGCAACGGCTGAGGATCGGCCGTTTCGGCGCGCGGCGCGTCTTCATTAGCCGCGGGGAGGTCGAGCGATACAATCTTGCCGGCCTGGCGCCGCTGGTTGAGGGCGAGATTATGCACGGTGCGATAGAGCCAGCGCCGCGGCTCGCGCACTTCGTCAAACTGTGCATGCAGTCTCATGAAAGCTTCCTGCACGAGGTCCTCGGCGAGGGTCCGGTCACCCGCCAACCGCAACGCGTAGCTCAAAAGCGGGGACTCCAGAGCCGCAAACAGCTCTTCAATCGTCTCCGGCCCAACGCTGGCGGGGTCTGGTGGCATGACGGCCATGCGTGGCGACTTTAGGCGCTCAAGCACAATTCATCCAGCCGTTCCGGCGGTTGCGTCGTTCAAGGACATCGTGTCGTTACTGGATATGACACCTGACTGCATGGTTTCTTAGACGAAAAGCAGTGGAAAATGCTCCGTCCTGTCCGAAAGCCCCAAATCAAAACACCAAACACCAAACACCAGAGAAACTCCAAAATCCAAGCTCCAAGCTCCAGGAAAAGCCCAAGCCTCAACCCCCAAACCATTACCTAGTGGCTCTGGCCAGGCAAAAGGAAAGGCGGAGGCCCGCTCTTGCCTAGCCTGACTTTCGCAACTCGACCTGGTTTTTGAGAATTTTCGCGAGGTGAATTCATTGTTTTCCGTGGAAATCAGCCGATTTCGTTTCAAAAACGCCTTGTAGTGCAGACCTAGTCTCTTCCGCCAGCATTCGAACC